>JAFRBX010000012.1 GCA_017404665.1 Ruminococcus sp.
CGCTCCGGCAACAGCTACACCTATACCGTACGCTGCATTTCCGCCGACAGCGCAGATTTCACCAGCGATTACCGCGCCGGAAAGAAGATCAGCTATGTCGCGGCGCCGCGCGTCACCTCCTTTGAGAATCTGGAAAACGGTGCAAAAATAAAGTGGGACGCCGTCAAAGGCGCCGATCTCTATCGCGTTTATTATAAGAATAACAGCGGCAGCTGGACCAGACTCGCCTCCATGAAGACGACTGAGTATACCGATACCTCCGTAAAACCGGGCGAGGTCCGCGTTTATACGATCCGCTGTCTGAATAATAATGAAGACTTTGTATCTGATTTTGTGCATCAGGGCTTCGCAAATCTCTTCTACGCACCGCCCGAGATCAGCTCGGTCAGCGCCTCTCAGGACGGCAGCCTGGTCGAATGGAACGCGGGTGAGGGCGTCGCCGCCTACCGTCTCTATCGTAAGACGCTCGGCGGCTCATGGAGCAGGCTGTTCAACTCCACAGACGATACCTCCTATCTTGATACAGACATACGGGAAGGCGATATTTATGCGTACACGCTCCGCTATCTGGATGAAGACGGCAGCCTCATCAGCGCTTACCTCGACGACGTCAGGTATTATCAGGACGGAAATATCGTCAACGGAAAGGTTGAATACGGCAACAACACCTATTTCTTTGACGAAGGCTATCTGCGCAGCGGACTCAAGCGCATCAACGGCAAGCTCTACTACTACAGCAGCAGCGGAAAGCTCAGCCGCGACACCATCGTCAAGAGCGGTACCGATTATTATTACGCCGACAAGGACGGCGTGTGCTGTGAAAGTGAGGAAATCCGTTTAGCCGCCGCCTTTATGGCTGAAAACTGCAAGGGAAGCACTATGAAGGAAAAGATGAAAAACGGTTTTATGTATCTGGCGAATAACTACCCCTATAAGCGCTACTACGATCCGCCTGCCAAGGCTTCCGATATTCCCGCTTTGGCTGTATCATGCTTCAAAAACCATAACGGTAACTGCTACCGCTATGCCGCCGCTTTCTGCTGTCTTGCCCGCATGGCAGGCTATCGCGCCCGCGTCGGCGTCGGTATCACCGGCAGCCTGCCCCACGGATGGACCGAGGTATATGTCGACGGCAAATGGCTGATCTGCGACGTCGACGCGAACATCCCGACTTACAACGTTCCCGCGTATCACGCCTATATGATGAAAAGTCACTACTGGTCGCTGAAAACCTATTTCACGGCGGAGCTGACGATCGAGAACGGCAAAGCAGTTTGGAAATAACACTCTGAAACAGAAAATACCGTACTGTTCCCGGCGGCTTCGAATTTGTCCGCTGCCTATACCGGCATATATAGCCGAAAACAGATCGGTATTATCTGAAAGAAAGGCTGTTTATGGTTTTTAGTTCTCTTACATTCTTGTGTATATTCTTACCGGCGGTATTTTTGATCTACTCGCTGATACCGAACCTGAGGTTCCGAAACGGGCTGCTGATCGCCGCCAGTCTGGTGTTTTACGCCTATGGCGAACCTGTCTATGTGCTGCTGATGATTTTCAGCTCCGTTCTCAACTATATCTGTGCCCGGCTGGTAAGATCATCGGAAAACCGACAAAACAAGGCCGCTTTGATAACGGCTGTCATCATCAATCTCGGCATCCTCGGCGTGTTCAAGTATACCGGCTTTTTGGTCGGCACTCTCAACAGCGTTTTTTCGCTGTCCATCCCGGTGCCGCAGATCGCTCTGCCGGTCGGCATCTCCTTCTTCACCTTTCAGGCGCTGTCCTATGTGATCGACGTCTATCGGGGCGACGCCGCCGTGCAGAAGAACTATTTCAACGTCCTGCTGTATATCAGCTTCTTTCCGCAGCTGATCGCGGGTCCGATCGTCAAATACCGCGATATCGATCGTCAGATCACCAATCGCGCTCAAAATCTTGACAAGATCGCACGCGGGCTCAGGCGGTTTGTCTGCGGTCTCGGCAAAAAGGTGCTGATCGCCAACACGATGGGGCAGACGGCGGATATCATCTTCTCCGCCGACATGAGCGCATTATCGCTTCCCACCGCGTGGCTGGGAGCGATCGCCTATCTCTTCCAGATCTACTACGATTTCTGCGGCTACTCCGATATGGCGATCGGTCTGGGGCTGATGTTCGGCTTTGAGTTCAAGGAAAATTTCCTGTATCCCTACGGCGCCGTGGGTATTCAGGACTTTTGGCGCCGCTGGCATATCTCGCTGTCCACATGGTTCAAGGAATACCTGTATATCCCGCTGGGCGGCAACCGCAAGGGAAAGGCGCGCACTTATCTGAACAAGATGATCGTGTTTTTCTGCACCGGTCTGTGGCACGGCGCGAGCTGGACCTTTGTGCTTTGGGGCATTTATCACGGCTTATTTCTGCTCTTTGAAGGAGCCGTGCCCTTTGTGAAAAAGCTGCCGCGATTCCTTGTGCGCATCTATACCGTGCTCGTGGTCACGGTCGGCTTTGTGCTGTTCCGCGCCGATACCATCGGACAGGGCTTTGCGATGATAGGAAAAATGTTTGCGGGCTTCGGCTTTTCCGACAGCTCGCTGAGTCTTGCGCTCACCCAACTGACCCCGTGGTTCATCGCGATGCTCATTGCCGCAATCATCGGCTGCGCGCCGATCCGTCCGCTCGCCGACAGGATCAGAGCGAACCTTTACGGCGAAAAGGCGCTGAGCGGCAAATGGAAGGCGGTACAGATCATTCTGTATGTACTGGCGTTCGCACTGCTCCTTTGGTGCATCGTCAGACTGTCCGCCACCTCGTATAATCCCTTTATTTACTTCAGATTCTAGAAAGGCGGCATAATGATGAAAAAGAGTTTACCGCTGTTTTTCGTGATCCTGTGTATGGCGCTTTGTGTGGTCCCCTCGCTGGGAATGACCTTTTGGGCGACAAATGAGCGCATAGGCAACGAGCCGGAAACGCCATTCCCCGCCGTCAAAACCGATGAGGGCGGTTTCAACAGCAATTATCTGCCGGAGCTGGGCTCCTATTTTGAAAAGCACCTTGCTTTTCGCCCCCAGCTGATCGACACAGACGCCCGGATACAGTCGACGCTCTTCAAAACCTCCAATCTCGATACTGTCACAGTCGGCACGGACGGCTGGCTGTATTACTCCTCCACACTCGATGATTTTCTCGGCAGGAACACCCTTTCTCAGCACGAGGCAAACGGCATTGTCCGCAATCTGGAGCTGGTACAGGAATATGTCGAGTCGCAGGGATCAAAGTTCCTCTTAACCGTAGCTCCCAACAAGAATACTCTCTATCCCGGGAATATGCCGTACTACTATCAAAAAAATGCATCGGATGAACACAACCGGGACAAGCTTCATCAAGCGCTGGCTGACAGCAGCGTCAACTATCTCGATCTGTTTTCACTGTTCCGGTCACAGGACGAGGTCATGTATCTGAAGCAGGATTCGCACTGGAACAACAAGGGCGCTCTGATGGTATATAACGCGGCGCTCGACGCGCTCGGCAAGAACCATAACGATTACAGCTCCGCTGAAGCAACGCGCGTCAAGGATTTTCACGGAGATCTTGCCAAGATGCTCTATCCCTCATCCTCGCTGACAGAGTATAACTATCAATACGGCATCGACGAGGCTTTCTCATATGTTACACAGACGCAATCGGTGGAGGATCCCATTATCATCACCGAGAACCCCTCTGCCTCCGGCTCGCTGTATATGTACCGCGATTCCTTCGGCAATTCGCTGCTCCCGTTCTTTGCGAATGCCTATGGCAACGCTCATTTTACCAAGTCAAAGCCTGTCAACGTCGCACTCGATAATATGAACGGCATGGCGGATACGGTCATATTTGAGATCGTCGAACGCAACATTTCATGGTTTTTAGAGAGTCCGCCTGTCATCCCGTCGCCCAAGCGTGTGTTGAATATCGACAGTACGATCGAGGGAGAAGCAACGGTAAGCGGCGAAATCTTGGAGGCGAACAGGATGTATCTTGCGCTGAGCGCATCCGTTGACAGCGGTCTGTGCGGCGAGGACGCCGCGGTATATCTGCGGGTGACGCCCTCGGGCGGCAAAGCCGTCGATTACGAGGCGTTCATGCTGCCGAAAGATGACAACTGCGACAATTATGTCATTTATGTACCCGCGTCAGATTATGCGGACCGGGAGCTGGAGATCGACGTTATCATCGGTTCCGGCAGCAGCTTTACAAAGGTTTATCATGCTTCGGTTGATAAAATAGATTCTGTGAAATAAACAAATGGAAGGAGAAACCATTATGCATTCAAAAATGAAGTTTTCCAAGCTTGCGGCGCTGCTGACAGCAGTATGTCTGCTCATGGGGCTTTTGGTCGCCTGCGGCGGTCAGGAGGTAACACTGGAGATCAGTGACATGGGCACAAAAACGCAGGTCACCACCTCTACCGACAAGACCGTAAAACAAACGCTTGAGGCGGCGGGAATCAGTCTCGGCGAGAAGGACGAGACCGATCCTGCGCTGCAGACGAAAATAGCCGCCGATACCAAAGAGATCCTTGTCAAACGCTATGCCAAGGTCACCGTCGTATACGGCGATGAAAAGAAAGAAGTTGAGATCGTCGGCGGTACGGTTGCAGACGCTATTAAAAAGGCGGCGTTCAAAACGGAAGAGAACGTGACCTCCGACGTATCCGAAAGCAGTTATCTCAAAGACGGTATGGTCATCAATCTCGTCAAGGGTATGCTGGTTGAACTGACCGTTGACGGCAAGACAGAAGAGATCGCCGCCAAGGAGGGCACTGTTCAGGATTTCCTGACCGATCAGAAAATCACCCTAGGCGAGGACGACGAGGTCAGCGAGAAGCTTGACGCAGCGATCACCGACGGTATGAAGCTCGTCATCAAGCGCGTTGAGTATAAAGAAGAGACAAAAACCGAAGAAATCGACTACACTACCGAAGAGAGATACAGCGATTCTATGGCGGCAGGCTCCAGCGAGGTAACGCAGGAGGGCGCCAAGGGCGAAAAAGAGGTTACCTACAAGGTCAAATATGTCGACGGCGAAGAGGACAGCCGCGAGGCGATCAGCGAAAAAATCACCAAAGCTGCTGTCAACAGGATCGTCACCTACGGTTCGGCTTCGAACAGCGGCTCCGATAACTCAGCCGGCTCCTACGACCCCGGCACTTCGAGCAGTTCCGGCTCCGACGGTCAGGGCGGCGACAGCCCCAATGAAGTTTATGAGGTATCCAGAACACAGTTCCCCGACTGCGACGGTTCCGGACACGGCTACTATCAGATCGTTTATTCCGACGGTCACACCGAATATGTCGATTATTAAATACCTTCAGTTGAAAAGACCGGCTCACCCGAGCCGGTCTTGATTATTTTCTGATGGTATTACTGCGTTCTGGTCACAGTCTTCTCCAGCACCTCGATCTTCCCGCTCGAGGGCGTATATTTTATCTGGATATTATTGCGCTTATCCGCCGCGATATCGTTATTGAATCTGCCCGACGCAAGCGGTTCGCCCTTATCCTTGCTCTCGTTGTATTCGAACACCTTCACCTCGTATTCGCCGCCCGGCAAAAAGAAAGCGGCAACAGCGTATTCTTCTTCCTTTGTCGCATAGCTGCACGACGCGGAATAGGTCTTTTGGCTGTCGGAGGTATCGGTCAGGGTGACGGTGAAAGACGGCAGATCGCCGTCCTGATAAGCCGGGTTGGGCGCGTGGGTCTCCTGAGCTGAGGAGGAAGCGTCCGAGGATGCGCTCGAAGCCGATGATGACGATGCTCCATCAGAAGAGGCATCCGAGGAAACGCTTGATGACGCGTCGGAAGAGTCGTCCGATGACGCTTCATCTCCTGCGGCAGACGTATCTTCTGCATCGCTTTTCCGATCACTGTCGATCGCCTGTGTGTCCTGCTGTATCGCAATGCTCCTGACAGCACCCTCCGTGGGCGGCGTCATCTTGGGCGAAGCGCCGTTATCCCTATCTCCGCAAGCTGTCAGCACGCCGCTCAAAACCAGCGCGAGCGCCAATATCAATGGTACCAGTCTGTTTTTCATCATTTAGTCCTTTCGTATCTCGCGGGATCGCTTTGTTATGATTCGGAACCGGTTAGGGTAACTGTAATAATCCAAACCGTGGTTTTGACGGGCATATTTCCGCCTGTCCTTTGTTAAAATCCGCGTGAACCCGTCAGGGTTCACTGTGGTTTTGCCGCGGTCAGACAAAAATCTGCTCCGCCAAAACTCCCACAGGACTGAAAATGAGCAGGATTTTGAGCAAGTTGCGGTGCGGAGAGCGCCGGCAGGCTGGCGCCTGCCAAGCTTGACAAGCCGTAAATTGCTGAAATAATGCCATTTTCAGCAGGTTCGGATTGTTACAGTCACCCTATGATCTCTCCCGTCCAGTCGATGATGCCGCCGAACTCTTTGACGTTGGTATAGCCGAGATCGGCGAGCTTCTGCGCCGCCTCCTTGCTGCGCCGTCCGCTGCGGCAGTAGACCAGAATCAGCTGATCCTTATCGGGCAGCGCGGCGATCTCTTCGATCCCGATGCTCTCGTTCGGGATACATACGGCGCCCGGGATGTGTCCGCTCTCGTATTCCTCCTGAGTCCTGACGTCGAGCAGGATATAATCCTCCTCGCTTTCCATCAGCGACGCCGCCTCATCCTGACCGATCTGCATATAGGAAGCGCTTGCGGCAGGCGCTTCCGTTTTCCCGCATCCGCACAGCAGTGCGACGCACAGCGCCGCTGTCAAAACGACCGCGATCGCTTTCATCCTGTCATCACGTATCATACGATCCCTTCTTCTTTTCAAAATCCAAACGCTTCTCCCGTGCCGACAAACAAACTTTCTCCGGCAGTCAGTCCTGATACATTGCTACTTAGTATGAGAAACAGGCGGAAAGGTGAGCTTCCGCGCACGGGCGACAGCCTCACGGCGGTTTTTGAGCGCGGACGCATATTCCTCGGGCAAGTCGCCGAGCACCAGCCAGTCGATCAAGCGGTCGGAGCTGCCGGTATCCACATGATCGAAATACCGGGGGAGCATCTGTCCGACCTTTTCGACCTCATAATCCTCCCCGCGCATCGCGCTGAGCACCTCGTCAAAGGTCATACAGATCTTGCCGGGAACGTTGGAATCATAATCGCGATGGAACCCGCGGGATACCGCATAGCGGTCCTTATCAAAGGCAAAAAACAGCATCGGCTTTTTCATCATCATGAACTCATACATGCACGAGGAATAGTCGGTGATCAGCAGATCAGTGATATAAAACAGGTCGTTGATATCGGGGTAGGCGTTCATGGAAAAGAAGCGGTCGCGGAACCGTTCGCCGATCGGGACCTCCCCGGGGACCCACGGATGCATCTTGAAGAGCACCACCGCATCAGCATCCTCACAGTATCGGTACAACCCCTCAAAATCAATCAGATGATAGGGATAATACGCAGTTTTCCGGTTGCGCCCGCGGTAGGTCGGCGCAAAGAGGATGACTCTCTTTCCCTTGAGCGACGGAAAGCGCTCATAGAGCCGCTTCACCGTTTCGCGCCGATGCTCCTCGCTGAGAAAAGCATCCATGCGTGGCATGCCGGTCGGGATGACCTGCTCGTCAAGAATGCCGAACGGCTCTGAGAAAAAGTCGCGGATCGCATCGGAGTCGCAAATCGCAAAATCGCAGCGGCGGTGGGCAGAAAAAGGCGCAGGACAGCCGAAGTGCCCCCATCGGGCATAACCGACGCCCTTGAAGCCCGCTCCCGCGTGCCAGAGCTGGATCACCCTGACGCTGCCGGGGAGCCTGACGGTATTGAAGGCGGGAACATAGTCGTCGACGATGATGATATCCGCTTTTGCGATCTTGGCGATCACGGCACAGGTAGAAAGCTTGGAATAGTGAAAGCTCTCCGTGTTGCGCAGCGAATGTTTGATGACAAAACGCCGATCGAGCCCGCGTTCTTTCATCCGCTCGTATACAGCCGCCATGTTCGGGGCGAGTACATCCCGCTTTTCATCGAGAAAGAGAATACGGGGTCTGCGCAGGAAGCGAAAAGCCCTGACGCACGCGTAAACGGCGCGCTGAGAAAACACGTTAAGCGCGTCGGCAAACCGTTTGACAGCCTGTTTCAGCCGCGCGGAGAAACGTCTTTTGCGGTAGGGGTCGTCCTTGTCCGCAGCAGTCTTCTTCGCGTCCAGAACGATCAGCCTCAGCTCGGGCTCGTCACAGAATTCGTCGGTCATGAAGCTGACGGTATAGACGCCGTTCCCGGCACCGTAGACAAAGCTCCTGCCAAAGCGGGAGAGCGTCTCGAACGAGCCGTCAAACAGCACGGCGGACGGTTCTGATCTGCCGTCGGATGCGAGGATGCGGTAGGTACCGCTTCCCACGCAGCGGTCAAGACCGTTGTTCGTTACATTCAGCGAAAGACGGACAATATTTCCGTCAACGCCCGCAAGGTGAAATTCCGCTTCGGTCCTGCCCGACAGCGCGACAAGATAGAAGCGGAGAGAATGCAATCTTTCCGCTTCTTCGTCTGCTGTTAATGTCAGGTTCAGGTGGATTCTCTCCCATGAGACATCCTTCAGATAAATCACAAAACCATCTCAATCTTCTTCTAAAATGGCGACCGCTCTGCGGATGCCCTCCTTCAGGTCGACCCTCGGCTCCCAGCCGATGGAGCGGATGCGCTTGTTGTCCATGATTTCGGGAGTCGGAGCATCCGGCGAGGGCTCGGGCATGACCTCGTCCTCGGGGTTCGCGAACGCGAGCTTCATATTGCGCTCGGGGAACACCTCGCATGCCGCCTGCGCAAAGCCGCGGATGGTGGTGTTGGATGCTTCGTTAGAGATATTGTACGGCACACAGTTCTCGCCGTCGAGCAGCACGTGCAGCATGGCGGTCACGGTGTCAGTCACATAGCAGAAGGAGCGGTTGGTCGCGCCGTTGCTCTTTAACAAGATGCTCTCTCCGCGGACGATATTTGCGATGAACTGCGCCCATACGCGGTCGTCATCAAGCCTGCTCGCGCCGAAGATATAGCTCGGACGCACAATGCGGATATTCATCCCGTACTGCTTTGAGTAGCTCGCCGCCAGCGTTTCCGCCGCGCGCTTGCCGATCGCGTAGCAGCTCTTGTACGAGGTAAAGTCGACATAACCGTTGTCGTCCTCCTCGATATACGGCTTTCCGGTGTGCAGCGTACCGTAAACTTTTAAAGAGGAGACGATAAGAGAAGCTTCGCTGCCGCTTTCTCTTGCAAAGTTCAGCGCGTTCTCGGTGCCGCTGAGGTTGGCGCTGATGGTGCCTACGGGATCGCGCTCGAATTCGATGTTGCTCGCCTGCGAAGCGGCATGAATCACAAAGTCGGCACGCTCCGCCTTGATCGGCTCGGTGATATCCTGTACGATCAGCTCGACGTCGTCACGCTCCAGAAGCCTGCCGAATTTTTTCTTCGCGAAATCGCCGAAGCGCTCCAGCGCCAGCACCTTGATGTTGTCGCCGGTAAGGTCGTTATGCAGCAGGATGCCGCAGGTCATATAGTAGCCGATGAAGCCGCCTGCGCCGGTCAGCAGCAGGGTTTTGCCTTTCAGCTTGTCCCATGAGATCGGGGCGTTCGCGATATCCAAAAGATTGGTATAGATACTTTTCTTGACGCAGTCTTTCACTTTATAAGCCATACGCTAATTCCTCCTTGGCGAATTTCTTGTAATTCTCATAGTAATACTGCGCGCGCAGCGTGGCAAGATCCTCAGGCGTGGTCACCTTGATGTTAAAGCGCTCGCCGAGAAAGATATGCACCGGCTCACCCAGCTCGATAAACAGCTCGCTGGAGGATACGGGCTCTAATATACCGCGCTTATACGCCTGATCATGCGCCCAGAGGATGCGTTCCATGGTATAGCCCTGCGGCGCCTGCGTGATGTACATCGTCGAGCGCTGATAGCTCTTTTGGCAGGTCTTGCCGTCCTCGCTGTACAACAGCGAGTCGATCGACGGGGTCACGGGCACGGCGGTCTTATATTTCTTGGTCTCTAAGATGCAGTCGGTGATCAGCTTTTCCGACAGCATCGGGCGAACGCCGTCGCAGATCAGGATGATATCTTCGGGATCGCGGGAGAATTCATGCGTCGCCACCACGCCGTTGTGGATGGAACCGAAGCCGTTTTCGCCGCCGGGTACAATGGCTTTGACCTTCTGCACGTTGAAATCATCGATCAGCTTTTCCAGATGGGGGATCCAGTCCTCCTTGCAGGCGACCACGATATGGTCGACCATCGCATGGCGCGCAAAATGCTCCATCGTGTGGATAATGATAGGCTTGCCGCCCACCTCTAAAAACTGCTTAGGCAAATCGACGGACTTCATACGCGCGCCGATACCGCCCGCAAATAACATCGCTGTGATCATAGCTGTTTTCCTTTCCTTATCAAACGGTCATTGCGTACGCTCGCCCCGAAAGGGCAGGTGTGGCAATCTCCACCGAATTATATAACTCAGAGGGCATAGATATACATGGTTATTTTACCATCTGCGATCAGCGTTGTCAACAGATAAGCCGCCCCTCGGGGCGGCTTAAAAATAAACATTATGTAAAGAATACATTTTTGACAAATATCTCGATCCCGATGCCGATCAGGATGACGCCGCCGACCACCTCGGCACGCTTGAAGATCTTGCCGAATCGCTTGCCGATCCACAGACCCGCGATACATATGAAAAACGTCACGGCGCCGATGATCAGCGACGCCGCCAGCGCCCGCTTCACCCCGTATCCGGCGATCGTGAAGCCGACAGACAGCGCGTCGATCGAGGTTGCGATACCCTGCAGCAGCAGCACCGGAGCGGTCAGGCGGCGGGCTTCCTCCTCCTTGCCATTGAGGCACTCGACGATCATCTTGATACCGACGAACAGGAGAAGTCCCAGCGCGATATAGGGGATGAACCTTTCAAACACATGAAACCAGCCGACCACTGTGGTAACGAGAAACCAGCCGATCATCGGCATCATGAACTGAAAGAGCCCATAGGTCCCCGCTACGGCGGCACACTTATACGAACGCATTTTCGGCTCTGAGAGACCGTTCGCGATCGACACCGAAAAAGCGTCCATCGCCAAACCTACGCCCAATAGGATAGAATTAAAGATAAATAACCACATAGAATATTTCACCTGTTGCAGATCATCAGCCATTGGCAGCCGCGGCATACCCCGGACAGCTTGGAACACCCGATGATTCTATCATATGCGCGGGCGGATAATTCATGCCACCGCAGGGTGTCGCCGAAGCGCAGCCCCAAGAGCGCGAGCGTTCTTTCATCGATCGCCGACGCTTTACCGTCTGTCTCGCAAACGCCGCCGAGATTGTGCGGGCATTTCTCACACAGCACATCACAGCCATCGCAGAGCATAACAGCGGGATCGCTGCTTTGCAAAGCTCCTATGACCGCACGCATATGGCTGACAAATTCTTCGCTGTAGCCTTTGCCCTCAAAAAACTGTATACACAGTGCGTGGTGAGGGCGCAGATAAACCTGACTCAAAGGGCGATCACCTTCGACAGACGGTTCGAAAGGATCATCGCCAGCGCGATCTTCACACCGTCAGGGATCAGGAACGGCGCCACGCACAGCATGAGCGATTCGCCGAGGTTCATGCCCGTCACGACCATAAACCAGACGGTGCCGATCATATAGCATACAAGTACGCCGAGCAACATAGAGACCGTCAGCGGCAGAGCCTTTCTTTGCCACTGATCTGCGGCGATACCGATGATCAGCGCACAGGGGATGAAGCCGATGATATAGCCGCCTGTCGGACCGGCTAGGATCCCGACGCCGCCGGACATCCCCGCGAACACAGGTACGCCTACCGCACCGAGCAGTACATAGACAAACACGCTCAGCGTCCCGCGCTTCCAGCCCAGCATCGCTGCGGATAGGCACACGGCGAAGGTCTGCAGCGTGATCGGCACCTCGCCGATAGGGATGCTCAGGATGGAACACACCGCGATCAGCGCCGCGAACATGGCGGTAAAGACCATATCCTTTACCGCGGTCTTTGAACGGTTTTTCTCTTTGTCATGGAAATATGCGGACATCGTTAAACCTCTTTTCTGAATATCAACACGATTATACTACCAACTGCCGGACAAGTCAATGATGCGCCTATCCGAGACGTCGGGCTTGACTGAATTTGACCGACTTTTGTGTATTATGAATAGAAACAGTCTCAAAAAATAGGTAATTGGCGAATTGCCTTTTCTCACATTCTATGTTATTATTTATAATGTATAAAAATATCAAATGGTTAACAGCAGTTTTTTCACAGTTTAACCACACAAGGAGGCTCGCGATGGAAGATAGAAGCAAAATCATCTTCGGGAACCGGATCAACGCCAAGGACTATAAAAAGGCGCTGAGCTCGAAGAAAAAGTATCTGAAAAAATACGGCGACGACTCGGGGAAGGCATACGCCGCGAAGCTGGTCGAAAACGCCACGCTCAGCGAACCGCTCGGCGTGCTGGATATCCGCGTAAACGAGGGCGAGGGCGAGATTCCCTTCGACCGTGACAAGGGTATCATCGTCGGCAACATCCGCATGGGCTTCGGTCACTACCGAATCTCTATCGCCATGGCGAGCGCGGCTCACGCACTGGGCTACACGCCCTACTGGATGGACCTGAACTCTTACAAGGACACCACCTGCACCAAGGTCATCGGCGCGCAGAACGATCTGTACAGCCTCGGCTCGCGCCTGAGCCAAAAGAGCAAGCTATTCAACAAAATCGTATGGGAGCCGATGAACTATGAGGGCTTCCGGCAGCTTTCCTACAACGCTTCTGACCAGAAGAACGCAGAGCTGATGGCTCCCGTGTTCCGCAGCGTGCCGAAGGATATCCCGCTGATCGGCACCCATGTATGGCCCGCGCAGGCGGCGCTGCACGCGGGGATGAAGCACGTCGTCAACGCCATTCCCGACAACTGGCCGATGGCGCTGCACCTTGCCGAGGGTGCGACCCACACCATCCAGACCCACCAGAGCTACATGGGCTACCGCATCCTCAACGGCTTTGCAAAGAAAAAGGTGCTCAATCCCATGCCGGCAAAGGATCTGGTTTATACCGGTCACTATATCGACCACGAGCTGGTTGCGAATCTCGAAAAGGACTGTGACGCGAGATTACAGCGCAAGCAGAACGGCGAGCCAATGCGCTTTCTGCTGACCATCGGCGGCGCAGGCGCGCAGAGAGAGCTGTTCGCGGCGGTCATCAAATACCTGCTCCCCGCCGTCAGGGAGAAAAAAGCCGCGCTCTATGTCAACGTCGGCGACTACAAGGCGGTATGGGAGGAGCTCGTCAGAGATATCCCGGGGCTTGACGCCGTCAGTTCCACCCATTTCAACGACTGGACGGACACCAACGCCTTTGCGCAGAGCGCGATCGACGGCGCTGTCGAAGGCGTGCATGCCTTCTGGCACGAGAACATCTTCGAGGCGGTTTACTGTACTAACCTTTTGATGCGCTCGGCGGACGTTCTGCTGACCAAGCCCAGCGAGCTTGCCTTCTATCCCATCCCCAAGCTCTTCCTGAAGCGCATCGGCGGTCACGAGAAGTGGGGCGCGATCCACTCCGCCGAAATGGGCGACGGCACCCTCGAATGTGAGGATATTCCGCACACCTTACAGATGGTCAGTCTATTCCTGAATGAGGATGCGACGCTTGAGTACATGTGCGGCCGCATCAAGGCAAACAAGCTCGCCGGACTCTATGACGGCGCGTATGAGGTCGTCAAGCTCGCGATGGCAAAGAAAACAAAATAGTGCTGTCATTCCGAGGAGGGTCAAAGACCCGACGTGGGAATCCCACAAAGAGGAGAACAGCTTTTATATCAAGGGGATTGCCACGTCGCTGGCGCTCCTCGCAATGACGATCAATAATGGAGGAAATCATGAAACGTTTATCTAAAAGACAAATGAGAATCTTCGCGGTGGGTCAGCTCGGCTGGTCGACTCTCAGCGGCATTATCAGCGCGTGGTTCGTCACCTTCTACCTGCCCACACAGGTCGACATCGACGGCGGCGCGATACAGTACATCGTACCCGGTCTGGTGATCGGCGGCTTTCTGACCGTGCTGGGTCTGATTACCGCCCTGTCCAGAATTTTTGACGCGGTCACCGACCCGTGGATCGCTTCGCTGTCCGACCGCAGCAAGAATCCGCGCGGCAGACGCATCCCCTTCATGCAGTACGCGGCGATCCCTCTGTCTGTTGTCACCGTTCTGCTGTTCTGCGCACCGGTCAACATGATCAGCGGCTGGAACGTTGCGTGGATCTCGGTCTTCATCGTGCTGTTCTACCTGTTCATGACCATGTACTGCACGCCGTACAACGCCCTGATTTCAGAATTCGGCAAAACACAGGATGACCGCATGTATATCTCCACCGCGATCTCCCTGACCTTCTTCGCGGGCACCATGCTCGCTTATACGCCGTTCGTTTTCGCGGGCATGCTGCGCGGCAGCGTGGGCTTTGCGTGGAGCTACCGCATCTGCTTCATCGTGCTGGCGGTCATCTCCTGCATCTGCATGCTGATCCCCACCTTCTTCCTCAAGGAAAAGGAGTTTGTCGACACCAAGCCCTCAGAGGTCAACATGCTCAAATCCCTCGGGGCGACCTTCAAAAACAAAAACTTCCGCACCTTCGTCGGCTCCGACATCATGTACTGGGTCGGACTGACCCTGTTCCAGACGGGTCTGCCGTTCTTCGTCAAAGTTTCCATGAAGCTGGACGAGAGCTTCACCATGTACTTCCTCGGCGGCATGACGGTTCTTTCCGCATGCTTCTACCCCTTTGTATCCAAGCTGGTCAAAAAGTTCGGCAAGAAGAAGCTGGTCATCACCGGCTTTTTGGGACTGGCGCTCGCCTATGTGATCGCGGGTCTGATCGGTATCATCGGCGTCACCGTGATCCCCGGCGTAGTCTACGGCGTGCTGATCTGCCTGATCGCAGCGTTCCCGATGGCGCTCTTGGGCATTATCCCGCAGAGTATCGTCGCGGACGTTGCCGAGGCTGACGGCTACGAGACCGGCGAGAACCGCGAGGGCATGTTCTTCGCGGCGCGTACCTTCGCCATGAAGTTCGGTCAGTCGCTCGCGATGCTGGTGTTCACTTCGCTGGCGATCATCGGCACCACCCAGAACGAAAGCTCCAACGATATCACCGCCTCCGTCACCGGCATGATATTAGTCGGCTTTGTCGCGGTCGCATTCTGCACGCTGGGCGCGATCCTGCTGGGCTTCTATAACGAGAAGAAGATCATGGCGACCATCGAAAAGAACAAACAGCAATAAGGTGATTCATTATGATCAAACAACTGACCGGCGGGCAGGACGCTTTCCTCCTGCTCACCGACAACACCGCCTACGCGTTTATGATAGAGCCCTCGGGACATCCCGAGCATCTATACTACGGCTCCAAGATCGAAGCCGATGCACTTGACGAGCTGTTCGCGCTCCGTCAAAAGCGCGAATTCGAGCCCGGCAACGTCATTGTCTATTCCGAGGAGCATAACACCACCTCCCTCGAGGATATCTGTCTCGAATTTTCGGGCGAAGGTCACGGCGACGTCCGCGAGCCTTTCATCGAGCTTGTCCGCGCAAACGGCTCCCGCACAACGGATTTTCAGTATAAAAGCTATGAGATCACCGACGTAAAACCCGAATTCGACTCCCTTCCCGGCTCTTACAGCAAGGACGGCAGGGTCGAGCACCTATGCCTGACCTTCGAAGAGGACGGCATGATCCTCGAACTGCACTACTATGTCTATCCCGCGTGCGACGTCATCACCCGCTCCGCGAAGTTCTTTAATAACAGCGAAGAAGAGATCCGGCTCGAACGTCTGCTCTCCACTCAGCTCGATCTTCCCGACAACGGCTGGGCGGTCACCTCTTTCCACGGCGCGTGGGCGCGGGAAATGGACAAGAGCACTGTTATCCCCGACCGCGGCAAGTACATCATCGAAAGCCGAACGGGATGTTCCTCCAACCGAACCAACCCCTTCTTCATGCTCCACCGTCCCGACACGGACGAGAACATCGGCGCCGTCTACGGCTTCAACCTCATTTACAGCGGCAACCACTATGCCTGCGCGCAGGTCAGCGCGTTTTTCAAGACCCGCGTCGTTCAGGGCGTGAATCCCTCCGGCTTCCGCTATATTCTGGAGCCTGGCGAGACCTTTGAAGCACCCGAGGCGGTCATGACCTACTCTGATCACGGCTTCGGAGGACAGACCCGCAACATGCACCGCTTTGTCCGCAATCACATCCTGCGCGGCGAGTGGGGCAGCAAGGAGCGTCCCGTTCTCCTCAACTCATGGGAGGCGTCCTATTTCAATATCAGCGAAAACAATCTCGTGTCGCTTGCCAAGGCAGGCCGCGACCTCGGCGTCGAGCTGTTCGTTATGGATGACGGCTGGTTCGGCGACCGCAGCGACGACTTCCGTGCCTTAGGCGACTGGGACTATAATCCCAAGAAGCTCCCCGGCGGACTCAGCCGGCTCTCCAAAAAGGTCACCGACCTGGGTATCGGTTTCGGTCTGTGGGTCGAGCCTGAAATGATCAACGTCAATTCGCGCCTGTACGAGGCGCACCCCGACTGGGCAATGGCGATCGAGGGCAAGCTCCACAGCGAGGGCCGTCACCAGCGCATCCTCGACCTGAGCAATCCGGCAGTCTCTGATTGGATGATCGACAAAATGAGCGAGGTCTTTTCCTCAGGCAGCATCACCTACGTCAAGTGGGACATGAACCGTATTTTCTCCGACGTCTACTCCCCCTATCTGCCCCCGAAGCGTCAGGGCGAGACCGCTCACCGCTACATGCTCGGTCTGTACAAGGTGATGAAGGCGCTGACCGAGCGCTTCCCGCACATTCTCTTTGAAGGCTGCGCCTCAGGCGGCTGCCGCTTTGATCTCGGCATCCTTTCTTACTTCCCGCAGATTTGGGGCAGCGACAACACTGACGCCCTCTGCCGCTCTCATATCCAGGAGGGCTACAGCTACGGCTATCCGCAATGCTGTATCGGCGCGCACGTTTCCGCCTGTCCGAACCACCAGACGCTCCGCACCACTCCGCTTGAGACCCGCTTCAACATTGCCGCCTTCGGCGCGCTGGGCTATGAGCTGAACGCGGGCGATATGACCGCCGAGGACAAGGAGCACACCCGCCTGCAGATTACGCTCTACAAGGTATGGCGCGACGTCCTGCAATACGGCGATTTCTATCGTATCCGTACAGGAGGAAACCATCATGAATGGATCGCCGTCAGCGAGGATAAAAGCCGCGCCGTCGGTATGCTCATGCAGGAGCTGGTTCAGCCCGATCTGCAATCCCACCGCTTTGTCTGCATGGGACTCGACCCCGACCGTACCTACCGCTTCCATAACATCTCGGGCAAGGTCAATATCAAGCTCTTCGGCTCGCTGATTAACACGATGACCCCGATCCATGTCCGTCAGGACGGCATCCTGCACAACCTGATCGCCCGCTTTGTCAAGATGGGCGGCGAGGTGGAGGACTACACCGCCAAGGGCTCGGTTTTGATGGGCGCGGGTGTAGCGCTGCGGCAGCAATTCTCAGGCACCGGCTACAACGAAAGCGTCCGCCTCTTCCCCGATTTCGCTTCCCGGATGTATTTCATCGAAGCGATCGATTGATTCAGTGACAAGTGACCAGTGATTAGTGACCGGTCGTTATATTCTTAATAATATATATTGGTACAATATTCTAACAACAGCGGCACGGAGTTATCCGTGCCGCTCAAATATTTTATCCAACTTGTCACTAATCACTAACCACTGGCCACTTATTTCAGTGCTTCGGCAGGATGTAGCCGATCTTCTTCATCGCCTTTTCAACGGTGCGGTGACTGAAGCGCTGTACGAACTCGACGCTCTTGGTGTAGCATTCCTCAAGATACGCCTTGTCCTTGAGATACTCCTGATAACGACGGCGCACCGGCGCGATCTGCGCCACGACCGCCTCGCCGACGGCGGTCTTGAAATCGCCGTAGCCCTTGCCGTCAAAGTCGCGCTCGATCTGCTCAAACGAAAGCCCCGTAACCGCCGAGTAAATGGACATCAGGTTGTTGATGCCGTCCTTGCCCTCGGCATAGCGCACCTTCGCTTCACTGTCGGTAATCGCGCGCTTAAACTTCTTCATAATCACATTATCGTCATCGGTAAGCAGCACATAGCTGTTGACGTTCTCGTCCGACTTGCTCATCTTCGCGGTCGGATTCTGCAGACTCATCACGCGCGCGCCGTTCTTCGGGATGAAGCCCTCGGGGATCTTGAACACATTACCGTATACGCCGTTGAAGCGGTTGGCGATATCGCGCGCAAGCTCGATATGCTGTAGCTGGTCGTGACCGACCGGCACCTTGTCCGTCTGATACAGCAGAATATCGCCCGCCATCAAAGTCGGGTAAGTGAACAGCCCCGCGTTGATATTGTCGGCATGCTTCGCGCTCTTATCCTTGAACTGCGTCATGCGGGACAGCTCGCCGAACTGGGTATAGCAGTTGAGGATCCACGCCATCGCCGCGTGATCGGGGTTGTGGCTCTGGATGAAAAAGGGAGCCTTCTCCACATCTACGCCGCACGCCAGAACGGACGCATACATATCGAGGGTGTTTTTGCGAAAATCAGCCGGATTCTGGCGCACGGTGATCGTGTGCAGATCCGCCAGCGCATAAATGCAGTTGTATGCGGGATCCTCCTGCATCGCGACCCAGTTTTTGATCGCCCCCAGATAGTTGCCGAGCGTGAGCGAGCCGCTGGGCTGGATCGCAGAGAATACGATTTGTTTCTTTTCGGTGGTGTTTTCCATAATGATCTTTCCTTTAATATTGGTAGCGCGTTTTCTCGGCTCCCTCTGTCGTCGCCCGCTCTACTCGGCAGGCGTATCGGTTGTTACGCCTTGACCTCGTTTCGCGGCTCCTCCTCTCCCCACCGCGCAGGGTCGCGTCGGGGTCCCCTAATGGGAGCTGTCACCGTCAGGTGACTGAGGGAGAGATAACGAAACGTCATAACAGACTGAAAACGACTGACTCAATACCGTGAGAAATGATACTTCTGCGGCGGCTTAAGTCAAAAGTCAACGTGTAATTGTAAAGCTGCGTTATCTCTCCCCCAACCCCCTCGTCAGAGGGGGCGGTTCAACGTTTTCTTAATCAGATAACTTCCTTCGCCAGCTGACCGATCTGCTTGATGCCCTCGGTCAAATCCTCATCGGTCGGGGTGGAAAAGTTGATACGGAAGCTGTGGCACTCAAGCTCGCTGTCGGTCAAAAAGGCGTTGCCGGGCACGACGCAGACCTTGCGCTCCGTGAGCTTCCTGCAGAAGTCGAGCATATCAACACAGGCAGGCAGCTCGCACCAGATGAATAAACCGCCGTCGATCTTATTATAGGTAATCCCGTTCGGCACGACATACTCGTCGAGCAGCTTCATGCACAAAGCCGCCTTGCCGCGGTAAAGATCTCTCAGAAAGCCGAGATGACCGTCAAAATCATACTTCGTCATGAATTCATTGCAGATCATCTGCGACCACATGGTTGTGTGGACGTCCTGACCCTGCTTGCAGATAATCATCTTCGCCATCGCCGCCTTGGGCGCACACATAAAGCCGACGCGGATGCCCGGGGAGATAACCTTACTGAACGAGCCGGAGTAGATCACGATTCCTTCCGTATCGAAGCTCTTGATCGACGGGATATCCTCGCCGTAGTATCTGAGATCGCCGTAGGGATTATCCTCGATGATCAGACAGTTGTGGGAGAGCGCGAGCTCATAGAGCTTCTTTCTTTTTCCGAGCGACATAGTCACGCCTGAAGGATTCTGGAAATTCGGGATGGTGTAGATCATCTTCGCGCTCTCATTCGCGTCCAGCGCCTTTTCCAGCTCCTCCATGCTCATGCCGTCGGACTCGACGGGAACGCCGACCAGCCGCGTATTATAGCTGCGGAAGGTATTCAGCGAGCCGATAAAGCTGGGCGCTTCGCAAATCAGCACGTCGTGCTCGTTCAAAAAGCTCTTGCCCGCGAGGTCCATGACCTGCTGAGCGCCGGAAACAACGATCAGCTCATCGTCATCGGTACCGATGCCGTGCTTTTCTTTCAGATACGCTTTCAGGGTGTCGCGCAAAGGCTGATAGCCCTCGCTCACCCCGTACTGCAGGACGCCGATGGGATTGTCGGCGAGGATCCGCGCCGAGATCTCACGGATCGCGTCGACCGGGAACGCGTCGGGGGCGGGATTGCCCGCAGACAGAGAAATGACGCCGGGATCGGATGCGCTCTTGAGAATCTCGCGGATTGCGTTGGGCTTGAGCGCCAGAACCTTATCGGAAAAACGGTAATTCATTTTATCACACTTTCTGTTTATTTTGAATTCGTACAGTAGCTATCATAGCACAAGTTTTGCGTTAGTGCAAGAAAAATACCGAAAATCTCTGTCGTATGGCTTTTTGGGAGCTTTTATTTGCGTTTTTATCGGCTTTTTGCGTTTTTTATCAGCGAAACTGCTGCGGACAGAACCTGCTTCTCGCTCTCTCAATGACCGCTTTTCTTGAAACTGCATAAAAATTGATAGTTTTTATTGAAAAAATCCTGTTTTTTTGTTGTATCCAAGCAGATTTTGGTGTATAATATAAAAGAATATAACCTATAGTTCGAGGGTGCTGAAAAATACGCCGAACCGGAGCGGAGGAACCCATGAGAAAAAAACAAAAAAGAAAATACGCCGCGCGACGCGGCTCGCCGCCTGCGCGAAAAGCGTTGTGCGCTGTCTTATGCCTGCTGACGGCAGCGGTCATGCTCATCTGCACACAGTGTAAAGCCGTCGTTGACCGTCAAAATGCCACCGAAGCGGAAACCGCCGCTCCCGCGGTCGAAGAAACGACCGTAGAAGTATCCGCCGACCCGCTGAACTTTTTAACGCCGGATATCCCCGACGACGGCACGGACGGCTATTTTTCATACGCTAATTCAGGCGTGTACATCTACAACCACATGGCGTTTGAGCTGAGCGGCGCGAACGACCCGGCAGCGGAAGACTACGCTTCGGCGATCTCCGAATTCAAGAAGAGCGCGCCGGAATTCACCGTCTACAATATGGTGGTGCCGACCCACACCGAATACGGACTTCCCCCTCGCCTGTGCGAAGAGACCTATACCGCCTCACAGTCGCAGAACATCAAGAAAATCTATTCGAGCTACACGGAGGACGTCAAGCCCATCAACTGCTATAACGCCCTATGCGAGCACATGAGCGAGTATCTGTACTTCAGCACCGACCACCACTGGACGGGTCTGGGTTCCTACTATGCGTATCAGGCATTCTGCGAGCAGACAGGTCAGACGCCGCTGCAGCTGAGCGACTGTACGGAAAACAAAAAAGAAGGCTTTACAGGCACATTCTCCGACTATGCCGACGATTTGAACGCCGATTATGTTTCCTACTGGACCTTCCCCTACGCGACCCATGCGATGCGTCAGGAGGAAAGCGGAATGGACCTGTATGAGATGGATATCTACTACGATTACATCGAGGACAGCTCGAGTCTTTACAGCACCTTCATCTGCGGCGATTCCTCGCTGTTCATCGAGTATAACGACGACAATCAAAGCGGCAGAAAGATCGCCGTCGTCAAGGAAAGCTACGGCAACGCGTTCGTTCCTTATCTGACCTATAACTACGAAGAGGTCCACATCATCGACTCGCGCTACTTCTCGGGCAGCGTGAAGGAATACATGGAGGAAAACGGCATCACCGAGATCCTGTTCCTCAACAACATCATGTCCGCCAACAACCCGTTCATGGTAGACGGCATCAGAGAGATCAGCTGACGGGGGTGTAACGGAATGATCGGAAAGAAAGTCAAAGTAAACGTCTACGGTATGCTGGCCGATAACCTGTATTCGGGCTATGCGAATGCCGATACCGTCAAAAACCGCAGCTCCTATATCCTCTCGAAAAAGCCGCCGCGTGACTTTATGTTCGGCGTCGTCATCGCCGTCGCGGCCGTCAAGGGCGCCGGTGAAAAGCTGATTATCGCCCCCGAGGGCGAGATCTACTATGAGCCTGCGATCCGCGAACACCTGAGCCGTCTGCACAATGTGCATATCGAAAATCTCAGCTGTCTGTATGAAAAAAGCTGCGGCGCCATCGTCATCTACAAAAAAGGCGACCGCTGCAAGATCCTGCTGGTCAGGAACCACAACGGCAGGAACTACAGCTTCCCCAAGGGTCATGTAGAACTAGGCGAGACCGAGGAAGAGACCGCGATCCGCGAGGTCAAGGAAGAGACCGGTCTCGATATCAGCATCATCCCCTCCTTCCGCGAGGTTGCGGACTACTGCCCCTTCGGCAAAATCCGCAAGCGCGTGGTGTTCTTCATGGCGCAGACCATGAGCGACAGGGTACATATCCAGGAGGAGGAGATCGACTCCTTCATCTGGGTCGATCTGGAAGAAGCGCACCACCGCTGTACCTACGACAACGACCTGCGCGTCATCCGCAAGGCGCGGGAAAACATTGACAAACTGAAATGATCCCTTGTTTTTCATTTGCGCGACGATCCATGATCGATCGTAACACCTGAAAAAACGCATATAAACAAGAGCGGCGTCCAAGGAGCCGCTTTACCGAAGCCCAAGCCGAACCGCACGGAAATTTTTCCGCGCGGTTCGTGCTTTTGACAATCATCATATGCCTATCGTTTTCATGTTTTTGTTAAAAAATTAACTAATTAATATTTTGAATTTCCGTTGACTATTTCCATTTTTTATATTATAATTACTTCATAAATATACAGTTTTTACATTTCTTTTCGAATTGACCTTCGCGCAAATACAAAGAAAGGGGAATTGTATGTTGACAAGAAGCGAAAAACAAATTATGGATCTGCTCTGGAGGGTCAACGAACCGCTGTCCTGTACAGAGATCGTAGAGCTCTCGGGCGACAAAACATGGAAGGACAGCTATGTCCATTCACTCATCAAATCGCTGATGAAGAAGGACATGGTGGAGATCGCGGCGTTTGAGCTGATTTCCCGCAGCTACGCGCGCAAGTTCAAGCCGAAGCTGACTAAGGAGCAGTACTGCATCAGGGAATATCTGGCAGAGGATCCCGCGAACAGTTTTTCCAAGCTGTTTGCCGCCTACGCCGAGCAATCGGACAGCGCAGAGGAAATGAACAAGATCGAGGAGATCATCCGACAGTGGAAAAAAGATCATAGCATCTGATGTGCATATTGTATGATGAAAGGGAGGGGCAGTACGCTCCTCCCTGTTTTTTTTGATCTTTTTTTCAGTTGAGATTGCCGCGCCCTAGAGGGCTCGCAATGACAATATAAATAGTTACTGCAGCCAGCCGAGGTTGGTATCCGTCGCGAGATTGTCGATGGAATACAGCACCAGCACACGGTCGATCCCCTCGCTTTCGATCAGCGCGCTGACAGAGCTTGTATAATAGCGCAGGTCGACCATGATGATCTCGCTGAAATGATCCGCAAGGAAAGGCACCAGTGAATGGGCAAAGCTGTCCTTGACGACCAGCAGCTTTTCATCCGACGACGCCGCAAAGTTTTTGATCACGGTGTAAGGATGGTTGCCGTCAAGATAGATGGGATATTTGTCGTCCTCTTCCAGATGATCGTAAAAGAACATCCCGCCCTGCTCGATCACCTCGTCCCCATCGGTGATGGTGACGGTAACAGGGCTTTTTTCATCATTCGCATGGCTGTCCCACACCTCGACAGTATCGGGAGCAGTCATCCAGAAGCCGGAGGAAGAATAGGTTGTACCGTAAAAATCGGGATACTCCGTAACCTTATAATCGCTCTCGGGCTTTGCCGTAAAGCCGAGCGGCTGAGCAAGCGCGGAATAGGCGGTGTAGGCGCCCTTTGCCGTCCAGTGATGATCGGTTTTGTAGTAAATCTGATTTGCGCCGTTATCATAGGTACTCTTGAACAGCTCGCGGATATCGACGAAATCGACAGACGGCAGCGCCGCCTTCATATCTTCAAACTCTGCATCATCCGTGTACTCCCGGTGTACGGCAGGCAAAATATCCTCACAGACATAGCCGGTGGAGGGTGCGATCAGCACTACGGGCTTCACAGAGGTTTTTTCGGCAAATTCTTCGATGAAGCCGATGTTGCGGTCAAGTCCGCTCATATCCTCGGGATCGTTAACCAGATAGCCGTCTTTACACAGATATATGCCGTTAGAGCCGTTGTTGCCGATCGCATAATTATAATAGGAAGACAGTCCTACCCAAAAGTTTCGTCCCGCAGTCTGGTCGGACAGGTATTTTTCAAAATCCTTGCCGAAGTCACCGGACAACAAACGGCTGAATGTGAACGCGGGCGCCTGCTGGAGATAGCGCTTCTCAGAGGAGCTGTATTCTTTTTTCGGCAAAACAAGGAACAATACCAGCATCGCGACGATGAAGCAGGCAAAAATGATCGCCGGCAAATTTTTGTATAGCTTTTTCATTACAGTCCTCCTGTTCATTTTTGCCTTCCCCTCAGGGGGAAGGCTTTTCTTAAAATCTAAAGTACAGGAACGGATTATAGCTGCTCGATACCAGCAGTGCGGTAGAGATCCCCAGCACCGCGATGCAGAAAGCGGTTTTCAGCAGCGGAGCCGCCTTGCAGTTCTCGATCTTACGGTACAGGTCGGTCATCACCGGCGTCGATGCGAACGCCGCTACCGCCAGCATCGGCAGGTAGGACAGCGCAAGCGCCCCGGCGTCCGCTGTAATCACCGTTCCGCCGAAGCCGAACATGGACGCGAAGAAAGCGCCCATTTCGGACAGGTCGCTGAAGTAGAACAGCACCCAGCCGAGGATGATGAAGAACAGCGCGTAGATATGCTGTACGACAGCGGGAGCTTTGTCCAGCCATTTTTTCAGGATGAACTTTTCGAGTATCAGCAGCAAGCCGAAGTACAGACCCCAGAAAATGAAGTTGAAGTCGGCGCCGTGCCAGAAGCCGGTCAGGAACCATACGATCAGCAGATTGAGGATCTGACGCGGGATACCCTTGCGGTTGCCGCCCAGCGGGATATAAACATATTCGCGGAACCATGTGCCGAGCGAGATGTGCCAGCGGCGCCAGAACTCGGTGATACTCTTGGAAATATAAGGATAGTTGAAGTTCTTGAGGAACTCAAAGCCGAACATATTGCCCAGACCGCACGCCATATCCGAGTAGCCGGAAAAGTCAAAGTAGATCTGGAAGGTATAGGCGATGATGCCGACCCACGAGCCCAGCCAGCCCGTCTCCCCCGTCGCGCGGATGTTGTCCCACAAAGCGCCCATCTGGTTGGCGATCAGCACCTTTTTGGCAAGACCGACGCAAAAGAGGCACACTCCCTTGGTGAAGTCGTCGAGCGTTTCTTTGCGGTGATCGAGCTGATAGGCGACGTCCTTATAGCGGACGATGGGACCCGCGATCAGCTGCGGGAACAGCGATACATAGGTGCCGAAGGTGATGATGTTCTTCTGCACCGGCGCGTCGCCGCGATAAACGTCGATCGAGTAGGACATCGTCTGGAAGGTGTAGAAGCTGATGCCGATCGGCAGCGGCACCTTCAGGCTCGGGATGTTCAGGAACGGCAGGTAGTTGAGCGTATCGGTCAGGAAGCCCGCATACTTGAAGAAGCCCAGCAGACTGAGGTTGATCACCATGGAGGCGACCAGAAAAACCTTTGCCTTTTTATCATTGACATGACGGTATTTATTGATGAAATATCCGCAGGTATAATCGACGATCGTGGAGAAGATCATCAGCGTCACATAGACCGGCTCGCCCCAGCCGTAAAACACGAGGTTGACGATGAATAACAGGAGGTTGCGCCAGCGGCGCGGGCATATATAATAGAGTATCAGCACAACCGGCAGATACATAAAGAGAAATAATAACGATGAAAATACCATATGCAAGCCTCCTTTCCATTTAAGTGAAGGGTGAAGAGTAAAGAATGAAGAGTTACGGTTCGGATTATTACAGATGTCCTACCTTACAACGGCAAATACGACGGTCGCCGCATACATCAGGATCATTACAGCGCCTTCGAGCCTGCTGATCTTCTTCGTCAGTGAAAAGACAAGCGTAACGATCGACGCCGCGGTCAGGATCAGCAGATCGATCACCGAAGCATAGTTGACGGCGATAGGATGGATGGTCGCCGATACGCCGAGAATAAATAAAATGTTGAAGATGTTAGAGCCGACCACGTTGCCGACGGCAAGACCGTTCTCGCCCTTGCGGGCAGCCACGATCGACGTCACCAGCTCAGGCAGGGACGTCCCTATCGCGACGACGGTCAAGCCGATCAGGGTCTCTGACATACCCAGCGCGGCAGCTATACTCTTTGCGCTCTCAACGACCAGCTGTCCGCCGATCACGATGCATGCAAGACCGACGACGATCAGCAGAATGCTTTTCCATACAGGCATATTCTCGCCTGCCTCTTCCTCGACCTTATTCCTGCGGGCAAGGATGATCAGCGTCACGATATATGCGGCGAATATGATTAGCAGAGCGATACTGATCGGGCGGCTGATCAAGCCGACGTTTTCGAGCATCGGCGTTCCGAAGAAATCAAATCCCGAGAAAAGTCCGATCCCGACAGCGATCGTCAAGCCGATCGTAATAATGATGGAGAACGGAAAATCCCGTCTGACGATCTCTTTGTCTATCGGAATGGGGCAAATCAGCGCGCAGACGCCGAGTACACCGAGCAGGTTGAAGATATTGGAGCCGACCACGTTGCTCAGCGCTATCTCATTTGCGCCTTTGAGCGCCGCTGAGGTGCTGACTGCCAGTTCGGGAGCGCTTGTCCCCATTGCCACGATCGTCAGACCGATAATAACGCCGGGGACCTTGAGCGTGCGGGCAAGGGCGGAGCTGCCGTCTACAAAGAAATCAGCTCCCTTGATTAATCCGGCAAAACCGATCGCCAATAATAATATGTTCCAAAAAATACTCATAAGATTACTTCATCATCAGAACAGAATGTTCTTCTTAAAATCCTGACCGCAGCGGGGACAGTGGATATGCTGGACGCCGGTCCGCTTTTTCAGCCTCAGCTGCGCCTTGCAGTGAGGGCAGCGCAAATAACGATGGGTCTTGAAATCCCTGATCTTCATATACTGGCGCTTAAAAAAATCCGCGACAGCACTGTAAATGCTGACGAAGCGGTTGTTCTCATACAAACGCCGGTTGATGTTGGTAGACAGCGAGCGGAACACCGCCAGCGCGCCCACCAGCAGGATCACGATCACTAAAATCGGACTGCGGACAAACAGGTTAACCGTATACAGCACCGCGGCGACGATCCAGATAAAGGTATTCAGTTTATCGTGTCCGTAGCGGCCCTGCATGAATTCTGCCGCCTTCTTCAGTAAATTACGCAATATATCACCGTGACCTTTGATCGGTTGAGATTGGCACGGCTCCAAAAGGAGCCTCGCAATGACATATACTAATGATTGATAGCTATTTAATACTAACATACGACACGAGGATTTTCAAGAAATTTATTCCTCCTGACTATTGAATATTACCGAAGGAAAGGGTATACTTTTATGCAGAATGACAGTTTTAGTGGCTAGTGGTCAGTGACCAGTGGTTAGTTGTCTCGCACAACAGAGGTAAATATGGAACACTTCAAACAAACTGTACGGCATGACGCGGTGCGGGTCAGACAATACATCATATCCTTCTTCAAATGGACGCTGATTGCGCTGGTGACAGGCGGGATCGGCGGCGCTTTGGGCGCAGCGTTCCGCTGCGCGATCACCTATGTCACCGATTTTCGGCTGCAAAATCCGTGGCTGTGCTATCTGCTTCCTTTGGGCGGCGTGATGATCGCCTTTTTGTACCGCGTCACCAAGCTCAGCGGTCACGCGGACACTAACCTCATCATCAACTCGGTGCGCACGGATGAAAAGGTGCCCATCCTGCTCGCGCCCGTGATCTTCGTCTCCACCGTCGTCACCCACCTCTTCGGCGGCTCGGCAGGCAGAGAAGGCGCAGCGTTACAGCTGGGAGGCTGTATCGGCAGCTTTATCGGCAGGGCTTCGCGCCTGAACGAAAAGGACATGCCTATCGCCGTGATGTGCGGCATGAGCGGGCTGTTCTCCGCCCTGTTCGGCACGCCGCTGACGGCGACGGTGTTCGCGATGGAGGTCATCTCGGTCGGCGTCATCTACTACAGCGCCTTTCTGCCGTGCATCGTCGCGGCGCTGGCGGCTTACGGCGTCACCACGTGGTTCGGGCTCGCTCCGGCAAGCTACGCGTTAAGTGAAATCCCGAAACTGAATCTGCTGAGTATCCTGACCGTCGCCGTCATCGGTATTGCGGCGGCGGTAATCAGCATTGTGTTCTGCGTCTCGCTGGAAAAGACACACGAGCTCGCGAAAAAATATTTCCGCAACGAATACCTGCGCACTGCTGTCGGCGGTACGGCGATCGCGGCGCTGACCCTGCTGATCGGCACACGCTACAACGGTATCGGCGGCGAAGCGATCACGGCGGCTGTGGAGCACGGCGAGGCGCTGCCCTATGACTTCATCCTCAAGATGCTGTTCACCGTCATCACGATCGGCTTCGGGTACAAGGGCGGCGAGATCATCCCCACGTTCTTCATCGGGGCAACGATGGGTGCGACGCTGGCTCCGCTTCTCGGACTTCCCGCATCCTTCGGCGCGGCGGTCGGACTGGTGGCGCTGTTCTGCGCGGTGGTCAACTGCCCCATCGCCTCCGTCATCCTCTCGATCGAGCTGTTCGGGAGCCGCGGGCTGATCTTCTTTGCCGTGGCTCTGTGCGTGAGCTATATGCTCTCGGGCTACTACAGCCTGTACTCGGGTCAGAAGATCATGTACTCAAAGCGCAGGGCGAGATTCATCAATAGAAACGCAAAATAAAACGAACTCCCTTTGTCATTCATGACAGAGGGAGTTAATCTTACACATGTACATTCAGCATATAGGTTGCAAACTGGAAATAAACAAACAGCGAGATCGCATCGACGATCGTGGTGATAAAGGGCGACGCCATCACGGCAGGGTCAAAGCCGATCTTCTTTGCGATCATCGGCAGGGTACATCCGACAAGCTTCGCGATAAAGATGGTAACAACCATCGTTAAACAAACTACCAGCGCTACCCACGGGGTAACATCGGTATTGTGCAGGATTATACCGTCAAACAGCGTCAGCTTGGCAAAATTGACCGCCGCAAGCGCAACGCCGCACAAGAGCGCAACACGACATTCCTTAAAGATGACTTTAAAAATATCCTTGAATTCGATTTCGCCTAAGCTCAGCGCGCGGATGATGGTAACGCTCGACTGTGAACCGGAGTTACCGCCGGTATCCATCAGCATCGGAATGAATGCCGTCAGATACACAGCGCTGGAGTTTGTCAGCGCATCCTCATATCCGGTGATGATCATGCCGGTGAAGGTCGCGGAGATCATCAGGATCAGCAGCCACGGGATACGAGCAAGAAACGTTTCGAACACACCGATACGGTCATAGGGCTTATCGGTGGTCGGGGTGATAGCCGCCATCTTCTGGATATCCTCGGTAGCCTCTTCCTCCATGACGTCGATCGCGTCGTCAACCGTAACGATGCCGACCAGACGGTTTTCGCCGTCGACGACAGGCAGCGCGAGGAAATTATACTTGTTGAACATCTGGGCGACGACCTCCTGGTCGTCCAGCGTATTGACGGAGATCACGTGGGTCTCCATGATATTTTCGATGACCTCGTCGTCCTCACACAGCAGCAGCGTCTTGATGGTGACGATACCGATCAGCGTGGAGGATGAATCCGACACATAGCAGGTGTAGATGGTTTCCTTATCGATACCGGTGCGGCGGATGCGCTTGATCGCCTCCTCGGCGGTCATCTTCGGCCGCAGGATCACGCACTCGGTGGTCATGATCGAGCCGGCGCTGTCCTCGGGGTATTTTAAGATCTCATTGATCTCTTTTCTGGTTTCGGGGTCTGCCTGACGAAGGATTCTCTTGACCACATTGGCGGGCATCTCCTCGATCAGGTCGACCGCGTCGTCGACGTACATCTCGTCGATCAGTTCCTTCAGCTCTGAATCCGAAAAGCCGTGGATCAGAATTTCCTGCGTTTCCTCGTCCATCTCGACAAAGGTCTCCGCCGCGGTCTCCTTAGGCAGCAGCCGGAACAGCAGCGCGGTCTTTTCACTCTGCAGATCCTCAAAGACCGCCGCGATATCGACAGGATTCATGGTGTTGAGGATATCGCGAAGGGTGGTATAGCGCTTTTGCTCAAGAAGGGTCTTGATCGTCTTAAACAAAGTCGCGGGATCTCTTTCCATAAAAAATTACCTCCTTATCCTTGTTAACAGTCGGTGCGGGCTGCGCCCACACCCGATTTGCCGCGGGAGGGGGCATGCCCCTGCCCTGCTGTTATGAGGGTTTCGGGAGGCACTGTGGAAGGGTACATGATGAAGCAAATCAACATAACTGATCCTTGATGAAACGCAGACCGATGGTCGGCTTTTCATCAGTGATCAGTTCAATAGCGGAAGCGGACGCCGTAACGCGCACTGCCGCTGTATACAGTTGACCGGCATCGTCGCCCTCCGGCAGCGCCGCTCGTACTACCTGCGTCCATCTTCTCGCCTCTTTTCACGGTAAAAATCTGACGGAGCATATCCGACAGTACTATTATTTTACTCTCCTGTCACTCATAAGTCAATCAGAATCTGAAACAAATTTATATATATTTTATCTTGATTTTATGCTAATGTTACTCTATAATAATAGCTGCTGCATCGGAGAAACCGTTTCCATCGCGGACTCCCTTATGACAATCGGCGAATATCCAGCTTTCATAATCTGTTGAGATTGCCGCGGGCAGACATGCGTGGAATACGCGTATTCGAGCCCTCGCAGCGACAAAATATACGCGGTCTGCTGTACATACCGCATAACCGCATGGAGCGAAAAATGGACGATAAATTTCAAAAGACGCTCAAGGAGCTTATCCCCTACATCATCATCTCCGGCATCCTGTTCCTGCTTCTGCCTCTGTTCATGGGAAAGGATACGGGATTTGCCACCTACTTTATCGAGCTGGGACTATTTCCGCTGACAGCGCTGGTATGCGGCGCTGTTTATAAGGTCAGGAATAAAAAGAACAGCTTGTATCTGTGCTTGATCGCGCCGCTGTTTTTCGCGCTGACGGCGCTGCTGTACGGGATGTGGAGCAGCTCGTGGTACACGGTGCTGATCTACATCGCCGCCTACTTTCTGTGCGGTTATCTGGGGCTGATCCTCGGCGACGTTCTGCCAATCAACAAAAAGGGCGTTTCCGTGCGCGATATGATCAAAAAGCCCGCGCGCAGTCCGCACAGGGTCAATGTGGAAGAGGACCTCTCTGATGAGCCGTTCGAAGCAAAGGATCCGGCGCAGGATGATGAGCTGGATATCTCTACCACCGAGGACGACATCGCGGCGATCCTCAACGATATCCACAACCGCAAATCACAGTAACCGGTTGCCTGCAGTATCTAAAACTTTATCAGCATTCCTGTGTATATTAATCAGATATCAACTTTTAGGTGTTACAGGCTGCAAGGCTCCCGCGAGGGAGCCATTTTCTTTGGAAATCTTTATGCGAAATATTGACACCGTTCTCGGTTATCATATATAATATACAAGAGTAATAATCTGTTAAGATTGCCGCAGCTCCCAAAGGAGCTGTGCAATGACAATTGATAAAACGGAGCGAAGTATGTTTCAAAAACTGCGACAGATGGACGAGCGCGTCGTCAAGCGCATGTCCGCGATACACCGCCCCGTACTGGACAGGGTGATGGTGCTGTTTACCTATGCGGGTACGGGAGCGTTCGTCTGGTGGATCGCCTTTGTGATCCCGATGCTGATCACCCGCCGCTTCAGGGAAACCAGCGCGATCATGACCGCCGCCTTAGGGATCAACTATCTGCTCGGCGAGATCATCATCAAAAAATCGGTCGGCCGCGATCGACCCTCCGCACGGATATCGGACGAAGACATGAAGATCAATAAGCCCAAGGACCATTCCTTTCCCTCGGGACACAGCGCATCCTCCTTCTGCGCCTTTACGGTGACGGCATGGTGCTGCCCGCTCTGGATCTGGCTTCCGGCGCTGGCGCTGGCGGGCACCATCGCGTTTTCGCGCATGTATCTGAGAGTACACTACCTGACGGACGTCATGGGCGGTATCGTGCTGGGCGTGCTTGACGGCAGTCTCGTTACGCTGGTATTCCGGTTATTCATATTCAAACAAAGCTGACATCCTGTGCGATTGCGCGGGATGTTTTTTCGGCTTTTTCTTAGGTTGAGATTGCCGCGGGACGCATTTCAGATTGTCATTGCGAGGAGGAACAATGTTCCGACGTGGCAATCTCAACCTTAACCATTGCGCCCCTCGCCATGACAATTAATAAAAATTTTTGTAATTTTCATTTTTGCAATTGACAAGCGTTATATTACAAATTGTATAATAATTTTTATTATTTTCATCAAAAGAAGATAGGATAATTCTGTTAAAAAAATTATGGAAAACTATGAAAAGTGTAAAATCACAAAAAATCAGCGGTATATATGGCGTGCTTCCGTTTGAGTTATTCCACTTATCCACAGAGTTATCAACATTTTTATTGAAAAATACGAATAATACAGATCGTATAATTTCTTCATGATAATTATTTTTTGAAATAATAGACAAGCGCCGGTTCATATAATCCTAGGGGAACGAGGGATGATATGAACAAGAAAACGATCGCTGCATCAGAGGCGGCGGGAGCTGTCGTGATCTACTGCGCGGCGGTTTTTCTGCACTTTGTATACCCGCTCAGCTCGGGCGCGGCGCTGAGCATCCTGTTCGGCGCGGTCAACGAAAGCGTCTGGGAGCACACCAAGATCTTTTCCGCCGCGTATATCGGCTGGTCGCTGCTGCAGCTGTGCTGGCTGAAGGTTCGATTCAGGCAATATGTCGCGTCGAAATGCATCGGTCTGTATACGCTGATGGGGCTGATCATCGGCGTTTTTTACGCTTATACAGCCTTAACGGGTCACAACATCGTCTGGGTCGATGTCCTCTCTTCCCTGCTGTCGGTGATGCTGGTACAGTGGATGACCTATCGTCTTGAAACAGGTGCTAACCGTCTGGGAGATTACTTCGCACCGGCACTGATGCTGCTGATGCTGTACTACCTGATGTTTTTCTCCTTCACGGTTTTCCCGCCGAAGGCGGACCTGTTCCGTGATCCTGTCAGCGGAGGTTACGGGGTGATCGGCCGTATCGCCGCGAAAAAGCGCTGAGACCGATCGGATATCGTCTTTTTTCTGCTTCAAAATTCGCTTTATTTCTTGCTAAGAAGCAAAGCAGTACACTATATATGGTATACTATATTGGTATAGGTATGATTATATAGGTTAGTGACTAGTGGCTAGTGAACAGTGATTACAATAATAATCTTTCATCAAAAATGATTCAGGTGCATATATGAAAGACAATAGGCAACAACCGTATGAAAACGACGAGCTGCTGATCGGACGCAACCCCATCACCGAAGCGCTCAGCGCGGGACGCTCCATCATCAAGATCATGATCGCCAAGGGCAGTACGACCGGTGCGGCGGTGGAGATCGCCGCCAAAGCCAAAAAAGCGGGTATCCCCGTGCAGGAGGTCGAACGCAAAAAGCTCGATTTCATGACGGGCGGCGCTGCGCATCAGGGAGTCGCGGCGCTGTGCGCAGTGAAGGATTACGCGTCCGTAGAGGATATCCTTTTGCTTGCCGAGAAGCGGGAGGAAGCGCCCTTTATCATTATCCTCGACGAAATCGAGGATCCGCATAACTTAGGCGCGATCATCCGCTCGGCGGAATGTGCGGGTGCGCACGGCGTGATCATTAAAAAGCGCCGGTCGGCAGGACTGACCTACACCGCGTACAAGGCGTCGGCAGGCGCGCTGGAATACCTGCCTGTCGCGCGGGTAACCAACATCGCCGATACCATCGACGAGCTGAAAAGCCGCAATATCTGGATATACGGAGCCGATATGAACGGCGAGGATTACCGAAAAACCGATTTTTCGGGCGGGGTCGCGCTGGTAATCGGCAACGAGGGCAAGGGACTCTCGCGCCTTGTCAGAGAAAAATGCGACGTCATCGTTTCGCTGCCGCTCAAAGGCAACATCAATTCGCTGAACGCCTCCGTAGCCGCGGGTATCCTGATGTATAAGGTCGCAGAGACCCGATAGGAGCCCCAATATCTACCGCAGCCTCCCGAAACTTGCAGTCAGACAACCATCATTTCATCACGCATACCGTTTTGCCGTAAAGCGGCAAAGCATCACTGTCACACTCCTGTGTGACCGGAAAGGAGATGAGAGCCATGAGCTTGTTCCGCAGAGATAAAGACAAGGATAATAACGAACAAAAAGACAAGACCCGGGAGATCAGATTCCGTCGGGAAGACAATCTCCCGCCTGCCGACGAGTCCGAGGACGACTATACCGATATCAGCGAAGCGGCAGGCGACTCATCCTCAGAGCCTCAAAGCAATAAGATGGAGGAGATCTACTCCACAAGAGATAAACAGGTCAAATTCCGCCGCCAGGAACCGCTGGAGGAAGAAGCGGCGGCTAAGCGTAAGGAAGCCGCCAAGGACGACCTGATCCGCGGTAAGCTGGAATTCAACTCAGCGGAAGACGAGGACGCGCCCGAGGTCAAGCTCGAAGCGGAGTTGGATCCCAACGCCATCGTGTCCGACGAGATCATCGAGGACGTCGTAGACGTCAAAAAGCTGAGAAATATCTATGTACAGGATATCGACGACATTGACGTGAGCCTCGATCCCATGGAAAGCGTCGAGCAGTATGAAAAGCAGGCGCAGAACAAAGAGCGCCACGACGCGCGCGCCGCAAAGAAAGCGCCGCAGGAGCCTTATGTACCCTCCGGCGATACCGTTGTGGCAAAGGTGCCTGTCTATCAGCACGAGGGTCGCGTGGAAAAGCTCTACCTCAAGGCAGGGCGCTTCACGGACGTCGTCGAAAGCGAATATGACGAATACCTCAAATCCACGGACCCGACCATCTCCAAAAATTACCACACCACCAAGCCGATGGTCAAGCCTCATCAAAGCCTGCTGTATACCCTCAGTCAGGTCGCCGCGCGCCGCCGCAGCGAATCCGAGCAAAAGCAGAAAAGCAAGGAGATCATGCGCAACAACTTTGATGAGGACGCGCCGAAAACGAAAAAGAAAAAGAAGCGTTCCCGCGTCGGAAAATTCTTCCGTGTGCTGGGCGCGGTCATCACGTCGGGCTTTACCGACCCGTCCGAGGACGAGCAGGACCGCGCGATGGCATACAACTCCCGCGAGGATGAAAACTACATACGAGAAAAAACGAACGGGAACATCAAGCGTCAGGTAATCCATCTGACGCTCTATCTCCTGATCGCCGCCGCAATCCTCGCGCTAGTCATCTGGGAGCGCGGCTTCGGCGCCGCGGCTGTCGCCGCGAGAGGCGCGGGCGCCGCATTCACCTGCTGCGCACTCAATCTGATCCTGACGGTCGCGCTGGCTGTCGTCGGGCGGCACACTCTGATCGACGGTCTCAAGCCGCTGAGGCACATTAAATCCAACTGCGGCACGGTACTCTCGCTCGCGTATCTCGCGTGTCTTCTTCAGGGACTCGTATCGCTGTTCACCTGCACCTCATTCGTCGGCAGCGACCATCACCTGTACAGCTTCATCGTCGCCTTTGCGCTGGCGCTGAGCACGCTGGGCAGGCTGATGATGGCGTTAAGGGTCAAGAGCAACCTGAATTTTATCAGCGACCGCTCCCCCGCATACGCGGCTAAAATTTACGATGACGAGGAATCTGCACGGCGTATGGTCAGCGGCACCACAACCTCAAAGGGGGTAATCGCCTACCAGCATGTCACCCGTTTCCTCTCTGATTTTCTGAAAATATCCTACGCGCCCGACCCCAGCGAGGAGCTCAGCGGCAAGATGGCGCCGATCGCCGTCATCAGCGCGCTGTTCGTCACGATCCTGTACTCGATCATCTTCAAGAGCGTGCAGGGCGCCGTATCGGCGCTGACGGTCATGCTGTGTGTCGGCATTCCCTTCACGGGCATGCTCGCGGGCAATCTGCCGCTGCTGCTTTTCAGCCGCAGGATGCTGAAAGAAGACGCCATGATCGCGGGTTATCCGTCGGTGCGCCAGTTCTGCGATACCTCCGCCGTCATGATGAGCGCGTGCGACCTCTTCCCCTCGGGCTGCGTCACCGTCAAGGAGCTGCTGCCCCTGCAGCAATATCGCGTCAGCGAGAACCTTTTGATGGCGGCGGCGGTTCTGCGCGAGGCGCAGTCGCCCATCGCCCCCGCCTTTGATGAGCTGGTCATGGAAAACAACAACGTCCTGCCCGCTGTCGAAAGTGTGATGTTCGAGGACAAAAGCGGCGTTGTCGGCTGGATCAATAAAGAGCGCGTGCTCGTCGGCAACATGAAGCTGATGAACCGCTACCATATCACCATCCCGCCCGAGGTCATTTCCATGAAGCGCAAGAACAGCCGGCTTGAAACAGCCTATGTCGCGGTTGCCGGACAGGCTGTCGCGGTGCTGGGGCTGTCCTATGAAGCCCACAAGACAACGAAGGAACAGATCCGTCAAGCGGAGCGCAGCGGGCTGGCGCTGATCGTCAGCACCACCGACGCGAATATCACGGCGGAGCTGATCGCCGACCGCTATGAGGTCTTCTTCCGTTCGGTCAAGGTCACTGCTCCGGGCTACTCCAACGTCATCGACGAGGCAACCGGCAAGGTCGAGGAAACCTCCCGCGCCTATGTCGCCACCCGCGGCCGCATCGGCTCGCTGGCGCGCGCCGTCGGCGGCTGTATCGGAATCAAGTCCAACATCAGTCTCGGCATCATGATCGAGATCTTCGGCATGATATTGGGCATCCTGCTGTGTGCGACGCTGGCGCTGTACGCATCCGTCGCGCGGCTGTCCATCGTGGAAATGATGATCTACATCGGCTTTTGGGTGATCGCGACGATCGTCGCCGAGCTGATCAAGAGACCGTAAGAATAGATAACAGAGATAAGAGAATAGATAACAGTTGTCGGAGGGCTCCGCCCTCACCCATTTATATAAGAATCCAAAACGCGAAGCGTTTCCCTTCACTGTTATCTGATATCTATTATCTGTTATCTATTGTCACAAAATGCTTTGACAAAAAGGAGTTATCACTTATATGCTGATTGCACCATCCCTTTTATCCTGTGATTTTTCCGTCTTTCGCGACGAGATCATCCGCGTCGATCAGGCAGGCGCGGACATCATGCATCTGGACGTCATGGACGGGCACTTTGTCCCGAACCTCACCTTCGGCGCGCCGGTCATCAAAAAGTTGAGATCGGCGACCGAAAAGCCCTTTGACGTGCACCTGATGATCAGCGAGCCGCACCGCTATGCGGGTGATTTTGCCGACGCGGGCGCGGACATCATCTCTTTCCACACCGAAAGCGACAGCGATATCGACGAGACCCTGAAGCTGATCGAAGCTCGCGGCGTCAAGCCCGCCCTCGCGATTAAGCCGGGCACCTCGCCCGCGGTCGTCCTGCCGTATCTTGACAGGCTGTACATGGTGCTGGTGATGACGGTGGAGCCGGGCTTCGGCGGTCAGAGCTTCATGCCGGATATGATGGACAAGGTCACGTATTTGCGCAAAGAGATCGCCCGACGCGGACTTGATACGCTGATCGAGGTCGACGGCGGTATCGCGAAGGATACCATCGCAACAGCAGCAAATGCAGGCGTGGATATCTGTGTCGCGGGGACGGCGGTGTTCGGCGCACCGGATGCGAAAGAAGCTATTGACGAACTCAGAGCGTTATGTGAATAATATCATAATAATCGGACACAATAAAAGCAGGAGTACGGGCTCCTGCTTCTTTTTTGTTCCTTATTCGCTTTCGATGACGTTGCCGTCGGCGTCGTACTTGGTTCTGTAGGTATTGCCGTCATCACCGAGCTCAGTCACGATGACAAAGGTGATGTTGCCTTGCGCATCCAGCTCGGTACGCTTGGTTTCAAGCCCGTCCTCGTTGCGCTCATACTGCACCTGAGAGGTGATATCACCCTGCGCGTTATAGCGGATATCCTTAATGATAAAGCCGTTCTCATCATATTCGTGACCGATCGAGCCCTGCAGGTTACCGAGCGAATCATAGGTGTAGTCGCGGGTGATCTGACCTTCTTCGTTTTTCTCAAACTTGGAATAGCCGGTGACGCTGCCGTCGCCGTTCTGTCCGATCGGGGTAAGATCATCGGGGATGGAGGACGCAGCGGTCGGGGCTTCTGTGCTCTCATCCTTTTTGCAGCCGGTCAGAGCGATCGCGGAAAACATGAGCAATAAAACAAGCAATAATGCGATAATATGTTTCATAATACTTCTCCTGAAATCAATCTACATAATAACAGTTGTTATTATAACACTTTTTGCGATTAAGTCAACCGCTGAAAACGGAGTGGTATCATGGCAGTCAAAACAAAGAAAAAAGAATACGATCTGCGGTATCCGATCTCGGACGCGCCGCGCAAAACCGCACTGAGCCGCATCATGGCGGAGGATGATTTTTTGCCGTCGAACAGCCTGTTCTTCAGCAAAATCGCCGCCGAGACCGCCGCCGCGCTGAGCATGAGCGCTGCGGATGAAAAGCTGCTCAGAGATAATCTTAAGGAGCTGGGCTTTTCCGATATCCTCACAGCCGCCTTTTTGCAAACCGACCGCGGCAAGATCGGCGTATGCATCGCGAGCCGCGTCAGGGAAAACCGTTTGCAGCTCGCTGTCGTCCTGCGCGGCACCACCGGCGACGAGTGGTACTCAAACTTTGACGTCGGCTACACGGCGGAGCACAGCGGCTTTGCCAAGGCTGCGGACTATGCGGAGCAAAAGATCGGCGACTATGTTTTTACCCGCGCTATCGGGATGGAGCCGGAGTTTTTTATCACCGGCTACAGCCGCGGCGGCGCGGTCGCCAACATTCTCGCGAAACGCCTGTGCGATCGCTACGGGCTCGAACACGTCTGCGCCTACACCTTCGCTTCTCCCTGTACCACCATCAGCCGCCGCACAAACAGCTACGCCTGCATTTTCAATCTGGTCCGGCAGGAGGATTTCTTCACTCGACTTCCCTTGGAGAATTGGGGCTACACGCGATACGGGAAGACTGTCTCGCTGTCGGACGTCGGCGATATCACAAAGCTGTTTTATCAGCTCACGGGAGATGAATACATCGGCTTTACGCGTCAGGGTCCGGTGGACGGCTTTCTGTGCGCGGTGCAGAAGCTGGCGCCGAACGTGAACGCCTACTATCGGCGGCGCAGAGATGTCGGCGGACAGAAGCTGAGCATGAATGAATTGATGAACGCTGTTGCAGATATGCTGTCGCGGCAAATGGACGAGGCGGCAGCAGACGTCTTCTTCTCGGCGATGCTGTCGGATTATGCCGATCTGATCAGCTTTTTGTCGAGCGGCACGGATCTGAGCGAGATCATCGGCTCAGCATCCGCCGTCCCGCGATGCAGCGTCGCGGACAGTCACAGCCCTGCTGCGTATATGGCGGCGCTGGGCGTTTTTCTCCATCAGTAAGCTGCCGTATTCGCGCACGCGCGCCAGCGCCGCCGGTGAGGCGGGATACAGCTCGCCGTACTCGCTCAGACGCGCCAAAACGCTGTCGGACGCCGTCAGCGGGGGCAGCAGTACAAAGCGTCCATCATACCGATACAGCATAAAATCTTCCGAATCCTTTGCGGCGGACAAATAATCGAGCATCGCATCCGCGTCGAAGAAGATGCATATTTTGCGGTCGGCGCTGCGTTTGATGCGGTATTTTCTGCGGTATTTTGCCGCGTGAACGGAAATGATCAGCAGACAGCCGTCCTTGGCGGGCAGCGCCTCGATCAAGTAGCTTTTGCCGCGGCTCCGAGTACCGCACAGCTCTCCCAACTGACCCAGCAGCTTTTTCAGCCCGTTTTCGGCATAGCCGACGCCTTTATCAAAGCGCAGCGAATACGCCCGCATATCCTCGACGCCGAGCGACACCAGTATCGTTTCTCTATCCAATAAATCGATCGTCATACGCACACCTCAACTCTTTTTCCATCATATACGACCGGGCGGCCGTAAGCAACTGAATGTTGCTGGATGGTAAAAACTGGCTGAGATATTCTATGATTTCAGCGGAATGACGTTACATTTTCTCTAAGATATTTTAATGATTTCATTGACAGTCAATGTAGCATAATGTAATATTTTAGTATAAATACCGGTCACTGGTCACTAACATACATAGGAGGAAACGACATGAGTACAGAATGGCTGAAAAATTCGGTATTTTACGAGATCTATCCCCAGAGCTTCTGCGACAGTAATTCCGACGGGATCGGCGATCTGCGCGGCATCACCATCAAGCTCGATTACATCAAAAACCTCGGCTGCAACGCGATCTGGATCAACCCGATCTATGATTCGCCGTTCATGGACGCGGGCTACGATGTGCGCGATTACAAAAAGATCGCCGCCCGCTACGGTACGATGGACGATTTTGAGCACCTGCTGGATGAAGCGCACAAGCGGGATATGAAGATACTGCTGGATCTCGTACCCGGTCATACCAGCGACACGAACGAGTGGTTCCAAAGCGCGAAAACGGGCTTTCCCAGCGAATATGACAACCGCTACATCTTCACCAAATGCGTGTGGGACGCGCCCGCAGAGTACCGCATGATGTGCGGCATCTGCGACCGCGACGGCAACTACATGGTCAACTACTTTTCCTCTCAGCCGGCGTTGAACTACGGCTTTTATGAGATCACCCACCCCGAATGGCAGTTCTCGTCCGACTCGCCCGAGGCGTGGGCGACTGTGGACGCACTGAAGGATATCATGCGCTTCTGGCTCGATAAGGGCATCGACGGCTTCCGCGTCGACATGGCGGATTCGCTGGTCAAAAATGACGACGACAAGGTCGCGACCGCCAAGATCTGGCGCAATATCCGCGAAATGATGGACAGCGACTATCCCGACGCGGTGCTGGTGTCCGAGTGGAGCAACCCCCTGCGCGCGATCGTCAACGCGGGCTTCCACGCGGACTTCTACCTCGATCATCCCGGCAACGGCTATAACGAGCTGTTCCGCAAGAGAGCCACCCCCGACGGCGACAACCTGAGCTTCTTTGCCGACGGGGCGCACGGCGACATCACCGCCTTTCTGGCGGACTATGTACCGGCGTATCTGTGCAGTAAGGATCATGGCTATATCAGCTTCATCACCAACAACCACGATATGCCCCGCGCGCCGTTCTACATGAGCGAATGGATGGTGCGGCTGTCCCACGCCTTCATCATGACGATGCCGGGCGTGCCGTTTGTCTACTACGGCGATGAGATCGGCATGCGCTACCGCACCGACCTGATTTCCAAAGAAGGCGGCTTCTCGCGCACCGGCTCGCGCACCCCGATGCAGTGGAGCCATGAGAAGAACCTCGGCTTCTCCGACGCGGACGAGGACATGCTGTATCTGCCGCTCGACTACAGCGAGGGTTATCCGACCGTGGAGGATCAGCAGGGCGTCGGCGGCAGCATCTACGAGAATCTGAAATCGCTGATCGCCCTGCGCAAGGCGAATCCGGAGCTGATGAACGAAAGCGACTTTGAGATCGTCTATGCCAAGGAAAAGGAATACCCCTTTGTCTACAAAAGGGGCAGCTTCACCGCGTTCATCAACCCGTCCGATGAGGACAAGGTCGTCGAATATGATCCGGACGGAATGAAGGAATACTACTTCCTCGGCGGGTATGAGCTGGGAGAGAATACCGTCACGATCAGGAGCAGGAGCTTTCTGCTCTTAAGGCACGAACCGGTATAAACAAGAACAAAGAAAGAAAAATATAACAGTTTTTATGCGCTTCTTAAACGGAAACGCATAAATCCTTTCAGGAGGTATGATGATGGACCACAAAGGCACCGTAACACTTGAGACCGAACGGCTGATCCTGCGGCGCTTCACGCCGGAAGACGCACAGGACGCCTTTTGTAACTGGATGTCAAGCAAGGTCGTAACAAAATATCTTACATGGCAGCCGCATCAATCGGTTGAGGAATCAAAAGAATACATACAGAGTGTCATCAGCAGCTGTGAAAATCCCGATCATTATAACTGGGCAATCGAATTCAGGGAACTGGGACAGGTGATTGGCGCGATCGGAGTCAACGAGATTTTTGAAACCGTCGCCGCCTGTGAGATCGGCTACTGTCTGGGCGATCGCTTCTGGGGCAGGGGCATCATGCCCGAAGCGCTGAGAGAGGTCATCCGCTTTCTGTTCGAGGAAGTAGGCATGAACCGCATCCAAGCGACCCACGACGTGAACAATCCCCAATCGGGCAGGGTCATGGAGAAGTGCGGTCTGCGGTATGAGGGTACCATGCGGCAGGCGGGCAAAAACAATCAGGGCATCTGCGACAGCGTCATGCGGGCGATCCTCAAGTCGGATTGGCTGTCCGATCATTGAACCGTATCGATCGGGTGCGGGCGTCCCGCCCTCACTATTCACTATTTGCTATTTACTATTCACTATTCACTAAACTACGCGTTCTCCACCACCTTCATCGCGATCGCGGTGATATCGTCATCGTGGTCGTTCATGCGGCGCTTTCTCGCCTCCTCCACGATCTGAGCGGCAAGCTGTTCGGCGCTGCCCTCGCGCCAGCTCATGATCAGCTTTTCGATCCGGTCGGGCGAGCCGATCATCACCCCGTCCGACACCATCACAATGATATCTCCCTTTGTCAAGGTAACGTCCTCCTTCACGAATCGGGCTTCATTCAGGATCCCGAGCGGCAGGGAGGGCATTTCTTTTTTATAGAGCTTGCTGTTCTTCTTGACATAGGTCGTACAGGCGCCCGCCTTCATCAGCGACGCTTTGCCCGTAAAGCAGTTGAAATCAACAAGGTCGAGGGTGGCGAGCGACTCTTCCTCGCTTTTGATCATCAGGGACGAGTTGGTCACCGCTAAGGAACAGTCGTAGCTCAGCCCCGCCTTGCAGAGCTTTGTCATGATGCTGACCGCCATGTTCGCGTCCACCGCCGCTCTGCCGCCCGAGCCCATCCCGTCGGAGATCATCGCGATCATGCTGCCCGAGCCGCTCTGAAAATAGTTGAGACAGTCGCCGCAGAGCTCGCCGTCGTCGCACACATGCTGACACGAGCCGATCTCCAAATCGAACAACGGCATTTCGCACATCACGACACGCGCCCGGTCGCCCTCAAAGCTCAGCACAGGGCTTTCGAAAGCCCTCCCGCAGGCGAGGCTGACCTCGCGGTAGAGCAGTGATTTGGACAGCACGGTCTTTCTGCCGACCGCGATCTCAATCTCCACCGTCATACCGCCGACGAAGCTCGTCCGGCAGGAGCAATCCACCACCGTCAGCCCCTGTGCTGCAAGCGCTTCGATCACCCTTTCGGCACAAGCCTCGTCATAACCCTCGATCATCGAGAATTCTTCGCTCAGATCGTGCAGGATATCGCTCAGCCCTGCGAACTGTCCCGCGACGACAGAACGCACGCCCGTGATCCTGCGGCGCGCCGCCTCCAGCGACAGATATTCTTTATAGGCGCGGTTAACGCTGCGCGCCAGCTCGGCGTTTTTGCAGCAGCGCTTAAGAAAATTGTCTGCGATATCCGACTCTTTGACAAAGCCGCGCTCTTTCAGCGGTTCGGTCAGGCGGTGGAAGTCGTCCATCGTCATGCCGCGCTCCCGTTCCCAGCAGTAGGCGCGCAGACCGCAGTTTTTGCAGGTATATTCGGCGGCGCGGTCATAGATCCAGTTCGCGTTCGGCTCATAGAGCTTACCTAAGCGGTCGGACACGGCGTTGACGCAGGAGCTGACGTTCTCAAGCGCCTTGGAGCAGTGCTCCAGCCTCATCGTGACGCTGCGGCGGATCGCCTCCTCGGAGGTGCGCGCTGCGCCGTCGCTGAATACCGCCGACAGGAAGTTTCCCGCGTCCTTGGGTATCAGGAGAAAAAGGCATGAAGCAACGCCGCATTCGATCGCGGTCGAAAGCACCATCGCCCGATCGGGCGAAGCAAAGGCAAACATCGTGCCGCTGATCAGCACAGAGAAAATAACGGCGACCTTACCCATCGGCGCCAAAAGCCCGCCGGTCAGCCCCGCCAGCGAATAGCCTGCCGCCAGAAACAGTGTCTTGGTGTCGGCAAGGGCGAATACCGTGCCGGTCGCGATACCGGCGATGCTCCCGCCCTTGATCATGCCGTAACGAGAAAACAACAGAATCAGCAGCACCGCCAGCACCCTGCCGACCGACACCGCGCCGATCATCACGCGCGACAGCGACAGCAGCAGGATACAGCCGGTCATCGACAGACATGCCAGCTCCTGCTGAGAAAAGCCCGACAAAGCGCGGCGCGACGCAAACAGCAGGGCGGTTCGGCTCATAAAGTAGGCTCCCGCCGCGGCGAGCAGCGCCTCGATCACACATTCGTACACGTCACTAAGCTCGCTTTGGGCGGAAAAGCGCAGGGCGATCCCCGTCGCGACCACCGGGATAAAAGCGACAACCGGGGCGAAAAAGCGGCTGTCGGAGAGCTTCTTCAGCTCGTTCAGCACCCAGCGGATCGCGCCGATGGCAATCACCACGGCGATATAGCGGAACGACGATACCGGCGACGAGAACAGATAGCTCAGCGCCGCACCGAGCATCCCGGCGGGCATGTAGGCAAACGGCACCGCCGCCGCTACTGACGCGCCGAACGGAGACAGATCCCCCAGTGTCGCTCCCCGCGACACGATCCCTCCGACGAGAAAGCAGGAGATATGCAAAACGACTTCTCGCGCTATCCTGCGCGTACCGCTCTCTCCCGAAAAGGTTCTCGATCCCTTTCTTTGCATTGCTTGTATCACAGACATAACAACAATCCTTTCGCCATACAATATCATGAGGTAGTACCAGTATAGCGGATAACGCCGCGCCGTTTTGTCGGGGTATGGATGGAAATTCCGATAACCTTTTCGGATTTCGGGTAAGGTTACACAGGGAAACGGGAGGATTTGCAAAACGCCGTAGAGAAACAAAACAAAAAGAACCTCTCCGCTCGGAAAGGCTCTCAAAATGTAGTTATTTAGTTATGAAAGAGTCGCCGCAATGACCGCCTTGATGGTGTGCATGCGGTTCTCCGCTTCGTCAAAGACGATGGAGCGTTCGCTCTCGAAAACCTCATCAGTAACCTCCATGCAGTCGATACCGAATTTTTCGTGGATCTCTTTGCCGATGGTGGTGTTGAGGTCGTGGAACGCGGGCAGACAGTGCATGAAGCGGCACTGCGCTCCTGCGTTATCCATCAACGCCGTTGTGACGCGGTAGGGAGTCAGGGCGCGGATGCGCTCCTCCCAGACCTCGTCCGGCTCGCCCATGCTGACCCATACGTCAGTATAGATGACGTCAGCATCTTTGGTCGCCGCCATCGGGTCCTCGATGAATTCGAGGGTCGCGCCGGTCTCTGCGGCGATCGCCTGATACTGCGCGACCAGCTCGGCGTTCGGAAAATACTTTTTGGGGGCGCAGGCGACGAAATGCATGCCCATCTTCGCACAGCCGACCATCAGGGAGTTGCCCATGTTGTAGCGCGCGTCGCCCATGTAAACGAGCTTTCTGCCCGTAAGAGAGCCGAAATGCTCACGGATGGTTAGAAAGTCGGCGAGGATCTGTGTCGGGTGGAACTCGTTGGTCAAGCCGTTGTAGACAGGCACGCCCGCGTGTTTTGCAAGCTCCTCGACGATCGTCTGACCAAAGCCGCGGTACTCGATGGCGTCATACATCCTACCCAGCACCCGCGCAGTATCGGCGATAGACTCTTTCTTGCCGATCTGGGAGCCGAAGGGGTCAAGATAGGTGGGGTGCATGCCGAGATCGGCAGCCGCGACCTCAAAGGCACAGCGGGTGCGGGTAGAGGTCTTTTCAAAGATCAGGGCGATGCTTTTGCCCTCGCACAGGCGGTGGGGAATCCCTGCCTTTTTCTTCGCTTTCAGTTCAGCAGCGAGATCTAATAATCCCGCGATCTCGTCGGGCGTGAAATCCAGCAGTTTTAAGAAATGTTTGTTTTTCAGGTTCATATGTTACACCTCTTTTATCCTAACGCTTCGATGATTTTATCCACCGCTTCTTCCAGTAAGTCCATCGGGATGTTCAGCGGCGGGAGCAATCTCAGCTTTTCCTTGGCGGACAGGCACAGAACGCCTTTCTCGATACAGGCGGCAAGCACCTCGGACACGGGCTTCTTCGTCTTGATACCGATCATCAGACCCAATCCGCTGACGGGATAGCACGCGGCTTCGATACGCTCTTTGATATACTTGCCTTTTTCGGTGACTTCCGCCAAAAACGCTTCGTCCATGCGGTTCATCACCGAAACAGCGGCGGCGGCGCAAACGGGATTGCCGCCGAAGGTGGAACCGTGATCGCCGTAAGAGAGCACATCGGCGACCTTTTCGCTCATCAGCGTCGCGCCCATCGGCAAGCCTGCCGCGAGACCCTTTGCGGTAGATACCACGTCGGGCTGTACGCCGAAATGCATATAGGAATAGAGCTTGCCGGTGCGTCCGTTGCCGGTCTGTACCTCGTCGACCATGAAGACAATATCATTCTCTTTGCAGATCATATCGACCGCTTTGACGAAATCCGCGTCGAGCGCATTGACGCCGCCCTCGCCCTGTACGGTCTCGATCAGGATACCGGCAATCTTATTCTCATTGACCAGCTTTTTCAGCCCGTCGATATCGTTCGGCTCGGCGTAAAGAAAGCCGTCGGTCAGCGGCAAAAAGGTATGGTGAAAGCTGTCCTGACCGGTCGCCGCGAGGGTAGTCAGCGTTCTGCCGTGGAAGCTCTTGTTCAGGGTGATGATGTTGTAATATTCCGCACCCTTGTGTTCAGCGGCATATTTGCGGGCGACCTTCACGGCGCACTCGTTCGCCTCGGCGCCGGAGTTCGAGAAAAACACGCGGCTCATACCGGTGCGGGTGCAGAGGATCTCGGCAAGCTCGGCACAGGGAGCGGTGTAATACAGGTTGGAGGTATGCTGTAAGGTTTTTGCCTGATCAGCGACCGCCTGCGCCCATACGGGATCGGCATAGCCGAAGGCGTTGACGCCGATGCCGGAGGTCATATCGATATACTCTTTGCCGTTATCGTCATAGCAAAGGCAGCCATCGCCCTTGACGATGGCGACGTCAAAACGTTTATAGGTATGCGCCACATAGCGCGAATCAGTTTGTTTGATGTTCATGTTTTCTCCTTATAGCCTCCCTTTCCTAAGGGAGGTGGGCTCGCCGCAAGGCGAGGTCGGAGGGTTGCCGCATTGGATACCGATGCCGGTTTCAATAGGCCGTTCTCTAATCATGTATCAACCCTCAGCCACTTCGTGACAGCTCCCTTAGGAAAGGGAGTCTATTATTTCTCGTCCGCAAGCACCATGGTGCCGGCGCCTTCGTCGGTCATTAGCTCCATCAAAATCGAGTGCGGCACGCGTCCGTCCATGATGATGACCTTATGCACACCCTTGTAGATCGCCTCGATACAGCAGCCAACCTTGGGGATCATACCGTCGGAAATGATGCCGTCGCGGCGCAGGTTTTGCGCCTGAGAGACGGTGATCTGCGGGATCAGGCTGGAGGGGTCGTCTTTGTCTTTTAAAATGCCGGCGATATCGGTCATCATGATCAGTCTTTCAGCATTGATCGCCCCCGCGATATACGCGGCGGCGGTATCGCCGTTGATGTTGTAGGCGTTGCCGTCCTTATCACAGCCGATGGTGGATACGACGGGGATGTAGCCCTTCTCGAGCAGATCCATGATCGGCTCGGGACGGATGTTCACGATGTTGCCAACATAGCCGAGACGGGGATCCTTCATCTTCGCTTCGATCAGTCTGCCGTCCATGCCGGATATGCCCATCGCCTTGCCGCCCTTCGATTCAAGCAGGTTGACAAGCGTCTTGTTGACCTTGCCGGACAGCACCATCTGGACGATATCGATAGTCTCCTTATCCGTCACGCGCAGACCGTCCACAAACTCGGGCTTTTTGCCGACGCGCTCCATGATCTCGTTGATGGCAGGACCGCCGCCGTGCACCAGCACGACCTTGACGCCGATCAGCCACAAGAGGACGATGTCCTGCATGACCTGCTCCTTGAGTTCTTCGTTGATCATCGCATTGCCGCCGTATTTGACGACGACGATTTTGCCGTTATATTTTTTGATGTACGGCAGAGCGGCACAAAGCACCTCCGCCCTGTCAGCGTTGGAAAAAGTGGTATCCATAATATGTCCTCCGGACAGATAACAGAGAATAGAGAACTGTTCTCGCTGCGCTCGGTCAATCCTATTATTCGGGTGCGGACAGCGCCCGACCTCAACTGTTATCTGTTATCTGATATCTGTTCTCTGTTACGTCCGATAATCTCCGTTGATCTTGACGTAATCATAGGTGAGGTCACAGCCCCACGCGGTAGAGCTGTAATCGCCGTCGTTGAGCTTGACGATGATCCCGATCTCTTTTTCAAGCAGGATCTCCTTCGCTTTCTCTTCACTGAATTCAACGCCCGCGCCGTTCTGACAGACCAAAATCTCGCCCTTTGCGCTTTTAAAGCTGACGTCGATCTTAGCGACATCCACGGGAGCGCCGGAGTAACCGATCGCGCAGAGTACGCGTCCCCAGTTGGCGTCCGCGCCGAACATCGCCGCCTTCAAAAGGCTGGAGCAGATGACGGACTTCGCGACGGTTTTTGCGATATCGAGCGTTTTCGCGCCGCTGACATGACATTCGAGCAGCTTGGTCGCGCCCTCGCCGTCGCCCGCGATCATGCGGCATAAGCTGACGGTCACGGTGTTAAGCGCCTGCATGAAGGCGGTGAAGTCCTCGCCGTCGCAGGTGATCTCGGCGTTGCCCGCCATACCGTTCGCGAGCACCGTTACCATATCGTTGGTGGAGGTATCTCCATCGATCGAGATCATGTTAATGGTATTTTGTATATCGCCCGACAGCGCCTTTTGTAGCATCGCGGAGCTGATGGAAACGTCGGTGGTGATAAACACCAGCATGGTTGCCATGTTCGGATGGATCATGCCGCTGCCCTTGGCGATACCGCCGATGCGGCAGACCTTGCCGCCGCAGGTGAATTCCACAGCGACCTCTTTCGCAACGGTGTCGGTGGTCATGATACCCAGAGCCGCTTCGTGACTGCCGTCCTCAGAGAGCTTTGCGACCAGCTCGTCCATGCCGTTTTTGATCGGCTCAAGGCTCAGGGGCTGACCGATGACGCCCGTAGACGCGACGACCACGTCGGACGCGTCGATACCGAGCTTATCGGATACCAATGCCGCCATGCCCTCGGCGATCTCGATACCGTCGGCGTTGCAGGTGTTGGCGTTGCCGGAGTTGCAGATGACTGCCTGCGCCCTGCCGTCGGCGATATGCGCCTTAGTAACAGTCAGGGGAGCGCCCTTGACGAGGTTGGTGGTATAAACCGCCGCCGCGGACGCGGGAATCTCGCTGACGATCAGCGAGAGGTCATTTTTGGATGTATTTCTGCGGATGCCGCAGTGGACGCCCGAGGCTCTGAAGCCCTGAGCCGCGGTCACGCCGCCGTTGATGATTTTCATATACATTCTTCCTTTCAGAGAAGCACATAAGCCTTCCCCTCAAGGGTAAGGCTTTTTTATCCCTTTACCAAAGGGAGCCTACACGATCAATCCCGTCGCTTCATCCAGTCCCATACGGATATTCATGTTCTGGATCGCCGCACCGGACGCGCCTTTGCCGAGGTTATCAAAGCGGGAAACAAGGGTGATGCGCTCGTCGTTTCCGAACGCCGCGACGGTCATATCGTCGCGGCCGCTGAAGGACGCCGCGCTGATAAAGCCGCCCTCGGCAGCATCGTCATAGCGGATCAAGCCGCCTTTGTAATAATCCCGATAGGCGGTCTTGATATCCTCCAAAGAGCAGGAGATATCATTCTTGAAAAGTGAAACGCTGACCTCCATGCCGCTGTAATAAGAAGCGACGATGGGGCTGAAAACAGGCTCACGTGTCAGCCCGCAGAGCTTCGCCATTTCGGGCAGGTGCTTGTGCGCCTGACCTAAAGCGTAGATCCGCGGCGCGTCGAGCAGCGGATCGCGATCCTGCGCTTCATACTCGGCGATCATCTTCTTGCCGCCGCCGGAATAACCCGTCAGCGAGAAACAGGACAGCGCGCTGTCTTTTTGGATGATCCCCAACTCAACAAGCGGGCGGACCAGCGCGATAAAGCCGCTTGCGTGACAGCCGGGGTTCGCGATACGGGTCGCGGTTCTGATCTCTTCCCGCAGTCCCGTCAGCTCGGGCATGCCGTAGGTCCAGCCATCTGCCGTACGGTGAGCGGTCGAGGTGTCGATCACTACCGTGTCGGGGTTTTCTATCAAGGATACCGCTTCCATCGCCGCCTGATCAGGCAGGCAGAGGAAGCTGATATCGCTGTTGTTGAGCATTTCGGCGCGCGCCGCAGGGTCCTTGCGGAGTTCTTCGGACAGGATCATCAGCTCGATGTCCCTGCGCTCGCTGAGTCTCTCGCGAATCCTCAGACCCGTTGTGCCCGCACTGCCGTCGATAAATATTTTATGCATTATTATTATCCTTTTTAGGTTCTATTGTCTTTCTAAAGCGGAAATGCCTTTTTCCGTAGGGACGACCATTGGTCGTCCGCTTGCAAAAACGCTTCATCCCTATCTAAGGTTTCATTTGTCATACATGCCCGTCCTTCTGCGGACGAGCAATGGGATCTCCCCCCCGTTGGGCAATGTCGTCAACTTAAGAAATTGCAGCGCTAAGTCTCCCCTGCGTAAGGTACCCCCGTTGGGGGAATGTCCGCAGGACAAGGGGGGGAGCCGTCTCCGGCGAGGAAAGATACAGAGGGGTCGCCCCGGCTGAAACGAAAGACATAGATGATATTGATTCGTTTCTACCATGTCGACCCTCCCGCCCTTACGGGCACCCTCCGCAAACGCTGTGAGGGCTGTA
>JAFRBX010000013.1 GCA_017404665.1 Ruminococcus sp.
CTTTGTTTTTCTTGCGAGCTTCTCTTATAATCTCTAAATCTTTTGCTGTAAATGTATACTTCCTTGTCATTTGTTCATCACCGTATACATTATACCACACTATTTTGACTTTTTAAAGCGTTTTATTGCTACTTAGTATAAGATGACTATTTCGGATTTGTTATGCTTTGGTGGGCCATCAGGGACTCGAACCCCGGACCGACCGGTTATGAGCCGGTTGCTCTAACCAACTGAGCTAATGGCCCTCATTTAGCTCAATCATTATAGCAAGTTCTCCCGCTTTTGTCAACACGGATTTTCTTCCGTTTTTCGTCGGTTTTTACGAGGCGATCATAAAGGGATGACGAATACAAAACGGCAGAGGAAACGGCAAAGAGCGGTATGGTTTTTATCGAATGATTTCAGACGGTTTTTTCTGAAAAATCTTGTCACGGCGTCATACCTTGTGTATAATAGCATTATAAAGGCTTTGGAAGTCATTGTCTCAGAAGACAGAAAGAGGCGGTCGGCATGTTAGCGTTTTATTACGGTGAAGCCAAGGGCAAAACCGGTCTGTGCGTCGGCGCGGCGGTGCGCGCGGCACTCAGAGAGAAGAATGTTCTGCTGGTCAGCTTTGAAGCGGATGGCGGCTATGAAAAGCTGTTTGATTACGCGCCGCATATCGCGCGGCTGTCACTGCCCGAAAGCGCCGGTGTGCGCGAGCTCTTTGATCATGCCGTGCGCATGGCGATGACGTTCCGCTACACGGTGCTGATTCTCGACGGCGTGTTCGACGCTGTCGAGAACGATAAGCTCAGCGCCGCCGAGGTGCACGAGTTCCTCTCGAACGCTCCCGACAGCATGGAGGTGATCTGTACCGGCAGAACGGTGCAGGAGCGGTTTTTGCCGCTTGCAGACGAGATGGTGGAATTAATAAAGCGCCAGGCTTGATGATGATTCATTTTGACAGGATGTGCCGTGCAGAGAGAAATCTCTGTGCGGCTCTTTTTGCTTTTTTGCACAGGAGAATAATGACGTAGGTTTTTAGTCATATTCACCAGAATTTATGCGCTATTCGAAGAATAAATCGATTTGACAGGAGCACCCTCGTATGGTAAAATACAGACAACAAATCTTTAAGGCGATACCGTGATATCGACAAGATCTGATAATCGTATACGGGTAGTTTTACCCGGGATTTTGTATATGTTGTCTCGCCTTGGGTGAGGCTTTTGTTTTATCAATTCGTCATTGCGAAGGGTAACGCCCCGCGGCAATCCTGCAAACAGGGGAGATGTTTTCTGTGCTGAGTTTTCCTTTTCCGTGATGACGCGTCAGAAAGGAGCATGGGCATGAGCGGAATCAAGACGGATATCTATGAGAGAATCGTTATGACAGACTTTCTGCCCTCGGTCGACAGCGCCCTCATCTGCCCTGAGGATTTTTCGCAGTGCTCCGAGAATATTGTTGCCTTTCCCGGCTTTTGTGATGTGCATGTGCATTTTCGCGAGCCGGGATTTTCTTATAAAGAAAAAATCGCTACCGGATCGGCAGCCGCGGCGCGCGGCGGCTACACGACCGTTTGCACGATGCCGAACCTCAACCCCGTTCCCGACAGCGTTGATAATTTACGTCAGCAGCTCGACATCATCGGGCGCGACGCGGTCATCGACGTCCTGCCCTACGGCGCAATTACCGTGGGCGAGAGGGGAGAGCGGCTCGCCGATCTCAGCGGGATGGCAAAGGATGTCGTTGCCTTCTCGGACGACGGCAGAGGTGTGCAGAGTGAAGCGATGATGAAAGAAGCAATGTTAAGAGCCAAAGCCCTCGGCAAGCTGATTGTCGCTCACTGCGAGGATAATTCGCTTTTGCGCGGCGGCTATATCCACGACGGCGCGTATGCGAAAGCGCATGGTCACCGCGGCATTTGCAGCGAGAGCGAGTGGGGACCGATCAAAAGGGATATCGAGTTGTGCAGAGAGACCGGCTGCGGCTATCATGTATGCCACATCTCGACGAAGGAGAGCGTAGAGCTGATCCGACAGGCGAAAGCTGACGGTGTGAACATCACCTGCGAGACGGCGCCGCATTACCTCGTCATGGACGACAGCGATCACAAAGAGGACGGACGCTTCAAGATGAACCCGCCCCTGCGGGATAAAGCCGACCGCGAGGCGCTGATCGAGGGCATACAGGACGGCACGATCGACATGATCTCGACCGACCACGCGCCCCACAGCGCTGAGGAAAAGGCAAGGGGGCTGGAGAAATCCGCCTTCGGCGTCGTCGGGATCGAGACCGCGTTCCCCGTGCTGTATACCAAGCTCGTCAGGACAGGCGTCATCACGATGGACAGGCTCATGGAGCTGCTGGTCATCAACGCAAGGAATCGATTTAATATTCCGATAAAGAAAAATGATTATTCGATCTGGGACCTCGATCGGGAATTCACCGTCGATCCCGAAGAATTCCTGTCGATGGGCAGGGCGACGCCCTTTGAGGGCTGGAAGCTCAGCGGCGTGTGTCTGCTGACCGTCAAGGACGGAAAGGTCGTTTATCAATGTAACCGTTAATACGTCATTGCGAAGCCCTTTAGGGCTGTGGCAATCCCACAAAGAGGAGTACGACATTTCCGAAAAGGAGATTCCCACGTCGGACTTTGTCCTCCTCGGAATGACGTTTTCTGTATAGCGCTGGAAAATTTGGAGGTATGAAAAATGGCAAAAAGAACAGATGTGAGAAAAGTGCTTATCATCGGCTCGGGGCCGATCGTCATCGGTCAGGCTGCCGAGTTCGACTACGCGGGCACACAGGCGTGCCTCGCGCTCAAGGAAGAGGGCTACGAGGTCATCCTCTGTAACAGTAACCCCGCGACCATCATGACCGACACCCAGATCGCGGACAAGGTCTACATGGAGCCGCTGACACTGGAATATGTCGCGAAGATCCTGCGTTATGAGCGTCCCGATGCGATCGTTCCCGGCATCGGCGGACAGACGGGTCTGAACCTCGCCGTGCAGCTGGAGCGCAAGGGCATCCTGCGCGAGTGCGGCGTCGAGCTGCTCGGAACGCCGTCACAGAGCATCGAGCGCGCCGAGGACAGAGAGCTGTTCAAGGAGATGTGCGAGTCGATCGGCGAGCCTGTCATCCCCTCGCAGATCACCTATGATCTGGAAGAAGCCAAGAAAGCCGCGCTCGAAATCGGATATCCCGTCGTTCTCAGACCCGCGTTCACGCTCGGCGGCACCGGCGGCGGTTTTGCCAACAATGAAGAGGAGCTTATCGAGATCGGCATGAACGCCTTCAAGCTCAGCCCCGTGCATCAGGTATTGATCGAAAAGTCCGTCAAGGGCTACAAAGAGATCGAGTTCGAGGTCATGCGCGACTCTAACGACACCGCGATCACCATCTGCGGCATGGAGAACGTCGATCCTGTCGGCGTCCACACCGGCGACAGCATCGTCGTCGCGCCGATCCTCTCCTTAAATGAACATGATCTGAAGATGCTCAACGACAGCGCGATCAAGATCATCCGCGAGCTGAAGATCGAGGGCGGCTGCAACGTGCAGTTCGCGCTGAATCCGAATTCGTCCGAATACTACCTTATCGAGGTCAATCCCAGAGTATCCCGTTCGTCGGCGCTCGCTTCCAAGGCGTCGGGCTACCCGATCGCAAGAGTTACCGCGAAGATCGCCATGGGCATGGCGCTCGAAGAGATCCCCGTAGCGGGCGGCACGGCGGCGATCGAGCCCTCGCTCGACTATATTGTCGCGAAGTTCCCGCGTTTCCCGTTTGATAAATTCGCCGACGCTCCCAACACGCTGGGCACCCAGATGAAGGCGACGGGCGAGGTCATGGGCATCGGCTCCACCCTCGAAGAATGCTGTCTGAAATCCGTACGCTCTCTCGAGACAGGCGTGTGCCACTTCCACCTCGCAAAATTTGACAGCTTTACCGATGATGAACTGTTCGAATATATCAGCGAGTTCAGGGATGACAACGTCTACGCGATCTTTGAGCTCTTAAGACGCGGCGCGTCGATCGAAAAGCTCCATGAGGTCACCATGATCACTGAGCTGTTCCTCGAAAGCTTCAAGAAGATTGTTGACATGGAAGGCACCTTAAAGGCGAACAAGGGCGACGTCGAGACCCTGAAAGCCGCGAAGATCATGGGCTTCTCCGACGAGTACATTTCCGCTCTGTGGGAGACTCCCGAGATCGAGATTTATAACACCAGAAAAGCAAACGGTATCACCCCCATCTTCAAGATGGTCGATACCTTACATACCGGCAAGTATATCGCTTACCTCTACTCGTCCTATACCGGCGAGAATGCTTCCCGTCTCGGCGACAAAAAGAAGATCGTCGTGCTGGGCGCGGGTCCCATCCGTATCGGTCAGGGCGTCGAGTTCGACTACTCGACCGTCCACGCGGTGCAAACCATCCGCAGGGCGGGCTATGAAGCGATCATTATTAATAACAACCCCGA
>JAFRBX010000014.1 GCA_017404665.1 Ruminococcus sp.
GCTATGCAATTATTTACTGTTTTTGTTGTCTGATTGCCTCTGTTATGCTTCCATCAGCTCTTTTCCCAGACTAAATTCTGCCGTTTTTCATACTAAATTCCACCACTCTTCCTACTGTGGAATTTACTTTGGGAATTTACGCAAAACATTCGGCTGTAAAACGGTTTATTTATCACGAACAAAGGGGCTGTCACCGCGACAGCCCCCCAACATCGGTTTTCAGTTGTTGAAATCTTTTCCAAAGACAGCGCAGATCGGCAGTCTCAATAATAGTACATCGGCAGGATGCAGCCCGTGCTCATCAGCATATCCTCCGCCAGATGCATCATCCGATAACGATTCTCGGCATGGCGGCAGGTGCGGATCGCCTCGATCAGCACATCATAGGTCTGCGCCCATGTGCCGTCCTTGACGGCGCAGCGCACGCCGTAGGGACTCAGGTCAATATCATACAGCCGCGCGCCGGCGTGAGCGCCGCTGCCGAAGCCGCAGAGGTTATCCTCGCTGTCGGTCGTGAACATCGTCAAGAACTCCAGCGGATCGTCGTATTCAACCACCCAGCCGTCGCGCGCCATCGAGAATCCGCCCGATGCCAGCGTATCGAGATAGCTGAACCAGTCGACATCTTTCACTTCAACGTCAATCCCGTACCCCGCGAGAGTATCCTTGATCAGATTGCCAATCGCGACATGCACTTCCCCGTTGTTGCAGCAGTAGGTCAGCTTGGGAACATCGGTAAAGTAACCGGATACTTCGTCATAAGCATAGTACTGCTTCAATATCGCCAGCGCCTTTGCTGTATTGCCCTCGGCGTCGGTCGTGTCAAAGTAGCCGTACTCATATTCGGAGTCGTTGGTATAGAAATCTGTTCCGTCCGCGTCGGTGACGCCGTCCGAGATGAAGGAGGACGCCGCCTTGCGCTCGATACCGGTCACATCGCCCAGCTTTCCGTAGTCAAAGAACAAATTCAGCGCCTTGCGGATCTCAGCCTGCGCCTGCCATGCTTCGGGTCCGCTGAGCGCGCTGTCTTCAGGCAGCAGGTTCTCTTCCACATTCCAAGCGGCAAAGTAGGTGCCGCAGCGGGTATCTCCGACTAACGCGTCAGTCGGCAGATGACTCAGCGAGCGCTGTATCAATGTGACATCGACGGTTTCCACCGCGCCGTTCCGATCGACGTCGGCGGTATTTTCATTAAATACATATACCGGCGTTTTTGCGAGAAAACGCTGGATCAGAGTCGCATCGATGATCGTCACCTCGCCGTCGTTGTCCGCATCGCCGAGAATTCGGCTATCGGGTTCGCCGGCAACCTCAAGAGAAACGGTCGCACCGTACAGCGGATTTCCTTCTTCCCCGGATTCGTACCACGAAACGGGGATCGACGCTTTAACGCCGGGCGCCATGTCCTGTGCCGAAATGCGCAGATATTTGCCGCCGTCATCCTCGATCTGCTCTGCCGTGAAGCCGACAGTTTTCAGCGCTTTGATGTCACACTCGAAATACAGATCGGAAACGGGAGCTGTCAGATCAAATGCCAACAATATCTCTTCGCCGTTACGGATCGAGATCGTGTCGCCGTCGCTGTAACGGACGCTTTCCTCGCCGCGCACGTACGCGTAGGTCTCGGGAGCAGGCTCCTCGCCGACCGCGATATTGACGTAGCTGTTCGCCACGGGAACAGCCTCGCCCCACGGGATGCCGTTGATGAAAATATCCACAAAGCTGTACCAGTCGCAATAAAGTGTGCCGACCGTGCCGACGGCAAGCCCCTCTGTCCTGATGTGAGCATAGGCGAAATCATCGCCCTCAAAGAATACCGGATCGTCGCTGATATCAAAGCCTTCCTCTCTCAGGGCATCGTTGCGCCAGCCGGGGATCGAGCCGTCGTAGGGCTGGATGTCAAAGCAGATATCAACTTCACCGCCCTCGGGGATATAGATGGTATCGCCGTTGTAGTATCTTCTGTCTGAACCGCGCACGATCACGAAGCTCTCCGACTCTTCGATGATATCGAAGTCGACATACGAAGTGCCGTAATACGGCTCTTTGCCGTCGATACGGGCAAAGTAGGAGCCCTGCTTGGTCGGCAGACCGTCAAGCGGATCGGTCTCGGGGTAGAGCTTTTGATCGTAATCGGGATCATCAAAATCGGGTCTCTCGCCGCGTTTAAAATAGGTGATCTCATAATTCTGCGGGTCTACGTCCTCATAGGCAATCCCGTGGATCACGGGCTCTTTGATTCGATCCGCGGGGATCGCGTAGTAATCGTGCCATGACCACGTACACTGCCCTTTATACTCTTCGCCGAAGTCAGCGTTCGCGCCGAACCAGTTAAAGCTGTATCTGTGCCAGAGCATAAACTCCCGCGGCTCTGTCTGTCCGCTGTAGCCGCTGCCTTCCTTCGCGACAGCATAAACGGCATAACCGGCGAAGCCGGGATTTTCTTCATCGCCCGCGGGCAAACCGAAAGGCTCCTCCACCTCGGTGAAAATATCCTGCTGAAGCTCCTCATCCCATTCGGAAGTACCGACAACCAGCTCATACGCGTCCTCGGGTACAGGTTCGCCGTCCGGGTCGACAAGCGCGATCTTCAAATCTTTCAAAGACAGCGTATCTTCTGTGCTGTCTATCGGGTAAACTCTCCATCCCTCGCCGTCAAAGAGGATTTCACAGTCTCTGATGTCAGTGTCATCCTCCGCAGCAAAGGCAGTAACGGAACATGCGGTGAATACCATTACCACTGCTAAAAACAATGCAATCGTTCTTCTGATTCTCATGCCGATAGCTCCTTTAAAGTAAAATAGAAAAAAGGGTATGCGCATTACCATCGGGACGTCTGCATTGATGGTATCTCCATTATAAATAAATTGCAACTATTCCGCAATAAAAACAGGCGAAAAACCTTGTGACATATCTCACAAAATTTTTTCGCCTTCATTGGTGATATTGCTTCAAAAGATTCTTCGCATTGCTCAGAATGACAGATAGAATTATTCAAATGTTCTGCCCGAAGCAGCCTCAAAATGGTATTTCACGATGCCCAGATCGAGTTTGGCAAACGGCGCGTTTCCCGTCACCTGTGCGACAGGCTTGTCGCCGTCGAGGGTGAAAAAGAACTTCTGCTGATTTCTGGCTGTCGGCGCAAGAAGCGCAGCTTCGACGCCCGCTCTGAACCAATCGGGCATATTCTGCACGTCGGTCACATCGGAGAACGTCTTGGAACGGCGGCTGTGACCGCTGTTCACGCCGTAACCGATCGCGATCACCAGCACCAGCCGCTCGCCGTCATTTACCTTTGCGGTACAGCTTTTGCGCCGGAAGATGCCCGCCCAGCAGGTGTTGAGTCCCAGCGTCTGCGCGTACAGCACCAGTCGCTCGCCCGCGTAGCCGCACAGCTCGTCGAGCCCGTCGCCGTCCTTGCCGACCATCGCGATATAGCCGGGTATCCCGCTCCAGCCGCAAATCTTGGATACGATCCCGCTGAACACGCCGTCCTCGTCGGGGATGTATTGCACGTGCAGCCCAAAGCGCTCATTCACGAGGTCGATTTGTTTATTCAATTCTGCAAGCGTCTTTTCATTGATCGGTCGATCAACATATTTGCGCACCGAATGACGTTCCTGTATCGCCTGTAATTCTGTCATATTGTACTCCTATTTTCAGGATAAAGTAAAAATCGCCCGAAGCGGGCGATTATCTACAATTCATTGTCTACGACGACAATCGGCGAATAACCGAGCAGGGTCAAAATCTTCGCTTCCTTGTACATCTGCGCGTCCTTTACGGACTGGTCCGTATAATACTGACCCAAAAGGTTCAATACACCGTGTACAGCGGAATAGACGATACCCATCTCAAACGGACGGTTATACACCTTTGTCAATTCGGTTATCCGCTCTACCGAAATGACGAGTGTTCCCAGACTGCCATCCTCCTCCGGCGGGAGGGCGATAACCTCGGGGGCTTCAAAATTGCTGTTCCGCACCTCGTCATACTCATGCAGCATTTGATTGTCTGCGAATACAACGTTGACGTCGATCCGGCGATCGTAATGCTCGTAGTCCAACGTCGCGTGACAGCTGCGGCGAATCAGCATACGGGTACCCGAGGGGATCTTGATCACTGTCTGGGGATTACTGATGATAACTTTTAAATTGCTTGCCATGTTATCCTCACCCCTTTGTCACCCTGACAGCAGAGTCGGATACTCAGTAAAAAACCGTCAAATCCGTGAATCTTTACGGTTGGTTTTTAACGAGTATTTGCTCGACCTACTGTAAAGGTTTTTAGATTGAATGGATTATAACATACAAAATATATTTTGTAAATATTAAATAGAACCAAAAATACAACTTTGGTAAGAATTGACATATTCCAAAGGGGTTTTTAGATATTTTAACAGATAAAACCCAAACAAATTATACAGATTACAAGCCGTTTTTTGGTGTTTTTCACAAAAGATTATTCTAAGTTTCATGCATAATTCCGATTGGGTATGCAGGCAATATTTGCCAAATTTGAATAGGCGTTATATTTTTTCACATCATTTCAGCATAAAGAACAGCGCAAAGGTGCCGGGACCGCAGTGGGAGGTGATGACGCAGCCTGCGGTCGAGACGATTACCTCGTCGCATTTGAGCAGCTTTTTGAGCTCCTTCTTATACATCTTGCGCTCCTTGTCACTGATGTCGCAGGTGGTGTGCAGTACGATACGGCGGGTATCGATCTGCCCCTCAAACTCCCCTAAACGCTCCTTCATGTATTTCAGGCGGCACATCTCATCCTTGCCGCGGTACTTTTTCGCCACGCTCATAGCGCCGTCCTTGACAACGATAGAGGGCTTGATGTTCAACAGATTCGCCCCGAGCAGCGAAACGCTCGAGCAGCGGCCGCCTTTGTGCAGGAACTCCAGCTGACTCAGCAGAAATCCGCCGACGTTCTTTTCAGTCAGATCCTTGATGATCCCGGCGATGCGCTCGCCCTTGAAGCCCATGTCCCGAAGCTCACAGGCGCGGATCGCAAGCAGCATCATACCTGCGGACAGACAGCGGCTGTCAACGATGTGGATCTTCTCGTCAAACTCCTGCGCCGCGATCACGGCATTCTGGTAGGTGGACGACATATCGGAGCAGAAGGCAATGTGGACGATCTCGGTATAGCCCTCGCGCAGGATGCGCTTGAAAAACAGCCGATAGCCCTCGGGAGTCACGGCTGAGGTGGATGGCAGCTGCTTCTTTTCGTTATAACGCTCGATAATATACTCGGGCGTGATATCCACACCGTCGGTAAAGTCCTCGTTGTCATACAGCACATGCAGCGGCGAGATACGGATGTTATACTTTGCGGCAATCTCCTCAGGGATATCGGCGGTGCTGTCGGTCGTGATGATGATACGGCTCATCTGATAAGCTCCCCTTTCTTCCGGCATACCGGATTTGCAAGAATTTTAGCACGATATCCTGTATCTGTCAACGTTTTTACTGCATTTCCCGGTCACCGCTCATGATATCCTGCTTGAACTCCTCGTTCATATCGGGATACGCCGAGAGCATCGGCTCGACCTTGACGCCCTTTTTGCGGTCAAAGTAGTTTTTGGTGATCTTCGCTACCAACCCGCTCAGCGCCACCAGACAGATCAGGTTGGGCAGCGCCATCAGCCCGTTAAAGGTGTCGCTGATATCCCAGACCAGCCCGCTGTGGATAGTCGCCGATACCGCAATCAGCGCCACATACAGCACCTTGAAGATCGTCACGGGGATCCTGCGGTTCTTTTCCTGCATAAAGCCGAAGAAGAATTCCACGCCCTTCTCGCCGTAGTAGGACCACGCGATGATGGTGGTAAAGGCGAACAGCGGCAGGATGATCGAAAACGTCGCCGTGCCGAACGCGCCGAAGTTGGTCGAGAAAACGGACATCGACATCACGCTGTCCTCCATATCGGGCGAGAGGGTGTTCACGTCGTAGGTCGTCAGGAACATCAGCGCGGTCAGCGTGCAGATGACAAAGGTGTCGAAGAAGATCTCGAACACGCCCCACAGACCCTGCTTGACGGGCTCGCGTGTCTCGGACGCGGAGTGCGCGATCACGGACGAGCCTAAGCCCGCTTCGTTAGAGAATACGCCGCGCGCCATGCCCTTCTTGATGACGGTAGCGAAGGTAAAGCCGAGGATGCCGCCGCCGACTGCGTTGAAATTGAACGCCTTACTGAAGATCAGGGCGAACGCTTCGGGGATACGGTAGTAATGGGTACCGATGGCGATCAGCGCCAGAACGATGAACAAGAGCGACATAAAGGGCACCAGCATGGACGCGACCTTGCCGATCCGCTTGATGCCGCCGATGATGATGAAGCCCGCGACGACCGCGACGATGACGCCGACGATCAGCTTGACAAGCTCCGTGTGTTCATCGGAGCCGGTCATGCGCGAGAATGCCTCCGCCAGCGAGCCGGAGATTTTGTTGGTCTGAACGCCGCTCATGCCGATCGCGGCAAAGATGCAGAAGATCGAGGCAAGATACGCCAGCCATTTCCACTTCAGACCGTAGGCGATGTAGTAGAACGCGCCGCCGGAGAGATTGCCCTTGCTGTCTCTTTTTCTGAAATACAAACCAAGTACGTTTTCGGCGTAATTGGTGACCATGCCGAAGAACGCGGAGATCCACATCCACAGCACAGCTCCCGGACCGCCCGAAAGGATCGCCGCGACGACGCCGATGATGTTGCCGGTGCCGACGGTGCCGGAGATCGCGGTCGAGAACGCCTCGAACTGAGAGATCGAGCGCACGCGCCCGTCAGCCTGCTTCTTCCGCCCGAGGCTCTTGATCGTCGGCACGATGGTGGTGTTGAGCGATTCGCCGAACTTGCGCACCTGCAGAAAGCGGGTGCGGACGGTCAGCAGCAGACCGGTGCCGAGGATCAGGATGATCGTCGGCCAGCCCCAGACATAGCTGTTCAGGACGCCGTTGACGTCTTCAACGGTTTTGACAAAATTTTCCCACATGGTTATCGTTCCTCCTTATGATACCGGTTTTCAATAGAACCCTGACATTCTTATCGGTCTGCTTTCTATCGAAAACCAGTATTAAACAAAAAGAGCCATAGCCGAAGCTATGACCCGCATACAAAACGATCTGTTCAAAGCTCCGTCCTTTTGCCTGAGAGATTGACGCAAAACCGCGGTTTCGCGCTTGCCCCTTCGGCACCCGTTATGACACGGGATTCTCCGGAGTGCCGTCCACACGCAGTCAAGCCCTTATCCACTTATATGAGCAGAAGCCTTTCAGCATGATTCAGCCGGCACATATTCTTTTTTCGAATTATATTATATCACTCTATCTGTAAAATGCAAGCATTTTCATTGACTTTATCGGCAAACTGACGGATAATACTGCTATAGTATTGCTATTATCGAGAAAACAGACAGGGGACAACATCATGGAGCACCTTTATCCGACCTATTATCGAGCCTTCCGCTGTATTGCCGCCGACTGTCCCGATTCCTGCTGTCAGGGATGGGACGTTGTGATAGACAGCGAAACCGAAGCCTTTTACAATTCGGTGCAGGGCGCGTTCGGCGAAAAGCTGCGAGAAGCGATCTTCACCGACGCTGACGGCGACCGCATTTTTTATCTCTCCGAAAAGAAAAAATGCCCCTTCTGGGGTGAGGACAGGCTGTGCGATATCTACCGCGAGCTCGGCGAAGAGCATCTGTGCGCGACCTGCGCGCGCTTTCCGCGCATCACGATGGATTATACCGTGTTCACGGAGCACACGCTGGCGCTCGCATGTCCCGAGGCAGCGCGGCTGATCCTGACGACCGACAACGCCTATACCGCGTTTGCCGATATCGCCGTAAAAGAATGCGGCGATTATGACGCGGCAATCATGCGGCGGCTGCTGGACGCGCGCGATCGTGCGGCGGATATTCTGACAGAGCACATTCCCCTTTTCCAAAGATTAGAAAAGCTCCTGCATCATGCCGCAGAATGGCAGAAAAAGCTGACGGGATATACGCCCGAGGGTGCAGAAGGCGTTTCTTCCCTATTCGCGGCGCTCGATTATATCAACGAAAACGACCGCGTAAAGATCGCCCGCGCCGCGGAGGTTCAACCTGATTTTATACGGCGCGAAAAAGAGCTGACGAACCTTGCGCTGTACTGGCTGTACCGCTGCCTTCTCGGCGCGATCGGCGATCTCGACGTGACGGCGCCGATCCGGTTCCTGATCGCGTCTGTCGGCGTCGTCGCGAACCTCGCCGAAGAGTGCGGCGATATCGTCGCCGCCGCACAGCTGTACTCCAAAGAGATCGAGCAGAGCTATGAAAACATGGAGCGGCTTTGGGACGCCTTCGGCGCATGATTTAGGAGGAACGCAGTGCGTTTCCAAGACTCCCTCTGACGAGGAAACTCAGTTTGTCGAAAAAGTAAATCAGCAAGGAGCAGGACGTTTATCACCACCCCCTCTGACGAGGGGGGTGGGGGAGAGATAACGCAGCATGATTGTTACGATCCGCATTTTGACTCAAGCCGCCGCGGAAATACCACTGCGCAAGGCATTGAGTCAGGCATTTCAAAGCTACCGTAACGCTGCGTTATCTCTCCCCTGCGTTCAAAACAATATTCTCTTTCTAAGAGACTGCCCGCTTGTCCCTCGTCAGAGGGGGCTGAAAAAGTTTTGTTTCGGTTGCCTTTTTTATCTTCCGACAGGATAACTCAATCCGACCAGATACCGCTGGATACAGGTCGCGTCGGTGATATCTCGCTCGCCGTCGCGGTTGAAGTCGGAGTAGTAGGTCAGCGGCTCGAAGGAGCTGTCGATCGGCTCATCCGGCGAGATCAGATCGCTGTCGGGATACTCCGTGATATGCGCCTCACAGCGCTGCAAAAGCGTCACATCAACGATCGTGACAGCATCGTCAAGATCGAGGTCGCCCAGCAATCTGCCTTTGCCGTATGTATCGATCGCTTCACGCAGTCCCTCATAGGCGCTGTAGTCACTCATCTTCGACAGATCATAGAAGGTGTGCTCCTGCGCGTCATAGACCCCCATACCGTACGTGAACACATCGAGCGGGCCCATCACACGCACGCGGTTGCCGATGATGCCGAAGCCCAGCCACAGCTCCGCGTTGCCGATATTCGCGTCGATCAGCACCCAGTCAGTCTCGCCGCTGCTGTCCGTGTGGGTATACAGCTCTTCATAGGAATAGATCTCGGGCACATAGGACATCCCGCCCTGACCGAAAACGCCGTAGTTATCATACACGTAATATTGCAGTCTTTCATAGACCGTCGCTTCCTCGATAGGTTCCTCCATATCGGTGCCGTCGTCATAGAAATAGATATCGGTCACATCGTTCGACATCGCGACGGGGAAAATCATGCTCTTCGGCAGATGCGTGATGCAGGTGCAGACGATCGGATCGAAGAATTCCGCCGTCTCGCGGTCGATGCCGAGCTCGTCCATGATCGCGCCGATGTGCTCTGATCCCATCTCTTCCATGATGCGGTTTCTGGTATGACGATAGGGATTATAAAGCGCGTCGAACTCTTCGTTGTGCAGGCGGTTGAGCTCCTTCATTTCCTCTCGCAATGCCGCCTTCTCTTCCTCGCTGAGATTTCCGTTACTAAGAAGGTAGAAAATCTCCCTTTTTCTCGGCATGTATTTTTGACTGATCGCCTGAGCCGCCTCGTACAGTTCGCTTTCGGTGTAGCCGGTCTCTTCCTTGACCCTACGCTCGAATTCGTTCCTGTCATAGGACGTGAACCATATCCATACATGGATCGTTTCTTCCTCGCTGAGAGTATCCATGCGCTCGAGCACCTGCGAATCGATCTTGTACATCCACGGGGATGTATCGTCGGCGCCCGCCGCAAGGGTCGGCAGAGCCGCGAGCAGGATGATGACCGTCAGCATGATCGCCGTCCATTTTTTCACTCTCTTTTTCATGTTGATTTCCTCCTTTAAGACACGCCCTGCGTGTAAACATAATCCTCAAACACCGTATTGCCGTATTCATTAACAAAACCGTATTTGTGATAGCCGCTTGACGGTCGGACGCCGTGCTCGTTCGGCGACCACCGCGCCAGCACATAACCGTTGCCGTAGGTATAGACGATCTCGGCTAAATGCTGTGCGCTGCACCAATCGGGATCGCCCATCATACTGCCGTTCTCATCCTCGATATAGCAATACAGGCTGCCGCCGTCATACATAATATATCCATAACAGTAATTCTTCGGCTCAGGCTGCGTCGGATATACGATCGGCTCGGGCGGATCGTCGCCGCTGTCGGTCGGTTCCTCCGGCTCCCACGGCGCGGGATTATCGTTCCACGGCGGGTCGGTCGGCGACACGTATGTCGGTTTCTCTGTCGGCGGTGGATCATTTGACGGTTCCGTCGCCTTTGTCGGCGCGGGTTCTGTCGCTGAAACAGAATCGGTCGGCGGCGCCTGTGCCGATTCCGTCGGTTTCTGCGCAGGCGCGGGCTTTTGCGTCGGCATTACAGCGGTCGTTTCCCGCGTCTGAGCTGCTCCTTTTTCTGTCGGCGCGGGCGTGACAGATCGAGGTACGGTCGGCTCCTGTCCGCCGTCCTGACGTTCGGTCGCGCCAGTGCTGTTCTCCGAAGCATACGGCGCGCCGCCGCCCCCTCTCCCCTGCTCCGAGGGGGTGGAGCTTTGGGAAGAGGTCACGGAGATAAAGTCATTGCTTTTATTTCCAAATATGAAATATGCCGTGACGCTCAGCACAGTGACGAGCGTCAGCGCCGCCGCGGTCACCGCCGCCCTTCTGAACGACAGGATCGGGGGCTTTGCGGTTTTTTCCGCTCTTTGTGAGCGGTAGGTCAGGCTTTTTGACGGCTCGCTCTCATAGTATTCCGCGAGCAGCTTTTCGAGTCCTTCATCGGTCATGCGAGCCATCCTGCAGCCTCCTTTTCAACAGCTTTTTCGCGGTGTGCAGACGGGAGCCGACCGTACCCTCGGGGATATGCAGGATCTCGGCGATCTCCCGCGTGGTGAACGCGCGCAGATAAAACAAACTGAGCACGACGCGGTATTTCTTCGGCAGGCTGTTCAGCGCGCGGTACAGATCGAGCCGCTCGTCGATATCCTGTTCTTCGGCGGGAACGGTATCGAAAAACCTTTGTTTTTCCTCCGTCGACGAAAACTCCCGGCGCGTCGTATTGTATTTGCTTTTTCCTGCGTTGCGGTAAAGGTTCACGCAAATGGTGAACAGCCACGTCTGAAAGCTTTTTTCGGGGTCATAGGCGTCAAAATGCTCCAGTGCGCGCGTCCATGTATCCTGAAACAGGTCGTCCGCGTCATCGATGCCGCCGCAGAGCTTGATGCAGAATTTGGACAAGCCGTGCGAATACCGCGTGACATACGCTTCGAAATCGGTCAACGCCTCACCCCCTCATGCGATACCGCTTTCACTCTGTTATACAACTCAGTCAGCGGTTTTCTTCATTTTTTATGAAAATACGGATATATTAAACGGGGCTATGAAAAACCACAGAAATGTCATTGCGAGGAGCGAACACGCGTGTTCAGCGACGGGGCAATCTCCATAGGTCATATCTGCCTTTTGTGGGATCGCCGCGGGCTGACACGCGTGTCAAGCCCTCGCAATGACTGCTTTTTTCACAGTCCCGTTTTCTTTTTATTATTCTTAGCTATCCGCTCTTACGATCTCGCACTCTACGGCGATCGTCTCGCCCATGCAGACGTCGAACAGCTCCCTGCCGTCCTGCTCCGCTTTCCGGATCGAGAGCGTATCGCCCTCGTGGGTCTGCCCGGCGTAGCGCACCTCGATCGCCTTCACCGGGCGCTCGCACAGCTCCCTGACGCTGTAGGTGTTCATGATGAACCGCACATAAGATACGTTATTGGTGTGCCGGATGAAGTCGATGTCCCCCGACCTGACGGTCAGCCGGTCGATCTCAGCCAAGCCCTCGTGCTTCAGGCGGCTGAACTCGAGCTCCCGCTCAGGCGCCTCGACATGGGCGTCCGAGGTCACACCGACGTCGCGGATGCGGCGGATCTTCTGCTGTGCGAGGTCCCACACGCACATCTCGATGCGCGAGTACACGCAGATGTTGCCGTCCATGTCCTTGAGGACGGTATCCACGGTCATCTTCGCGCCCTTTGCGGAGGAGATAAAGCTCTCGGCGATATAGCGCTCGCGCCAGAGAAGCTCGCGTTCGATCTCGACGCGGTTGCGGGTAAAGATCCATACGCAGCCGTATTTTTCGCGCAGGGACACGCCGTCTAAGGAAAGCTCCCCCATCATCTCAGTCAGGTAATCCTGCAGCAGATCAAAGATCCCTTTGACCGACAGTTTTACGGTAAAATCACATAAGCTCGCGGTGATGACCGCTTCTTTTCTCAGTTTCATCTTATCCCTCTTTTCATCATGATTATAGCACAGATCGTCGATTTTTTCAACGTCCGTCGGAAAATCGTCATCCGCGTCCGCTGACAAATGCCACGTGAATCTAATTCTGAAATAGAAATGAAACACATATTACAAAGCAGTATGAATAAGTCAAAAGAAACGTAAAGTCTCCCCTGCGTAAGGTACCCCCGTTGGGCAATGTCCGCAGGACAAGAGGAGATTCCCCTGCTAGGGGAAATGTCCGCAAAGCGGACAAAGGGGTCGGCTGTCTTCGCAGAAGAAGCCGTCTCCGGAGAGGAAAGATACAGAGGGGTCGCCCCGGCAGAATCGAATCATGTCAGATGATTTCTA
>JAFRBX010000015.1 GCA_017404665.1 Ruminococcus sp.
AGCATTACAGCAGATATTTGAGGATTTGCAACACGGCAAAGCTCCGTTGATATTCAGCTAAAAAATAGATCACGATATACTTACAGCCCACTCAAAAAGTGGGCTGTGTCTATTTATGGTGTATATTATTTTACGCTTACGGACTTGTTGCACGGCAAGCCCTTATTTTCTTTGAAACCCACATTTTATGCGGTTTCACGGGCATTTTTATCATATGAATAATTGTAAATCGTCCTCTATAGTTTGGATGGTGGAAAATGAGTTTTCCACCTTGCAACCATTCAGCTGTTAACAGGACTGATTTAGTTATATCGAAACGACTTTTAACAATTTAACAAACTTTTCATTAGAGCTGATTTTATAGAAATATAAAGTCAGCTCTTTTTTTGTGCCCAAAAATACTGCTGTCACAAGATTGGAGGTGAAAAAATGGCAGAGAAAAGCAAAAAAGCAACTACATCAAAGCGTAAAAAGTCAAGCGTTCCGAAGAAAAGCAGAAAACGGAACAGGAATAAAAGGCAGCATTTTGAAAAGTTCGATTTTCCTTACGCAGCAACGGAGTATGATTGCCAATTGTGCGAGTATTACGGCGGTCATTATGATGATGGCTCGATAAGGTGTTTAGCTAAAAGATGTGATATGCTTAAAGCTTTTGATGATTTTACCACTGATGATGAAAATGATATTGATGAGAATGAGGCTGAAGAAAATGAAGATTATGATGATTGGGGCGACGAATACGATGATCTATCTGATTTGTTTATCTGATTATGGATAATACATGACCGATCTTTCTTATCATAAGAGGATACGGTCTTTTTTTGTGCCCATTTTTGTAAGCTGACTATTCTTTCGTGGCGTAGTTGTAATAACGAATATATCAAAAAAACGAAAGGAGAAGTCTTTAATGCTGTTAAAGCCTCTACCCCTACTCTTGAGCAACCGATTAGTAACTATACTGAATTCGCTGTATCATCCTTTGAAAACACAATAAAAACAGAAGATGATTTGATTGATTTCCTTGTTATTAATATTCCAAATTTTGCCGGTTATTCTCAGACTGCCTATCTGTGCCGTTCTCGGCTTTACCGTTAGCAACTGATAAGGCTAATCCGTTCGAGCGTGACTTTAAACATAATCTATTATTTTCTACAGCATAGATCAGCCATTTTTGATTATCTCCGCCGTTATCATCGGACTGTGATACTGTGGTGTTCGGCTGGTAAGTATCAAACAAGACGTCGATTTGGAAATCCTCCTTAAATAGAAATTAGTGTATAATCGAAATAACGTCAGGAGAATCCTTTCGCTCTTCGATATCTTTATTATACTTTTTTGATGGGAGTCGAAAAATCTTAAATAGTCCGGAAAGTCCTATGAATTAAAAGTTTTTTAATAATAAGAATAATAAGAATTCAGTCATAATACTTCAGCATATTCATGGCAAAATCCACATCATATAATTCGCTGTAGCTATCATCAAGAAATGATAAGAAAATAAATATTTTACTCGTTTCAAATGCAGCCGGAAAAGTATATATCGCAGTTGTGTTTTTCAGGACTTCCGTAATCTTACCTTTGGCGTAAACTGATGCCTGACGACCCAGATATACAATGGCGGTAAGATTGTTTTTTGCACACATGTGGGATAGGTATTCTGCCAGAACATTATCTGCCTCATATTCTAATACTTCGATATACCGGGAATCCCCAACAGTACGGTTGTTAAGCATTTCATAAATCTCAGCGATTTTGTTGTAAATGTTCCGTTTTACTCTTTTTTCTCCAAGAACAGGAACTGTTTCTTTGTACCATGTCAGATCATTATCCAGATATCCCAAGTAGATACTGATTTCCTTCTCTATGGCGATCCGATATTTTTCGCACAAATCATACAGCTCTTTGAATGCACTGCCTTGATCTTGTCCATCGCAGCGCCCTTTTCTCTTGAAAGCGAGAGTCGGTTTAAACAATCCAAAGCCCTTTAAAAAATCGTTTTCACAACAAAAAGAAAAATAAGAATCATACATATTACCATTCCTCCTCGTTATAGTCATTTTTTATTGCAACAAGAAAACCGACGTCATCGGGGAGAGGTTTATCTTGCAAAAACATCTCTCTCACCGCGGCAGACGAGATATCGGGCGAAAACGAAATATCCCTCAAGAAGCCGTCGAAATCCCTATGCAGCTTTTTAAGACCATCCGTGCTTACCAGAATATAATCAAAGGATTTTATTTGATAACGATTCAAATGTAAATGTTCCTTTAATTGTTCATCAGTGATATAATAGGTTTTTGATGGAGATCCCTTGTTTTCCGGTTCAGCGATATAAGTAAGCTTATTGAAACTTTTCACACAAGCAAAACTGTCTCCGATATTGAATGAGACGATTTTACCTGTTTTGGATTGAACAAAAACCAGCGTCATCGTAGTGGCAAATTCTTCAGCGCCAGCCTCTCGAGTGTATAAGCTACGTATGAATTTAAACTTCTCTGTGAGCTGAGCAACAAACGCTTTCAGACTGTCACACACCATAAGAAATAGTTCCTTACTATATCTGGGATTAAAGAGAGCTGATTCAGCCTGCAGTTCCGTAACGGTATTATCTGAAAGATATCTTTCCATTCTTCTTAAGAATATCGATGTAGAGAATAAATGAGACATATTGGCAACAAGCTCGCTGCTGGCCACGCCGCTCCATAGTTCGCCGGAGCATCCATCGGAAACTATCAGTCCCAAGATCCCTCTGTCGATGGCAAAACTGAGGACGGCGTCTTGATTAGGTATCCCATCAGCGTCATGATAGTAAGAGGTCTTTTTTACGGATAATACATTCATTCAGATATCTATCTCCTCTCTTAAATGCGATGGCATTTCACGAAGTTTGCGTGCTGCTTCGGCAGTCTGTTTAGGTGAAGGTCTGTCCTCAGGATAATAAGAGGTCATGCGATTAATAAGCCTTATGAATCCTCGCGAATACTTTGAGTTTGTATCGTCAAGCGGTTCAAGGTTCATCTTTTCTATCTGAATAACGGCGGGACGAATTGCAGAATTGATCTTATCCAGTTTGTCTGCCATTTCATCTTCTGGGTTAATGCCCCGAGTAACAAGTTTTCTCAAGAAAAATCCGAGCGAGAACACCGAGCTGCTCTCGTAATAATGATAGGTGTTAAGCTCCGGAGCGCTTGTTCGCGGATCGCCGTAGCGATATCGTAGATCGTTGTCAATAAACCGCGAAACCTTATCGCAGTCAGCAATGACATATCTGTCAATCAAGTGACTGAATAGAATATCGCCTTTGCCGATACCGTGTAATGAGAATCGTAAAGGGTCATACATCTTGTCCAGCGCCTCAGCGATATCAATAGTAAGCTTCAAAAGCTCACGTTCATTCATGCTTCGGATAGGGGAGAGACGTTCGTGAATCGTCGCAAGAAATGCTCTTTCTTTTGTGATGATAGGCTCTATCTCCCAATCCTTGCTTTCGTCGGTGAGTTCATCGCTATTAAGAACGAATTCGATCTTTCGGTTTGGATCGGGTATCGGCAGATAGGGGAATCGCTTTTTGTCAAACTGGTAAGCGGCTCGGGCGAATAAGATCCTTTTGACCGCTTCTTTTGAATAGGGTCTGATTTTGCAGCCCAGTGTACTATTGTTTATTAGAGAAAAAACAATAGAACCTCGTCCTTCTCCGATCATTTCTCCGAGATCATATCCACGCTCGCTCAAAGCTGCTTTGATATATTCGAAAGAATTATCGGCTAACCAAGTGTTTTTCATAATATGTGACACTCCTTTCTACAGGTATGAGTACCCTGTGATTCTATACTATTAAATGGAGGGCAGCGAAAAAACAGATAAAGCTTCCGAACTGGTAAAATTTACCAAATTTATTAAATTTTTTGTTTATTTGTAATGTTTTTTGTGATATAATTCAATTGACGATATCTGATTGATTGAAGATTTAAGTTTAGGGGTGGCTTGATGAACATGGATGATTTCAAAGAGAATGAACAAAAGGAAAAGGAAAAAAAGCATCCGGCAATAAAAAGACGGATGCTTGAATCGGAAATCAGCAGAGTTACAGAGGAACTTACCAAAGAGGTTGAGGACTGCTGGCAAATTAATGAATCGGTCTTAGCCGAGGATAAAGAAGTGATAAAACTATCCCAAAGTTTGCTGGTTCAATTCCAAAATCCTAACAAGGCTTTCTTTGATAAATTAACGGAGTTAACAATGTCTGACGGTCGATTCAAGATCAATAGACTCAACTTTGGAATAAAGACTAACACACTATATGACTTTGCGGTTCCTGTTCGCAGATATGCCACCGTCCTTGTCGATCTCTATCATTTTAAAAGCGGGAGCTTTTGGTCCTCTTTATCAAGTAATGATAAAACCTTCTCAAAGAACGAAAAAATAAGTAGAGAAGAGGCGATTGCATTTGCATTTGCTTATCGCCTGAGCAGTAATCAGCTTAATGTGCTGCTTGAATCTCTTGGATTTTCTCGGCTATATCCGCGTCAGATAATGGATGCAGCGTTGATCTTTTCATTAGATACATATTTGTGCAGTCAAGCATATGATGATTTTGCAAATAGATACGGACCTTTAAAACCGGAGGAATATGCTGCAAACTATGTTATCTTTGAAAAAATACTCCGAAAAGAAAACAAAGTAGACCTTTCTCTCATGCAAAGCCCTTTCATGCGATCGCTTCAAGAACAATTTTCAAATGATACAAAAAAACTATATAAAAAGGGGCACGATAACTGGTATATCTCACGCAAAAGGCTGAGGGAAATTATTCTCCAAGATATCAGTTTTGACGTAAATCTGACTGCAGAAGGAAGCAAGAAGCTTTACGAGTTGATTGAAAATGTCAATGAGTACCGACAGTTCGGTAATCTTACATGGTTTAAAGATTATTTGAATACGGCTTCTTTAAAGGGAACTAACAACAGAGAGATGTTCGTACAGAATTCTGAGAAATCGTTGCTTTATCTGTTGAAAATGATGTATAGATATTTGCAGACCAAGACGATTCGTTCTGTCAAAAAGGGCACAAAACAACCCAATGGCATCAGACTGTCGATGTTTTTTACGAGATTTACCGAATTCTTGGATAAGCTGAATCTTATCAATCCTAAAGATTTGTTTATCTGTGAGTATGTTCAGGCAAAAACGAAAAACAATAAAAACCATCTATGCTTTTCTTACAGTAATTTTTGCGAAGATTTCTTGGGTATCGATTATGATGAGCTTCCAAATGCATTGAGGAATAAGACGGAAAAGTTATTGATCCTTTACATTAAATACATTTTAGATATGGATCCTGGTCCCGGTACAGACGATTATTCGGAATTACAGGGTGAAATCGTTTCGTTAGACAAAAAGGAAGAAAAGAGAATTGGCGATATCTTAAAAGCCGGTAAGAAAAAGAGGGAGCTCCAAGCTAATCGCTTGACTAACTATAAAAAACTTTTTTCCGGAGCGGATATCTCAAGACTGATGTTTATTCTGGTGTATCTGTTTACATATGTCAGTGAGAGCGACGATTCTTTTACTTTGGACCCGAAGATATCGATTGGTAACTTCGATGTGCAGGATAATAAGAAAAAAAGCGTTTATTATTCGAATAAAGGAAGCTTCGAAGAGTTAAACTATTGGCTTTTTGATTCGGGATTCCCGAAGCTGACGGACAGCGAACCGTTAAAAAACTTTGTTTGCGGTTTCATGAATCAGGATTATTATGAGAAACGCCAAAAGGTAAGCATACCGGTAGCTGTAAAGGACAGCAATCTCTTGAAAATGACTAACAGAGTTGAGAAAACACCTTTTGAAAAGAGTAAAGCAGAGTATGTGGCTAAGGTTTTTCGGAATGTGATTATCAGGGATAAATCATTAGATATGCTGAGTAAGCTCCATCTGAGCTCTTACTCACTTTTTACCGCTGAGACCGAGCTGCTGCCTAAATACAATGTGGGTGAAAAGAATGATCCAGCCGTTGAATGAGAATGATATTATCATCATTAATAATATGGAATATACTGTTGTCTTCCTGCTTCAGACATCCGAGTCAAGGTGCGTATATAAGATAAAAAGCAGGCAAGGCGTTACATATGTATTGAAGGAAATCATCACAGATTCCTTTGTGCTGCGCAAGAGTTTGTATCGCGATAAACACAATGTGGCTGTACCGAACTTGGAGCTGTGCCGTGAGCTGGGAATTTCCCCTGAAGCCGCACTGAGCTGCGCAAAACCGATCGGAGTGCCGGAGCAGGAGAATAACGCGACAGCGATTCAGGACTTAGCCGCTTGCAATAACAGTAACTACTTCTTTCAGACGGAGAAGGTGTGTGAAAACCCCGGCGCCGCTTATTTCCTTGTGAACACGGAAGCCGGCGATCCGCTTGATCGGCTTGCCGGCGATTGGTGTTCCAGAGCCAAAGGCGATAGGCTGCTTCTTGCTGTGACTGAGCTGATGATAACGCTTTGTGACGCTTTGATCTATCTTCACGAAGAAAAACGAATGCTCCACTTGGATATCAAGCCTCAGAACGTCTATGCGCTTGGTAAGGGCTTTGACAGAACGGTGAAGCTTCTCGATCTCGGATCAGCTATAGGGATCGATCAGTTGTATGAAAATACAGATAAGCAACTTTACAGAGGATCCACTTTTTTTTATGAATCTCCACTGCAGAGAGAGATTTCAAATATGGCAGACAGCGGTGATAGTCGTTTATCAGAATTAATCCGTGAATTGAGCGAGAAGGATGATATTTATGCGCTGTCAAAAGTGATGGCGTATCTACTTTTAGAAACTACTAAAACTAATGGTAAGGTGATCCTTAACGGTGCAAATCCGTACTGTGTGGGTTTGTTGAACGATATTCTGGGATTGGCGGCCGAAGGGGCTTATATAACAGTCAACGGAAAGCACTTTAAAACAGGTAAGTATAAGAGTGTGTCAATGCTTAAAGAAGATTTAAAGAAACTTTGTGACGCACTTAAAAACAAAGGGCTTTCTGAAACTGTAATGTTAAAAAAAGGTTTGGAGTATCATGACAATCTGTTGAGAAATCGTAGAAAAATGGTAATCCCTGAAATGATTCCTACCCTTCATGTCGAAGGCAACAGAGGAAAGAATTATAAGGATGGTGTTTCGGTATATGATTTATGGGAAACATTAATATCAGAAAAACATGATATTATGATCTGCTCTCAAGGAGGTGCGGGAAAGTCTTTTCTCCTCTACCAGATGTTTAGTGCGTTACTATTGGATGCCCAAGTGTATCCTGTGATTCCGGTATTTCTTCGATTAGAAAGTATTGGTAGTGGAAAGAATTGCGTTTTGAACGCTATCGTAGATAAATATACGGGAATAAATGTAAGTGATCTGACGGAAGGGATGACAAAATCAGATAAGCTGATAGACTTTTTTGAGACAACAAATAGAAGAATAGTCATTCTCGCAGACTCTTTGAATGAAATTCCTGGAACCGATCCGCTTTTACGCGGATATGCGATAGATGCACTTAGGAAACTTGCACAGTTTGAGAATGTATCGGTCATTGTAACTTCAAGATATAATGAACTCTCTTTCTGTGATTTCGAGTCATACAGATTGAATCCTCTTAGTGAGGAGTATTTGTCTGAAATGGTAGAAGGCTACGAAAAGCTTGATGAAAAGCTTAGGTTATTACTGACTACCCCTTTTAATTTGAGTCTATATCTCGGGTTGTCCCGCAAGAGAAAAGAACGTCGTCTTTTGACTGCCAGCGATCTCTTGCAGGCTAATATTGATGAAATCAAAGAAAAAACTATCAGCACAGTTTCTCCAGATGAATCAGAGTTCATATTAAAATGTGTATTTCCTATCCTTTCATATAAAATGAGTAAAACAAACAAATTGGTTTTTTCTCTCTTAGATGCGAAGGAAACGGTAGAACTGTGCTGTTGGCTTTTTCAAGGCGCCAAATATCGATTCATACGCAGTATCATTCAGAATGACATAAACGATTTTGTGTGCAGGATTGCGTGTTATCTCCGCGATTATGATTTGATTGCTTTCTTAGACGATGATGGTACAAGTTTTGAAATCTCGCATGAAAACTATAGGAACTGGTTCGGAGCGAAAGGGTGGATGTCAACAGCTGAACGCTTCAAGTTGTATTACGAGAGATATGACGAAGAGCTCGCTGCAAATACATTTACGCCGCCTGTCAGTATTCTTGCCTATCTCAAGGAAATAATAGAAGGTATTGATTGGGAACTCAGCCTTAGATTTATAAATGCTGCATCTACAGGTGATGATACTTCATCAGATAATTCCAAAAGCTATTTCGAGCGTTTGTTCAAAACTACAACTAAAAATCTGTTTAATCATAAAGCGGCGGAGTTTAATCGGATAGTTTTCCGTACTTTGAAAGCAGTATATATAGTAGATAAAGAAAACAGTGATTTATTGGATTTTCCTGAGATAAATATGGACTTTAGTTGTTTGGATCTTTCTCTGGTTAATCTAAGCGGATTATGCTTGAACAAATGCGATTTTTCACATGCCGATCTGTCAGAATTTGCTTTTGATTCACCTACTATATCCATGGAAGCTGACTGGCTTTGGAATAATGATGAGATAGCTATTATGCTGTACAAAGAAGGTTTTATACGGTGCGTTAGCTTTTTGACGGGAACTCTATATGAAGTGAACACTCAAAGATTTGAGGCGTTTTACGTTAAGAATGATGTTATTTATCTTGTGCGTAATATCTTTCCTCGCGAGATAGTTAGTAATGAAAAAAACGAAATGGAACCTATCTCGATGGAAAAAATAAATAATTCATGCTCCCAAAGCTTTGAAAACGCCATCTATTTTTATTATGATCATCAAAAAACAGAAGGGGTTATTCCAATTGACGGTAAATTGCCACAGATTGTAATAGGTGAGATGGAGACGGTTCGCTTACAAACTGGAGAATTGATTTGGAAACACAAGCTAATAGTGCCATTTTATAATGGAAAGCGCTTCTTAAAGGAAACAATATCTGATTCCATAAATAATAAGAAAAGAGTTAATTGTTTTTTTGACTTTTCAGATCACCAAGTTCAGTTTGCAATAATAGATGATATAGAAACGCAAACAGATAAATATTTTTGGGGTTTGAACGATTATTTTGTCAAGGACTTTTATTTTGATGCCGATGGATATCTGTACGTTTGTTTCGGAGAAGGATTGTTAGTTTTTAATAAGCTTGAAGAGAACTATAGATTTTTATGTGTTTATTATTTTAATGAAATTCTTTCTCGTAATACTGTTAAGTATAGTACTGATCAGGACAGAATAATGATTCACTATGGCTTTTTCAAGTTTTGTAAAAAGGAGCAATCAGATAATAGTATTGTTTTGTATGCTGTTAATCCGAATTCTGATGAAATCTTTTTTGTATTATCTAAAGGAGAATCTGATACAGAACCATTCAATCAACATAAACCGTTTATTAAACGAGAAATATTGAGAGATTACAGTTATTTTTCTTCAATTGATCTTATTGACAGACGGATTGTAATCGGCTTAAATAAGCGGTCTTTATCCAAACCAGTTTTTCAGATCTTTTCCCTCGATGGTGAATTGGAAAAAATCTCTGGAGAGTTGCCTGAAAGAATGATTGTGGCAACACGTGAAAACCATGAGGATCCTCTTGAAGCCGATATTGTGTGTTCAAATAGCTTTCTATTTGATAAGACTACTGTAATACAAGTAGATAGTCTTAGTTGCGTTAGTGTTGGAAAAAGAGTCATTTGTACAGAGAATGAGAATCACTTAAAAGTATGGTATACTGATTTTTCACAGCAAGAAAGGATAGATAAAGAACCTTATTTGAATTTTTATTTTGTTCCATATGGATACGACTTCGGTTCATTTCGGAATCATATTACTCAAAGAGTATATCATGTAAACAAGTCATCACCATTGAAACTCAATCCGATAGTTGTTAACAGCAAGGAAGATAAGCAAGCTTTTTCAATAAAAGGAACAGAAGTATATCCTTATGCAAAAAAGTATTTTCGACCTTGCGACTATGAAATAACAGAGTCCATATATGATTCATTTTTGGAATTGTTCCAGACCGGAGAATCCCCAAAAAAGGATTCTTTTTGGGGAATTAACGGAATCAATCTATCTAAAGAAAAAAGTATAATTGATGATGACGTTTTATATATTAAGGACACAGTCGTATATAATCTGAGAGAAAAATTCCAAACAGTAGCAGATAGAGGGGAAATAGAGCGTTTAGAGTGTTGGTATCACCGTTTTATTGTAGGATATGTCTTGGATGTGCTTTCTATCAGTGGATTAATTCTTTTAGATTTAAAAACTGACAAAGCAGTTTATGTCGATATTCATAAATTGTTTTTTAGGGATATCCTTACAGTCCAAGATATTACATGGGTAGATACAGGAGATGAGTTTGGCGGTTGTCTAATACAAAATATATTTGTCCAGATAAATGCCGATACATATAAAGTAGAAGTTGATTTACAGGAGGGTTTGGCATCGATTGTATATTCTACCAGAAACTATCCATGGGTCGATATGATAGAATGTGATTTTTCTGAGGTGAAAGTAGTGATAGATGAGCAAAGACATAAACCGTTTTATAATGAAAGCGCAAAATCTAATGAGAAGGAGAAAAAAATCATTCAAACATGGCGAGACAATAATATCGAAAGCGATTAATAGATTGTTGTATAAAACTCTATCGTGTGTACTTTCACAATAATCGACGCAAAGGGGACTATCAAAATGATAGCCCCCTAAGTATTTCTTCTAATTAATTCTAATTGTGTCATGATACAGGGCCTTAAACATGCCAACATCTAAATCTATATGGTGGTGTCCAAAAAACCAATTTTTGAAATCTAGTTTTTTTGCTATCTCGTCAAAAAAGTCAGTCAGCTCATTTGGTTCTATTCCGACGGCGTTCAGCGGCTTGAACAGCGATGTCGGAGCGCAGTGGGTCAATACGTAGTCGACCTTCCAATCGGCTTCATCCAGCTTTTGGCGAGCGTGGTCAAGCTCTTTTCGTGACGGCAGCTCATGATGCCACCAACTTTCGCCGTCTACTCGATAAAAGATGTTTTGCTTTCGTAGCGTTTTTGCAACCTCTTTAAAATGCTTGAGTCCTCCGGGAGAGCTTTTGGAAAGAATATAGTCGGTGTCATGTGTTTCGGCACCACCGATGGCAAAAAAGCGTTTTGACTCAAAATCGAAAAGCTCACCTCGCATAAGATGATAAACGCGGTCACGGATTTTGTGTGCTTTTCCGCCGTGATAATTGACGACTTCGAACTCATGGTAAAGACGATCGAAATTCTCATGATTTCCGTCTATGAATACGGTGTCGAACGGATTTTCATTGAGCCAATCAAGCCAGTACTCTTCTTCCTTTGTTTCTTCCGGCGCCCAAATCCCACCGAAATCACCGAGGATGATGACGAAATTGTTTCCTGTCATAACTTTTTGGATCGGAAAATGTCGCCTGGATAAACGCTGGAAATCTCCATGGGTATCTCCTGTTATAAAAACCATTATTATTCCTCCTCACTTTTAAACCAAGCTTTCATCATATCGTCGGAAAGACGATATTTCACTTCATTGTTATTATCTGTTATTTTGACCGCCATTCCCGCATCAACTAAAGGGATAAGTGCTATCTGCAGATGTCCCTCAGGATAGATTTGTTTTTCAATTAATTCATGTACGGAAATGGGTTCTCTGAGTGCATTGAGGAGCTCTTTAAAAGGATTGCGTTCTTCCTCGGCCCTTTGCGCTTCATTATTATCCGACGGGATCGCTGCCTCACCGGGCAAGATGACTGCAACAGTAATATCATCATCTGTACATTTGCTTACACTTCGACAAAAATCCTTGAGAATGATTCTTCGATCAAACACATCATGCTTCAACAGCGATTGCACCAGTTCGCCGTAAGCGTGATGCGGCGCGGACGCTCCTCCGTCCGTCAAAAGAATGAAAGCTTCTCTTCCATCCTCACTTAGGTCACCCTGCGTATATTGATATGAATTAATAGCTTCCTTATAAGAGCAGCAGAATACAGGAACAGGGTAAGGGGGGGATTCGGACAGAAACTTGCCCGAAACAGTCAACGGATAAAACCGTAGCATCGCCAACTGAAAACAAATAATAACAGTCATTGATTTGATCAATTATAAGAAACGCGAGTGTAGCGGCCATATGATAATACGGATATTTTCCGCAGTTGTCTTTATAAAGGTGAGAAAGTTTTGTCAACAGCATCTGCATAAAACGCTCGGGGGAGAATTTGCCTTGAACGATGACTTTTTCATGCTGTTCGACGAACTCCGTCAGTCCCTGTATCGTGAGGTCGGCGGCGATATCGGTATTCGGATAGGCGCTGCATCCGTCGCTGACCGCGACGACCGTTAATTGTTCTGTTTCGAATATGACTCCCTTGTCCTCGCAGGGGATATTGTGAAGCTCATGTGCCGAGCCTTTCAGTGAGTAATAATCAGAATACATGTCAATCCTCCTTTTGAAATTCTAATAGTAACATTCTTTCCAGTGTGTTTTTCATTTGATCGCAATCGAGATCTCTCTCATAATAAAAAGCTGACTCGATATCCGAGATGAAGAAATCCGGATAATTTTCCTTTACCAGCTTATCCAGCATATCTTCCTCTGTTCCGCCGTATAGCTTGACTAAAAGAATGATCTCAAGATATAGCCGTTCAAATATCGGATGAAGATCATCGAACTCCGCAATGAAAGCGCCTTCATGGTTCAGCGCGAGAAGTGAGTCGGGCTCAGGAGTTTTTACGGTTAAATGCTTTTCGCAGTTTTCCAAAGCCACTAATGCTATCTTTACACGTTCCTTCAGCGAGAGATCCCTTATCCTTCTCAACGAACATCCTGCGTCGGCTAAACGATAGTTTTTTAAGCTGAATATGTAGTTCATACTGCAGCCTCCTTTCAGATTACTTGGGAAATGATATCCCTATGATGACAGTATAAGGGATATGGAATGCTGCTTTTTTTGAATAATTGCCGAAAGTTCAGTGTCGGCATAGATTAGCTTATGCTAATTTTGCTATATCAGACTTTCGGTCGATTTTGTTATTTTTCGGCCATTAGTGTCTGATATACTATATTCACAGTTTAAAATTGTATGAAACTATATTTTTAGGAGTTGAATATATATGAATAGAGATAAGAAAAGCATTTCCCGAGGTATAATGTTTCTACTGCTGTTAATGTATTTGCTTGCAGCATGGATATTATTTTCTCAAAGTGGGTTCCTACCGAGATTTATCAGTGCACCTGTAAGTCCTGAAAGGCAAAAGTATACACATGTATATAATCGGATGGGCTACAGCGAAACTTATTTACGCCATCATTTTAATGATGATATTGTAGAAAAGGGCACGATCAATAAATTGGGTTTTCTTAAAAATGGCAATATCGGCGGCGGAGTATATTACTCTGAAAAGAACGATTTGTATTATGTCAGTGATAATAATACGATCTATACGGTTAATAAGAACGAGGATCGAAAACCTGTTGTCAAAAACTATGCTGATGCTGATTCCTTTATAAGGTATGGAAATACCCTAATTGAAACGGATGATGATAACTACACAGTGACACTGATAAACAGTTGGAGTAATATTCGTAGTTTGAATGGCTCTTTAGATAACCAAACCTATTCTTATACTTTTGATAAGGATACGCATGAGTTCACAGACAAGACTTATGATTATAAATACATAACGAATGCTCTGTCACAAAATGAAACTGAAAAAATATCCTATACTCAGCTCGCTACTGTAATTAATGCAGTTGCGGATGGACAGCTTGATTATTGGACCGCAGAAACTCAAACAGCGATGTTTCATACCTGTGATGATGACGGTAACAGAGAAGTGTACAACTTTACCGCGGGGGATGAAGAAGTTAAGCATATAGGCAGTTATCCATCCAAAGCAGACGATAGCTGGTATCCCGTTGACTTGAATCAATTTCTTGTGTGGGAGAGGGGAGAAGAAAACGACGTCATCTCTGTCTTTGATTGTTTGAAAAACGAGAAAACAGTTATTACAGAAGCTCCGATTATGACTGAAATCAGATATCGAGTCAAAAAAAGTGGACAGATCGCGCTTGCCGGTATCGTCAAGTATAGAAACGGCGAAGCTGAAGTGTGGGTGTTCGATGGCGATTCGAATGAGACGTTGACGATCAAACTCAGGGTTTTGTATGAGAAAACACATTTTTCTTTGGGAAAAGACTCTGTCATACCAAGCCTCTTGTCATAATACATCAGCACCGTCGCGGCGATGAAGCAATGCAGCGTGTGACCGGAAGGGAAGGAATAATCCGTCGGCACAGATACCAGCATACTGACGTCGGTGTTGATCCAGCATGGTCTCGTACGGGCAATCTGATTCTTTAACGCAATGTTGCCAATCAACAGTCCGCTTGTAAGCCCGGTCAGTACTGCTTCTCCGCAAACTCGCCGGGAACGGAATATCAGCAGGACAACGCCGATACCGATCAGAAGGATACCATGCTCGGCGTACAGGGTGACCAGCGGCATGAGAAAGTCGAGAAAGTCACACCGCAGATTCGACTGTATCCAATCGAGAATCGCAAAATCAAATTGCTGAATCATAATGGTTCATCCTTTTTCCCACCTGTCTCGGTTTCTTTTTGATGAACAGAGAGACAAAGCTGAGCAGCATCAGGATACCTCCGGCGATGGGATAAACGATAATGAGCGAATTGGTCGTGCCGTAGATCGCCAGCACCCCGGCAAATACGCTCCCCGTGCTCAGCGTGGCGATCGCTGTGTTCCAGAGATTCAGGAATACCTTGTCTGGATGCTTTTCAATCAAGAGCAGGATCGAATAGGGGAGTACGCCCATCATCAGCGGTATCGCAAAGGCATAAATCATGAAATAGGAATACACCTCATGACTGAATAGTTCATATACCGCGCCGAACAGCGCAAGAAACGCTGTTCCGATGATGTTGAATAACAAGTGCTTTTTCAGCATTTTATCCGATGTATACAATGTCGCTCACTCCTCTTTCTTTGATGCTGCCGCCTGTGGTCGGGTTATTGACGACGGAGTCGTTGAAATACATGGTTGACGAACCGCCGCCGTCGAGATTGTAGGCGGTCTTGACACCGAGACCTTGCATGAAGGTCGCAAGCTCATAAAGGCTCAGTCCCTCACTCTCGGAGGTCCTGCCGTCGGATACCACGAACACGAAATGATTGGCGTCGATGATGCCGATCGCGGTGCGTGGATTGCTTGCCATCGCCTTGCCGACCTCATCGTTCACGCCGACGGTGACCGTGCTGTTTTCCACCAGAGAAGGTCCGAAGGTGAATGCCTGCCATACGCCCATGCTCACCAGCTCGTCGGCAGTATATTCGCTGTCGCTGACGATTTCCATCGTGCCGTTCGCGTAGATACACAGGACGTCGGAGTCCTTGGCAGTATCTCTGTAGACGATGCCGTTGCGGATAACATAGCCGCTCTCCTGCACGCCGTAGTAGTCGCCGTTGATCGCTAAGATCGCGTTGTTCGCCTGCGCGATCTCTGACGTTTTCTCTGTTACATTCTTGCCGTAGGTGTCGTTGGCAAAGGCAGTTTTGAGATATTGCGCTGAGTTGAGTGTGACGTCGGCGACGTATATATTGGTATTGTTCTGATAATACTCCGTCAGGGTAATGGTGTAGTTATCGGTTGAGACAGCGTTATCGCCCGTATAGGACGCCGATGCGTCAATCCCGGAAGTATCATTATCGGAATTTCCGAATGAATTACCGGAGGAACCGATCGAGGCGCGGCTCTTTCCCGATCCCGGACCGTGCTTTGCTGAACTGCTGTCGGAATCGCTTCCATCCTGTATTTGACTGCTGTTATACTGTGCGGCTGATTCTGACGGGAGCGTCGATTCTGAACCGTCAGAAAGTGCTGAGAACATTTCTGTATTGATATCGGTCGCCTCAGCGTAGCTCGTGCTGATGACGAAGGTATCGAGGGAGATATATGCGGTGAAGGCGATCAATACCGCCGCGGCACATATTGCCCAAAGATGTTTTTTCATGCGTCTTTCCCTGCCTTTCTGAAAATGAAGCTGTGCTGGACAAGATAATTGAAGATGAACAGGATGATCTCCGTGATGATCTTTGCGACGTAGGCGGCGAGACCGAAGCTCGTCAGTCCTTTCAGAACCAGCGTGTTGCAGATCAAAATGAATACCGCTAATGCGATATATTTGAGCGCTGCAGCGACAATATGTGAATCCGATTTGAATACGACCTTTCGGTTCAATGTAAAGTTTACCGTGCCGCTGACAATACGGGCGAAGACGTTGGCGAGCACTAAGGAGCCTGTCAGCGCTGACAACAGACAGAACAGTACATAATCAACCCCGAATCCGATCAGTGATGAAGCGGAGAATTTCAGTATCTCTTTGTAGATCTTCGCCGAGTCCTTCACGGGGTCAAAATGTGACGCTTCATTGTTATTGATATATACGGTGTCGATCCATACCTCTTTGACCTCATACCCGTCGCGCGGCAGTTCCATCAGCATATTCATCTCATATTCATAGCGGCTGCCGCTGATACGCAGAAGTCTGTCGACCAGCTTGTCGCTGTAGGCGCGCAGACCTGTCTGGGTATCATATACGCCGGAGCCTGTCGAAAGACGATAGACAAGGCGCGTGATCGCGTTGCCTGCTTTACTTTTGAACGGGACTTTTCCGTCCAGCTTTCTGCTGCCGAGCACAAGGCTCGAACGGTTTACCTCTGCGAGTTCTGCGACGCGGATAATATCTTCGATCTTATGCTGTCCGTCGGCGTCGACGTTGATGACGGTATAGGGCGTATCAAAATGAACTTTGATATATTTCAAGCCTGTTTTCAGCGCTTCACCTTTTCCTTTATTCTCTTTATGAGTTATGATCTGAGCGTAACCGGAACTCTTCTCAAAAAGGTCATCGAACTCACGCGGACTGCCGTCGTTGACGATCACGACGGCAAAGCCTCTTGTGTAAAGCTCCCATACGATGCCGACCATCTTTTCGTCCGGCATATAGGCGGGGATCAGAGCTATCCTTTTCATAAAAACACCTCCGTTATTCTTGTAATTGTATGAGATAAGAATAAATGCCGAAAGTGATTTCCAACTGACCGAAATGTGAAATGAATATGAAAGATTATTTAAATTTTTTGGAGAGATATATTGACACAGTGTAAATTATATGATATATTATAATTACACCGTGTAAATTATATTTTAAATGAAGGTGATTTTATGCCAAAGGTGACAGAAGAACATAAGGAAAGTCGCAAGCAGGAGATCATCGATGCCTGCGAAAAGATCTATAAAGAAAGAGGCTTCACTGCCGTCAATATCAAAGAGATCAGCACCGCGACCAGCTTTACCCGTCCGGCGATCTATTCCTATTTTGAGACAAAGGATGAAATTTTGCTTGCGCTGTTGAATCGGGAGTACACAAAGTGGATCGCCTCTTTGGAGGAAACCGAACAGTTTATCATGTCGGAAGAAAGAGAGGAAACCGCCTCGCTGATCGCTCACACACTTGATGAAAGAGAGATTCTCCTGCGCATCCAGAACATGAATCTCTTTGAAATGGAGATCAACTGCCGTGTAGAAAGGCTCGCCGAGTTCAAGGTGCTGTATCGCACTGCAGTCGAGAGGCTGACAAGGATCGCTCAGGCGTTCAATCCTCACAGCAAAGAGAAAGAAATCAATCATTTCTGCATGAATTTCAATTCTTTTCTGTTTGGCGTCTATCCTTTCGTATATCATACAGAGAAGCAGCTTGAAGCGATGAAGCTTGCTAAGGTTCCGCACAGCGAAACAACCATATACGAAATGGCATATGAATGTCTGTTAAAACTCTTACCATAAATAAAAAGGAGATTTCACAATGAAAAGAATAATCGCACTTTTAACCGTTATTGTATTTATGATGACATTTGTCGCCTGTTCATCCAACAGCAGCGACAACATGACCGCATCGAATGAAAATGAAACATCTGTTCAAACAGATGCAACAAGAGAAGAACCAACCGTTCTCGAAAGAAACGCAGAAACAGAAGCGGAAACATCGGCAGAGGACAATGCGACTGACAGCGGTATCCTCGTTGTCTATTTCTCCGCGACCGGTACTACCAAGGGCGTGGCGGAGCAAATCGCGACCGTTACCGGCGCGGATACTTATGAGATACTCGCCGCTCAGCCTTATTCCGAAGCGGATCTGAACTGGAACGACAGCAACAGCCGCACTACCATTGAACAGAATGATAAAACCGTACGCCCGGAGATCGGTAGTGAGCAGATATCCTTTGACGGTTACAGCACGATCTACATCGGGTATCCGATCTGGTGGGGTGAAGAACCGCGCATTATGGATACCTTTGTTGAGAGCTATGACTTCACAGGCAAGACTGTGATCCCCTTCTGCACATCGGGCGGCAGCGGGATCGGCAGCAGCGGAGATAATCTGGAAGCAAACGCGGGCAGCGGCAGATGGCTCGAAGGCGAGCGCCTGAGTGCAAGCTCGGATATTATGGGTTGGATCAACGGTTTAAATTTATAAGGAGGCACCTATGAAAAGAGTGTCTGTTATTCAGGAGGAATGATGATAATGAGTAAAAAGTTAGTAGCATACTTTTCCGCGAGCGGTACCACCGCGAGAGTCGCAAAGAATCTGGCAGCAGCCGCAGGAGCTGATCTATATGAGATCAAACCGGCAGTACCGTACAGCAGAGCCGATCTCAACTGGATGGATAAGCAGTCGAGAAGCTCCGTTGAAATGAGAGATAAAAGTTCCCGTCCGGCTTTAGCGGATACTGATGCAAACGTAGCAGAATATGAAACCATCTTCATTGGATTCCCGATCTGGTGGTACATCGCGCCGACGATTATCAATACATTCTTAGAGGCGTATGATTTCAGCGGCAAAAAGATTGTGCTGTTCGCCACCTCCGGTGGTTCGGGCTTTGGCAAAGCAGTTCAGAGCTTACAGCCGAGCGCTCCGGGCACACAGATCATCGCCGGCGAAATCCTCAATGGCAATCCGAACGAAAAGAAGCTAAAAGCGTTTGTGGATAAATACTGATACTTTTTATTGAAAAAGCAACCTTTGAGAAAGCGGTGTAGTATGAAAGCCAAGAAAATCGTCATGCGCGTGATCGATATTTTGATGATCGCCGCGATGCTGCTGCTCATGGCTATGCAGGTCACAAAGCAGGAGATACATGAGTGGCTCGGTATAGGGATGTTCGCGCTCGTCATCGTGCACCATATCCTCAACCGAAATTATTACGCCGCTGTCTTTAGGGGTAAATATACGCCGGTCAGAGTGTTTATGCTGATCGTCAACACAGCCTTGCTTCTCAGCTTTGTTGCCACACCGATAACAGGAATGCTAATGAGCCGCTACGCCACGCCGTTTCTTGACGGCGTTGACGGTGTCATCTGGCCCCGCAAGCTGCATCTGATGCTGTCATATTGGTCGTTTGTGCTGATGGGTATGCACGCAGGACTGCACCTCGGCATTATCTCATCAAAGCTGAAAAACAAAGCTGTGCGGATCATTGTTTTCATCCTGTTGTGCGGCATTTCCGGGTACGGCTTTTGGTTGTTCATCAAGGCAAACATCTTTGATTATATGCTGATGAAAACACACTTCGCATTTCTGGATTATTCAAAGCCGTGGTGGCTGGTAATCCTCGAAAACCTCGCTATGCTCCTCTCATGGGGATTTTTCTCATACATTATTTCACTTATCTTCAAAAAGATCAAAAGGAAGGGCAAAGAATCATGAAATATCAGAATGAAAACGATTTTACAAAAGTAAATATGTTCGGCAAGGGTTCTCCTAATGTGAACTTTGCAAAGTATTTTATCGGTGAGAGCTTTCTGAATCCCCTGACGGATTTTCAGAACGGTGAGTTCCCGCTGTTCAACGTTACCTTTGAGCCCGGCTGCCGCAACAACTGGCATATCCATCACGCCGACAAGGGCGGCGGACAGATTTTGATCTGCACAGCCGGAGAGGGCTGGTATCAAGAGGAAGGCAAGGAGCCGCGAGAGCTGAAAGAGGGCGACGTTATCATCATCCCGCAGGGCGTTAAGCACTGGCACGGCGCAAAAAAGGACAGCTGGTTCTCGCACATCTCGCTTGAAGTGCCCGGCGAAAACTGCTCCAATGAGTGGCTTGAACCTGTCACCGACGAGTATTACAACACACTGCAGCATAAAGTGCATTATCGCTGATATCCTTTACCTGAACGGCAATCAGAATTTATACTCGTCACTGTTGTTGTACAGCTTTACGATGCCGATCTTTTCATATGATAATACCGATGATGTATTTGAGCTGACCGCCGGAATGCGCAGCAATTGCAGAGTGAAAGCGAAAGATCCATGAGGCGAAAAAAATATTAGAAACTTGTAATAATGCTATTGACAAGCTTGAATGCGCGTGCTATATTATACTTGTAATTAAGATAATTACAACTAAAAACTGATTTAACAAGGAGGATATCATCATGAAAATCGCAGTAGCAGCAGCAAACGGTCGTGTAGCACAGAAGGTCATTAAGGAAGCGCTGGACAGAGGCTTTGAGGTCAAGGCGTTCGGTCGAGGTTCTGAAAACAAGACAGCGGCAGCCGACTATGTTCAAAAGGACATTATGGATCTGACCAAAGAGGACCTCGCGGGCTTTGACGTCGTTGTCGACGGCTTCGGCGCGTGGACAGACGAAGAACTGCCGATGCATATCAAGACCTCTCAGCATCTTTGCGATATCCTTTCCGGTACGGATACACGCCTGCTGATCGTCGGCGGAGCCGGTAGCCTGTATGTCAACCCGGAGCACACCGTTCAGGTGAAGGACGGCGCGGATTTCCCCGCTATGTTCCTTCCGCTCGCAAACGCTCAGGGACAGGAACTGGAGGAGCTTCGCAAGAGAGATGACGTCAAGTGGACTTTCATCAGCCCCGCAGGTGATTTTCAGGCGGACGGCGAACGCACCGGTAAGTACATTCTGGCGGGTGAGGAGCTCACCCTCAACAGCAAGGGAGAGAGCATCATCAGCTATGCGGATTACGCGATTGCAATGGTCGACGAAATCGAAAACGGCGATCATATCAGCCAGCGAATCAGTGTCGTCAGAGAATAACGACGGCAGCTTGTCATATCTGTATTGACGAGATCTCTGTAAAGATGTATATTACACTTGGGAGGCGATAGCATGCAGATCACAAGCAGGTTCACGATAGCGGTCCATATCATTACCGCGATCGATTATTTTGGGGACAGCGAGAAAGTCACAAGCGGTTTTCTCGCAGGCAGCGCAGGCGCCAATCCCGTGATCGTCCGTAACGTGATGGGACAGCTCAAAGAGGCGGGAATCATCGCTGTCAGCCAAGGAAAAAGCGGTATCGCGCTGGCAAAAGACCTTGACGATATCACGTTATTCGACGTCTACAAGGCGGTCGACTGTGTCAGTGATGAAGGCTTGTTCCATTTCCACGAGAATCCCAACACAGACTGCCCCGTAGGCAGAAACATCCATAAAGCGTTGGATGAAGAACTGTTGAATGTGCAAAGGGCAATGGAAACGCAGATGAGAGCAGTGACGCTTTCGGATATCGTCCGTCATACACGCATGGAAATACAGAAGGAAGCTGATTAGAATGTTGAAAAGCATAAATGGATCAATGCCCGACGGTTATCACGAAACGATCGAAAAGGGCTTGAACGCCATCAGATATTTTTATCAAGGCACTAGCGGAGCTGATATGCCTGTGGATGAAAGCGTCAAAAAGCTCAAAGAGATGATCGCAAACGCCGACGCGATCGTGATCGGCGCGGGAGCGGGGCTTTCTACAGCCGCGGGACTTACCTACAGCGGTGAACGCTTTCAAAGATACTTCTTTGACTTCGCCCGCCGGTTCGGGATCCGTGATATGTATTCGGGAGGTTTTTATCCCTTCCCGGATAAGGAGACCTTCTGGGCGTGGTGGGCAAGACATATCTATTACAACCGGTATATCGACCCGCCAAAGTCCGTATATTCCGATCTGCTCAAGCTCGTTGACGGCAGGGACTATTTTGTCATCACCACCAACGTCGATCACCAGTTCCAGCGCGCGGGATTCGATAAAAAACGCCTGTTCTATACGCAGGGCGATTACGGACTCTTCCAGAGCGTCAACCGCCGCATCCAAAAGACCTATGATAACGAAGAATGGGTCATGAAAGCGATGGCGGCGCAGGGCTTCGTCAAGGACGAGAACGGCGTCTATCAGCCGCCTGAGAACGGTTCGCCGCTCATGAGGATACCGACTCAGCTGATCCCGAGATGTCCCGACGATAACAGCGAAATGACCATGAACCTTCGCTCGGACGATTCCTTTGTTGAGGATGAGGGCTGGCGCCGCGCTTCTGCCGCCTACGCAGATTTCCTCTGTCGTCATGAAGGTCTGCGCGTACTCTATCTCGAGATCGGCGTCGGAGCGAACACCCCGGTGATCGTGAAGTATCCGTTCTGGCAGATGACGCTCGCAAATGATAACGCCACCTATGTCTGCCTGAATTACAACGAGGCGTTCTGTCCGGTCGAGATACAGATACAATCCATCTGCATCAACGGGGACGCCAATGAGATCATCAAAGCATTGTTATGAGGTCAATATGCAGGAATTTCTGTTTTCGCCGACCGGCGACGGCACTTACAGCGTTTCGGGCTGCAAGGGTGATGAAGCAAATGTATTGATCCCCGACAGCTACGGCAGCGGCGTTATCACCGTCATCGGCGATAAGCTGTTCAGCGGTCATAAGGAGATCGAGTCGGTACACATCCCTGACACCGTAACGAATATGGGCGAGTTCATCTTTGACGGTTGTGAGAATCTGCGGCATATCGACCTGCCTGCACAGCTCGAATGTCTGTGGGGCTACACCTTTTTCCGATGCGGGAATGAAGAGATAATTCTGCCGGACAAGCTGGTGACCATCCCGCCGTTTGCTTTCAAGGACTGCAAGAATCTCAGAAAGGTCGTCGGCGGAAAGGGCAGTAAAGAAAAAATCGGCTGGCAGCTGAAAAAGCTGAACTATTGATGATCATTATCCTGTCATCCGTTCAAAGAGCAGGAGCGGTATCGACAGCCGGTAAACTGAAAACGATTCATTCGAGGTGACACAGAGTGTGAAATACCATCAGATCATTACGCTCAGGGACGGCAGAAAATGCGTCCTGAGAAACGGAACGAAGAGCGACGGGTACGCCGCGCTTGATAACTTCATTCTGGCTCACTCCCAGACGGACTGGCTGCTTTCTTATCCTGATGAGATCTCCTTTACTGTCGAAGAAGAGGGAGAGTATCTGCAGAAGAAAACGGACTGCGACAACGAGGCGGAGATCCTCGCTGAGATCGACGGCAGGATCGTCGGCACCGCAGGCATCGAAAGGGTCGGCAAGCATGAGAAGCTCGCCCATCGCTGTGACTTCGGCGTCAGCGTTGAAAAAGATTACTGGGGACTCGGGATCGGCAAGGCGCTGCTGTACGCCTGTATTGACTGCGCAAAGCGTGCAGGCTACCGTCAAATGGAGCTGGAAGTGGTAGCCGATAATGATAGAGCCGTCAAGATGTATCAGAACGCAGGATTTGTCGAGTACGGCAGAAATCCGAGAGACTTTTTATCCAGATACTCCGGCTATCAGGAAGTGATCTACATGAGGCTGGAGCTGACGGAGGATTAGAACGAGTGCCGGTCACCATCTTGTTATGGATAAAAACAACAGCGGAGAGGTAACAGTGAACCTCTCCGCTGATTTACGTTTTATCTGATTTATTAATATTGTCGTTGCGATGACTTGACAGGCGTGTCGGTCCGTGGCAATCTCAACCGATAAAAAAGGTTAAATGCCCCGCGGCGTTCTCGACAGAGCAAGATCAGTTGTCCGAGAGCTTGAAGCCGTTTTTCATGTTTCGGCTCGCTTCTGCCATCACCATATTCAGCGTGTATGCCGTTTCTTCCTTTGCCATTTTGCTCAGCTTCTCGTTCGCTTCCGACGCCTGAGAGAAATCACCGGTCTCCTTCATCTTTCTGTCATATTCAAGAATGATCCGGCGGCCTTGGGTGAGGGTTTTCTCATGATACCGCTCGATATGCTGCACACAGTCGGCATAGCACGAGTCGGCAAGCGTACCGATAAGTCTGCTGCCCCAGAAGAAATCCTCAGTAGAGACGTCGAGTCCCGTTTTGCTGACATACCGCGGCAGCCGGGACACGTTGGTGTAGAACGGGATAAAGGTTGAAAAGGTTGTGGAGCCGTAGCAGAGCCACTCGACGCCCTTGATCGCATCGGGAACGTCGGAGCGGATCTGGCAGATAGCCGTCACGCCGGTGCGGTTGATGCCGATCGAGCGGTACATACCGCGTTTGCCGGTGTCATGACTTTTGTACGGATCGAAGTCGGTACCCTGATAGTGACCGGATAAAAGATATTTCACATCTTCTACAGCGACCTTTCGGTCGGGAATGAGCGCCCACGGAAGATTGTCGCCCTCAGGCTTGAATTCAGCGTTCTCGCCGTCCCAGCTGTGAGAGAAGGGGCAGAGATATCTGCCCATGAACCACGCTCTGGGCGTGTTGTAGATATGATCCATATCTTCGTGGGAGCCGAAGATATCTCTCGGGTTGAATCTTCCGTTCTGATTGGCGTCAAGACGATATTTGCTGATGAAATCCTTCAGATCCTTTGAGCACATATGTGCTTTCTGCTCCGTGAGAGCGTCGTCGATATCAAAGCTGTCCATGCCGAACTGATTCGGATTCATCACTACGACGTCGTCGGGGACCTTTTTTGCGATCCAATGATGACCGCCGATGGTTTCCAGCCACCAGACCTCGTTTTCATCGTTGAATGCGATACCGTTCGATTCATAGGTGCCGTATTTCTCCAGCAGAGAAGCCAGCCTCAGTACGCCCTCGCGCGCCGAGCGGATATACGGGAGCACCAGCGTGACGATATCCTCTTCTCCGATCCCGCCGATCACATCCTTTTCTTTTCTGCTTTTGGCTTTTTTATATGTGACGAGCGGATCAGATGAAAGCACCCGCGGATTGGATGAGATGGTCTCTGTAGCGGTCATACCAACGTTCGCGGCGTTGATTCCGCATGCCGCCCATATGCCGCTTTTCGAATCGACACTGGGACAGGCTGTATAGCGCATGGGATCGTCGGGAAGCTCTATCTCCACGTGTGATATGATGCTTTTATACTTTTTCGGCTGATCCTTGGGTTCCACGACAATAAACTTTTTGACGTCAAAATGACCGTCGTCGGTTCTGGCAATCATCGTGGTGCCGTCGTTGGACGCGCCTTTTCCTACCAGTACGGTTGTACAGGACATGATTGATCACTCCTCGATTCTTCTTCAAATTAATGTTCCGCACAATCAAAGCGCGGGCAGGATGAAAACGTCACCCTTTCTGTCTCCATTATACCCCGGCGTTGATAGAAGTCAATGACAAAAATCGACAACACTTTGTATAAATAATCAATTTTGACATGTTTATTTCTCTTCACTTAAAGATCACTGTCGAATTGCTTAAAAAAAGAGTTGTTTTTTTATGAAATGTGTTGCATTGTATTTGAAGCATAAGTGTGATAAAATAATCTAGTGTGTAATATCCGTTTGTTTAGATGTTTGGATAATCGGATATCTGCACGAAAGCGTCGGACAGTATGTGCAGCTTATTTTGCATCCGGTCCGATAAACGATAAGGTAGGATGTGTATGAATTCTAAAACGCTGCTTTACATCGTCAAACGTGTGCTGCTCGCGCTGTTTACGGTATGGGTCGTTATCACGATCACCTTTTTTGTGATGCACGCCGTTCCCGGCGGTCCCTTTGTCGGCGAGAAAGCTACGACGCCTGCGGTACAGGCTGCGATGGAAGCAAAATACGGCTTGGATAAGCCGCCTCTGGAGCAATATGGTACTTATCTCAAGGATATCGTTACGAAATTTGACTTCGGACCTTCTCTGAAGCAGAGAGGCCGCATGGTTATCGACATCATCGCCGACGGCATGAAGACTTCGATGAAGCTCGGTCTGATCGCCGCGGGTGTTGCCGCCCTGATCGGTATTGTGCTGGGCGCTGTCGCGGCGCTGCGAAGGAACAAGCTGATCGACCGTGTTATCATGGTGATTACCACGGCGTTCGTTTCGATGCCGTCGTTCATCATCGGCGCGCTGTTGCTGGCGCTTTTCTCTGTACAGCTGAGATGGCTGCCGGCTAACGGTTCTACTGCCGCGGGACTGGTGCTTCCCATCATCACGCTCGCGCTTTACCCGATGGCGTATATCACGCGTCTGACGCGTTCCTCCATGCTGGACGTGCTGGGTCAGGATTATATCCGTACCGCGAAAGCTAAGGGTGTTTCCGGCGCGAGGATTATCTTCGGTCACGCGCTGAAGAATTCGCTGATCCCCGTTCTGACCTATCTGGGACCGATGCTCGCCTATATCGTCACCGGTTCGCTGGTTGTTGAGCAGATCTTTGCCGTTCCCGGTATCGGACGTCAGTTCGTCAGCTCGATCACCAACCGCGATTATCCGATGATCATGGGCACGACCATCATCCTCGCGGCGCTGATCGTTATCATGAATCTCGTCACGGATATCCTCTACAAGGTAGTGGATCCGCGCATCACGTTAGAATAAGGGAAGGGGAGAGCTATGCAAAAGAAACATTTCACCTTCCACGTCGACCTCGATATGTTCAATCCCGCTTCGGCGAAGGATAAAGAATATATGGTGCAGATGCGCCCCTCGTCGACCTTCTTCAAGGACGGCGTCAAAAGACTGTATAAAAACAAGGTCGCTTTCGTCAGCTTCATCATCATCATCCTGATCACGCTGTCGAGCATCATCATCCCGTTCTTCTGGCCGTATTCCTATGAGGATCAGCTCGGCGTTCAGCCGGGCAAGGCGGTTGACGCCTCTTACAACAACCTCAAGCCCTTTGAGTACGGCAAGACCGAGCAGGCGCTCATCGATGACGGCGAAAGCGTATTCCCGCATATTTTCGGCACCGATTCTGCCGGAAGAGATTATTTCATCCGTGTTATCTACGGCACGCGCGTCTCTCTCGCGGTCGGCTTCTTTGCCAGCATCATCGTCCTGCTGATCGGTACGCTGGTCGGCTCGGTATCGGGTTATTTCGGCGGCAAGGTCGATTTGATCATCATGCGTATCGTCGATATCATCTACTCGCTGCCGGATATGCTGATGGTCATCCTCCTCTCCACGGTATTGAAGATGACCTTGACTCCCGTGATCGCCGGTACGGCGCTCGAGAGCATCGGCGCGAACATCATCAGCTTGTTCATCGTTTTCGCTCTGCTGTATTGGGTCAGCATGTCACGTCTGATCCGCGGTCAGATTCTTTCCTTACGCGAGCAGGAGTATGTCCTTTCGGCACGCGCAACGGGCGCAAAGGGCAAGTGGATCATCACCAAGCACCTGATTCCCAACTGCATCAGTGTTGTTATCATTTCTGCCGCGCTGCAGATCCCCTCGGCGATCTTCACCGAGAGCTATCTGTCGTTCTTAGGACTCGGCGTTAACGCGCCGATGCCCTCGCTGGGTTCATTAGCGTCCGAAGCGCTGAACGGTCTGGCGAGCTACCCTTACCGACTGGTTATCCCGGCGGTAGTCATTTCGCTGATTGTCCTCAGCCTCAACCTCTTCGGCGACGGTCTCAGAGACGCGTTCGACCCGAAGCTCAATGACTAAGGAGGCGCGGACATGGCATTATTAGAAGTTAAAAATCTACAGACCTCTTTCTTTACCGACGCAGGTGAAGTCAAGGCGGTCAACGACGTATCCTTTACCCTTGACAGGGGAAAGGTACTGGGTATCGTAGGAGAATCCGGTTCGGGCAAGTCCGTTACCGCTTACTCGATCATGCAGATCCTCGCCGGCACCGGCAAGATTATCGGCGGTTCGGTGAAGCTGGACGGTCAGGAGCTGGTCGGCGCGGGTGAAAAGGTCATGAAAACCGTCCGCGGCAACAAGATCTCCATCATCTTCCAGGACCCGATGACCTCCCTCAATCCCACCTATACGATTGGCAGACAGCTGATGGAAGCCATCATGCTGCATACTAACCGCAATAAGAAGCAGGCATATGAGCGCGCGGTCGAGATGCTGCGGCTTGTCAACATCAACGAGCCTGAAAAGCGTATGAAGCAGTATCCGTTCGAGCATTCAGGCGGTATGCGTCAGCGTGTTATGATCGCGATGGCGCTCGCGTGTGAGCCTGATATCCTGATTGCGGACGAGCCTACCACTGCGCTGGACGTTACCATTCAGGCGCAGATTCTCGAGCTGATGGGCACCCTGCAGGAGGAACTCGGCATGGCGATCATCATGATCACCCACGATCTGGGCGTTGTCGCGCAGATGTGCGACGAGGTCGTCGTCATGTATGCCGGCTCGATCTGCGAGCAGGGCACGGCGGACGAGATCTTCTATAACCCCAAGCATGAATACACCAAGGGTTTGATGCGCTCGATCCCGACTGCCGATACAGCGGGCAAGAAGCTCAAGCCCATCACCGGCACGCCTATCGACCTGCTGAATATGCCCAAGGGCTGTCCGTTCGCGCCGCGCTGTGACAACGCGATGAAGATATGTATTTCCCACTGCGCCGAGCGCATGCAGATCAACGAGGATCATGCGGCGGCATGCTGGATGAACGTCAAAGCAGGTCTCGACAGCGGCGAGATCGTAATAGACGAGGAAGGCGGTGACAGCCATGAGTGAGAATCGTCCTCTGATTGAAGTAAAAGATCTGAAAGAGTATTTCAACATCAATACCGGTATGTTCCGCTCCAAGCCGCTGAAAGCGGTAGACGGCGTTTCTTTCGCTATCAAAAAGGGTGAGACGCTCGGTCTCGTCGGCGAATCCGGCTGCGGCAAGACCACCGTAGGCAGAACGCTGCTCCATCTGTATAAGCCCACCGGCGGTGAGATCCGGTATAACGGCAAGCTGATCAAAACAAATGCCGATATCAAGGAGTTCCGCAAAAAAGCGACCATGGTATTTCAGGATCCTTATTCGTCGCTGAATCCCCGCATGACGGTTTCGGATATCATCGGCGAGCCGCTTGACGTCCACAAGCTGGTCAAGGGCAAGAAGGAGCGTCAGGAGCGCATCCTCGAGCTGATGGGTTACGTCGGACTGAACAGCGAGCACGCCGCGCGTTACGCGCACGAGTTTTCCGGCGGTCAGCGTCAGCGCATCGGCATTGCGCGTTCGCTGGCGGTCAATCCCGATTTCATCGTCTGCGACGAGCCGGTATCGGCGCTCGACGTCAGTATTCAGGCGCAGGTCATCAATATGTTTGACGAGCTGCAGGAAAAGCTGGGACTGACCTATCTGTTCATCGCCCATGACCTGCTGGTTGTGCGGCATATCTCCGACCGCATCGCCGTAATGTATCTTGGCAGGATGGTGGAGCTTGCTCCCGCCGCTGAGATCTATGACAGACCGCTCCATCCATACAGCAAATCGCTGCTTTCTGCGGTTCCCGTTCCCGATCCCAAGGTCGCGAGAGCCAACAAGCGTATCGTGCTGACCGGCGATATCCCCAGCCCGCTGAATGCGCCCTCCGGCTGTCCGTTCCGCACCCGCTGTCAGTATGCCTGCGACAAGTGCGCCGAGAGCATGCCTCCCTTTGAAGAGGTCTCGACAGGGCATTTTGTCGCCTGTCACTGCCTCGCGGAGATCAACTAAGGTAAACTGTACAGGAAAAAACAGACCTGTACAAAAATATATTTTCATCATTAGAAAGGAATGACCGAAAATGAAAATCAAAAAGATGCTCGCTCTGGTACTGGCTGTTATCATGGTAGTCAGTCTGGCGGCGTGCGGCGGCAGCGCCGGCGGCGACGCTGCGAACGCTACCTCTATCGCAGTATGTCTGGCTTCCGAGCCCGACACCATTGACCCCGCTCTCAACTCTGCTGTTGACGGCGCGACCCTGCTGATCCATCTGTTCTCCGGCCTTGCCAAGTGGGCGCAGAAGGATGACGGTACTCTCGAAATCGTTCCCGATGCTGCCAAGGAACTGGTAGAAGGCGTTGAGAACGAGGACGGCACCGTGACCTACACCTACACCCTGCGCGACGGTCTCAAGTGGTCTGACGGTCAGGACGTCACTGCGGGCGATTTCGAGTTTGCTTGGCAGAGAGCCGCTTCTCTGGAGCTTGCAGCTGACTACGGCTACATGTTTGAGGTTGTTGACGGTTATGCCGATATCGTTGATGTTGATGACGACGGCAACGCCAAGAACCCCGACGCAAAGCTGAACGTCAAGGCTGTTGATGACAAGACTCTGGAGGTCACACTGGCTAACGCTGTTCCTTACTGGAACGAGCTGCTTGCTTTCCCGGTATACTTCCCTGTTCGTGAAGATGTTGTTTCCGACGACGGCTGGGCTACTGATCCTGCGACCTATGTCTGCAACGGTATGTACAAGCTCGACAGCTGGGATCACAACTCCCTGATCACCCTGACCAAGAACGCCGATCATCCCGACGCTGCTGAGGTCACTATGGATACCATCAACTTCTACCTCTCCGACGATGCCAATAACCAGCTCTCCAACTTCAAGAACGGCGAGTGGCTGCTGATCGACGATGTTCCCACCAACGAGATCGCTTCCATCAAGGCTGAGTATCCCGACGAGTTCTTTAACGTCGGTCAGATCGGCACCTACTATGTATGCTGGAATGTCAACGAGGATATCCTCCCCGAGGGCTCCGACCTGGAAGGCGCCGAGGCCGAGACCGCTAAAGCTGAGATCCGCAAGGCTGTTTCTCTGCTGCTCGACCGCAACTACATCGTTGACGAAATTGCTCAGGGCGGTCAGCTTCCCGCTTCCTCCTTCGTAGCGATGGGTCTTACCGATGCTGACGGTTCCGAGTTCTACAAGAACACCGGCTTCTCCTCCGACTTTGACGGTTACTTCAACACCTCCGCTGACGCGCTCGAGTCCAACTTCGACTCCGCGATCGAGACCCTGAAGAAGTACTATGACTATGACGAGGCTGAGGGCAAGTTCACCAACTTCCCGACCATGACCTATCTGTACAACACTTCCGAAGGTCACAAGGCGATCGGCGAGTACATCCAGTCCGCTCTGGCTAACGTCGGCATCACCATGAACATGGAGAACCAGGAATGGGCTACCTTCCTGAACACCCGTAAGGCGGGCGATTATTCCATCGCTCGTAACGGCTGGCTGGCTGACTACAACGATCCGATCTGCTTCCTCGATATGTGGACCACCGCCTCCGGCAACAACGACGTCCAGTACGGCAAGGGCGACCACGAGAGCGTCGCGGCTTACAGCCTCGACCTGACCGACCTCGGCTATGACACCAAGGTCGAGAACGGCACTTGGGCTGAGACCTATGATGTACTGATTTCCGACATCAAGTCCTGCACCGATAACGACACCCGCTATAAGCTCATGCACAAGGCTGAGGATATGCTGATGGATACCGGCTGCCTGACTCCCATCTACTACTACACCGACCTGTACATGCTGTCTAAGACCGTGAAGGGCTTCTTCTCCAACCCGCTCGGCTACAAGTACTTCATGTACACCACCGTTGAGGCGTAATCGTTTATCTGATTCATATGAACAAAACCGGGGTAACTCCATTGTGAGTTACCCCATTTTTTCTGCGGCACGATAGCTCTTCAAGTCTGTTCCCGTTCTTGTCGGACAATATCAGTTTGTCAGGATTGAAATCCGGATACCGCTATGCTATAATAACCGTAAAAGATGAAGAGGAGGTTAATTATGTTCAAAAAAACGATATCCCTGTTGACTGCTGTGGCATTGCTCCTTTCGGCTTTGATTTCCGGCGTTCATGCGGCGTCCATCATCGGCGACGCTGACGGCGACGGAGAAGTCACCGTTGTTGATGTAACCGTTATCCGGCGTCATATCGCTTCGATACCGGTAAATGCAAGCTTCAATGAGAGCGCTGCCGATTCTGACGGTGACGGTAAGGTAACTCTCCTTGACGCGACCTTCATCCAGCGCTCGTTGTCAAAGCTCAAGGATAAAGAGCCCGCCTCTATCTCAGTATGTCTGGCTTCCGAGCCCGACACCCTTGATCCCGCGCTTAACTCCGCTGTTGACGGCATGTCACTGTTGGCGCATTTATTCTCCGGACTCGCTAAATGGGAGCAGAAGGATGACGGTACCCTCGGGATCGTTCCCGATGCTGCCGAAGAATTGGTGGAAGGCATTGAAAATGAGGACGGCACCGTGACCTACACCTACACCCTGCGCGACGGTCTCAAGTGGTCAGACGGCAAGAAAGTCACTGCCGGCGATTTCGAGTTCGCATGGCAGAGAGCGGCTTCTCCGGAGCTTTCCGCCGATTACAGCTATATGTTTGAGATCGTTGACGGTTACAGCGAGGTTTGGGAATATGATGACGACTGGGAGTTAGTTAACCCCGATGCGAGGCTGAACGTCGAGGCTGTTGATGATAAGACCCTCAGGGTCACGCTGACCAACGCTGTTCCTTACTGGAACGAGCTGCTGGCTTTCCCGGTGTTTTTCCCTGTCCGTGAAGATATTGTTTCCGACGACAGCTGGGCGACCGATCCCGCGACCTATGTCTGCAACGGTCTGTATACCCTCGATAGCTGGGAGCATGACAACCTGATCACTCTGAAGAAGAACGCCGATCACCCCGATGTCGAAAAAGTTACCATGGATACCATAGAATTCTGGCTCTCAGACGACGCCGAAGATCAGTTTGCTAAATTCAAAAGCGGCGAATGGCTGTTGATCGACGACGTCCCCGCCAATGAGCTTGCTTCCATCAAAGCAGAGTATCCCGATGAGTTTTTCGACGTCGGTCAGGTGGGTACCTATTTTGTGATCTGGAACGTCAACAATAATATCCTCCCCGCGCGTTCGAGACTGAAAGGCGTAGAGGCTGAGAATGCCAAGGCGGAGATCCGCAAGGCTGTTTCTCTGCTGATCGACCGCAACTATATCGTCGATGAGATCGCTCAGGGCGGTCAGCTTCCCGCCTCCACCTTTGTCGCGTTGGGCATGACCGACGCCGACGGTTCTCAGTTCTGTCAGAATACAGGCGTCAGCGAGCTGTTCGACGGTTACTATGATGTGTCTGCCGAGGCTTTCGAAGATAACGCGGCGTCTGCTGTTAACACGCTGAAGAAGTATTATCATTATGATGAGGCTTCCGGTAAGTTTACCGATTTTCCTGCTCTGACCTATGTGTACAATACGTCAGCAGGTCACCGTGCAATCAGCGAGAGTATTCAGTCCGATTTGGCAAAATACGGCATCACAATGCGCATGGAGAGCTGTGACTGGTGGGAGTTTCTGAACGTTCGGCTGGACGGCGACTTCTCCATCGCGCGTAACGGCTGGCTGGCTGACTACAACGATCCGATCAGTTTTCTCGACATGTGGACGACCGTTTCCGGCAATAACGACGTCCAGTACGGCAAGGGCAGCCACGCCGGCGTCAAGGCATACAGCCTCGATCTGACCGACCTCGGCTATGATGTCAAGGTCGAGAACGGCACATGGGCACAGACCTATGATGTGCTCATCTCTGCCATCAAGTCCTGCACCGACAACGACACCCGCTACAAGCTCATGCACAGGGCTGAGGATATGCTGATGGATACCGGCTGTCTGACGCCTATCTACTACTACACCGACCTGTATATGCTTTCGAAGTCTGTCAAGGGCTTCTTCTCCACTCCGCTCGGCTGCAAGTACTTTATGTATACCACTGTTGAGGCGTAACAACTGTTTGATTGAAGCAGTACCGAACGGGAAAGTGAACTGCTTCTGACAGAGATAAAAATCTATTATATTGAACGGCGCTGTGAAGGATGAAGTGTCATTCTTCACAGCGCCTTTTTTATGATGTTTTGCAGTACCGATGATTGACTTTTGTGTATCTACCAGTTATAATTAGTGTAAGTGGAAATGAGTAAACCGTTTGTTTTTTTGCTGAACGGCTTACTCAGGTCTGATCAGAGGGATTGAAATTAAATGAAAAACGGAGGGATTGATTTGAAAATTTCCAAAAAACTGCTCGCGATCATTCTTGCGGTCATTATCACGGTCTCAGTGGTGACTGTCGCCGCTGTGAACGTGACCGCTGCTGCCGGCGATAAGGTCTATTGCCGCGCAAGCTTCACCCCCAACTGTTACATGTGGAAGAAAAACACAGAAGAAAACAACCATGCATGGCCGGGTGTAGCGATGACCAAGGTCGCCGGCGAAACGGATATTTACAGCTACACTGTTCCCGATGACAAGTTCGATATGATCATCTTTAACGGCAGCGGACAGACTACCGACATGACATATCCCGGCGGCAACAAGCTCTATGACTTTGCAACCGGAGCTTGGGAGGATTACAGCGCGGATCCGGTTCCTGTCATCAGCGTTTCCAAAGAGGGCGGCAGCTTCAAGGGCTCCGTCGACGTGACGATCACCGTCACCGACGCCGATTCCGCCTACTACACGATCGATAACGGCAGTCAAGTCGCGATCAACGGCTCTGTCAGCCTGACACTCGGCGCGAGCATCGCCGAGGGCGCTTCCGTCAAGCTCGATATCAGCGCGACCAACAGCTACGGTACCGTGACCAAGAGCTGTACCTACAAGAAGAGATCCTCTGTCGGTCCCGCAACCGACGGCAGTACCAGCGAGGCGATCGGCGGCAATTACGCCACCAACCCCAACAACGGCTACGGCAAACGCAAGACCATCACGGTCGATGGTAAAAAGGACGACTGGGAGAGCTCCATGCTGATCGCGCAGGGCGTCGCCAACGATGATCCGCGCGTTTACGCAGGTTGGTCGATGCATGAGATCGCTTTTGATGATTACGCGATGTATGCCGCGTGGGACGATACCAACCTTTACATCATGTATGAGATGGCAAACGTGCAGGACGTTGTCGCTCCCGGCGAGGATTACCCGATGACGCAGGGTAATCTCTGGATCAACAACATTCCCGTATTCCTGTATATCTACACAGGCAATGGCAATATCACGCACGGTGAGACTGCCGGCGGCACCCTGTGGGATAGCGGCAATACCCTCGACGCGCATGCCGACCATGTTGTCGCCTATTCCACCAACGCGTCCAACGGGCCTTTCATCTTCACTGCGGACGATGACGGACTGCTCGATGCTGATAACCCTGATCTGACGATCGCCAGAGCCGATACCGGCATCAGCATCAAGTGGGGCAACGGCAAGACTCTGTCCGGTAAGCTGATGGGTATGGAAAACGCGGGCAGCAGCAAACGTAAACCGGGCGACGGCGTCAACGGTACGCTGGTCGACTTCTACAGCAAGGGACATAAAGCGTCAATGGATATGTTCTATGAAATGTCCATTCCGCTGAAGAATTTGGATATCAGTGCCGCTGATATCGAGAACAACGGTATCGGCGTTTTGAAGCTCTCCACCTTCGGTACCTCCGGTATGGACTGTCTGCCCTATGATCTTTCGATGTCCGACAATGCCGCTAAGCCTTACTCCTCGGATCCTTCGACCACTCATGAAAAAGAGGACGAGGATCACCTCACCGTTCCCATGGCGCGTATCGGCAAGGCGTTCACCCCGGGCTCCGTATCGCCTACCAGCCCTCCCGTTCCGACACAGGCTCCTACCGATCCTCCCGTACCGACCCAGCCTCCGACAGATCCGCCTAAGCCGACTGAGCCTCCCGCAGAGGTTATACTCGGCGACGCGGATGACGACAGCGAAGTCACCATTCTCGACGTGACCTTTATCCAGCGCTATGAAGCCGGCATCGCTCTGCCGTCTCCGCTCAATGAGAAAAATGCAGATGTCGATGGTGACGAAGAGGTGACGATCATCGATGCGACGCTGATCCAGCGTTTTATGGTCGGCATCATCAGCAAATTCCCGGCTGAGAGTTAGAAAGGGATCGTTGCATTCTGAGTACATTTGAATTATGATATCAGTCAGGGCTGCCTCACGTTAACGTGAGGCAGCCCTCAGTCTGTAGATGGATGGTTTCTAAACAATTAATAGAACAAATGTTTTACTTGAAACAATCGTATATTCTTGCGTCGGATTTTGATCAGATGTTATGGTATCATTCGTTTTCGCTGTTTTCCTGTGTGTCGGCCATATCATTCAGCGCGAACTGCTCGGCGCATTTCTCGGCGCTCGCATAGGTGAAGTAGTGCAGTTCAATGTTGTGCTTTCTGACGACGTCAATGATCTTATAGAAGTCGGAGTGGCTCAGGGCGTTGGTCTGGATCCAGACCACGTCCGCATTCAGGATCAGCCCTGTGTTTGGCTGCGCAGAGGGTTCGATAAAACGCACATCCGGCAGCAGGGGACGGATCGCTTTCAGCCATGTACTGTGGCCGCCGAATACGATCGAGCGTTTTTTGGCAGTGTAGGGGAAGGATACTGTGACAGAATATTCCTTTTTAGAATTATCTGTCTCGCGAATCATGGAGCGCAGCTCGCCGAGTTCGGCATTCGCTTCATCAAGGCTTTCACTGATACTATTCAGCGCGTCGGCGGATTCTCTGAGGCGGTGTTCCAGCTTGTTTGCCATCGCCTTGAGATTTTTGTTTTCACGCTTGAGCTCGCGCAGCTCCCGCGCACTGTCGTCGTTTTCCCGATCATCGTTCTGTACGTCTTCGGTCGTTTCGTCTTCCTCGTCTACAAAGACGTAGTTCTCATCTCTCTGTGCAAGCGAGCAGGCGAGCGTGAAATATTCGTAAAGGATATCGATCTCATTCTTTGTTAGGATGCTGTCGTCAAACAATGCTTTGATGTATGAAAGCTCCGGCATGCCGCGCGGCGGCACCAATCCGCTGAATTGGTATACCAGCTGTGAAAAGCTGATCTTGTCGTCGCCGGGACCGACAAAGGGGCGTTTGATGAGCCTGCGGTTGAGGATGCTTTGCGACTGCTGTACGATATGCTGCTCGGGTGCGTTTTTAGCCGCTTCATAAAACGCGGGTGTGACCTCCGGCTGTTTCTGTCCGCTGATACCGTTTGCCCACGGTAAGCTGCGGCACGCGTCTTCCAGTACGATATACGGCAGATTATAGCACCATACTGCGTCGCTGTCTGTATACAGCAGGGACAAAAAAGCAAAGCACATCTCGTAGGGATCGTTTGTCTTGGACTCGGGTAATAGTTTCAGCAGCTCGTTGCCGATGATCTCGCGCAGCTTGTGTTTGCGCTCCGCGCACAGCAGCATGATGTTCAGACAGAAGTTTTCCCTTCGGAATACTGCCGTTTGCAGCGCCTCTTCCACGCGCATTGCTTCTTCGCGCGTGCAGGAGGGATGTATACCGCTGCATGTGACTTCAGTAAGCGGATTGTCGCTTGCCTGCATATCGCCGACAACAGGGAGTGTGGTTTCTGTTCCGTCGGACTGATCATTGAGTACATTCAGGGCGCTTTCCGTTTGACGGACGTCGGCAATTTCTTCCTCAATCATTCGTATTTTTGTTTCGGTGAGTGTAATAACACTGCTTTGCAGTTTATCATACAGCGCAAGACAGCTTTCCGTCAGTTGACGGACATTCTCGATAAACCGTTTGCGCAGTTCGCTGACTGTATCGGGTTCGATCAGGCTCATAATACCGTCAAAACGGCTTCTGCATTCGCTGTCGCTTCTGCCGGCGATCGCCGCTGTCGCATCGGCGTTATCCATAAAGGCTGATGACGGATCAAAGCCGTTCAATCCGCAGTTACGAAAGCGGATCACATGCAGCATGCCGCGGATCAGATCGTCGCTGTGAACGGAATCACTTGCATCCGGCAGATCGATGCGATCCAGTTCATCACGGCTTTCGGGCATATACTCCAAGGCATCGTCCAGCTTGCTGCTGTTTTTCAGATGATCCAGTATCCAGATCGCCGCCGCCAATTCGATGCGTCGGGTGCTGTCCAGACCGTTAAACGTATCTGTGGGACACGGTGCACAAAGGTCTGCGATGGTCTGAGCGACACTGAAAGAGGGATACTGTGTCTGATATCGATTCTGCGCATTTTCGGCAAGGCGCAGGATCGCCGCGCTTCTGCGGGTGAGATTCTCACTGTTCAGCTCTGACAAATCAACGGCGCAATTCTGCTGTCCGTAGCTTTTCATCAGGGTGATCCTGTTTTTGAACAGGGCTTGTGTATATTTTTTGAACGATTTGACGTCAGTATTATCCGCAAAGTCATAGCGTTTTACCTTGATCAATTCCTTTGACTGATCTGCGATTTGTTGTAATTCTGCAATTCTGTTATCTATGTTTTTCATGATGATCCCTCCGTTACATGCTTGGGGGTCTTTATTATGAGTTCCATTCTATCACAATTCTGTTCGGAAATAAAGTTTTTTCTGCAGCGCCTTGCACAATCGGTTTGTTTCACTTATAATGAAACTATCAAGCCGAAAGGATGGATAATGATGAAACAATTTTGGGCGTTATTACTGGTACTGTGTCTGCTGATATCGCTTGCCGCCTGCACAGCGAACAAGGGCGACGATACGGAGACCTTTGCGACGGATATCGGTAACTCTGAGGTACAGAAAAATGATTATCAGATTTCCGAGGATGTGCCTGAGGGCAGCGTGATCGACGGCGTGATGACCTATATCGACGGCGCGGATGCTGTTCTGACCAAGACAGTCGCCTCGTGGCTGGATACTTGTGTGCTGTATGAGGTCAACATCCGTCAGTATACCGAGGAAGGCACCTTCGCAGCGTTTGAGGAGCACCTTGACCGTTTGCAAAGCATGGGCGTCAACACCCTGTGGCTGATGCCGATCCATCCGATCAGCGAGACAGGGCGCAAGGGTACCTTAGGCTCCTACTACGCTGTCAGCGATTACAAGGGCGTTAATCCTGAGTTCGGCACGATCGAGGATTTTCAGCACCTTGTCGATAAAGCGCACGGCATGGGCATGCGGGTCATCCTCGACTGGGTCGCTAACCATACTGGCTGGGACAACGCATGGATCACAGAGCACGACGACTGGTACGAGCATGACAACAGCGGCAATATCCGCTCGCCATACGACTGGACGGATACCGCCCAGCTCGACTATGAGAATTATGAGATGCGCGCCGAGATGATCCAATCGATGCAGTATTGGGTAGAGGAGATAGGCGTCGACGGCTTTCGGTGTGATCACGCCATCGGCGTGCCCGCCAACTTCTGGAACGCGGCGGTCTATCAACTCAAGTCTGTGAACAGCGAGATCATGATGCTCGCCGAGAGCTCTGCGGCTCAGCCGCTCACCGAGTACGCCTTCGATTCCTGCTACAACGACATGCTGTACGGACAGGCGCTGATGACCAAGGGCGGCGTAGCGGTTTCGGATATCAAGGACGGCATGAAGGTGCATCAGAACTACCGCGGCAGCAGCTTTCCGATGAACTACCTCGATAATCACGATAAGAATTCCTATGAGGGCAGCATTGTCGGTCGCTTCGGCGATACCTACGAGCCGCTGCTGGCGCTGAGCTTTCTCAGCCCCGGAATCCCGCTTATTTACACATCCAACGAAGAGGGCTACGATCATGAGATCGAATTCTTCGAGAAGGACACCGTTCAGTGGGACGATCAGCCGAAGTATGCTGAGCTGATCACAGCGCTGTCAAAGCTCAAAACGGGCAACAGCGCGCTGGCGTCGACCAACAGGAGCATTACGTTTGTCGAACCGAGCAACTCCAAGCTGTTTGTATTCACCCGTTCCGACGGTGAGAATACCGTGATCTATGCTGCGAATCTGGGGAAAGAAGCGATTCGGAACGTTACCTTTGACTTAGGCGTCGGAACCGCGAGATGCGTACTGCGCGCTGCCGGCGGCGAGGTCGATACAACCGAGACCGATATGACGGAAAAAGATTTCTGCAACAGGGATTACGAGCCCTACGAGTTTTATGTTTTGACTGTTTAAAGAATGATAAGAAACAGGCAGCGCCTTTGCGGACGCTGCCTGTAATACGTCTGTTAAGTTTTCGGAGCATTATTAAAGGTCACGCGGATAGGTTCTCTCCTGCCGCGCTTCGCGGCATCCTGCATTGCCTGCGCCTGTGCAGCGGCGATCGTCGCCGCCGAGAGAGTGGGGTCGGTCAGCGCCTTTGCCAGCTGTACGCTTTGCAGCAGATTCTTGTCCTGCTGCGTCAGCGAAATACTATCGATTCCGATGGATGCGATCACAAAGCCGCGCTGTTCGATCCATTCCTCATTGAGCAAAGCTGCCGCTTCATCGGCGATCGCGTTGGCGCTCATGCCGATATCATACGCGGTGGTTCCTTCGTGAAACGTTTTTCCGATCGCCGTGATCAGCGTCATTATGAATTCCGCTGTGATATGAGGGACGATGTCTTTGAGATACACCGTGCCGGTCGAACAGCCGCATAGCTTTTTGTAGAATACGGCGGGCTTTACGATCCTGAAGGAGAACATTCCGCTGACCGTAAGCGCCGCGTCGAAGTCGAGTCCCGTGTTTTTGTCCTTGACGCGGATGGGCAGACTCAATGAAAACGGGTTGCTCATATGCTCGCGGATATCCAGATAGACGATCGCCTGGTAGACAGCCGCGACGCCGCCGTAGCCGAAACGGTCGAAGCTCTGCTTCAGCACGCCCTTGACGCCGCCCTTGCGGAAAATGCTGGGACTGCGGCTGCTGCGGTAGGTATTCTCCCCGGGGGTATCATATACGCCGGTGACCTCGCCTTTGTCGATGGACAGGGCGCATTGACCGGCGCTGACAATGACCATGGAGCCGTCGCTGATGACGTTTTCTTCACCCTTGGTATTAGAAGAGCGCTTTCCGCTTTTCTTTTCAGCGCGCTGTGCCAGCACGCCTTCGGGCAGACTGTCGCAGGAGTAGACCTCCAGCCATTCGTCCGCCAGTACGCCGCCCAGCGAGCCTGCTGCGGCTTTGATGACGCCCATATCGCACCTCTTTTTCATTGATCGTTGTTTTCATGATAAAACACTGAAGCATCTGCTTCTTTTGCGGTATTTCACGTAACTGTCTTATTCTTATGCTTTTCTATCAGCTTGTCCGCGAAATGGTACAGCACGTTGAACAGGATGATGAAGCCGACGGTGGCGATGATCTGCAGAATGAATGCATCGTGACTGAGCCGGACGAGCTTAAAAAAGTCACGGAAGAAGATAGTCGCTATCGCAATACCGGCAGAGCTCAGTGCGAGCATCGCGCCGCGCAGGGCGTTGAACGGTATGCAGAGGCGAACGATCAGCATCAGCCCGATCAGCGAGGTGGTGTAGACAGCCATCGTGGAGATCTCCGCCTGTGTGACGCCGATGACGTTGCTCAGCGCAGCTGTAAGGATGATATTCAGCGCGATACAGATCGCCGCGGGAGCCGCCCGCGTGATGATGTTGAAGGTGAAGCTGCCGCGCACGATGTTCTTGTTCGGCTGCAGCGCCAGCACGAATGACGGAAAACCCACTGTCAGCGCGCCGATCAGGGAGAGCTGGATCGGCTCGAAGGGGTAGAGATGCGCTGAAAAGAGGAAGAACAGCGACAGCAGGATAGAGTACATCGTCTTGACGAGATACAGCGACGAGCTGCGTTCGATATTATTGATGGTGCGTCTGCCTTCCAAGACAACATGGGGCATAGAGGCAAAATCGTTGTTGACCAGCACAAGCTGAGATACGTTGCGCGCCGCCTCGCTGCCCGCCGCCATCGCGACGGAACAGTCTGCTTCCCTGAGCGCCAGCACATCGTTGACGCCGTCGCCTGTCATGGCGACCTGGTGACCCTTTGCTTTGAGCGCCTGCACCAGCTTCTTTTTTTGAGCGGGAGTAACTCTGCCGAAGATGCTGCAGCGCTCCGCCGCTTCTGCGAGTTCATCGTCGGTTGTGACCGTCGACATATCCACGGCGTTTTCCGCGCCCTCGATGCCGCAGTCCTTTGCGATGTTCTGTACGGTTTTGACGCTGTCACCGGAGATGACCTTGAGCGCGACGCCCTGCTCCTCGAAGTAACGGACGGTATCCTGCACGTTCTCGCGCAGCTGATCCTTGATCAGAATCAGCGCCATCGGCTGGCGGTTGTCGGGGAGCTCCTTTTCCTTGACGGGCGTAACGGCTCTCGCCAAAACCAACATGCGAACAGTGTCTTTCACTTTGTCGATCGCTCGGTAAACCTCGGCGTATTTTTCTTTATCAGAAAATACATATTCCGCGGCGCCCATGATATAGGTCCTGCCGTTGGAGAAGTTGCCGCCAGACCACTTGGTCTCTGAGGAAAAAGGGATGAACTGTCTGCATTGCAGCGGTTCGACGTCCTTTGTAAAGGCGTGAACTGCCTCAGCGGTGGCGTTGATCTCGTCCACCGAGGCGATCGAGGCGAGCGCAGTCATGATTTCGTCGCGTTCACAGCCGATAGGTACGACGTCCTGCACGTTCATGATCTCGGCTGTCAGCGTGCCGGTTTTATCCAGACAAATGACGTCTACGCGGGCGAGGGTCTCGATGCAGTACATCTCGTTGATCAGTACCTTTTTCCTCGCGAGTCGGACGACCGATACCGCCAGCACCGTGGATGTCAGCAGGATCATGCCGCCGGGAATCATCCCGACCAGCGCGCCGACGGTGGATACGACGGTGTCGCTCAGCGCCTGATGACGAACAAAGAATTTGATAGCGAACATCAGGCCGCCGACGGGGAAGATGATCGCGGAGCAGATGTTGATGATGGTCTTAAAGGCTTTCAATATCTGCGAATGATTCTTCTTGAGAACTTTCGCTTCGTTGTTGATCTTCGCTGCATAGCAGTCCCCGCCCACGCGGCAGACGCGGCAGACACAGCTGCCTGCGGCGATAAAGCTGCCTGACAGCAGCTCGCTGCCGACGCTTTTGGCGATCAGGTCTGATTCGCCGGTCAGCAGGCTTTCGTTGGCGTTGCAGGCGCCTTGGGCGACGATACAGTCGGCGGGGACCTGATTACCGCGAGAGAGCAGGATCAGGTCGTCAAGCACGAGCTCGTCCCTGCTCAGTTCGACGGTTTCGCCGTTTCGCAGAACGTTCAGCTTTGTTTCGGTGAGGATGGTGAGCTTGTCTACGCTCCGTTTGGAGCGAATCTCCTGTACGATGCCGATAACGGTGTTGAACAGCACAACCCCGATGAACAACAGGTTTTTGTATGATCCGACGAGCAGCAGCAGTACGAACAGCAATACGTTGATGCCGTTGAACACGGTGCAGATATTATCGATGAAGATGCGTTTGATCGATTTTGTTTTGACCGTTGATGCGGTGTTGACTTTGCCGTCCTTGATCCGCTGTCTGACCTCGTCGTCGGAAAGTCCGCGCAATTCGTTTTGATTGACATCCATATATATCACCAAAATATTACATTAATTCTTTTTCAAAATATACCATACTCCTCAAATCAGCGTCAAGTGGAGATTATAAAAGTTTAACAATTATTCATAATGAAAACGGTATGAAGAATGTAATCTTGCTCAATTTAGTTAGTGACTTTTCTGAAACCGTATGCTATAATAAGCTATATTCGCCGATGCAGGTGAAAATCTACAGAAAGGAGAAATGCTATATGAAATTTCCTAATGCGGCTAAAGGCGTGAAAAAGATATATACCGCCGAGATTTTAGCACTGCTGTCATCGATCTTTCTGGTAATAGCGGCGTGTCTGTTTGTCTTTGGATACGCGGCAGGAGAGGCGGGGACCGCGAATGGTTCCGACGTCGGCTTGGCAATGGCGGGAGGCAGCATGATCCTGGCGCTTGTTTTTGTTCTTGCGTGGTCGGTTTTGGCACTGATCGCTTTCATCTTGAATATCGTCGGTATCGTCAATGCTTCTCATGATGAAACCAATTTCAAGAGCGCACTGCTTTTCCTGATCGTCGGTATCGTTTCCGCGATTCTTGCCGGCGTCTTCGCTAATTCCAACGGTACTGTCAGCAGTCTGCTGTACTCGCTGTACAACCTGATGAACGTATTTGTCACGATCTTTGTGATCGCGGGCGGCGTGAAGCTTGCCGACAGGCTGAACAGAGGCGACGTCGGCAGAAAGGGCTCTAACGTCCTCAAGCTGATCATCATCATCAACGTTCTTTCCCTGATCGCGAGCCTGATCTCAACCTTCATGGGCGGCATGGTTGCTTCTGTTGCCGCGGGCGTGCTCCTGATCGTTGCACTGGTGCTGAACATCGTTCAGTACTTTATGTATCTTTCGTTCCTCAGTAAGGCGAAAAAGATGCTGATCGAAAACAAATAAAAATACCTTTGTCAAACAGCTGTCTGCGGACGGCTGTTTTCTTTTGTGAACTTGCACACAAAAGGGGTATCCCGTTTAGCGGTATTAAAAAAAAGATATTCTGCTCTTTATTTATGCTGTTTGCTGTGATACAATGAAAATGTATCAATATGTTTTCAGGAGTTGATGATATGAAAAGACTATTGACTGCTATTCTGGCTTTGCTGATCGCGGTGACAATGGTATGCGGCGGGCTGACGCTTTCCGCCTGCGCTGCAGGCAACACGATCACCTACACATGGCAGGGTACACACGCCTATGACGCGGGCTTCGCGCAGGGTACCATCACGGTAAGCGTCGACGGCAGCTCCGGCGGTACCTACTATTTGTACTGGGCGGATGACAGCGCGGCGCTGAGCGGCTTTTTGCCGATCTGCAAGCTGACGGTCGCGAACTCCGGCTCGGCGAGCTTTGTGATGCCTGAGAATACTGCGATTCCGGCAAAAGCGACGCGCGTGGTCGGCTTCAAGAGCACCAATGAGCCGACGAATCTCAGTGTGTCAGCTGCCGCTCTGAATTATAAGCTCCCCACCGATAAGGCAACCTACAAGACTGATACAGATTTGCTGTACAGCTTTGCGTCCTACTCGGATACGCATATCACCTCCGGCGAGAGCGGCGCACAGGGTCAGAAGTACCCGTATGACGAGGAACATCTCGCCGACGCGTTTCGTACTGCCGCGGCGCGCGGCGTCGACTTCATCGTCACTACCGGCGACCATGTCACCAACCATCGCAACGATGAAAAGGGCAGGGGCAATCCGCATTATCCCGAGGAGTGGAACACCTATCTGAAAATTCTCGCCGAGAGCGATTACGTTAACCCGATCTATGAGGCGATCGGCAACCATGAGCTGTGGAACTATGAGGATGAAGGAGATAAAACTCCCAAGGACTGGAAAACCGGATCCGATTACTTCTGTGCGATGACCGGTCTGGATTCCACCGCGGCGACCATGACCTCCGGCAAGGCATATTATGAGATTACCGAGCCCAAGACCGGCGACCACTTCCTCTTTATGGCGCTGGAGGGCGGCTTCTATACCGATGCGAATAATGAATTCTCCGACGACCAGCTCGCATGGCTGGAGGGAAAGCTGACCGCCTATGAGAACGACGGCAAGAACGTCTTTATCATGGAGCACGCGAACTTCAACAAGTGGGGCGCGGGTGATCAGCTCGACAACCCAATCTATGATATTCCGCTGAAGGACAGCTGTTCTGCTACCGTTTCGCTGAAGACGATTTTGCAGAACCACAAGAACGCTGTTCTAATCTGCGGCCATACGCACTTCCAATTCGATCTGAACCTTAATTACAGCAACAATAATAAGACTTCGGCGACCATCATCCACAACTCATCCGTTGGAGCGATCCGCAATATCACGGGCGGCACGACCCGCGTGAACGATACCTCCCGCGAGGGCACAGAGGGCTATATCGTCGAGGTTTATAAGGATGCTACCATCTTCATGGGTACCAACCTGTATACCAATAAGGTGATGCCCTGTGCGACCTATATCGTACCGCAAAGAACATCCTTGCTTGCAGAGCCGACCGATCCTCCCGCCCCGACGCAGGCTCCCACGCAGGCGCCTACGCAAGCACCGACGCAGGCTCCCACACAGGCTCCCACTCAAGCGCCGACTCAAGCACCGACTCAAGCACCGACTCAAGCACCGACTGTGGCTCCTACAGATCCTCCGGAAGAGATCGTATACGGCGACGCGGATGACGACGGTGATGTTACTATCCTCGACGCAACATATATCCAGCGCTATGAAGCGAACATCACACTGCCCTCGCCGCTGAATGAGCGCAATGCGGACGTCGACGGCGACGAGGAAGTGACGATCATTGACGCGACGCTGGTCCAGCGCCGACTTGTCGGAATTATTCAACACTTCCCAGCCGAAGAAGCGACGGTCGCGACCGGAAAAGACTTTGATGCTGCAGCAGTCGGCGTAGACTGCGATATCGCGGTGGTTGGCGCTGAGGTCGAGCTCGAGCCCGCCGCTGCCGACCTCAACGTATTGCGCACACAGGCGAAGACCGCGCTGGATAAGTATTGGCTGCTCTCGTCCTATGATCAGTATCAGGCGTTGAAAAAAGCATATAAGACTAACGCGGATTACGACGTGCTCAACGCCGCATATACCGCCTTCAACGGCGCTGTGAGCAGCTTCTATCCCGGCGACACGGTGGATATTTACTTCTCCAATAATGTAGGCTGGTCAAACGTTTACGCATATTGTACCGCCGGACACGGTAAGGAGAAGAACGCTTCGTGGCCCGGTGTGAAGATGACTTATGTGACCACCAACTCCTACGGCGAGAAAATCTATAAATATTCCGTACCGACCTCAAAGTATATCTTTGTGATCTTCAACAACGGCGCTTCTACCGCTTCACAGACCGTCGATCTGCCGCTTCCGGCAATCAAAAATCAGGGCTATTACTATGATTCCAAGCTCGGCACGGACAGCGGCAAATACAGATGTTCCTATTATAAATACTCATAAAAGGATAAGGCTCCCTCTGCATCACGCAAAGGGAGCCGTTTTATCAATTTCAGCATTATTCAATATTCTCTATTCTTTATTCTTTCCTCATGCCCACGGGTCGTCCTTGACGGGGGTACGGACGCCGACCATGATCATCTGCTCGCTGAGGTACCATTTACCCTCGCTGGGCTTCAGGCGAAGCTTGATCTGACGCGGAGAATCAGCGCCTCCGGAATTCAGATGCAGAGTCGCCCAGCCTTCGTTCTGGAACGAATAGGGGTTGGAGAAGATTGTTACGGAAAAGGGTCGGGACGGAGTGTAATTGTTTTGCGGCGTCGCGCCGGCAAAATAGGAAAACGGAATGTGCCTGCCGTCGCGGAAACGGTCGTTGAGAAAGCTGATCTCAAACGGAGACAGCGGCGCGGGACCTTTGAGAAGGTTCAGCATTTCCTTACCGATCTCGGGAGCCGCGGCGTAGGCGCACAGTGCGCATACCGTCAGCGCGGCGGTTTTATACGGCGTGTCAAGGCTCGCCTCAGGGAGTGCTTTCATTTCCTTCGCGCTCTCGGGAAGGGCGTTGAAGGTAAAGGTGAAGCTGCCTTCTGCGGGTTTGGAAGCGGCTGTGGGAACCGCGGCAGGTCGGTTCAGATTGTCAAAAACACTCATGGTCAAACCTCCTTTTTCTTCATCATATCATCTGTCGGTGTGTTTGTAAATAAATATTTGCAAGTTGCGGATAATTATAGTATGATAAGCCTATGAAGATTGAGTATATCGTTTTGGCTGAAGGCTTAAAATTGAATGATTTAGCGGGTTATTTAAAGCTCCTGCCTGCCTATCGGCAGGAGAAGATCGCGCGTTATCGCTTTGAAAACGACAAGCTGCTGTCGCTGGCGGCGGGGCTGCTGATCCGCCGCGCGATAGGGGAGAGCCCTATCTGTTTTGGCGACCACGGCAAGCCGTACGCGGAAAATGGCTTGTATTTCTCGGTATCCCACAGCGGCAGGGTGGCGGCGATCGCGGTAGACGACGCGGATATCGGCTTGGATGTTGAGCAGCTCCCCGATGCAAGCAGATTGAAGATTGCCGATCGCTTCTATCATCCGAATGAACGCGCATATGTGATGGCGGCGGGGGATCGCCGCCGTGCATTCTGCGAGATATGGACGCGCAAGGAGGCTTATCTCAAAATGACGGGGGATGGGATATCCACTGACCTGACCGCCTTTGATACGATCGGTGCTCCACTGAAATATCGGCTGTATACTGCCGTGGTCGATAGATATTGCCTATCGGTTTGTTCGAACAAAACGCTTTCGAATAAAGCTATTTATATTTCCGAATTAGAATTAAATGATTTGCTGAAATAAAAAGCTGCCGTGATCGATCACAGCAGCTCTTTTCATCTGTGGATATATAATCTTGTCATTTCTTCCTCGCCGTCGCCCTGCGCCATGCAGTAGAACTCCCAGCCATAGCGCTCATAAAAGCCCGTGTGGTCGGTGACGAGATACAGCGTATCGATCCCGAAACGCTTCATATCCTCGCACACGAAGTTCAGCAGAGCGCCGGCGATACCTTGCTTGCGGTATTCTTCTTCCACATAAACGGCGCATACGTTGGGCGAAAGATCCTTGCGGTCGTGAAAGTCGTTTTCGATCACGCCTAAGCCTCCGATGATCCTGTTGCCGTCGACGGCGACATACCATGAGGGAATGCCGCTTTTGTTCGCAAGGCACTCGTCCATGCTTTCGAGATAGGCTTCGAGCGGGATGCCCCACTTTTCATGGAACCAATTCGCCATTTTGTCTTTCCGTTCAGGTCTGTCGATCAGTCTGATGATGGAATACATATGATTCATTCCTTTTCTTGTATCGTTTTCTTTTCCGCCAGTGCGGAGATGATGCGGCGGTTCTTGACGCGCTTGACGGTAAAGGTAATGTCGTTATAGTGCACCCGCTGTCCCCGGATAGGGATATCGCCGTGCTGTTCGACGATGAAGCCGCCCACAGAGTTGCTCTCGATATCGTCGTCGGGCTTCATTTCAAAAAGCTCGAACATCTCGGAGAGATCCATATCTCCCGAGACCAAGTAGCGGTTCTCTCCCATTTGCGTGCAGGTGTGCTCGATATCCTCGTCTTCGTCCCAGATATCGCCGACGATCTCTTCGAGCAGGTCTTCCATTGTGACGATGCCTAAAAAGCCGCCGTATTCATCGGTGACGATGGCAATATGTAGACGGTTGGCGCGGAAGTCGCTGAGTATCGCGGAGAGCTTTTGATTTTTGTAGATGAAGTGCGCCGGGATGATCAGGTCGCGGATGTTCGCTTCACCGTCGATGACCTTTTCGAGATAATCGCGGGTGTGCAGGATACCGATGATATTGTCGATCTCGCCCTCATACACAGGGATGCGTGAGTAGCGCTCGCGAATGATCAGGTCATGGATCTCCTCTTTACTGTCATCGATATCGATCAAGGTTACATCGACACGCGGTGTCAGGATCTCCTGCGCGGTCTTTTCGTCGAATTCCAGCGCGGATTGTACCAGCTCGCTTTCCTGTTCCTCAAGGATACCTTCCTCCTCGATACTTTCGATGATGTATTTGAGCTCGTCCTCCGTGACGGAGGGGGAGTTCTTTTTGATGTGTCCTATCTTCATCACCAGCGACTTGATACCCGTGAACAGAAGCACCAGCGGGGTGAGGATGTAGGTAAAGATTTTTAGGATCAGTCCGGTGTGAAGGACGATGCTGTCGCTCTTTTCCTTGCCGATGCATTTCGGGATAACCTCGCCGAAGGTCAGCACCAGCAGCGTCGTGCCGCCGGTTGCGATTGCCGCACCGTAGTTTTCGAACAGATCGAGGCACAGGATGGTCGCCAGCGACGAGCAGCCGAGATTGACGATGTTGTTGCCGATCAGGATAGCGGTCAGCGCCTTGTCGAAGTTGTCGCACACCCATAAAGCGTGCTTTGCCCGACGGCTGCCGCTGTCGATCAGCGATCGCAGGCGGATGGTGTTGGCAAAGGAGAATGCGGTTTCCACACACGAGAAGAAGCTCGATAATAATATCAATACAGCGATTACGACGCTGTATACTGCGTTTGTACTCATTGTTCCTCCGGTGATTTGCCTACCTTCCCCTCGAGGGGAAAGCTTTGTTTATACATTAAGCATACACTACTCTCATATAATTAATATGACAATTTAGAAATATAATTATTTTTCTCTTGAAGAATTCGACAGATGATGGTATACTGTATCTTGGTAACATTTTGAACAGCGGATACATGATTTAGTTTTCAAAGCGCATAATAGGCACTGAGGTGTCATATATGTGGAACGAAAACGAGATTCCGGCAGAACCTGAAAACAGCGATAACAAGGACAGCAAGCCGCGCGACAGCGTCACCGCGATGGGCAGTGTCATCACGCATCGGGGCGGCAGCATCATCTACTGCTTGACGGTGATCGGTCAGATCGAAGGGCATTTTATCCTACCTCCGTCCAACAAGACGACGAAGTATGAGCATGTGATTCCCTCTTTGCTTGCCATTGACGAAGACGAGGATATCGACGGACTGCTGGTGCTGCTCAATACCTCGGGCGGCGATGTGGAGGCGGGCTTAGCGATCGCTGAGATGATCGCGGGTATGAAGAAGCCCTCGGTTTCACTGGTGCTCGGCGGCGGTCACAGTATCGGTATTCCGCTGGCGGTCGCGTGCGATAAAAGCTTCATTGTCAGTACCGCCTCGATGACGGTGCATCCCGTGCGCACCACGGGGCTGACGGTCGGCGCGCCGCAGACCTATCGCTATTTTCAGAGGATGCAGGACCGCATTATGCGTTTTACGGTCGAGAACTCGCATATATCTGAGGAAAAGTATCGTGAACTGGTGCTCAACACCGGCGAGCTGGCGACGGATATCGGTACCGTGCTCGAAGGGAAAGAGGCGGTTGACTGCGGACTGATCGACGCGGTAGGAACATTATCAGACGCGACAGACGCATTATATGAGATGATACAAAAAGATAACAGATAATAGATAACAGATAACAGTGGAGGGAAACGCTTCGCGTTTTGTATTCCTATTTTAATTGCCCGAGCAAAGCGAGAAACAATCACTGTTCTCTATTCTCTGTTCTCTGTTCTCTGAAAAAAGGAGTTACATATGACAATCATAGAAGCAATCATTCAGGGAGCGGTACAGGGACTTACCGAGTTCCTGCCCGTATCCAGCAGCGGACACCTGACGATCACCCAGCATATTATGGGAATCGATCTGGAGGGCGGCAATCTTTTCTTCAACGTCATGCTTCATATCGGTACATTGATAGCGGTTGTCGCCTTTTATCATAAGTTGATCTGGCGGCTGATCAAGGCATTTTTCTCCATGATAGGCGATATCTTCACCGGTAAGTTCAGGTGGAAAGAATTGTCGGATGATAAGCGGATGGTCATCATGGTGATCATCGGTCTGCTGCCGCTCGTGCTGCTGTTTGCTCCCGTTCCGGGGACCGGTATGAAGGTCAAGGATTTTGTAGAGAGCTTTAATACCGAAAAGTATTTTATTGTGGTCGGTATCTGTCTGCTGCTGACAAGCGTGCTTCTGTTCATCGGCAACAGGTGCTCCAAAAGCGTCAAGCCTATGAAGCACTTGAAGGGCGGTGAAGGGGGCAGAACCTCCATGAACGTGCTCGACGCGATCGTAATCGGCATCACCCAATGCTTTGCGACCCTGCCCGGGCTTTCCCGCTCCGGCTCCACTTTGGCGGCAGGTCAGATGCGCGGACTGAACAAGCAGACGGCGCTCGACTATACGTTCATCCTCGGTACGCCCGCAATTATCGCGGCGGCGCTGCTCGAGGGCAAGGATGCGCTGGAGGGCGGTTTGGATCCCGTCAAAGCCGATCTCGTTCCGATCCTCATCGGCATGCTGGTCGCCGCTGTGGTCGGCTATCTGGCGATCGCCTTGTTCAAGTGGCTCTTAAAAACCGATAAGATGATCATCTTTATCATTTATACTGCCGTCGTCGGCACCGCTGTCATCGTTATCAGCGTGATGGAAATGCAAAGCGGCGTGAATCTGTTCAGCGGAGCACCGCTGGTGTGATTTAGGCTCCCTTTTCTAAGGGAGCTGTCGCGAGACGCTCGTGTCGCGCGACTGAGGGTTGAGACTTTTATTCCTGATTCTTTTCAACTACTATCTTATCGTTCGTATCAACCCTTCGCCCTGTCGGGCACCTCCCTTAGAAAAGGAAGGCTTTACAAAAACCAGAATTCAAGGAAAATGAAGGAGTGATATTTTGGCTGCCAAGCAAACGAAAGGCAAATCCAACTCCAATAGAAAATCGACCGCGTCAAAGGGAAAATCCGGACGTACATCCAAGATGGTTCCCGAAAAGCGCGGGCTGAATCCGCAGATCAAGGCGATCCTGCTGTGCGCCGTCGGCGTTGTGCTGCTGGCGCTGGTGATCATCCCCGGCGGCAATTTCTGGAAAACCATGCGTTCGTTCCTGTTCGGACTGTTCGGCGTGTGTGCGATACTGGTGCCGCTGGTGTTCGTCTATCTCGGCGTCATGACTGCCAAGGAAAAGCAAATGGCACACAAAAGCGCGAAGATCGCGCTGTCCGTACTGATCGTTTTGATGATCTCCACGCTGGTGTATTTGTTCGGCGGAACGGATTATAACGAGAATCATACATATTTTGCCGCTCTGGGCGCTGCTTATCAAGGTTCCTTTGTCCTTGACAGTCTGTGCGGTATTTTCGGTGCGCTGCTTGGATATCCCATGCGTGCGCTGCTGACCAACGCACCGTCGGTGATCATCTGCTTTGTCGTACTGATTGTCGCCTTCATGGTGTTGTTCGGTGTGACGCTGGTCGATATCGCAAATGTTGCTAAAAAGGGTTATCGGAAGACGCGTGAGCAGCAGCAGCGTATGAGGGAACATCACAGAGAGCGTGTCAAGGAACGTGAGCGCGAGCGTGCCCGCGAGGAACGCGAACAGTTCGAAGCGCTGGGCAACAGAAGGCGGGACGATGACGAGAATTACCCTGAGCTGCTGTCAGATGATCGTTCATCGGGCAGACAGGGAGTTTCTCACATTGATATACCGCTGGACAAGCCTGAAAAGAATCGACGTGTCAAGGACGCCGACGAGCTCGCCGAGGAACAGCAGGATCAGGATATTCTCAATATCATCCGCAGCGCAAACAACGGTCTTACGCCTGACAAGGAGTTCAGCGCTTCCGATATGGCAAAGCGCCTTTCTGAGAAAAAGAGATCACGCAAAATGTCTGAGGGCGCTAAGCAGCCCGATCCCGGAACTGCCGAGGACGAGCCTGACGACGACTTTGAACTCGACGATAAGCTCGATCTGAAGAGCGAGACCCGCCGCATGCGCGCCGAGGTCAAGCGCAGCGAAGAGCAAAAGCCCGCCCGCGCCGACTATGTATATCCTTCGACAAAGCTGCTCGAACCTCCGGTGGATACCGAAGGCTCCAGCGCGTATCAGGAAATGCAGAACAACGCCACTAAGCTGGTCGAAACGCTGAACAGCTTCGGCGTCAAAGCAAGTATCGTCAATATCTGCCGCGGCCCGTCGGTAACACGCTATGAGCTGCAGCCCGCTCCCGGCGTTAAAATCAGCAAGATCACCAATCTTGCCGACGATATCGCCCTCAATCTTGCCGCCACCGCGGTGCGTATCGAGGCGCCGATCCCCGGCAAGGCGGCTGTCGGCATCGAGATCCCGAACAAGGTGACCTCTGTCGTCACGCTCCGCGAGCTCGTGGAGACCGATGAATTCAGAAACAGCAAGAGCAAGCTCAACTGTGTGCTCGGACGCGATATCTCGGGCGAGATCATCATGACCGATCTGGCAAAGATGCCTCACCTGCTGATTGCCGGTACCACAGGTTCCGGTAAATCCGTCTGCGTGAACGCGCTGCTGATGTCGATCCTCTTCAAGGCGACGCCCGACGAGGTCAAGCTCCTGCTGGTCGACCCGAAGATGGTTGAATTCTCAAAGTATAAGGGAATTCCGCACCTGCTGGTGCCGGTTGTATCCGACGCTAAGAAGGCGGCAGGCGCCCTGAACTGGGCGGTATCCGAGATGCTCCAGCGTTATCGCATTTTCTCCGAATACGACTGCAAGGGCATCGACAGCTTCAATGAGCTGGTCGATAAGAATCTTGCTTTCATAGAAGAAGAGAAGCAAAAGCCCGATTATGATCCCGAGGCGGAGGAACAGCCCTGCATGGAGATCGAGGGCTTGAAGGTACCCGTCGAGCATATGTGTCGCATCGTGATCGCAATCGACGAGCTCGCTGATTTGATGATGGCGGCTCCCTCCGAGGTGGAGGAGAGCATCTGCCGCTTGGCGCAGATGGCGCGCGCCGCCGGCATGCACCTGATCCTTGCTACCCAGCGACCCACCGTCAACGTCATCACCGGTCTGATCAAGGCGAATATCCCTTCGCGTATTGCGCTGAAGGTCAGCTCTCAGATCGATTCCCGTACCATTCTGGATACGGGCGGCGCAGAGAAACTGATCGGACGAGGCGATCTGCTGTATGCGCCTGTCGGCGTGCCTAAGCCCATCCGCGTGCAGTGCTGCTTTACCCGCGACGATGAGATCGACCGTGTGACGGCTTTCCTCAAGAAATCGCATACCGCCGAGTATAATAAAGAAATCGAAGAAAAGATCCGCAAGATCGCCGCCGAGGAGCTCAACGGCAATAAGGGCAAGGATGGCGGCATTTCTCCCGGCAACGCGCCGGAGGTCGACTCCATGATGGAGGAAGCGATCCGGTTCGTGATCGAAAGCGGACAGGCTTCCACCTCCATGCTCCAGCGCAGGCTCAAGGTAGGCTACGCGAGAGCAGGACGAATGATCGACGACATGGAGCAGATGGGCATCGTCGGACCGCATCAGGGCTCAAAGCCCCGCGAGGTGCTGATGACGATGAATGATTGGCTGGAGCGGAACCAGATTCTAGGCAATCCCGATGACGCGTCATCCGATGGTGGAGAGGGCGATTCCGACGAGGATGATCCGTGGTAAATAAGCCTTCCCCTCAGAGGGAAGGCTAATTAAATCTTGACGTATCCGTAAAATATCGCTATACTATATGTCAGAATCCGACAATAGTATATAATCGGTTGAGATTGCCGTGCCTCGCGAACGAGGCTCGCAATGACTATTTGACTCAGGAGGAAATATTTTTGGGAGTGTATGAAGAACTGGTCGCTCGCGGTCTGATCGCGCAGGTGACCGATGAAAAAGAAATCAGAGATTTAGTTAACAACGGCAAGGCTGTTTTCTATATCGGCTTTGACCCGACCGCCGATAGCCTCCATGTAGGTCACTTCATGGCGCTGTGCCTGATGAAGCGTCTGCAATTGGCGGGCAACAAGCCGATCGCCCTGATCGGCGGCGGTACCGCGATGATCGGCGACCCTTCCGGCAGAACCGATATGCGCCAGATGATGACCAAGGAGACCATTCAGCACAACTGTGACTGCTTCAAGGTGCAGATGAGTAAGTTTATCGACTTTTCCGATGGCAAGGCGATGATGGTCAACAACGCCGACTGGCTGCTCGATCTCAACTATGTCGAGCTGCTGCGCGAGGTAGGCGCGTGCTTCTCCGTCAATAATATGCTGCGCGCTGAGTGCTACAAGCAGCGTATGGAGAAGGGCTTATCCTTCCTTGAATTCAACTACATGATCATGCAGAGCTATGACTTCTACGCTCTGTATCAGAAATACGGCTGCAACATGCAATTCGGCGGCGACGATCAGTGGAGCAACATGCTGGGCGGCACTGAGCTGATTCGCAGAAAGCTCGGCAAGGACGCTTATGCCATGACCATCAACCTCCTGCTCAACAGCGAGGGCAAGAAGATGGGCAAGACCCAGAAGGGCGCTGTATGGCTCGACGCGAACAAGACAACGCCGTTTGAGTTCTATCAGTACTGGCGTAACGTCGATGACGCAGACGTCATCAAGTGTCTGAAGATGCTGACCTTCCTCCCGCTCGATCAGATTGAGGCAATGGCGGCTTGGGAAGGCTCCGAGCTGAATAAGGCGAAGGAGATCTTGGCGTTTGAACTGACCAAGATGATCCACGGGGAAGAAGAGGCGAACAAGGCGCAGGAGGGCGCGAGAGCGCTCTTCGGCGGCGGCGCGAACACCGATAATATGCCTTCCACCGAAATCACCGACGGCGATTTCGCTGACGGCGGCATCGCAATTCTTGATCTGTTGCTCAAATGCAAGCTGATTCCCAGTAAGGGCGAGGGCAAGCGCCTGATCCAGCAGGGCGGCATTTCGGTCGACGACGAAAAGATCACCGATATGTTCCACAAGGTAACAAAGGACGCTTTTGACAAAGGTCACGTTATCATCAAAAAGGGCAAAAAGGTGTTTCATAAGGTGACGCTGTAGTTATACAGCGTCATTGCGAGGAGTCGGCGAAAAAGCCGACGACGTGGCAATCTTCCCCTGTCATTTATTCTGTCTGATATTACGAAAAGAGAGAGTCTCTATTTGTGAGATTCCCACGGGGCTTTATGCCCCTCGGAATGACAGCGTATGTTATTGTAACCAATCGGATAATTCCGATAAAGAATAAAAAACACAAGGAGTGCAGAACATGAAAAAAATTGCAGGCGAATTCAAAGAATTCATCATGCGCGGTAATGTTATGGACCTGGCAGTCGGCGTCATCATCGGCGGCGCATTTCAGGCGATCGTTAACGCGTTCATCAACGACCTGATCATGCCGTTCATCGGTTTACTCACCGGCGGTATCAACTTCAATGAGCAGTTCATCATCCTGAAGCTGCCCGAGGGTGTTGAGGCATCTCAGGTCACCTACGCTAACGCAGCCGAGTTGGGCGCGTCCATCTGGGGCTACGGCGCTTTCATCACCGCCGTCATCAACTTCCTGATCATGGCGCTGGTCGTTTTCTTGCTTGTTAAGGCGATCAACAAGGTATCCTCCATCGGCAAGAAGGAAGAGCCCGAGGAAGAGCCCACCACCAAGAAGTGCCCGCACTGCTGTGAAGAGGTCAACATCAACGCGACCAAGTGCCCGCACTGCACCGGCGATATCCCCGCAGAAGACGCGTAACGACCTATCCCGCCTTTTTTGAAGAATGGATAAAAGATTTTGTCTGTATTAACGGCGGGTCCAAACAGGATGAAAAAGCTCCCGAGTCATAACGGCTCGGGAGTTTTTTTGCTCGGGAATTTTTGGCACAAAATAAAAAAAAGGGGGGGAGAGCCACGCTCTCCCCCTCAACTGATCACTTATCACTTGATTATGCCATGATCTTTTTGTAAAGCTCTTTGAGGTCGTCTACATTTGTCTCACGCGGGTTGCCGGGACGGCAGGCGTCGGCATACGCGTCAGCCGCGAGGACATCCAGATCCTCCGCCTTGACCTTCTCGTTCTTCTCGGGGATACCGACGTCCTTGGAAAGCTTGCGGACAGCATCGATCGCCGCCTTGCGGTACTCCTCCTGCGTCATTTCGTCAACGCCCTGTACGCCCATTGCGCGGGCGATCTCGCGGAACTTTTCGCCGGTGCAGTCCTGATTGTATTCCATGACGATCGGGAGCATCATCGCGCAGGCAACGCCGTGCGGGGTGTCATAGTGCGCGCCGAGGGTGTGGGCGATCGAGTGGGCGATGCCGAGTCCCACGTTCGAGAAGCCCATGCCCGCGACGTACTGTGCGAGCGCCATGCCTTCTCTGTCCTCGGGATTGTTTTCGACCGCGCCGCGCAGGTGCTTTGCGATCAGGCGGATGGCTTCGAGGTGGAACATATCGGTCATTTCCCATGCCGCTAAAGTGGTGTAGCCCTCGATAGCGTGGGTCAGCGCGTCCATACCGGTGGAAGCGGTCAGACCCTTGGGCATACTGCTCATCATATCGGGGTCGACGACGGCGACGGCGGGAATGTCATGCTCGTCAACGCAGACGAATTTGCGTTCCTTCTGCACATCGGTGATGACGTAGTTGATGGTGACCTCAGCGGCGGTGCCGGCGGTCGTCGGAACGGCGATGGTCGGGACAGCGTGGTTTTTTGTCGGCGCAACGCCCTCAAGCGAGCGCACGTCGGCGAACTCGGGGTTGGTGATGATGACGCCGATGGCTTTCGCGGTGTCCATTGCGGAGCCGCCGCCGATGGCGATGATGGCGTCAGCCTCAGCCGATTTGAACGCGTCCACGCCTGCCTGTACGTTCTCGATGGTCGGGTTCGCCTTGACCTCGGAGAACACCGCGTAGGGGAGACCGCACTCGTCAAGCAGGTCGGTGACCTTCTGCGCTACGTTGAACTTGATCAGGTCGGGGTCGGTGACGACAAGTACCTTCGAAAAGCCCTTTGATTTCGCGATAGCGGGGATTTCGGCGATAGCGCCCTTGCCGTGATAGGAAGTGTTGTTGAGAATGATTCTGTTTGCCATAATGAACCTCCGTATAATTTGTTACTTATATTGTACCTGTAATCGGTGCAAAATTCAATCATACGGTGTATAGAAATTACGGCGGGATTTTCGTGTAAAAAGACTAAAGAAGACACATGCTCATGATTCGGTGAGTCGGTCTTTGAGCAGCTCCCGACCCTTGCTCAGGCGGCTTTTGACGGTGCCCTCGGGAATACGCAATACTTCTTTTATTTCTTTGACAGAATAATCCTCGACGTAATATAGGATGACGGTCAATCTGATCTTCGGCGGCAGGCTGTCGATCGCTTCGCCGATCTCGACGGAAAGATAGGGGTTGTCACGCGACGCGATATCGGGGAGGGCGTCCCCGATATCTGCATAGCGCTTGCGCTGCTTCAAGGTTTTCTTGCAAACGTTGATCAGGATCCTTACGATCCATGTGCCGAAGTATTCTGCATGTTTGAGTTGGTTTCTGTTTTGATAGGCTATGAGAACGGCGTCATGCACCGCGTCCTGCGCGTCGTGTTCGTTCTTCAGCATTGCCATCGACACGCGGTACATCGTGTCGGTCTGCGCCGTAACGAGCATCTCAAAGCTGTGGTTATCGATCATCGTCGGTCACCTTGAAGAGATAGGTGTAATAGGGGCTGTCGCTCTCGGCGGGCGGGTCGGTTACGCTGCCCTGATAAATGTTGGTCAGATACGCTTTGTCTATCATGTCGGCTTTGCAGCGCCATCCCATCGTGAAAGCTGCGGAAGATTGCGCGGGGATAGTGAAGATGCAGAAATCGTCACCGACTCCGTGCGGGGTCAGATAAACTGTCTCGCCGTCAGTATACGGTGTACTGTAAATCAGCTTTTCGCCGTCGATGATATTCGACTGATGGAATGTACCGTCGTCATCCTTTTCTAAAACCTCAAGGCTATAAGAAACAAATAATTCGATATCATGGTCACTGAGGTTTTCATAGGTCACATCTGCCAGCACCAGCTTTTGGTTCGCTGTTTCGGAGCCGATGACTTCATCTTCTGCGTCAAAACCGTCGCCTTCCTTGTAGGTGGTGAACGTTTCGGGATTCAGCCAGCCGTCTTGGTCGGCAATCTCATAGGGGCTGTAGGCGGGGCAAAAGGCGTCGTAATCCAACTCGGCAATGTTATCAAGGATCTGCACATCGGTGATCTGTGCGGTACAGCGGTCGGTAAAATCATCAGTTTCAGGAGAATACATCATGAACGTGATCTTGGTGTCCCGCGGGTACTCGGCATACTCTTCGTCATAGGTGTAGACGTCTTGACCGCGTTCGTCATGCGGCCAGTCAAGATAGGTGAAATTGTCCTGTGTTCCCTCTGTGAAGGTGATCCCCTTGACAAAATCCGCCAGCTGTTTTTCTGTGACGTCCTTATGGTAAATCAACAGAAATACATTGACGTCCTCATAGTAGATATACAAGCGGTCCCATCCCTGATCAAGCTTGACCTCATACGCCTGATGACCGATCATCTCGCGCTCCTCATAGCTGTTGACATTGCCGATATATTCCTTTTGCTCTAACTCGGTGCGAAAACGCATGGGGAAGAGGGAAAACCCGTCGGTGTAAGGCTCTTCGGTGCTGAGGTTATAGTATTTCAGCTGATCGGTACCCGGCACAGCGGCAAAGCCCTCCGGGACTTCTACGTGCATTTTGACATATTTGGGATAATCGGCGGCGGTTTCGCGCTCGACGTTCAGCTCCAGACCGTAGTTGTCTACAGGCTTTGCGATCAATTCATAGAGCTTGCTCGCGCCGAAGATGGTCGAGGGGATGAGCGCCGCGATCAGGATGACAGCGATCGCGATGCGCCAGCCCTTCGGGATGCGCTTTTTGGCGGGTGAAGCTTGTTTAGTTGCTTCAGTGATCGCGCTTTGTACGGTATAGTGAAACCGCTCCGGCGCAGGCTTCATCACGCTTTTTAATTTGTCTTTCATGGTTTTCACTCCTTGTAATGACGATTGAATAAGGTTGAGATTGCCACGGGCAGAACACGCGTGTTCTACCCCCGCCATGACGATTGGTTTTGAATCGATTCTGCCTATTAGAGTCATCGGGGAGAGGAAAGGTTCATTTTATGTCAAGAAAATATGGAATAAGAAACTCTCTGGATAAAAGAAAAGCGGCACGATCGCTCGTACCGCTTAGTGGTTATTTTATTACTGGAAGCGTCTTGCGCGGTAAGCCGCTCTCTGCTTCTTTCTTTCGATCGCGTACACTACGGCGAAGGTGATCATCAGAACGACGATCATCACTGCCAGCCAGATAAGAAATTCGAAGTTGGTGGCGTTTGCGCCGCGCTTGAAGAGGGAGTTGTCGGTAACAGCCGCAACGCTCTTGGAGGACAGCTCGGTGGTGTCCTTTTCGATATCGGTCTTGGGAGCTGCCTTTGCGGGCGCTTCCTGTACCGCGTTATTCGAGGTGTTCGCGATGGCGGGGGTGTTGGCGTCAGCGGTGACTGCTGTGTTTTCGTCGGGCTTGGCTTCTTCCTTCTTTGCCGCGACAGCCTCGTCGGAGAACAGCTTGTCATAAGTAGTCTGCTCAACGATGCCGGTAGCCTCGAGACCGTTGGCGGTCTGGAAGCCCTTGACCGCGACAGCAGTCATATCGCCGAACTCACCGTCGGCTTCGCCTTCCAGATAGCCTAAACCGATCAGGCGTTCCTGAATTTGATAAATATCGTCGCTGTAGTCGCCGACTGTGTAGCTCATTGCGGAAGCTTCTTCATCTTCTTCATCGGCGGCGCCGGTCTCGGCGAGATCCTCCTTTTCGGAAGTGATGGTTTCTTCCTCGTCGGTTTCTTCTTCAGCAGTCTGATAGGCGGGAGCGTCGTCGGCATAGAGATAATCTGCGTCGGAGCCGGCAACGCCGTCAACGTACAGACCCATCTTTTCCTGGAACAGCTTGAATGCGGTCTCGGTGGCTTCGCCGAAGTCGCCGTCAACAGTGCCGTTGTAGTAGCCCAGATCGAGCAGTCTCTGCTGGAGCTTCTCAACGCGGGAACCGCTGGAGCCCTTCTTCAGAGAGCCGGTGTCATTCGAACCGGAATCGCTCGAAGAGGAGCTTGCAGAATCGGTGGAGCCGGAAGAAGAGGGGGAAGAGGTGCTTTTACCGGAGGAAGCAAAGGTATAAATAGTACCGTCGATGGTTCTGGTGGTATCGGAGAGATACTCGCCGTTTTCATAATAATAGTAATCGCCGTCAAACTCTACCCAGCCGGTATCGGGGTAGGAAACGCCGGGAACCTTGAAGTACTGGGTCCAGCCGTGGCTCCATACACTCTCGTAGCAAACGCCGTAGCCGGTACCGCGAGCGTCAACTGCCATCCCGTTGCCGACATAGACGCCGACATGACCGGGCTTGTAAAGACCTAAGCCGTGGATATTCGGGATGCTGCCCGAAAGGGAATAGCGGTAGTCGGAATTGAATGTCTGCGCGTCGCCTACGCGATAACCGCCCGCGTAAGAATAGATCAGACCGGAGCAGTCAACCGCGCCGGGGGTGGCGCCGCCGTAAACATAGCTCCACTTGGAGTAGTAAGCGTTCAGCGCCCATTCCGCCAGACCGACGCCCGTACCGGACGCGCTGGATGAAACGGTGCTGACCGCGACAATGCTCGCGATGACAGCGGCGATCATGATGATGGAAATAATCTTTTTGAACTTCTTCATAAAAACCTCCATTAGTAAATCCGTTGGCGTGCAAGCGCGATTCTATATTATAATAGAGAAGGGCTTGAAATCATCGCCTGAGGACTTGCTGAGAATCGTTTTTGAAATCATCGGTAACAAAACTGTCATTATTATACACGAGAATTATTGGATTATCAACCCTTTTACGCAAAATACTGGCAAAATGACAACAGAATTAAGAATTCGTTCATATTTGTGTACAGATTGTACAAAAATTATTCACAATTAGGCTGGTTACAACTTGTAACCTTTATTTTCAAAAGAGAAAAAAAGACCAATCGGATAAGTTTTGACAATTCCAGACAGGAAAAATAATTGCGTTTTAATGCGAATTCAGAAATAACTGTTACGCATTTGTTAACATTCTTTTATGAAATTATAAATAGAAGATTACAGGAGGACGGCACTGAGCCTGTTGGCACGGCGTTTGTCGATTTACCATCGGACGATGTTTTTTGCTCTATCTGGGGCTTTCGATAACAGTTACCTCCGTCATTCTCGGTACGTCATAGATACCGTACCCTGCGGAGTGATTCATCTGCTTCGAGCGATAACATGATGTAAATCAATATTTCCGGAGCTTCAAAGTCCCCACTTACAATATCATCTCAATTGTTTGATACACGAAAATCCGCATTAACACTGGATTCTACTCTCGGTAGAGAGCGTTTTCTACCTGCGGGATACATGTTTTCAACAGCGGGAGAATAATATCCTGAAGGTCGTAGAGCGTTAGCCGGCTTTGTAGATTGAATTTTTTTCATGTGCAGCGTATGATGATTTCAAACAAGCGGCATATCGTCATCGGGCAATTGCCGTTAATTTCGGAGGAACATAAATGAGCTTTACCATTCTGACCGATACATCGGCTAATTTACCTACCTCGCTCCTCAAAGAGCATGATATACAGGTTATCCCGTACCACTATTTTATCGGCGACAAACAGTTTTCCTGTCTGGATACCGAAGGCTTTGACGGCAAAAAATTCTACAAGGCGATGCGGCTGGGCGCGGATATCAAGACCTCCGCGATCAACTTCCAGAGCTATATCGACTTTTTCGGCGGATTTCTGGAGCAGGGAAAGGATATCCTTTTTATCAGCATGTCCTCAGGCATCAGCAGCTCGTTCAGCTGTTCCGAAATCGCTAAAAAGGAACTGCAGCAAAAGTATCCCGACCGTGAGATCCTGCTGGTGGATACCATCGGCGCGTCGCTGGGCGAGGGCATCTTTGCGCTGAGAGCTGCTGAGTATCGCGACGCCGGCTTTACTATCCAAAAGACGCACCGCATGCTGGAAAAAGAGAAGATGAACATGTATCAGGTGTTCACCGTGGACGATCTGATGTATCTCAAGCGCACCGGCCGTCTGACCGGCTCCGCCGCCGTGATCGGCAACATGCTGCAGGTCAAGCCGATCCTGAAGGGGAACGAGAACGGTGAAATTGTGAATTTCTCTAAGGTCATCGGCAGAAAGAAAGCCATCGACATGCTGGCGCAGCGTTACAATATGCTGGTCAAGAATCCCGAGCAGCAGCTCGTGGGTATCGCTCACGCCGACTGTGAGGATGACGCGAAATATCTCGCGGAGCTGCTGAACAAGAAAAAGCCTCCCAGAGAGATCCTGACGGTCGTTTACGAGCCCGTTACCGGCTCGCACGTCGGTCCCGGAACGCTGGCGCTGTTCTTCATGGGCGACGATAAGGTAAGATTCAGATAACATCGGTTCCCCGGTCATCCGCAGGGTATGGACCCCTTTTTAATCGGTTAGATTGCCACGGGAACACTCCGGCTCCTGACACGCGTGTCAGGAGGCACCTCCCTTAGGAAAGGGAGGATTTGCCTTCGTAATGACAATTTGAAATTAAAAACAGACTATAAAAAAGCTGTTCTCTTTACATCAAAGAGGACGGCTTTTGTTTTTATCCTGATTTTTCTAGAAATATCTCAACATAGTCTATGAAACATGCGTCGAAAAGGTTTTTTATCATCAAAAAACATCGATTTTTCCTAGAAATAACAGTAATTTTGTATGGATGACGTCTCAATTATCAGCAGCTCTGACGGTCGTTCCGATTCTGCGACCTGGACGAGGACGATCACCGGTCTGCCTGTATACACGACGGTCAACGGTACTACGAAATATTACAGCTATACAGTCGAAGAAGCGCCTATCTTAGGCTACACCGGCGCCATTAGCTATGATACAACGAGTGCGACAACAACAGCGAAAATCGTCAATACACCCGAACCGTTCGAGATAAAGTTCAAGTATTACGACCGCTATGAAATCAACGGCTCTCCCTCCGGCATTGAAGATACTGAAACGGTATACACTGTTACGGTAAATGCGATCCCGCAGAGATATATTACTTATGATAATGAAACCGGTGAAGTAAGCTCTATTGATTTCGCGGGTCTGATCGGAGAAACGGCTGTAGAGTTCTCTAACACCGCGCTGTCCGTCGCCAACGTTATGTGCGACTATGATCTTTGGACGTCACAGAGCGCGGCGGCGACTGCTATGAGCAGCAGAAGTTATTTAGTCAACGGCGAACCGGTTCCCTACAACGCAAACGAAGATGAAACGACCTATCACACCGACTATCTCGGCAAGCCGTATAATCATACGCCTTACGACGGTCAAGCAGAATCAAAGCTCGAAAAATGGGTCAACTATTATAATTCGGAAGACAATACGCTGGAAGAGGATAGCTTATCTACAAACAACAACTTCTTAAACGTCAAGAAGATCGTTGTCTGGTGCTACAACTATCCCAGACAGTACAACGTTAATATCTACGGTGCGAACAGCGCTGATGATCTTGATCAGGATGCGAAAACCGTCGGCGGCAGCACGGTTCATGTTGCAAGTGCAACCAGCGAAGATAATGACGTCAAGTATAACGGTCAGTTCTATTACAATCAGCGCTTCGGCGAGGAAACCGGCAACGAAGATCAGGATCACGGCGGCTTTATCGAAAACTACGGTTTGGCAAGATTCACCGATACTCCGTTTTTCTAATTCAGCTTTAATTGTTCCATAACTGTCTCCTGCGAGAAATCTATGGTATATGTATCGAATTACGTCAGCTTCTTCGGGAACGATTTCCGGTTCGCCGTCTTTGCCCTTTTTGTAACCGATCATGTTTTTGTATTGAAATGCTACTTTGCCCTGTCTTGCGCTTTGTTCTTTTCCCCATTTGACGTTGGCGCTTATGTTTTCAGATTCGCTTTGAGCAATCGATCCGTAGATCGTAATATAGAATTCAGAGCTTTTATTACTAATGAAGCAAAACCGTTGACTAATAGGAATAATTCGTGATAACAAATGAGGCGCCGTACAGTCAACAGACCATACAGCGCCTAAAATGCAGAATTATTATAATTTACATCTCCCTGTTAATCTGTAGATCTGTTGCGGATTAAACAGATTGAGTTTCTTTCCTTTCTTACTCCATATTCTCCTTATTCTAACCCAATTATATCGTTAAAGTCTGAATTATTATCCTTTTTCTGTTCATCGTTGTGGGTTTGGTTTTCTTCACGCATATCGTCATCGCGTCCCGCGACTGACAGAATGCACATTGTCACCACGCCGAAAAAGCCGCCTACAAACAATCCGATGATAAATCCAATCATTGGGATAAGTCCTTTCAATATTATATCCGTTCGCATATGACCTCATAGCGTGTCCTGCCCATGTTGGCACAGGTAATCAGCGTAATGAGGTCTTTTCCTTTCTTAATGCATATGTCCTCGGTATCGGTCTCTCCGATCTCCTTGGTAGATATAACCTTGTAGTCAAGAGTACTGAAGAAGGTGGTAACGCTGACAGCGTCTCCTATATCCATACTTGGGAGATAATCGAATACTGTCCGTCCAAAATAACCGGTATGTCCGGCGAACACGGTGTTGGTATCCGTACCGCCCAGCGGCAGCGAGGTATTATTCAAATGTGCAGCCCCGCATGCCATATTGCTGTCGTCGGCTCCTAAGTAGATCGGGAGATACATCCCAACAGTCGGAACCGTGATATAACCATAAACTCCGTCATAAATCCCGTAATCGGTCAGGTCCAGCGCAGCCTGTGAAAAGTCACAGTTCAGATCCTGATGCTCACGCAAAAGCTCGTTATATCGAATGCTGTCTGCGTAGAGACTGTCCAGATCGTAATTCGGTGCGGCAGGAAAATCGGAGAGCAATTCTCCGTTCTCATCAACCGGATAACCCTCGGTATCCACAAAGCTGTCCTCATCGTCCTGATCATAGCTGATGTCCTGTTGTTCCTCAGATATACGGTCAAACCTGTCTATTATTTCATTGTTTTTCTCTTTCATTATGAGTTTGCTTATATTGGGATACAGAAACAACGCTATTGCGCTTACTATCAGGAGGATGGCCGAAATCCGCAGTATTTTACTTTTCATGTCTGCGTTTCCTCCCTTTATAAAGGATAATCAGCGCGACGATGACGACGAGAGCTGCAATAGTGATATATAAGGGCATACTGTCCTTTTCTGTGACCACTGCCGTCTGTTCTTCTTCTACATCTGCAGGATAATACCTTTCACCTGTAACAAGCAGGCGGTGCGTGTTAATTGAATACGGCGTACAGGTAATCAGCGTTACCAAATCCCTTCCACGTTCTATGTTGAGATATGATACCTCGTCAGGTAAAACTATCTTGGTATCAAACACTTTATAATGCATTGTGTCTCCGAGAACGGTGACAGAAAAGGTATCGCCGATCTGAACATCCGTCAGCTTGTCAAACAGAATCTTCCCCGGGTATGCGGTATGAGCGGAGATTACCGCATGGTTGGATTCGCCGCCGATCGGAAGCGATGTACCCGCCATGTGAATCGCTCCCTTAGACAGCATATCATCCGAATCATGATAGATCGGCAGATGGCAATCGATACACGGTATATCAATCGTACCCATTTGCCCGTTATCGGTCAGATTCAGGGTTGCGAGGTATTCGGTATCATCGATGAAGGAGGTAGGCGAAAAACTATCTTTAACAAAATCTCTGATACTGTCGTTATAAACCTCGGCCTGCCGCAGACAGCGTGATTTGTCCTCTGCGGAAAGGGCATCTACGGTATTGTTATACTGTGCGATCTCGCCCTTTGCCAATAAATTGTTCAAGTAGGAGGAAAGCGTCGGGTATAAAGCGGCGCCTGCCGCAAGAATCAGTATAAGCACGGATAAAACCGGCAATAGCTTCCTTTTCATTTGTCACCGATCTCAGAAGGAAAGGAGTTATTCCGCAGCCTTGTCAGCTTTGTTTTTCTTCTTTTTTCTTGCCACGAAGAAGATCACGCCGCCTGTTGCCGCGAGTGTGAAAGCGATAGAATCGAAGGCTCGGTACTCCTTATCGCAAAGTTCATAGAACTCTTTCATGGTCGGATAGTCTGTCGGCTTTAATTTGCTGTAATCGGTGATATCGGAAATGCCGAATCGGTTATACAGCTTGGTCAGCATGATTTCGATGGTATCGATCTGCGCGTCGTTGAAATCCTTATAGCTGCGGAAGAAGTCTTTGAGAAAGGCGATATGCTGGCTGAGTCTTGTGACCTTCTTGAAGGCTTCGGGTGTGTCGATATCAATCTCTCCCGATCCGTCCGTCCATGCCTTCGGTTCAAGCGGATTGATGATAGAGTCGCCCGACATAAAGTCGATATAAGTGCCTCCGAGCGCAGTGCAGATTTCCTCATATTCTGCTTCGGGATCGAGGCAGATGATAGATTTTCCCGACTCGCGGATATTGGTCAGAATCAGCTTGAGCAGATAGCTCTTGCCCTGACCGGAGTTTCCGAGAATCAGGATATTGGATGTGGTCTTGTCCTCGGCGCGACGGTCAAAATCGACGAGAATGTTTGTGCCGAACTTGTCGCGTCCGATATACAAGCCCTTAGGATCAGTCTTGCCTGAGAAGTTGAACGGATAGAGATTGGCTACCGAGCTCGACGGCAGAACACGCTCGAACTGAGCGCCGAACTGATTGGACAGAGAGGAAGCCTTCCTTTTGCCGCAGCGTCAGCTTATCGACGGTGATTTTGGAGCGTGTCAGCTCCATTGAGATATCGCTCTGCAGATCCCGAAGCGCTTTCATGGATTTCGCCTTCAGTTCAATATAGACGCAGCAGTGGAGCAGGATTTCCTTATTCTTGCGAAGATTCGCCATCAGCTGAATAACATCCTGCAGGTTGCCCTCGGCTTCAATAGTGTCGTTGACGTCATTGCCTCCGGTTTTCATCTTATTGGCGCGGGTTGCATTCTGCATGATCTTTCTCTGCTCAAATGATTCCACAAGCCTGTGATATATCCGGAGCGTAACGCCGTTGCGGTCGCCGAGCTGAGACAGGATCGCCTGTTCCTCAGTAGTAGGCGGATATTCTTTGATAGACCACACCGATCGGTAGCTGTTGCCGACGATGTAATGGTCGGCATGGAATTTGATAACACCCGGAAGGATGCAGTCGAAAAAATCCTTGGTACGGATTTCTTCCTGCTGATCGGGTGTGAGTACCTTATTTCTTTTCTTAAACATAATTCCTCCTTGCGCCGTTTTGCGAAGGAGCGATATACGGCACCCAATCATGCCGTTGTAAAAGAACCAATTCGGTTATTAACCATTAACGGTAGGGACACAAAAAAAGATCAGCCGTTAAGCCTTCGCAAAACGACTGATCATTTTTATTAAGTTACATAGTTGGAACATATCCTTGACTTTCGGTTTGTTCCGTTAATATTACGTCCGGAAGCTCTTGCAGAAAATCCTCGACTCTTAAATACTGTACTTCGTTATCTAACTCTTGATCTGTACCTCGATAAATCACATTTGTGCTGACAATCTCGCCGAATCGCTTTTCGGTCAAACTTCTCTTATCAGGATCAATAAGGTGTCGGTACTGATTTTCAATCGCCTTATCGCTGTGCTTGATCTCATAAACGGCACATTGGTCGGCTTCGGTATCGTATGTCACCATATCATATTCGCCGTTATAAAAGGCGAGTTTGAATACACGCACTGTATCGGGAGCGGATTTGGCTGTTTCCAAGAGTACAATGTCCTCCATCATCCTTCCACGCACTTCTTCGAGAATGCGCTCAGTGACGTTAGACTTTTCCTTTTCACTCAATGCTGAGAACACGTTGTCCTTCATCAGCGAATATACCAGCGCCTGCGCCTGACAGTACCGCATACCGGGTTGCGTGAAAATGATATGCTCTAAGGGCTCAAGCTCGGGATCGGCGTACTCTGTCGGACAGTCGATGATCAAATCCAGCGCCTTGAGGTACTCTTTGATTTCGATCACATGGGCATTGGTGATACCGATGCTCTGATCTTCCTTGCTGCGGATATCCAGTATTTCCATCAGCTTCTGCGTCACAGCTTCGGTATCGATACGGTCGAGAATATCCGTCCGCCTGTCGGGATCGCGATCTTTACGCAGATTTCTCGCAGCGATACCGAGGTCTGACGAGTGAAACTCCCTGATGATCGTATCCACAACAAAGCGGTGGTTCATGTCTTCAATAATACGGTTGATGGCGTTTGTCAGCTCACCTGCCTGATACAGCGAATACAAGTGATGGAAGTGGCTGCCGTCCTCGTAACAGGCGAGCGAATGCTGGATATTGCGGCAGATCGCGGTGTCGATATACCTTCTGGTGCTCTCGTCATCCCGGAATGACGCATCATCGCTGTTCAGTTCAGGGCTTTCAAAATCCATTTCTCCGGCACGCAGCGTACCGCCGTAACGGATGTACTCATCGATACTGTTGATCCTGAGCAGCCTTGCGTGCTCTCTGAACGGAATAAATGTCGTGTGAATCGGTATGGCTCTGTCGTACAGCTCCTCGTTCATCGCAAGACTGAATCCGAGAGAATCTGTTCCCGACAAAACAAGCTTCATTCCCATCGCCGCAAACACATCGGAGAACAATGCTGCCGAGTCGATAAAGTCCTTCATCAGCGTGACTTCATCGAGGAAGATATATTTGTAATCGGCGTCGAAAAGGCGCTTGAGATCGCGGTTCATCATCGCCATTGTATCCGTTCTTCTCAGCTTGATATACGCCGCTTTCGTGACCTCTGACTCATTCATATCGGCAATCGCTTGACGAAGCATGGTGGTCTTGCCCGTTCGGCGTAACCCATATATCAGGCAAACGCGATCGGTATCCGCGCTGTGGAGATAGTTTTGCAGCTGCTCATAACAGTCTCTGCGTTCCCATTCGGCAACGCCTGACGCCATAGCAAGCAGTGCTTTTCCGACTGTAACATTGGTTTCGCATTCTGAGTCAATATCGGTTGCCATCACAGTATTGTCGTTTTGACTCTGTAGTTCTTTCAACTCAGCCTGTAGTGCTTTTCTCTGTTCGATCTGAGCTTTAATCTGATCAAGCTCTCCTGCTTTTATATACTTACTCTGCTTTTTTCCACCTTCACTCCATTGAAGATAGTATCGAATTTTGCCCTGTATTGTTTTTTGTGAGATATACCCTTTCGGTAAGGAACTTATCTGCGTTTGGAGCTCGTTGATTTTATCGTTGGTATTCATGATATCACTTCCTGACTGTAGTATACCCCGTTATAACCCCTTTGTCAACACAAAAAGGGGTTACAGGGGGTTATACTTGTACAGCTATCACAATAATGCGGTCATCATAGCTTGTATTTGTACAGGTAGAGAGTGTGATCAGCTTCTGTCCGAACTGAGGTTGTTTTCCTACGGTATAGAGTGCTCTTTGCGTAATATTTGCAACCTTCTGATCATAATACTCCTTGTTGGGAGCGTCCTTGAGGTTGTAAAACATATCGTCGCGCAGGACTCTTACAGCAGCATAAAAGCTGTAGCGTTTTGCGCCCTGTTCGGTTTCAAGTTGGATGGTCGGATGCTCCTGCGCAAAACCCTTGCTCTCATAATTGAGCAGGGGTGCAAAAATCGTACCCGAATTCATATCGTGACCGTAAATGATCAGATTATCACTGTAGGTAGTACAGCCTGCATCAAGGAAAGGTACACCAGAAACGCTGTAGTCTCCGTAGAAGCTCCGATTAAGATATTTTTCGGGATCGTTCGGAGTATGCATGGAAATGTGAATGTTGAACCGGAACGGATACCGATGAACATTCATTTCAAAAGTCCGGGCGACAAAAGCTATATGGACATTCTCAGAGAAATGGAAACCGACGGAAGAATATCGCGTCGAGGTCTGAGAGCCTACGCGGTGCTGTTCGATGAAGTCATCTTCGATGTCAACACCATGTACTTTGAGGAACGCGGCGGTTATGATTATGCAAAAGAGTTCTTCGCCGAAGCGTACCGTTACGCCTGTGAGAAATACGGAGAGGAAAATATCATCTCTGCGGTCATGCATGCCGACGAGATCAACAAGGCTGTCAGCGACGAGCTGGGGCATCCGGTGTACCACTACCATATGCACCTGATCGCTTTGCCGGTCGTCGAGAAAGAAATTCGTTGGAGCAAGCGGTGAAAAGATTCCGAATTAGTCGGAAAGGTCAAAGAGGTCATTCATCAGATCAGCCATTCCAAAAAATGGGAATCACGCGAGCCGATGCTGGACGATCACGGCGAGCCGATCATGAGAAAAAACGGCAAGCCGAAGTTCCGACCGTCCTACAGTATCTTGCAGGATGAATTCTATCTGCATATGACCGAGCACGGCTTCAAGGGCTTTGATCGCGGTAAGGAGGGCAGTACAGCGGAGCATCTGACCTCTCTGCAATATCAAATCGAAAAGGATAAAGAGCGCCTTGCAAAAATCGACCGCAGTATTCAACGGGCGCAGCATGAGTACGAGCCCGCGAATGCAGTTCATAAAACCTATCAGGAAATAGAAACTGCCGGTAAGAAGAATCTTCTGACCGGCAATTATTCTGTCTCGAAGGATGATTATGAGCAGCTGACAGCCCTTGCAAAAGAGGGAATCACCAGCCGAAGAAAGATCAATGACCTTCAAGAGAATATGGAATACTATCGGGATCAAGCCGACCGCTATCGGAGTGCATATCACCGTCTGCGAGACAGCTACGACAAGCTGGTAGAGAAATGCCGTCCGTTTCTTGATGCGCTGGAGCATTTTCCTGATGCGGTCCGTAAATTTGTCGATCACATCCGTGAGCTGTTCTCGGAAAAGGAGCGTGCTGAGAGAACAAAGCAAAATGCAATACCGGCTGAAAAGAATAAGTCCGCCGCTCGCCGTTCAAAATCAAGAAGCGGTCAGGAGAGATAACATTTTCGACGGGAGCCAAGACTTATTGACCTCTTGACTATTTGTAATAAGAAGTATTTTACGCCTGCCTATTGACATGGTACTCCTCTGGGAGTATAATACAATTAAAGCAAAATATACTCCTAAAGGAGTATAAGGAGGTGTTGTCATGATTCAGCGTATTTATCACGGCTCAAAGGACATTATCAAGAAGCCTAAATTCGGTTACGGTAAGGCATATAACGATTACGGTCTCGGATTTTACTGCACCGATTCCATCGACGTGGCAAAGGAATGGGGCGTTGCCCCCGACCGCAATGGATATGCAAATATCTATGATATTGAAACGGAAGGACTGTCAGTTCTTGACCTTAACGGTGAAGATTACTTTATCCTTCATTGGCTGGCTGTCTTGCTGAAAAACCGCGAATTCGATATTCCGTCCGGTCTCGCCTACGACGCGAGAGAGTATATCTTGGAGAACTTTCTGATCGATTACTCCAAAGCGGATATCATGATCGGATACCGTGCAGATGACAGCTACTTTTCCTTTGCGCAGGATTTCATCAACGGTACGATCTCATACCGACAGCTTAACAACGCCATGCACTTAGGTAAGCTCGGTCAGCAAATCGTTCTGAAGAGTAAAACAGCTTTTGACCGCATACAATATGTCGGGAACGAGATCGCTCTCTACAGCGAGTGGTATGCGAAGAAAGAATACCGCGACAAGGCGGCTCGCAGAGAATACTTTGACACCGAACGCAATCGGCGTCAAAGAGGCGACCTGTACATCACCACTATCATGGACGAGGAGATGAAGCCAAATGATCCACGCTTACGATAAAATGTATTTGGAAAAGGCTCGCGTTGCGCTGGGGCGTATGCTGGATTTTGCCGTTTATGATCTTCACATGGATCTGCGTGAGTTTTGGGCAAGTTTTCTGAACAGCGAGGTATGCAAGCGGTTTGAGAAAGGCGATTCCTCTCTGCTAGCAGGGATGTCCGGTATTGAAATGGCTTATGCCGTTCTCGGCGACAGTGTTCAGCGTGTGAAAGCAAGACCTACTGCCGATCGTTCCGAAGAATACTGGTTGGGATGGGCATTGGCTTACTATCAGTGGGATACCGGTATCGCGTTCAAGGATATTTTTGACGCAGAGGATATTCTCAAAATCAAAGTACTGTATTCTCCGTATCATGAAATGGATATAAGGCATTTTTGCGATTTGCTGAATGAGATGTATCTCGGCAAAAAACCAATTACAAACTTAAAGCGATACCGTCTGAAAGCCGGTCTGAGCCAATCGCAGCTCGCAGAGGAAAGCGGTGTGCCTCTTCGGACAATCCAGCAATACGAACAGCGACAGAAAAACATCAATATGGCGCGAGCGGAGTATATCATTCGACTGGCTAAGGTCCTCTACTGTGAGCCGGAGGACCTTTTGGAAAAGCTGCCGAACACTTCCGATATGTAAAATCACTTACAAATACGCACAGCCTCTCTTCCGAGAAATCGGATGGGAGGCTGTTTTCTAATATTCTATGTGTGCTCATGATATTCCGTACATCTATCAAAAATCAATTCATCTATCAAATTTGCAATTATTTTTGATAGATGTTTTTTTACTTAATATTTCAATCGTTCTATCGGCACACAGAAAAGCTGCGGAAACAACGACGCCTGATGAACGCACCAGTCGCTGAAGCGATTCACGCTGAAAACAAACAAAGTGACATCGTCATCAAGTGTTCCGTATGTTAGCGCCGCATTGATATAATAATCCATTTCCTTCTTTGTATATTTCTCATCAACCGAACGCGGGAATACACACAGCAGAGTACGATAGCCCTTTCGGATAACACAATCAAATGTCAGTTTGAACCCGCTGATATGCTTTAGGTGCAGCGGTTTGGTAAATCCCTTAGTATAGTGATTAAAGAGTAAATAGCGATCCTTGTTAAATTGATTAAAAACGTATCTGATACAGCTTTCATGTAATGCAGGGATCGCAACAAGTTTATCTATTGATTCAACAACGCGGTCATAAATCGCTTGTGGATTCACAATTTGTAGTGTCTGATTCTGATAGATATAGTGATACCAGCTGTCAAGATAACTGTTTGTCAGATAGTAGCGTGCATACCCGTTCGGCTTTTCTTTTTCAGCATACACCAATCCCGCTTTGATCAGGGCTTCAAGGTATTTTCCGCATTTGTTATTCGGAAAGCCGATGGCTTTTGCGATTTCGCTGAGTCTATGCTTCCCGAGAGCGATCTGATACATCAGCGGCTGATAGCTTTCCGGCGAGCGAAACAGCCCTGTGAGGATTTTTGGCAGCAGAGATGAAAATGCGGAACCGTGCTGCAATATTTTTTTCAGATTGTCCTCATATGATAACGCCGCATCCAGCTCTTTTGCTACCGCGGGAATACCGCCTGTCAATCCGTGCAGTCTTACAATAGCAGACCTATCAAAGGTCGGAAAGCTTTTAATATAGTCTGCAAGTGATCGAGGCGTAATGTTTCCGGGCTTGTGCATCATTCTGGGAGCTTCCGTAACCACATAAGCGATATTGGTATGCTTCGGCTCGCCCACATCATCCAAAGCCTTATAAAAGCTGTTATAGGCTTCATTTTCCGCGTCTGTGTCCAGAATCAGCAGATGAAGCACTATATTAAAAGCCGTAAAATCGGCTATCTAGTGAGGGCACATTTTTTAAGACCTTGTTATGCTGAACCTTGAAAAAAGAATAATATGATATTTTTCTACTTTCTCTGTGGTGTGTGAAACACGAGAACCACACAAGCTACATGAGCGAACGCTCCAACGGAGCCTTCAGGACTCAGACGGTACGGATGCAGCCGTGCCGAAGGCGATGACAACCGCAGCAGGATAATGATACTTCCGTCCAGTCACAGCCCGAGCGTGATAAAACCGTCGCAGGCAATGAGGGCGGCCGCGGGAGATCCTCGCGGCGGTGAAAACCGATGGGCTGATGCACAGCCGGAGAATATCAATGACAAAAACTAAAACTAACAAGGAGTTTATTTTTATGGAAAGAAACCATTTATTCATTACAAACAACTCATTCCGGCTGACAGCAGTTGTAACTGTTCCCGCCGGAGAAAACGATTCTTTTACAACCCGAAAGGAGGAATATGATGTCTGCGAGAATGAGAACGATTCCTAAAGCATACGAGGAAATCAAAGCGATCGACCCTAATACAAGCCTTACGCTCAGAGCGTTAAGGCGTATGGTCAGCAACGGAGAGATCCCCGTAGTGAATATTGCATCCAAAAGATTGATCAATTTAGATTTGCTTTTAGATAAGCTGTCATGTTATAATAATGATGCTGCTTGAGCTTAACTGTTCGGAAAAGAGGTTAAGCACATGACAATCAGAAAAAGAACATCTAAAAAGGGCGTCGTTTCCTATCAGTTTCGGGTCAGTCTAGGTTACAAGGACAGTCAGCAGATCATCCGAACCATGACATGGACTCCTGACGGGAAAATGACGCCCAGGCAAATCGAAAAGGAGGTAACCCGACAAAGCGTTCTGTTTGAGGAACGCGCAAACGCCGAATACCAAAAGGAACTGGAAATCGAACAAGATCTTCGTAAAAAGGAAGAAAATGAGATCGAGTACGCTAAAGACCACACCACCTTCAAAGAATTAGCTGAGGAATGGATGGAGCTACAGCTTGACAGCATGAAGTATAAAAAGAGCACCATCACAAAGCTACTGGAATGTAAGGAAAGAACCTATAAAGCAATCGGGGATGTACTGGTCAGTAAGATCACGTTTCGGATGGTACAAGCCTTTATCACATCCTTAGGCAAAAAGGGTGTGAACAAGCATACCAGTGGCGGCTTGTCCGTAAAGAGTCAAAAGTCGTATCTGACCTTTGTCAGCGATGTTATGCTTTATGCAAAGCGCTGCGGTCTCATAGATGTCAATCCCTGTCGAGATATTGTATTCACACAATCTCAAAAAAGGGAAAAGGTCATCTATTCTCTTGATGAAGCGAAAGAAGTCTTAGCGGCGATCAACAGCAAGGCTCCGTTATCGTACAAGCTGTTTTTCAACCTTCTGGCTTTTTCCGGTATGCGAAAGGGCGAAGCGTTAGGCTTAGAGTACAAGGATATTGATTTTGAGAAATCTATCTTGACGATCAGCAGAACGTCTAACTATCATCACGGCTTTGGCACTTATACCGACACTCCGAAAACAAAGTCCAGCTACCGTTCACTGTATGTTCAACCGTTTTTTCTCGATCTGATCCGTCAACTCCAAGAAGAACAGAAGGCAGAAGCTGAAAAATGCGGCGATCAATGGGTAGAAAGCGACAGGCTGTTCGTCAGCTGGTGCGGCAAGCCGCTGAATCCGAATATGCCCTATAAGTGGTTACAGGATTTTCTGGAAAAGGAAAACATTCCGTTCCACGGCCTGCACTCATTTAGGCATTTTGTAGCAACTCAGGCGTTAGCGGACGGCGTTGATGTCAAAGCTGTGTCGGCTATGCTCGGTCACAGTCAGACCAGTACCACGCTGAATTTCTATGCCCATGCCGTTCAGCAGGCAAACGAAAAGGCGCTGAATCATGTCGCCGCACTGCTCCAAACGAGCTGAATGAAGGACACAGTAAAGGACACGGGTGGTTTTTGTACGTTTTCTTCGGCGGCAAAAGCACAGAAACGGCTTATTCAAGCCATTGTTCGGTTTGCGAGATATAAAAAAGGACAAGAGATTTTGACTATTCTGTCGAATCATGCAGAATCGTAGACTTTGCTGATTATCTATGTTGACGGTGTTCGACCGGTTCATAAAAATCAAATCCTTTGATGCCCAAAATCGCAAAATAAAGGACACGGCAAAGGACACGGCGTTTTTTTAGCAAAAGAAAGAGCCCGGAAATGGCTTAAACAAGCCATTTCCGGGTTGGCGGAGGACAAGAGATTCGAACTCTCGCGCCGCGTTAGCGACCTACTCCCTTAGCAGGGGAGCCTCTTCACCACTTGAGTAATCCTCCATGTATGTAAAGTTGATAACTTTAATATTCAATTGGCGGAGAGAAAGGGATTCGAACCCTTGGTCCCTTGCGGGATCACTAGTTTTCAAGACTAGCTCCTTAAACCACTCGGACATCTCTCCATAGAGCATATTGAATTTTATCATACCTGCGGCAAATTGTCAAGCAGTTTCCGATATCTTTTCTTGATAATCGCGCATCTTTTCACGGCAGACAAACAAAAAGGCGGCAATCTCCCGGGACTGCCGCCGTATTTGTTTGTAGGATGGTGTATCGGCGCTTACATCCTCTCGGGACAGGTGATGCTGAACATGTCGAGGACGTTTTTGATGACCGTCTTTGTCGCAATGCACAGACTCAGCCGCGCCTGCATCAGCGCCTCGTTGTCGCACTTGACGCGGCAGGCGTTATAGAACTTGTGGAAATATGTCGCGACGTTGGTAACGTACTTGGTGATCTTGGTGGGATCATAGTCGCGCGCGGCAGATACGATCTCGCTGTCGAAGGAAGAAAGCAGGTGAATCAGCTCAACCTCCTCGGGTGCGCCGAGCAGACAAAGCTCCTCTTCGGTGCAGAAGCGGGCTTTGACGCCTTCCGACTCCAGATTGCGCAGGATGGAGCAGATGCGCGCGTGAGCGTACTGGACGTAGTAGACGGGATTTTGGCTGTCCTGTTGGATTGCGAGGTCGAGATCAAAGTCCATCTGTGTCGTTGCTTCACGGGTATTGAAGATGAAGCGCGCGCTGTCTACGGGAACCTCGTCGAGCAGATCACGCAGCTGGATCGCCTTGCCGGTACGCTTACTCATGGTGACAACCTGTCCGTCGCGAACGAGCTTGACAAGCTGCATGAGCAGGATATCGAGGTCGTCGCCGTGATAGCCGACGGCGTCCATCGCGCCCTTCAGACGCATAACGTGACCGTGATGATCGGCTCCCCATACGTTGATGAGCTTCTCGAAGCCGCGGTCGAATTTGTTTTTGTGATAGGCGATGTCGGCAGCAAAGTAGGTCGGGTTGCCGTTAGAACGGATCAGCACATCATCTTTTAATTCTAATTTGTCAATATAATCCTGCTTTTTGCCCTGCTTAAGCAGAATCTCAGTGCAAACATCTTTGTTCTTGTACCAGATCGCGCCGTCCTTTTCGTAGGTCAGACCTTTCTCAGTCAGCGTGTCGACGACAGTTTTGACGGCGCCGCTTTCATGCAGGGTGCTTTCCATGAACCAGTTGTCAAAGTTGATCTTGTACTTTGCCATGTCGTCCTGCATGCGTTTGATGTTCAGCGGCAAAGCAAAGTCAACGAGGGCTTTGCGGCGGCCGGCTGAATCTTCGTTGACATACTTATCGCCGAATTGCTCAAAGAACTGCTGAGCGCGCTCTTTGATGTCCTCGCCCTGATAGCCGTCCTCGGGGAAAGCGAAGCTTTCATCAAACAGCTGCATATAGCGTGCTTCAAGAGAAGAAGCGAACTTTTCGATCTGGTTACCCGCGTCGTTGACGTAGAACTCGCGGTAGGCTTCATAGCCCGCTTTCTGCATGACGGCGGCGAGGCAATCGCCCAGCGCGCCACCTCTGGCGTTGCCCAGATGCATGGGACCTGTCGGATTGGCGGAGACGAACTCTACCATCACCTTTTTACCCTGTCCGTAGTTGCTCTCGCCGTAGCGCTTACCCTCGCGCTCGATCTCGTGCAGTACCTCGGCAAAGTAGCGGCGGCTCAAAAAGAAGTTGATAAAGCCTGGTCCGGCTATCTCGCATTTTTCTATCAAAGAATTTTCAAGATCGATGTGATCGAGGATGATTTGTGCTGCCTTAACAGGCGCCATGCGGAATACGCGTGCACCCGCCATCGCGACGTTGGTAGCGATATCGCCGTGGGAGCGGTCTGCGGGCTCTTCGATGATGTAGGAAGGCAGTTCGCCTTGCGGCAGCTTTCCCGAAGCCATCGCGGATGTCACGGCTGCTTCAATTTGCTTTCTCAGATTATCGGTGACTTTTGTGTTGGTTTTTGACATATGGATGTTCCTTTGCATTGAAATAGTCTACCCCTCAAGGGGAAGACTCTGTTATTTTTCTTTCACAGAAATAAAGAATTCGTTATAGCTGACGACGACGCGGTTGAAATCCAGCTGATACGCGGCGGTGATCTCACCGCCGTGCGTGTCAATATCCGCATGGATCTTGTCGGTGAAGATGCCGATAAACATCTGACCCATTGGGGTTTGATACAGACATTCGTGCCGTTTGCCCTGTTCGAGGATCAGGTGGGAGCTCATCTCGCCCTGACGGTCGATGCTGAGCACGCCTTTGTCAAGCTTGATGGCAGTATCTGATGTTTTTGTCGGCGTGTCTTCGGAGTATTCGGGATAGGTGATGGTGATGATTCCGTTTTCAACGGTCAGATCACCCTCGGTGATGACCTCGATCTGATCTGATTCGCCGTCTACGGTCTGCTTACCGATTACAGTGATTTGATAGCTGTGCTTCATCAGTATTCCTCGATGTTGATGTGTTCCACGCGGTTTTTGGGGCTGGCGGTCAGGAAGAGTCCGGCGAACTTCTCGAAGTCGGCAGGAGTGTCGCTGACGTAGTAATTCGCTTCGCCGATGTGATCGTCGTCGCGTAATAAGCCTGCTTCCTCCAAAATCTTTTTGGTGTAGATAGCAGTCTCCTTGCCGGAGTCGATCAGGGTGACACCGCCGCCCATCTCGCGCCGGATCGCGTCAGCAAGTAGGGGGAAGTGTGTGCAGCCAAGGATGATGACGTCGACGCCGCTCTCTTTGAAGGGTGCCATATAGCGTTTTACCATCAGACGAACCAGCTCGTCGTCCGGATCGACCAGACCGTTTTCCACAAAGGACACAAAGAGCTGACAGTGCTGCTCCAGCACCTCGAATTCAGGATGCTTTTCTTGGATTCGCCGCTTATAGCTGTGAGAGTTGATGGTGGCAGCGGTGCCGATGACGCCGATCCTTCCATTTTTCGTGAGCTGACAGGCGGTAAAGCAGGTGGGATTGACGACGCCGGTGTAGGGGAGCCCCAACTCATCGCTGAGGTCGGGCGCGACCGAGCTGACGGTTCCGCAGGCGGCGACAATGATCTTCACGCCCATCTTTTTGAGAAAGCGGGCGTCCTGCCGTGCGTATTTGTTGATGGCTTCACGGCTTTTGCTGCCGTAGGGCACGCGCCCCGTGTCGCCGAAGTAGACGATATCTTCCTGCGGCATGATTTTCTGGATCTCGCGCACAGCGGTCAGACCGCCCAGCCCTGAGTCAAAGATGCCGATGGGGTTGTTTTTCATATGAATACCTCATTTTTAGATAAAAGATAACAGATAACAGATAACAGTTGAGGGAAACGCTGCGCGTTTTGAACTCTGATATGATTGATCGAGCAAAGCGAGAAACATTCACTGTTATCTGTTAATTGTTCTCTGATAATCGCATATCTGTACATTATATATATTAGCACAAAGCATCTTTCCTTGCAATAGGTAAAAAATCGACTTTGTGCTTGCAATCTGATTTTATTTCATGTATAATACCAATATCTATTGAACAAAGGAATGATATTATGCTGAATCAAGCGTTTGAACATATTTCCGGCAGGGTGGAAGAAGTGTTGAAGCCGCAGGGCTTTTCCCGCGTGAAGATCGCCTCCACCGATGATAACGAGCTGGTCGCTCTGTATACCTCCGAGAACATGGCGTATTCTGTCATCTATTATAAGGATAGGCAGCATACGCTCCTCAGAGAGTGCGCAATGACAGATGAAGGCCCTGATAATCAGTGGAAGACCCTCGCAACTTGGATGTTCGATCCTGAGCGTGATACGATGAAGGAAGCCGGTTCTATCGCCAATGACTTCTGTGACGCGATCAGTGCTCCATCTGCTGTTAAAAAGGTCAAACAGGCAAAGAAGACAAAGAAGAGCGACGACGGCAACGCCGATCCGCTGTTTCTCGCCAAACGTTTCCTGACGCTGTTCCCCGATATGAAGGATGAGATCCGCGACGAGCAGGATTGTTACTATCCTTTCCGCGGCGTGACCTTTGCGAGAGCCTCGATCGTGCCGCGCGTCAACAAGCTTGTGCACGAGGGCAAGGCGGCTGAGCTGAAGAAGCTCGGCGGTATTCTCAGCGCCCAGTATGTCAACGGCGACGCCGACACCCGCTCTATCATCACCATCGTGATTCTCAACGCCATCCCCGAAGCAGACGAGGCAAAGATCGAGGAATATCTCAGCGATAACCTGAAGAAGGCGTTTGCCTACGCTAAGAAGTGGCGCAACAAAACCGCCAAACCCGAAAAGGAAAAGAAGAAGAAAAAGACCATCGCGCAGAGACTCGAGGGAATGCAGCAGTAAGCCCTGCGGGCGGTGCGGTGCTGGAGTTTTGAACGTGCTGCGTGTTATCGCTTCGCAAGTTATGAGCAGTATAGCATAGTGATGATCATTACGTAAGTTTAGGTGGTATTGTTATGTTAGGCTTAGGACTGTTTTTATTCGGATTAGGAATCATTCTTGTGATTGTTGCTCCGATCGGAAAGAAAAAGAATAACCGATGCTCCGCGCAGACACAGGGAGTGCTGCGCGAGATTCGTGAGCGATATGATTCTAACGGCAGGCTCCCCAGCGTGAAGGTGTATTCCTACTATGTGAGCGGGATCGAGTATCAGTTGAAATCAACGGCGATCAATCCGAACGCAAGTAGGGTTGGAGATCAATGTCCCATCTGGTATGACCCGAAAAATCCGAAGAATGCGCTGGAGTACCGCTACAACCCCAATAAGCTCTTCAATATCCTTTTGATCATCGGGATCGTGCTGCTTCTGTCACCGATTGTTCTGGCGGTTATTTCTGCGGGACTTCAAAATTAGATAGGGCGATATTTTGAGAGAAAAAGAGAATGGTTTCGGCCACTCGCTTTGCTCGAACAATAACAGGAATCGGGTGCGGGTGTCCCGCCCTTCACTATTTATCTATTACCTGTTATCTAATATCTGAAAAATTAGCGTAAATTAGTTATATTTTTTCTAAACAGGCTCTTGACGAGTTGACAGTATTGTGATATACTGTTACTTACCTCGTATAGGGGCTTGTTTTTTTGCGCCCCTTAAGAAATAGGTCAAAATATCTGTTTCTGTCATCTGAGGGAGGCTTATACGGATAGCCGATCAACAGCGGATCATATGGGATCATTGCGCCGGTATCGGATATCTGTGTCCATATCGGTTTTGTTGTGAGAACCGATAAATTTATTCCGAAATATACGGGAGGTGCCGAAATGAGAGTAAAGATCACAATGGCGTGCACTGAGTGCAAGCAGCGCAACTACAACACAATGAAAAACAAGAAGAACAGTCCCGACAGACTGGAGATGAACAAGTACTGCCGCTTCTGCAAGAAGCATACTGTTCATAAGGAAACAAAGTAATCGGAGGTTATTATGGCTGATACCAAGAAAAAGAACGTATTCTCCAAGATTTCCTCTTTCTTCCGTTCCTGCATCGGCGAGATTAAGAAGATTACATGGCCTACACCCGCCAACACTACCAAGAATTTTCTGGTGGTTCTCGTGGTGATCATCGTGTCCGGTCTGTTTATCTACGGATTGGACAGAGGTCTGTACGCGCTTCTGAACCTTGTCATGAGCACAGGTACCAATTAAGCGGGATATAGGAGATCACTATGTCTGAAGAAGCAAAGTGGTATGTCATCCATACCTACTCAGGCTACGAAAATAAGGTCGCCTCGACTCTGCAGACAACCGTTGAGAACCGCGGACTGCAGGATATGATCCCCGACGTCAAGGTGCCTACCGAGATCGTCACTGAGATCAAGGAGGACGGTTCCTCTAAGGAAGTGGAGCGCAAGCTTTTTCCGGGTTACGTCTTTGTTAAGATGGTTTATACCGACGAGACATGGTATGTCGTGCGCAACATCCGCGGCTGTACCGGATTTGTCGGACCTTCTTCAAAGCCCGTTCCGCTTACGGAGGCTGAGGTTTATAAGATGGGCGTCGAAAGCCGCGTCGTAGAGGTTTCCTACGAGGTCGGCGATCAGGTGCGCATCATCGACGGTCCCTTGGAGGATTTCGTCGGAATCGTTACCGAACTAGACACCGAGAAGAACTATGTCAAGGTTACTATCTCGATGTTCGGCAGAGAGACGCCGGTGGAACTCGAGCTGAATCAGGCCGAGAAGTTAGAAGAATAACAGATTATAGAGCGTATGCTTTATATATGAGGGACTGCGGTCCCTTGTGGGAGGAGCTGAAGCATCAGACTCCGCCATCTACCACGAAATTCAGGAGGAAATTATAATGGCTCAGAAAGTAACAGGATTAATCAAGTTACAGATCCCTGCCGGAAAAGCGACTCCGGCTCCGCCTGTAGGCCCCGCGCTGGGTCAGCACGGCGTTAACATCGTTGCATTTACCAAGGAATTCAACGAGCGCACCAAGAACGACATCGGTCTGATCATCCCTGTTGTCATCACCGTTTACGCAGACCGTTCCTTCTCATTCATTACGAAGACTCCGCCTGCGCCTGTTTTGATCAAGAAGGCTTGCGGCATCGAGTCCGCTTCCGGCGAGCCCAATAAGAAGAAGGTCGCCAAGATCACCAAGGCTCAGTGCCAGCAGATCGCAGAGCAGAAGATGAAGGACCTCAACGCTGCTTCCATCGAGACCGCTACCTCTATGATCATGGGTACCGCTCGTTCGATGGGTATCGAGGTCGTCGACTGATCATCATCGGTTGAGATTACCACGGGAGTATTATACTCTATGACTGGTCACTGACCACTAATCACTGATCACTAATTTACATCCGGGTGGGAGGTTTTTACCGCTTGACCACCTAAATATGGAGGATTCAATATGAAACACGGTAAGAAATATGTCGACGCTGCCAAGCTCGTTGACAGAACTAAATTTTATGACACCACCGAAGCTCTCGACGCCGTCATCAAGACCGCTACCGCGAAGTTTGACGAGACCGTAGAGCTGCATGTAAAGCTGGGCGTTGACTCCCGCCACGCTGACCAGCAGGTCCGCGGCGCCGTCGTACTGCCCAACGGTACCGGCAAAAAGGTTCGCGTACTAGCGATCTGCAAGGGCGAGAACGAGAAGCTCGCACAGGAAGCCGGCGCTGACTATGTAGGTGCTGAGGACATGACGCAGAAGATCCAGCAGGAAAACTGGATGGACTTCGACGTTCTGATCACCACGCCCGACTGCATGGGTCTGGTCGGCCGTCTGGGTCGTATCCTCGGTCCCCGCGGCTTGATGCCTAACCCCAAGGCGGGCACCGTCACTCCCGATATCGCGCGCGCGATCAAGGAAGCCAAAGCCGGTAAGATCGAGTATCGTCTCGATAAGACCAACATCATCCACTGCCCGATCGGTAAGGTTTCTTTCGGTACCGAGAAGCTGCAGGAGAACCTTGAGACCCTGATGGGCGCTATCGTTAAGGCGAAGCCTGCCGCTGCTAAGGGTCAGTATATCAAGAGCTGCGCGGTTGCCGCTACCATGGGACCGTCCGTTCGCATCAACCCGACTAAGTTCGGAGTATAATCGTTATCTTGCTCAATAACACCGTTTATTGAGCCTGATATAAATATCGCTGTTCTAAAGACAACAGGTTCTGAAATCGGTTGAGATTGCCGCAGGGCTGTCGCCCTTCGCATTGATGATGGATTTTGGTATAATGACCTTCGGTCGCCTGTCGAGGAGTATGCGTTACAAGTGCTGTATAGCATCTTTATGTAACATCCGCCTCTCCTCGCAAGGGAGAGGTTTTTCTTTAAGAAATTGCTTCGTTCCGAAACCGCAGTTGAAGATGGCTGTCAATATGAGAGCTTCGGATAGGCGGGATTGGATGCAACATCATGTTGCTGTTTTTTAGGAAAGCGACAAATTACATTTCTATCACGGAGGTGAAACAATTTGCCGAGCGCTAAGGTTTTAGAACAGAAGAAGGCTATCGTAGCTGAGCTGGTCGACCGTCTGAAGGGCTCCGTTACCGGCGTCCTGGTCAACTACAAGGGTATCAACGTTGCCGACGATACCGCTCTCCGTAAGGAGCTGCGTGAAGCAGGCGTCAAGTACAGTGTTGTTAAGAACACACTGCTGTCCCGCGCTTGTGAGGAGGCTGAGCTGACCGGTCTGCAGACCACCCTTGAGGGTACTACCGCTCTCGCTACCAGCGACGAGGATTACGCCGCTGCTGCCCGTATTCTGGCTAACTACGCTAAGAAGAGCAAGACTTTTGAGATCAAGGGCGGTTATCTCGACGGTGAAGTCGTCGATTTAGCTACGATCGACAGTCTTGCGAAGCTGCCCACCAGAGATGTTCTGTTGGCTAACGTTTTGGGCGCCTTCCAGGCTCCTATCGCTTCTTTCGCACGCGCGATCCAGTCTATCGTCGATGACGGCGGTATCGAGGCTTGCCTTGCAAAGAAAGCCGGAGCAGAAGCTCCCGCCGAAGAAGCACCCGCTGCAGACGCGTCTGCTGAGGCTCCCGCAGAAGCAGCTGCTGAAGCTCCTGCTGCCGAGTAATCAACGCGCAGTACTTGGATGTGGGCTGAAAGGGTATACGTGCCCACACATACCCAAGAGCGGAGGGTTCTCGTATCGATATCCGCTCACATAACAATTATCAATTACTACTTTAAAATTGGAGGAAATGAAAATGGCATCTGAGAAGATTACTGCTATTATTGAAGAGTTAAAGACCCTCACAGTGCTCGAGCTCGCAGATCTCGTACACGCTGTAGAGGATGAGTTCGGCGTATCCGCTGCTGCTGCTGTTGCGGTTGCAGGTCCTGCTGCTGCTGTTGAAGAGGCTGCTGCTAAGACTGAGTTTGACGTTATCCTGAAGTCCCCGGGTTCCGGTAAGATCGCTGTTATCAAGGTTGTTCGTGAGATCACCGGTCTCGGTCTGAAGGAAGCTAAGGCTCTGGTTGACGGCTGCCCCAAGGCTGTTAAGGAAGGCATCTCTGAGGACGATGCTAACGCGATCAAGGCTAAGCTCGAAGAGGCAGGCGCTGAGGTCGAGATCAAATAATTTGATTAAAATCATTACTGAATCGCAGGTATCCGAAAGGGTACCTGCTTTTTTTGTTTATTGTTCATTGTTGTGACATGCTGTCGACAGACAGCAACCTTAATCAATAACATGTATATATTACTGTTTATGCATATTAGAATGAAAACACATCATACTATCATCGGGAGATGATTGCATGACAAATATCAATGATAATTCTGAATTCGAAATAAATAACACATCTTTTTCGGATGAATCGACAAATTCTGCTGTACAAACGTCCGGCGACTCATATGAATCAGTTAGGAACGAGGGCTATTTTAACGCATATGCGCCGCGTCATATGGCTGATTCACATGAAGCTCCCGCTGAAGTTAAGCAGCGAGCGAGAGGGGAAGCCCTAACACAGTCCGGTGAAGAAAAAACAGCTCACGTGCTCGGTGTACCGATACCGGGACCCGGATCGCCTGCGGAGTATGTGCCTATGCCCGGTGATAACCGAACGGTGATTGCGCCAAATGGGGCAATCATCCGAAATCCATGGTCGGAACAGCCGGAGATCACCCCGGACCATGAGTATACAGAGGAAAAAGAGGATCTGAACCTGCTGATTATGTAAGAATGATGAATAGCTATCCTATAATAATAGCTGTTTCACCAATGACCATTGTCAGAAATGTAATGAGTAAAGCGCCCGGGTTGCCCCGAGCGCTTCTTTTATCAAACTGCTACAATTCTTTTAGAGAATATTCTTCTTTCTCGCAACATAGGAGGTGTGCAGGAGCTCATGCGCGAGATGAGAGCCGGGCTCGCCGAGATACTCGTCGTAGATCGCCTTGATCTCGGGGTTGTCGTGGCTCTTGCGGTACGGCAGACCGAGGTCGTCCTGATACAGCGCCTTTGCTCTGAGCGCCTTGAGGTCGACGAAGTTGCGTACATGACCGGGCTGGATGGGCTGACCGCCGCCGTTGACACAACCGCCGGGGCAGCACATGATCTCGATGAACTGGTAATCAGCTTCGCCGGCTCTAACCTTGTCGAGGATCTCTGCCGCGTTCTTCAGACCGCTGGCTACTGCGACCTTTACGGTCATGCCGGCTACGTCGTAGGTAGCTTCCTTGATGCCGTCGGTACCGCGGACCTCGTTGTAGTCGATCTGCTTGAGGTCTTCGCCGGTCAGTACGTCGGCAACGGTTCTCAGCGCCGCTTCCATAACGCCGCCGGTCGCGCCGAAGATGGTGCCCGCGCCGGAGCCGATCGCCATGATCGGGTCAAAATCACCGTCAGGCAGGTCGGTGAACTGAATACCCGCAGTCTTGATCATCTTCGCCAGTTCTCTGGTGGAGATGGAGATATCGTTGTCCTGCATTCCGTCGCGGCCCTGATCGTCACGGGTGATCTCGAACTTCTTCGCAACACAGGGCATCACGGATACTACCACGATATCGTGGGGATCGATGCCTGCTTTCTCGGCATAGTAGCTCTTGATCATCGCGCCCTGCATCTGCTGCGGGGACTTACAGGTGGACAGATGGGGGAGAAGATCGGGATAATAATGCTCCGCAAACTTGACCCAGCCGGGGGAGCAGGAGGTGATCATCGGCAGTACGCCGCCGTTCTTCACTCTCTGGATGAACTCGGTGCCCTCTTCCATGATGGTCAGGTCGGCGCCGAAGTTGGTATCGAATACCTTGTCGAAGCCCAGCATACGAAGGGCGGATACCATCTTGCCGGTCACGAGGGAGCCGATCGGCATGCCGAAGCATTCGCCGAGGGTTGCGCGGATAGACGGCGCGGTATGGACGACTACATGCTTGGTCGGGTCGGCAAGCGCCTTGAAAACAGCGGCGGTATTGTCGTTCTCCACCAGCGCGCCGGTGGGGCAAACAACGGTGCACTGACCGCAGGAAACGCAGGATACTTCGCCCAGTTCCTTATCGAACGCGCAGCCGATCGCAGTGTCGAAGCCGCGGTTGACGGGTCCGATGACGCCGACAAACTGCTCTTTACAAGCGGCTACGCAGCGGCGGCACAGGATGCACTTGTTGTTGTTGCGGACAAGGTGCAGGGTGGAGTGGTCTTCCTCATAGTGGGTCTCGGCGCCGACGAATTTAGTTTCATCTACGCCGTATTCGAGACACAGAGTCTGGAGCTCGCAGTTGTCGGAGCGCGGGCAGGACAGGCACTTCTTGTCATGGTTGGACAGGAGGAGCTCTAAGGTTGTCTTGCGGTTCTGACGGATCTCGGGGGTGTTGGTGAAGATCTCGGTGCCCTCACGGTCGATGGGGTAGACGCAGGCGGCGACTAAGGAACGCGCGCCCTTGACCTCGCACAGACACATACGGCAGGCGCCGATCTCGTTGATATCTTTCAGGTAGCACAAGGTCGGGATCTTGATACCGAACTGATGGCACGCTTCCAGAATGGTCGTATTCTTTTCAACGGTATAATCTTGACCGTTGATCTTGATGTTAAGCATTTCCATGTTGGTTCTCCTTTCCCTTAACCCTTGATGATTGCCTTGAACTTACAGGTATCCATGCAGGCGCCGCACTTGATGCACTTGCTGTGGTCGATCTCATAGGCGGGTCTCTTTTTGCCTTCGGGGATGTAGTCGGTGACGGAAATCGCGCCGACCGGGCACTTTCTGGAGCACAGCGAGCAGCCCATGCAGCTGTCCTTGATGATGGTGTACTCAAGCAGGTCCTTACATACGCCCGCGGGACATTTCTTGTCGACGACGTGAGCGATATACTCGTCACGGAAGAAGTGCAGGGTGGAAAGCACGGGGTTAGGAGCTGTCTGTCCCAGACCGCACAGGGAGTTCGCTTTGATGTAATGACAGAGCTGTTCCATTTCGTCGAGCATTTCGAGGGTGCCCTGACCCTTGGTGATCTTCTCGAGCATTTCGAGCAGTCTCTTGGTGCCGATACGGCAGGGGGTACATTTACCGCAGCTCTCGTCGACGGTGAATTCGAGGAAGAACTTCGCGATATCGACCATACAGTCGGTCTCGTCCATGACAATCAGACCGCCGGAGCCCATCATAGAGCCGATAGCGAGCAGGTTGTCATAGTCGATCTCGATGTCGAGGTGTTCAGCCGGGATACAGCCGCCGGAGGGACCGCCGGTCTGGGCAGCTTTGAATTTCTTGCCTCCGGGGATACCGCCGCCGATCTCTTCGATGATGGTTCTCAGGGTGGTGCCCATCGGAACCTCGACCAGACCGGTGTGGTTGATCTTGCCGCCTAAAGCGAATACCTTGGTACCCTTGCTCTTTTCGGTACCCATGGATGCGAACCAGTCAGCGCCCTTTAAGATGATCTGGGGGATGTTCGCGTAGGTCTCAACGTTGTTGAGGGTCGTGGGCTTTTGATACAGACCCTTGACAGCCGGAAACGGAGGACGGGGTCTGGGCTCGCCGCGTCTGCCCTCGATAGAGGTCATCAGAGCAGTTTCTTCACCGCAGACGAACGCACCTGCGCCGAGGCGGATCTTGATATCGAAGTTGAAGCCGGTGCCGAAAATATCTTCGCCCAGCAGGCCGTACTCATGCGCCTGATCGATCGCGATCTGCAGACGCTTGACGGCGATGGGGTACTCGGCACGAACGTAGATGTAACCCTGAGAAGCGCCGATCGCGTAGCCGGCGATCGCCATCGCTTCCAGTACGACATGGGGGTCGCCTTCGAGGACGGAACGGTCCATGAAAGCGCCGGGGTCGCCCTCGTCCGCGTTACAGCAGACGTACTTCTGGTCGGCGTCGTTGCCGCGGGCGAATTTCCATTTGAGACCGGTGGGGAAGCCCGCGCCGCCTCTGCCGCGGAGCCCTGAGTCGAGCATGGTCTGGATGACCTCCTCGGGGGTCATTTCGGTCAGCACCTTGCCCAAAGCGGCATAACCGTCAACGGCAATGTAATCGTCGATCTTTTCGGGATCGATGACGCCGCAGTTTCTGAGCGCTACGCGCTTTTGCTTCTCATAGAAGGCGGTTTTGTTCAGCGATTTAATGGTGTCGTTTTCGACGGTCTCCTGATATAAGAGACGGGTAACGATACGGCCCTTGTTCAGATGCTCTTCCACGATCTCGGGAATATCGTCGACCTTGACCATCGAGTAGAAGGAGCCTTCGGGATATACGACCATGATCGGACCCAGCGCGCACAGACCGAAGCAGCCTGTGGTGATGACGTTGACTTCCTTCTCGAGACCCTTCTTGATCAGCTCTTCCTTGAGCTTTTCAGCGATTTGCAAGCTGTTTGACGAGGTACAGCCGGTACCGCCGCAAACAAGCACATTAGAACGATACATTTAGTCCTCCTTATCTTGTGGCAGTGCCGATGGTGTACTCGGTAATGACATTGTGGTTGACGAGATGGTCGTTAACGACCTTAACCGCCTTTTCGGGGGTCATCTTGACATAGGTGACCTTTTCCTCACCTGGGATCTCGATCTCGACGACAGGCTCATACTGACAAATGCCGATGCAGCCGGTCTGGGTGACGGTCACGTCCTTGAGACCGCGCTTGGCGATCTCTTCTACAAAGGCGTTGAGAACGGGTCTGGCGCCTGCAGCGATGCCGCAGGTAGCCATGCCGACCAGTACGCGCGCGGCGTTGGGATTCTCTTTTCTCATATTCATTTCGGCCTGCGCCTTATCTCTGATCGCCTTTAACTCAGCTAAAGATTTCATGTTTACGCACCTCCATATATGTTGCGTGTATTTTCTTCTAAATAATCTGCTATCCATTCCAGTACGTCGGGCGTGTCCAGACTGACGTCTCCGAGCACCTCGCGGAGCTCCCTTGTGTCGAGGGTGAAGCTGCCGTTGTCCGTGGTGCAGGTGTAGACAAAGTCGATATCCGGATTGCATTGGATCAGGATTTTTACGGTTGAGTTGATATCCCCTAAGGGGGTCATATCCACGTGCGACTTGACATACGAGGCGGTGGTGGTGGTACCGACGCCTTTTTCGCTCTGTATGTCAAAGCTGCCGCCCGTCTGCTCAGCGCTGAGCTTGAACAGCGGAACTCCCAGCCCGACCTTGCGCGTGGTGCGCGTCGTAAAGAATGGGTCGATGACCTGCTGTACCTGTTCCTGTGTCATGCCGCAGCCGTTGTCAGCGATCACGATCGTCAGGCGATCCTCTTGATCGCTCTCGATGACCGAGATCCGCACGACGGTAGCCTCGGCACGCACCGAGTTTTGGGCTACGTCCATGACGTTCAGGGATAGCTCTCTCATTACGCGTCCTTATACTTTGCCAGTATCGAGGGGACCTCGTCGGCAGTCAAACGGCCGTAAACATCGTCGTTGACCGTCATAACGGGAGCCAAACCGCAGGCGCCGATGCAGCGGCAGGCTGTGAGCGAGAATTTGCCGTCCATGGTGCACTCCTCAGCGTCTATTCCCAGTTCGGAAGACAATCTGTTCAGCACATCGCCCGAGCCCTTGACGTAGCAGGCAGTACCCAGACAAACGCTGATGTTGTACTTGCCCTTGGGGGACAGCGCGAACTGGCTGTAGAAGGTCGCCACGCCGTATACCTCGTCGATCGGGACGTCCAGCCCCTCGGCGATCATCAGCTGGACCTCCAGCGGCAGATAGCCGTAGATGTCCTGCGCTTCCTGCAGAACGGGCATTACCGCGCCGGGATCATCTTTGTGCTTTGCGATGACTTCTTTCAGCTGTGCTTCCTGCTCAGGGGTGCCCTGAAACGGCAGGCTGCTGATTTTTTTAAGCATCTTTATTCCTCCTTGATAGAAAAATTTTGTCAGTGAATTGTAGCAAATAATTCATTGATACACACACTTATAATATAGCATAATTCACGGAGATTGTCCATAAAATAACGCAATTTTTTTGTACAAAATCCTGCAAAAAATTGATATTTTTGCAAGCGTTTTAGTTAGTTTCTGCTAACTATCGGATGTGTCAAAAATGCCGAGGTCATTTCGTGCAAAGTGACGGTACAAAAAAGCCGCCCTGCAAACGCAAAGCGACTTTAGCTGTCCAGATATTCGATCACCGCTTCGCGCGTCAGTTTGGCAAGCTCGAGGGTGTTTGCCGCATCGCGCATGTTTTCGAGATAATGCGCGTCGGAGCAGGTGATGATGTTCATTTGATCGAGAATCGGATGCTGCGATTTTAACTCGTTCAATCGGGAGATGTCTGCCAGCTCCGCGGTTTTGAAGCCGCACGCGGGGTCGATCTCGCCCAGCACAGAGAGGATCGACAGCGAATCGCGGTCGATATGCGCGGGGTAGCAGATACCGCCGAACCGTTTCGCCGTTTGATATGCATAGGATATGCCGATAAAGCTTGCAGGGAGCAGCAGATCTTCGATCTCGCCGACTTCCTCGTCATTCTCGTCCATGATGACCTGTCTACCGTAGATCTGCGCCTTGTTGCGGATATGGATACGGTTTTCGTCCACGCAGCGTGAGAACGCGAGCGCCTTGTCGAGGGTGGGGAAAAGGCACGCCGCGTGGATGTCCTCTGATGTGGTCAGTTCCATGCCCGGAATCACCAGTACGCCGACCTCCTCGCCGACCTTCATCGCCGCTTCGCAGTTGAGGCAGGTGTTGTGGTCGGTCAGGGCGATGACGTCCAGCCCCAGAAGCTTCGCCATATTCACGATATTGTTGGGCGTCATGTCCATATCTCCGCACGGCGACAGGCACGAGTGCAAGTGCAGGTCGTAGTAATATTTCTGCATAAGAATAACACCTATTGTAGGGGAGGAGCGAGGCACACGTGTCTGCTCCTCCCGTGTTTGATGTATATTGTCAGGTGTGGAAAGCGCCGTCACTAGATCAACTCGCTGATCTTCACGGCGAGACGATAGCTGTTTTCCTCAGTGGTGAGGATGTTTACACCGTGCATCTCGGCTTTCTGGCGCGCGTTGGCGTCCAGCGCCGCATTTTCAACAAGGATGATGCAGCTGACGTCCGCTAAGGTTGCCACGGCGATGCTGTTGATGTTGCCCATGACGGTCAGCCACGCGCTGTCGGCTGGTGCTCTGCCCATGACCCAAGAGAGCAGGTCGCCGACATAGCAGTCGGTGATCTCGCGGTCGAGATCGTCCTCAACGAGGATCGTCAGGTTCAGCTTGTCTTTCAGTTCTTTGACGGTCATTTTATGCCTCCGGATTTAGATAACAGATAATAGATAATAGATAACAGTTATCAGTGAATGGAGGGATCCGACCTCACCTGAATCTTATTGTCATTGATCGAGCGCAGCGAGATACCTTCACTGTTCTCTTTTATCTGTTCTCTTTTCTCTTTTTCTCATATACTCCTCATACACCTGCTTGGTGAATTCATCCGGGTCGTAGGTGTCCTCAGCTAAAACGAAGTCTTTTCCGTTCAGCTTTTGGAGGAGTTTTTCATCATACTTTTTCGGTGTGCCGGCTTCTTTGCGGAGCACCGCTTTTTTGTATCTCGTGTAGCGGAGTTCACGCGCTGTGCGCATCAATCCGCGATCGGCTTTGCCGTAGTTGGACGATGGGGAGAATATCGCCTGCGCCATCGATGCGAATATGCCGCCGATGATCCGCAGCGACGCGCTGCCTCCCGACAGCATCGGTACCTCGCAGTCAAGATATTCACGCTCGCGTTCGGTGAGTCCAGCGCTCATCATAAATTCCCCAGCTGATCGTAGACGGACTGGATCTTCGCCTTGAGCTTATGGATACAGTCGGTCTCTTTGGCGTTGCCCTTGACGATATCCTCCGCCAGCGCGCGGCAGGTAGGAGCGCCGCAGGAGCCGCAGTCGAGTCCCGGCAGCGTCTTGCAAATCTCTTCCATCTTCTCCATCATATCCATCGCCTCGATGAGATCGTCGGACAGTCGGAAGCTTTCTGCATTGAAGGTCAGCTCGTTCTCCCACTTCATGCGATCGATATCGTTGTCCTTCAAGTGGTTCAGCGATACGGGCAGATATTTGCGCAGATTCTGGATGCGCGCCTGTGCGACATAAGGGTTCTCCACCGCCAGTACGCCGCCGACACAGCCGCCGGAGCAGGCGTTCAGCTCGATAAATTCGATGTCGTGGATATGTTCGTCCTCCAGCTCTTCGAGCACGCGGATCACGTTCTCTATACCGTCGGCAGCTAAGTATTTGTTGCCCAGCATAGCAGCGGCTTCACCGCCGGACGTCGCCCAGCCGACGCCGATCAGACCCGACTGCGCGATCGGTTCGATGACCTTGAGCTTATCCATCTTGCCTGTCAGCTCGGGGTAGATCTGCGAGATCGCGATCGCGCCCGAAACAGCGCTCTTCTCGGAGCTGTTGGGGTTGTTGATCTCGGTGACCTTTGCGGGACAGGGTGTGATGAAGAATACGCCGATGTCTTCGTCGCTCACGCCGGTCATCTCGATGACCTCTCTGCGTGCCATACGCGCGGCGACCTCCATAGGCGCCAGCAGCGGCAGGACGTTGTCGCAAAGCTCAGGGAAGCGTATCTTGATCAGGCGTACGACAGCAGGACACGCGGAGCTGATGATCGGCTTTTCGAGATTTCCCTCGCGGATCAGGTTCCGTGTTGCTTCACTGACCAGCTCGGCGGCGCGGCTGACCTCGTAGATGACGTCAAAGCCCATCGCCCGAAGCCCTGTCAGTACGATGTCGATATCGTTCAGGTTGTTGAACTGACCGAACAGCGCGGGAGCGGGGATGGCGACCTTGATTTTATACGGTTGTATTTCGTCGAGTGAGTTGGAGCGCGCGCGCTTCGCGTGATGCGGACAAATGCGGATGCACTCGCCGCAGTCGATGCACCTCTCAGAGAGGATGTGCGCCTTTCCGCCGCGTATGCGGATCGCCTCGGTGGGACAGCGCTTGAGACAGTTGGTGCAGCCGCAGCACAGCTCCGGATCCAGCTCGACAGAGTGGAAGTATTTGTTGTTCATTTATTCTTACCTTGTGTGTTGGATAAAAGGATATGTTCAGATAACAGATAATAGATAACAGAGAACAGTTGCGGGAATGCCTGATGGCTTTTGGAATGGATATCGTCATATGATATATTACGCTTCTGAATAACGCTAAAGTTAATAAAGTCAGCTTTATTAATCGGGTGTCCCCGTCCTTCACTTTTATCTGTTCTCTTTTCTCTGTTATCTTTTAATCATGATTCCGCGACGCGGACGGTCAAATATAAGTCCGTACCTTTGCCGATTACGGTTTCGATGCGCATGTCGTCGGTATACTTTTTGATGTTCGGCAGACCCATTCCGGCGCCGAAGCCGAGGCTGCGCACGTTGTCGGGCGCGGTGGAAAAGCCTTCCTGCATCGCTTTGTCAACATCGGGGATGCCGGGACCGTGGTCGGACAGCAGGATATCCACATGGTCCGGGTAGATATCTACGTCAACAAAGCCTCCGTCGGCATGGATTACCATGTTGATCTCCGCCTCATACATGGCGATGGCGACCCGTCTGATCGCGTCGGAGTTATAGCCCAGCGCTTTCAGGCGCTTTTTGACGGAGCCGGAAGCCTCGCCCGCGCGGGTGAAATCCTCGGCATTGACGTCATAGTGAAGATGGATACTGCTCATACCGCGGTACCTCCTGAGAGTCCGCCCTCATACAGCTTGCCGCAGGCGGTGAACATCCTGAAGCGCGTTTTGATCAGGGTGATGTCGCGCTGTTCGGCAAGGTCGATGATGCCCTGATCGGGCATTTTCCCGCGCACAAAGACGATGCACGCCATGTCCATCATTTCGGCGGTGCGCACGACCTGCGGATTCACAAGTCCGGTCAGCAGGACGCTCTGATCCTTGACGAACGCCAGAACGTCGCTCATCATGTCGGAGCCGCAGGCGGTCTTGATCTCGGTGTTGAGGTCGCCCTCACAGATGACTTCGCCCTCTAAAATGTCAATAATGTCCTTAACTACCATGGTCTTCCATCCTTTCAAGATGTTTCGATTTGTTTATTATGATTCTGAATAAGAATTATCAATAGTAATTCCATATACATATTCATGATACCATAGAATTCGGAGAAAAACAACAGGACAAAGTTAGCAAAAAGATGGCATAGAAGTTGTGAAAAACGCTGAATGAGTGATTAGTGGTAAGTGATTAGCGGTCAGTTAGGGGTGGGCTTCGCCCACACCTGAATTAATATTAATCGGAGCGTACGCTTGCGTCACGCGACCCGCTATACTAACCACTGGTCACTTGTCACTGATCACTAAATAAGAGCGCCGGATGCTCCGACGCTCTTTTCAATGGTTTCTGTTTTTTGGTTGTCATTTTTATGATTGTCATTGCGAAGCTCTTGAACACGCGTGTTCAAGAGCAGTGGCAATCTCAACCGATCAATTATACTCTGACAGTACCGCCTTGCCATCCTTTAAAGATCGAGGCGCGTCGAGGATACGCTGGTTGCGGCTGCCGCGGAAGTGGAGCATCAGGCTCATTTCTTCTTCAATGAACGGTCCGTCCACCAGCCAGTCGCATTGTTCTAAAAGCTCACGATATTCCGGATGCTCGGTGAATTGCGACCAAAGTCTCTCAAAGGTATAGCCCGTATAGCAGAACACATTCAGTCCCATGGCGTGCGCCCTCTTTGCCAGCACGGTCAAAGCCTCCGCCTGACAGAACGGCTCTCCGCCGGAAAGGGTGATGCCCTTGAGCAGGGGATCCTTCGCGGCTTCCTCGAGCACGCGTTCGACGCTGCTTTCATAGCCGCCGTCAAAGTCCCATGTGTGTTCGTTGTGACAGCCCTTGCAGTGGTGCGGACAGCCCTGCACGAAAACCGTCATGCGGATGCCGGGACCGTCCACGATGCTTTCTCGCACAACGCCGGCTAAGCGCAGGGGTGTTTTGGTTTCGGACATAGATTTGCTCCTTGGTTTGATAGACAGACAGCAGGGCGGGGCTTGCACCCGCCCTGCATCAATGTTAAAGTTGATTGGTGATAAGGTTTAGATCGCTTCTAATATGCTTTCCTCGGCACTGCCCAAGCTGTGCTTGACTCTGTCCTTGACCTCCGCCTTTTTGGCGTTGTTGAAGCGGTCCAGTGTGCCGACAAGGTAGCCGGTGATGCGGCGGATGCGCTCGACCTGCATGCCGTTCTTAACGATCTTGCGTCCGCACTTGGGGCAGTAGTCGCCGATGATGCCGGTGTAGCCGCATACGGGGTCGCGGTCGACGGGATGGTTGATCGAGCCGTAGCCGATGCCCTCCTCCTTCATGCAGCGAACGACCTGCTCGAATGCTTCGAGGTTCTCAGTGGGATCGCCGTCGAGCTCGATGTAGGAGATATGACCGGCGTTGGTCAGCGCGTGGTAGGGAGCCTCGAGCTTGATCTTATCGAAAGCGTTGATGGGGAAGTATACGGGAACGTGGAAGGAGTTGGTGTAGTATTCGCGGTCGGTCACGCCCTTGATCACGCCGAAGCGCTCTTTGTCGATGCGGACAAAGCGTCCGGACAGACCCTCTGCGGGAGTGGCAAGACAGGTGAAGTTCAGACCTGTCTCTTCACCCTTCTTATCGAGCTTTTTGCGCATGAAGCTGACGATCTCCAGACCCAGACGCTGGGCTTCTTCAGATTCGCCGTGATGCTTGCCGATCAGGGCTACCAGTGTTTCCGCCAGACCGATGAAGCCGATACTGAGGGTGCCGTGCTTGAGCACTTCTCGCACCTCGTCGTCGATACTGAGCTTGTCGGAGTCGATCCATACGCCCTGACCCATCAGGAAAGGATAGTTGCGCACGTGCTTCTGGCACTGGATCTCGAAGCGCTCTAGGATCTGGTCGATGCAAAGGTCGAGCATGCGGTCGAGCTGCTCAAAGAAGAAGTCGATGTTTTTGTTACTAAGGATCGCAAGTCTCGGCAGATTGATGGAGGTGAAGCTCAGGTTGCCTCTGCCGTAGGTAATCTCGCGGGAGGGATCGTGGCGGTTGCCGATGACGCGGGTACGGCAGCCCATATAGGCAACCTCGGTCTCGGGATGACCTTCTTTATAGTATGCGAGGTTATAGGGCGCATCGATGAAGGCATAGTTGGGGAAGAGGCGCTTCGCCGAAACGCGGAAAGAGAGCTTGAAGAGGTCGTAGTTGGGATCGCCGGGGTTGTAGTTGACGCCCTCTTTTACCTTGAAGATGTGGACGGGGAAGATGGGAGTCTCGCCGTTGCCCAGACCCTTTTCGGTAGCGAGCAGGATGTTTTTGATGACCATACGACCCTCGGGAGAGGTGTCGGTACCGTAGTTGATGGAGGAGAAGGGTACCTGAGCGCCTGCGCGGGAGTGCATGGTGTTGAGGTTGTGGACGACAGCTTCCATCGCCTGGAAGGTAGCGCGGTCGGTCTCTGTAAGTGCATGCTTTTTGGCAAAGCGCTGCAGCTTGCCGGCAATCTTCTCACCGTATTTTTCGGTCAGGAGCTCGAGCTCTTTCGCATCATATTCCGCGGCGGCTTCGAGCTTTGCCATCTCGCCGGTAGCGGCTTCTGCGGCAGCGCAGATCGCCTCGATGCTCTCTTTGGCGTTCTCGTCGTCAGCGAGCAGCTCCGCGCCTCTGGAAAGGTTCGCGCGGTAGCGCTTGTTATAGGTCTTGATGACGCCGGGCGCCATGCTGTAGTCGAAGTTCGGTACGGACTGACCGCCGTGCTGGTCGTTCTGGTTAGACTGGATCGCGATGCAGGCTAATGCGCCGTAGGTGGAAATATCGTTGGGCTCGCGGATAAAGCCGTGACCGGTGGAGAAGCCGCCTTTGAACAGCTTCAGGAGATCGATCTGGCAGCAGGTGGTGGTCAGGGTCAGAAAATCGAGATCGTGGATATGGATGTCTCCCTCGCGGTGCGCTTTAGCGAACTTCGGGTTGAGGACGTACATCTGGTAGAATTCCTTCGCGCCCTCTGAGCCGTATTTGAGCATGGTGCCCATCGCGGTATCGCCGTCGATGTTGGCGTTCTCGCGCTTGACGTCGTTATCCTTCGCGGATTTGAAGGTCAGGTCTTCATAGACCTTCATCAGCTTGGTGTTCATCTCGCGGACACGGGTGCGCTCCGCGCGGTAAAGGATGAATTCCTTCGCGGTTCTGGCGTGACCGTTCTCGATCAGGATCTTCTCGACGGTATCCTGTACGTGCTCGACGGTGGGGGCTTCGTTTTCCTCCGCTTCGAGGTATTCGATTACCTTGTTGGCAAGCGCTTCGGCACTGTCATAATCGTTGCCGCCGATGGCGTGAGCCGCCTTGAAAATCGCTTGGGTGATCTTTTCCTTGTCGAAAGTTACCGCGCGTCCGTCGCGCTTTAAAATCTTCTTAATCTTGCTCATGTTAACTCATACGCTCCTTCAGTTTTGCATTTTGGTTTCGGTGGTGTTTTCGGCTGTAATACTTTTGTTACAAAAAGCATGCCCGTCGCTATATCTTGTGCACAGGGCGAAATCCTGTCATAATATAGCAGATTGGACGCTCGAAATCAATCGGTATTTTACACGAGAAAAAAATATTTCTTTGGTGATTTTGATAAGAAAAATAAAATTGATGTCTTTAAAAGAATTATAACAATTTATTGTGAAGCAAAAAGGGTACACCACAATATATTGTGTTCTGTTTCATTCTTGTAACAATCGGTAAAAACCGTGTCATTGTTAATTTGATAAAAGAAAAACCGCCCTCAAGTGAGAGCGGATCGTTGCCGGATCAAAATAAAGCAAATTACCACGGATTGCCGGCAATAGCGGAAATGGCATTTGATACACGGGAGAATGCAACGGTCAAATACAAAATCGCAAGTGCAAAGCCTATTAGTGTAAGGCTGGAGAGGATCGCTCCGGCAAGACCGAGTCTGTTATTTTCTTTGAGCTTTTTGCGTGAGTTGATTCCCAGTATCAGTCCGGCAATTCCTGCAATCAGGGCGACCGATTCGCACCAAAGGAAGCAGTTTATCGTTAAAAACACGGGCAGGTGCAGAAGCAATCCTGTTATCCCCAGAACGAAGGACTCTTTCCCTTGTCTGGAATAGTTTTGATGCAGCATGTCGTTCATGATGATGCTCCTTATTATATATATAGCTCTATTATACGGATATCTGTGATAATTGCAAGAAAAACCGTGACATTGTAGATTTGTATGGAGAAAAACGCTCCCGAGAGAATCGGGAGCGTTGCGATAAACAGAGTATGTTTTATATTTCTACGGTCTTGACCTTATCGAACTCGTCGGTGATCTCCTTGGACGGAGCCTTGGTGATCAGGGTCACGACGACCGCGACGATCAGCGCCAGACCGAAGCCGAGTACCAGAGAGTACAGACCGGTCTTAGCGTACAGGGTCTCGCCGCCGAAGGGGATGTAGTCCCACAGGATAACGGTCGCGAAGCCTGTCACCATACCCGCGATAGCGCCGGGCAGGTTAAAGCGCTTCCAGAACAGACTCAGCAGAATGATCGGACCGAAGGCGGCGCCGAAGCCCGCCCACGCGTCGGAAACCAGACCCATGACGGAACTGTTCGGATCGAGCGCGATCACAAAAGCGATGACAGCGACTGCAACAACGGCGATCCTGCCGACGTTCAGCGCGTTCTTCTCAGAAGCTTTCTTGTTGATAACGCCCTTATACATGTCCTCGGATACCGCGGATGCGGTGACCAGCAGCTGGCTGTCAGCCGTGCTCATGATTGCTGCAAGGATACCGCAGAGGAATACGCCGCCGATGAACACGAGGATGAAGTTGCCGTCGAAGATCTGCTGGATGGTCTTGATAAAGACGACCTCAGACTTGCCGCTCGCGACGAGATCTTCGCTCAGGAAGCCTCTTGCTACCAGACCGAGGAAGGACGCGGCGCCCAGTGACAGGATGACCCATACGATAGCGATAACGCGGCTCTTCTTGACCTCTTTGTCGCTCTTGATCGCCATGAAGCGGACAAGGATATGGGGCATGCCGAAGTAACCCAGCGCCCAGCCAAGGTTACTGATGATGGATACAGCGGTGATGTTTTTGCCCTCGCCGTCTTTCATCAGGCTCAAGAATCCTGCGGGATCGGTAACGCCCTTTGCGCCCAGTGCGCCGGTCAGGTCGCCGCTGATGCCGATGTAGGCGATGATCGGCACCGCTAAGATAGCGACCAGCATGAGCAAGCCCTGGATAAAGTCTGTGTAGCAGACCGCCTTGAAGCCGCCCAGCAGGGTGTAGACCAGGATAACGACAGCTGCGACGATCAGACCGACCATGTAGGCGGTCTTGTCCTCAGCGCCGGTGCCGAATACGTTCGCGAAGAGCTTTGCGCCCGAAGCAAAGGCGGAGGCGGTGTAGACCGCAAAGAACACGATGACGATGATGGATGATACGAGCTTTAAGACGCCCTTCTTGTCGTGGAAGCGGTTTTCAAAGAAGCTCGGGATGGTCAGCGAGTTGTTCGCGACGATGGTGTACTTTCTGAGTCTGCGCGCGACAAGGAACCAGTTGAGCACGGTGCCGATCAAAAGACCGATCGCGATCCAGACCTCTCCGGTTCCGGCGACATAAATCGCGCCGGGTAGGCCCATCAGCAGCCAGCCGCTCATATCGGACGCTTGCGCAGACAGCGCCGCTGTCCAGGAGCCGAGTCCTCTGCCGCCGAGGAAGTAGTCCTCGTTGTTGCTTTGCTTCGAGTTCAATGCGCCGATGAGGATCATCATGCCCATGTAGACGACAAACGCAACGAGGATGATAATGGTGTTGGTTGACATTCTTTTCCCTCCAAAATTCTATATTAGAATTATCTATCGCGTTATTTCCGCAATACCCATATATTTTAGCACATTAAAACATGAAACGCAATACAGAACAAAGTATAGACCAAATATAATACAGAAAACGTTAATTAATGAAACTTTACTGATAAACTCAAAGAAAATATACTAAACTAAATAATAGACTAAAATAGTGACTGAAAAATTTATTCATTCGAATGCATGTATTTCGATAAGCCTTTGCCGCTTGCATTTGCCTTATGAGAATGGTATAATTAACGCAACATCATATCAAAGGAGATGTTCTCGTGTCGTATCAAAGAGTCACATGGCATAGTGGTCTGAATTACCGCGCTGTTTGCCCGAACTGCCGCAACTACACGGCATATACCGACTATCAGCTCGGATTCCGTCCGTGGTATCCTGACGGCTTTGTCTACTGCGGCGTGTGCAGGCATCCCATCCGTCATCATGAGAATAACGCTGTCAATCCCGACGGAACGCCGTACTTTCCTTTTCCGATCCGCACGCCTCCGCCTCCCGGCTATATCGCCTATCCGATAGAATCCCTTCGTTTGTATCCGGAATATCCGAACGCCCAGCCGAACGGTGCACAACCCAATGCTGCTCCACCGAATACCGCGCAGCCTAACGCGGCACAACCCAATGCCGTGCAGCAGTCAGGCTTCTCGGAACCTGCCGTCGGGCAGACGGTGCAGTCCGACAGGCGTTTCTGTCATGTATGCGGGCGTGAGTTTATTCGCGGTCAGGCAAAGTTCTGCGCGGGCTGCGGCGCAAAGCTGGTCGAGGATTAATCATCATCAAAAAAGCGTTTCTTCCTGATGAAGAAGCGCTTTTCCTTTTACGTTGATTCAGTGATTATTCTCTTAGACCGCTGAGAAACAGCGGCATAACAGTTGCGGAATATTCTGTTAAAGAATATTCTCCGCCGTGCAGACACCAATCGTACAGCAACGCCCGCTCGGCGATTGCATACAGCCTGACGATCTCTGCAGAAGATTTTTTGCGGGTGATATCGCCGCGCTCCTGACCGAGCAAAACGAGTTTTTTCAGCAAGCGATAGTACATGCGGCTGCGGTCGAGCAGTTCTTTTTCACCGCGCTTTGAAAGCTGTTGGGCGTACAGGCGGGACAAGAGCTCGATGTCGATGGTGTTTTCGATCATCATGCACAGCTCGCGTGTGAGGTAAATCATGTTGTCAACTGCGTTCTTACTGTAGTCCAGAGTCTTTTCCAGTTCGGTATACTTTTCGTCAAAGAGGTAGGCGAGAGAACCGATCAGGCTGTCTTTCGAGTCAAAGTAGTGGTAAAAAGAGCCCTTTGAGGTGCCGGATACGCGCACAATCTCGTCCACCGAGGTGCTGTCGAAGCCCTGTTCGTAAAAGAGCTGCCACGCCGCGGAGACGATCTTGCTTTTGGTGTTGTTGGAGGATTTTTTCATGGTATCACAGCTTTCATCAATGTTATCGCATGGCATACAAATCGTCAAAGCAGAATTGTATGCGCCGCGACAATCTCGATCGATAAATATCTGTACTCTATTCTATACTGCGGTCTATCGAAAGTCAAGTTCGTAAAGTCAAGTTATAAAAATATATTGTAAATAGACTAGAATTGTATTATAATAACTATATATGCTTCTGACGAGGTGAATGATTTGGAAGACAATTTTGTTTTTACCCGCCGCTTGTGGGCGGAGATCAATATGGACTCGATCCGGCATAACTATGAGGTGATCCGTAAAGCGATAGGCGAGGGCGTTAAGCTCTGCTGTGTCGTCAAGGCGGACGGCTACGGTCACGGCGCTGTGGAGATCAGTAAGCTATACCATGAGCTGGGCGTAGATTTTTTGGCAGTATCCAATCTGGATGAAGCACTGGAGCTGCGGCGCGCCGAAATCACCGAGCCGATTTTGATTTTAGGCTACACGCCCGCGAACCGCTGCCTCGATCTGTACAGACAAAATATTTCACAGGCGGTTTACAGTCTGGGATACGCGAAGGAGCTTTCACATTGGTGCGAGGAGTTCGATGTTGACGTCAAAGCGCATATCAAGGCGGATACCGGTATGAGCCGCATCGGATTTATGTGTCAGGAGTTCCCGCGTGACAATAATTCTATTTCGGAAATTAAAGAAGTCTGCACCCTGCCACACATCATCCCCGAAGGGATCTTTACCCATTTTGCGGTCGCGGATGACGGCGGGAACGGTGAAGCTTACACGATGAAGCAGTACGAGAATTTTACGCATACTGCGGACGAACTGGAAAAGGCAGGCATCACATTTGCAATCCGCCACTGCTCTAACTCCGGCGCGATCATGGATTATCCCGCGATGCGGCTGGATATGGTGCGCGCGGGCATCGTTCTGTACGGCTATGCGCCGTCGGGAGTGATGCGCAATCCGCTCGAGCTCAAGCCCGCTATGCGGCTGAAAACCCTGATCTCGCATGTCAAGACCGTCAAGGCGGGCACTACTGTCAGCTACGGGCGCACCTTCACCGCTGAGCGCGACATGCGGATCGCGACGGTGCCGGTCGGCTATGCGGACGGCTACATACGGGCATATGCTAAGGACGGTTATATGTTCGTATGGGATGAAACCAAGAAGTTCGGCAAAAACTGTCCGATCGTCGGGCGTATCTGCATGGATCAGACCATGCTGGACGTCACCGGCTTCCCCGAAGCAAAGGTCGGTAACGTGGTGGTCGTTTTCGGCAACGGCAAGGACGGCGAGCCCACCGCTGAGGATGTCGCTCGCTGGGGAAACACCATCAGCTACGAGGTGCTGTGTGCCGTATCGAAGCGTGTGCCGAGGTTGTACCGCACCAACTGGATCACGGGGAATGTGGTGTATAAACTGTAAATAATTAGATAACAGAGAATAGAGAACAGAGAACAGTGATGGGAAACGCTGAAGCGTTTTGGATTTGTAGTACGTTTGTATTTCTCTATAATCGGGTGCGGGTGTCCCGCCATTCACTATTATCTGTTATTTGTTAACTGTTATCTGAATCGGAGATTCACAATGAAATTATTAGTAGTAGACGGAAACAGTATACTCAATCGCGCGTTTTACGGCATTAAGCCGCTGACGACAAAGGACGGTCAGTTCACCAACGCGATCTACGGCTTTCTGACCATGTTTGAGCGCATGAAAGCGGACTTACAGCCCGATGCTGTCGCCATCGCTTTTGACCTCAAGACCAAGACCTTCCGCCACAAGGCGTACGATCTTTACAAAGCGAACCGAAAGGGCATGCCTGAAGAGCTGCATATGCAGATGGCTCCGTTAAAAGAGCTGCTCGGATATCTGGGATACAAGCTTGTGACCTGCGAGGGGTATGAAGCCGACGATATCCTCGGCACACTCTCTAAGGTGTGCTCCGACACAGGCAATACCTGTGTGATTGCAACAGGAGATCGCGACAGCCTGCAGCTGGTCAATGACAATGTGTCCGTTCGCTTGTGCAAAAACCTCAATGGTACCATGCTGTATACACCCGACGTCGTCAAAGAGGAATACGGCGTGGAGCCGAAAAAGCTGATCGAAATCAAGGCGATCCAGGGGGACAGCTCCGACAATATACCGGGCGTTGCAGGTATCGGTCCCAAGGGTGCGACCGAGCTGATTCAAAAGTACGGCGATATCGACTATATTTATGCGCACCTTGATGAGCTCGACATTAAGCCCGGCATGCGAGCAAAGCTGGAAAAGGATAAGGACAACTGCTACATGAGCCGTATGCTCGGCGAAATCTGTCTGACAGCTCCTGTGGATACCGATCTTGACAGCTACAAGGTCGGCGAGGGGGATAGAGCTGCCGCAGCAAGGCTGATGGCGCGGCTGGAGCTGTTCTCGCTGATCAAAAAGTTTGGCTTGGAGCTATCTGAGGACAAGGTTGTTGAGCAGGATGTAAAGCGGACGTTTCGAATCGCGGATGCCGATGCGGAAACGGTCGACAAAATTCTTTCAGAGAATAAAGATTTATATATTCAAATTTCTTTTAGCAAACCTCAGTCACCTGCGGTGACAGCTCCCTTAGGAGAGGGAGCCTCTTTAAGCGTTCCTGAGACCGCATATATTTCTACGGAAGAAATATTATACCAAATTAATTCTTCAGAAGAAATAAACAGAGTGTTAAAGAGCGGCAAGAAGCTCTATACCGATAACAGCAAGCCGATCTTTGCCTACTGTGACCGCGAGGGGATAGAGGTCGATATCACCTTTGATACCTCGCTGGCGGCTTATCTGCTCAGCCCGTCGTCGTCGAGTTATGAGCTCGAAAGGCTGTGCGCCGCGTACAGTATCCCTGTCGCCGCGGCGGAGGATGGGGCAGACGGGCTGGGCTTTATCCACGCCCTGCTCGCCCTGTGCAGACGGCTTGCGGATGATATCCATGATATCGGCAATGATAAGCTGTTATACGAGATCGAGATTCCGCTCGCGAGAGTGCTCGCCCGCATGGAAAATCTCGGCTTCGAGGTGGACGTCGACGCGATCCGCAGCTACGGCGAGCAGCTCGGCAAAGAGGCCGAGGAATTACAGCAGTCGATTTATGAGGACGTCGGCTACGAGTTCAATATCAATTCGCCCAAGCAGCTCGCAAAAGCGCTGTTTGAGGAATTGAACCTGCCGACCCGAAAAAAGACCAAGAGCGGCTACTCGACCAACGCCGAGGTGCTGGAAAGCCTTTTGCCGCTGCATCCGGTGATCGCGAAGATCCTCGAATACCGCACGGTGGCAAAGCTCAAATCCACCTACTGCGACTCACTGATCGACAAGGTCGCTTCCGACGGACGTATCCACTCGTCCTTCAACCAGACCGAGACCCGTACCGGACGCATCAGCTCCACGGAGCCGAATCTGCAGAATATCCCTGTACGTACCGAGCGCGGCCGCGAGTTCCGACGCTTCTTCAAGGCGAAGGACGGCTGTGTTTTGGTTGATGCCGATTATTCACAGATCGAGCTGCGCGTGCTCGCTCATATGGCGGGCGACAAAACCATGCTCAAGGCGTTTACCGACGGCGTTGACATCCATACCGTGACGGCGTCCGAGGTGTTCGGCGTGCCGATCGGTATGGTCACGCCGCTGATGCGTTCACGCGCGAAGGCGGTCAACTTCGGTATTGTCTACGGCATCGGCGCATTTTCGCTCTCGAAGGATATCGGCGTTACCGTGCGCGAGGCGCAGAAATATATCGATAATTATCTGGCGCGGTTTTCCGCGATCGACAGCTATATGAACGAGACCATCGCAAAAGCGAAAAACGACGGCTTTGTCAGCACGATGCTCGGCAGACGACGCTATCTGCCGGAGCTGTCCGCGTCCAACTTCAACACCCGCTCCTTTGGCGAACGTGTTGCCCGAAACGCGCCCATTCAGGGTACCGCTGCCGATATCATCAAGATCGCGATGGTACGTGTGGATGAAAGGCTGCATAAAGAGGGTCTGGAAGCACGGCTGATCTTACAGGTGCACGACGAGCTGATTGTCGAAGCGCCCGCGCTTGAGAGCATGCAGGTCGCGATGATCCTGCAGGAAGAGATGGAGAACGCCGTACAGCTGACCGTACCCCTCACCGCAGATGCATCGATGGGAGAAACATGGTATGAGGCGAAAGGCTGACAATGGTGTACGCTGTAGTATGCAACAGCCTTCCCCTTGAGGGGAAGGCTTTATTCCACTGAAACGGGGTTATTCAGAATGAAAAAGATACTGTTTGTCTGCACCGGCAACACCTGCCGCAGTCCGATGGCAGAGGTTATTTTTAATTCTATTGCAGAAGAAAAAGGTTTGGAATGGCGTGCCGAAAGCGCCGGCGTTGCTGCGGTGGGCGCCCGTCCCGCGTCGCCGAACGCAGTACAGGCGGTCGCGGAGATCGGTCTTGATCTGACGATGCACGCCACCCGTTTTTTACCGGCGATCGACCTGAATCAGTATTCACTGTTTGTCGGTCTGACCGAGGAACACGCCGAGATATTAAAATCCATCGGCATCCCAGCCGATCTTGTGCGTGTGCTGTATCGTGCGCCGAACGTGGACGATCCCTACGATCTGCGGATGGATATCGTCGATCCCTACGGCGGCGATCTGAAAGCCTACCGCAAATGCCGCGATGATATCGTCGGCGCGGTCAAGGTGCTGATGACTTCTTTATGAGACTGACAAAAATGCTGTCGGAGCATATCGATGGTGTGAAAGTGTTGCTTGATATCTGCTTTGGTGAATGCGCTTGGTCGCCCGATACGATCCGCACACAGTTGGATAAGCCTGATTCTCAATCAATCGTTGCATTGGACGAAGGGATGGTCGTCGGCTATCTGGCTTTTGAGCAGATTTTGGACGAAGGCAGTATTATCGAGGTCGCCGTTCATCCCGATCACCGCAGACGAGGGATCGCAAGGGAGCTGATACAGGCGGTCACAAATGATAATTCCCTGAAAGAAATATTTTTAGAAGTCAGAGATAGCAACGCGCCTGCGATCACGCTGTATGAAAGTCTCGGATTTGCAAGAATAGCCGTTCGCAAGGGGTATTATAAACATCCCAAAGAGGATGCGCTGATATATCGGCTGATGCTGTAGAAAAAGTGAGATAAAATATGAAAATCTTAGCAATTGAAAGCAGCTGTGACGAGACCGCCGCGGCTGTGGTGGAGGATGGCAGGACCGTTCTGTCTAATATCGTCGCGTCGCAGATAGAAGAACACAAGCTCTACGGCGGCGTGGTGCCCGAGATCGCGTCCCGCCGGCATGCGGAGGCGATCGTCGGCGTCGTGGATGAAGCGATCAAAACAGCCGACTGTACGCTTGACGATATCGACGCTATCGCCGTGACACATGCGCCGGGTTTGATCGGTGCGCTGCTGGTGGGCGTGAATTTCGCAAAGGGTCTGGCGTTGGCGACCGGGAAGCCGCTGATCCCGACGCATCATCTGCGTTCACATATCGCGTCGAATTATATTTCACATAGAGAATTAAAACCGCCCTTTTTATGCTTGGTTGTCTCGGGCGGTCACAGCCATATTGTCGAGGTGCTTGACTACACCGATATGCGTGTCATCGGACGCACCCGCGATGACGCGGCGGGCGAGGCGTTCGATAAAGCCGCACGCGCGATGGGGATACCCTATCCGGGCGGTGTGGAGCTGGATAAGATCGCCGAGGACGGCGACGACAGCGCCTTCCCTATGCCGCATCCGCATGTGGACGGTGCGCCCTATGATTTTTCGTTCTCGGGACTCAAGACCGCCGTCATTAACCTGATCCATAATAAGCAGCAAAAGGGTGAGGAGATTCCTGTCGCGGACGTCTGCGCTTCTTACCGCAAAGCCGTGGTCGGCTGTCTGACGGACAACTTTCTGCGAGCTGCCGATGACCTCGGTTACAAAACGCTGGTAATCGCGGGCGGCGTGTCCGCGAATTCGCTCCTGCGCAGGGAGCTCAGTCGTCTTTGCAAAGGCAAATATGATTTGTATATGCCCGAAAAATCTCTCTGCGGCGACAACGGCGCGATGGTCGGAGCGCAGGGGTACTACGAGTATCTGGCGGGTAATATCGCGCAGAGCGATCTCAACGCGATCGCGACACTGCCGATCGATGAAAGGGGCTTTTGATGAAAAAGATCGTTTGCATATTGTCAGCGGTTTTATTGGCAGTATCTCTTTGCTCTTGTAACCAACTCTTCAGCTTTCTGGTTGAAGAAGAACCGATACCGACCGAACCGGAAGCAAAGTATACCGATATGCCGCTGACCGGCAAGGATATCGACGTCGGATATCACGACGACGAGGAGGGTTACCATATTGTCAATCGCATCGACTTTTTCTATGTGTCCGGTTACGAAGCAAAGCGCACGACCCATTCTTACGACGCGCTGCCGTCGGATGAACAGCGCGAGCTGTATGACCGCATCCTCGACGGGGTCTATTGCTTCTCGGATAAAGAGGGCAGCTTTGACGGCGAGTACGCGATGCGTCCCTTGATGCTCGGCTCAGAGAGATTCTCGGATAAGCTGATAGAGGAGACGTTGGTAGCGGTACTCGATGATCATCCTGAGATCTTTTGGATGGCGACAGATTTTAATACGTATTATATCAATCAGGATGCTTATACCGTGACCTTCAGCTCATATTATACCGCTGCCGAGGTTGTCAGAATGATGAAGAAGCTCGATTACGCCTTCAAAAGCTTTTTCGGTCAGCTCCCGCAGGGCTTGAGCGAATATGAGCGCGAGGAGTATGTTTACAGGTATATCATCAACAATTGTACATATGATGAGGAAGTGGACAGCTCCGATGATTACGGCGATAATCACCCGTCTATCTATAATCTTTACGGTGTGATGATCGATCAGAAAGCGGTCTGCGAGGGTTATTCCCGGGCGTTTGACTATCTGTGTTCCGAGATCGGCGTCGACGCCGTGTGTATCTGCGGTCTTGCCTCTGATGACGGAGATGGAGACAGCGATGATGCAAGTGATTTGCATATGTGGAACGCCGTTCAGTTCGATAACGATTGGTATTGGTGTGATTGTACATGGGACGATTGGTATGAGGATGAAGACCTCGGCGACGTGTTCTATTATCTCAATATTCCCGATGATATCCTGCTCGCCGACCATACCGTGGATAAAACTTATCGTGAAATCAACTATTACAAGTATCTGGAGCTGGAAAGCTATATCAACACTTTTGTCCCGGCGTCTTGTACCGCGACGGAATACTGCTACTATCTGCGTGAGGGCGTCGTCCTGACCGCTCCCGACGTAGACAAGCTGTGCGACGGCTTTGTCACGGCGGCTGAGAAGGACCGCAAATCCCTTCTGGTTGTGGTGGATAATGATGATTATACCCTTGATGCCTTTGGGGACGCGCTGTTTGACGGTTATCAGCCTTATTACGAGGCGCTGGAGCTGGCGAACGAAAGGCTGAGCGATGTGCGTCTCTATGATGACGCCGACACACCGTACTATTTCGATGATGACCGAAATCTGTTGATTTTTGAAATGTTCTATGAATACTATGAATAAATTAATGATGAAAAAGATAATTGCGTTGTTATTGACGATGGCGTTGACGCTGTGCCTGAGCGCATGCAGTATCTCGGAGTATCTTCCGTCCTTCGGGACGCCGGAAACGGTTGAGACGGTCAACCCCTATTATGAGGTGGTGCCTGACGAGCTGACCTACAGCGAGGGTTATGAGCCCGTCACTTCCGCTTACGCTTATGACGCGCTACCCGCGGAGAGCGAAAAGAAGCTCTACGAGGAGCTGCTCGGCATCTGTTATGATATCTCGCCCGATCGGGATGAAGATACCGGACGCTATGCGATGCCCCAGATCGAGCTCCAAGGCTATCCGATGAAGGAATCGCAGGTGCGCACCGCGCTCAAGGCGATGACCGACGATCATCCGGAGATCTTCTGGATGACCGGAACGATGGGCTTTTACAGCGACGACAGCAAGACGGTCGTGCAGGTGTATTCGAACTACTCTGCCGAAGAGGTTGACGAGAGAGTGAACGCGGTGCGGGCTGCGGCGAACGAGTTTTATGCCTCCGTTCCCGACGGCTTGTCCGAATTTGACCGCGAGGTGACGGTGCATGACTATCTGCTCGAACACGTCGCGTATGACGACAATGTCGATACCATCAATTTCGACAATAACGATCCAGACGTCTATACCGTTTACGGAGCGCTGGTGAATCAGGTCACCGTTTGTGAGGGTTACGCGCGCGCGTTCCAGATGCTGTTGAACGGGCTGGGTGTGGACTGCGTCGGCGTGATGGGTCAAAGCCACGATCAGATGCATATGTGGAACGCCGTCAGGCTCGGCGGCAGCTGGTATCAGGCGGATGTGACATGGGACGACCGCGAGGAAACCTACGCCCGGTATATTTACTTTAACGTGACCGACAGTTTCATACTGGAGGATCACACGCTCTCACCGCTGTTCTCGGAGCTCAGCGACGATCAGATTAACGGAGAGGACGGCGATATCAACGGCAGTGTGATGAATATTTTCGTTCCCGTGTGCATGGACAGCTCCATGGGCTGGTATGTGAACAAAACGCCCGTGCTGTCCGACTTTGACGGCGCGGACGTCAAGAGCGGTCTGCTCGCTTCTGCCGAGAACCGCGAGGATTTCTTTGTATTTTATATCGATGAAAGCATGGATTACGAAAGTACCGTGCTTAGGCTGTTTGCGGATTATCCCCAGTACTTCTTCGATTATATGAACGCGGTGAATAACACGCTGTCCGATTACAGCATCGATAGTTCAAACGCCAGCTATTTTACGCATGAAAAAAGCCGCATCGTCGCGGTGGAGCTGCATTATTATTAAGGGTTAGGGAAGTGAAGTAATGATAGCGATTTCCGTTGATCTCGGACACGCGCGTACGGGGCTTGCCGTTTCAGATAAAAGCGGCTTTCTCGCCTCGTCGCTGTGCGTGATCACCGAGTATAACGACGAAAAGCTGATCGATAAGATCGCTGAAAAGGTGATAGAAACTAAAGCGGAGATCATCGTCGTCGGATTGCCGCGAAACATGGACGGAACCGAAGGTGAGAGCGCCTGCCGCGCGCGTGAGATCGCCGCGAGGCTGACGGACAAAACCGGCATCCCGCATCATATGCAGGATGAGCGCGGCACGACCGTCACCGCTCACAACTACCTCAGCGCGGGTAATGTATACGGTAAAAGGCGCAAGCAGAAGGTGGACGCTGTAGCGGCGTCTATCATCCTGCAGGATTTCTTGGACAGCAGGAGGGGATAAGAGTATGGATATGAAGGATTTGATCGCCGAGATCAACGCTCTTGCGAAAAAGAAGAGGGAAGTGGGACTCAGCGCAGAAGAGCAGAAACGTCAGAAGGAGCTCTACGCGATCTATCTCAAGGGCTTTCGCGAGCAGGTACGGGAACGGCTCGACAACGTCGACGTTACCTATCCCGACGGAACCGTTAAAAGCCTGAAGGACGCAATGAAGAAAAAGCCGTAAGCAAAATGGGACGCCGCATTTTCTTGTGCGGCGTCCCCGGTTTATGTATGGGAGTATCGTATGTATTTTATACTAATATTCAATAAAACCCTTTAATATCTATTGCGTAAAATTCCGCATAGCTTTGTTGTCGGTCTTGACAGGCGCCAGCCTGCCTGCGACCTCCGCCGCGTTCTGCGAAATTTTCCGCTAATATCTATTTTAAAGTCTTTTATTGAATATTAGTATTAAATGCTGTTTATCTGTCAGGATTCAGCCGGATTGTCGGTTCTGTTCAGCGCTTCCGCAAGCGACAGGAAAATGAACATCGTCGGCGTGACGATCGGATTATACAGGTTGACCGTCGATTGGGCGAGATAACAGATCACCGGACAGAGGAACACAAAGACAAAGGGTTCGCGGCGGGCGGTTTTGAACCCGCGGACGATCACAGAACCCATCAAGCCCAGATAGGCTGCCAGTCCCAGCACGCCCTGCGTAAGCAGATAGTTGATGAACTCGTTGTGGGCGCAATCGGTCGAGCCGTCGCCGAAGCGTTCCGAAAGCTCTGCAAAATGCGGTTCCAGTACATAGTAGGCGGTGTCCGGACCGGAGCCGAAAAGGATGCGCAGCGGGTTGAATTTCGCGAATTCCTCAAAGCTGACCCGCCACATAAAGCCGCGGTGCGTGCCCCAGTAGTCGTCAAAGCGCAAAAGCTTTTCAAAATCGCCGATATCGGTTTCGAGATCGATAAAGCTCAGATAGATGAACGCGCCGAGCAGAAGGATAATTCCAAGAGAGAATAATGATATCAGCGTGATCTGAATTTTTTTCGCCGGATAACCGGATTCGTATTTCGAGGACGAAGCAGTCATGAGCATGTATCCCGCCGCGCACAGGAGGATCGGTACGAACATCGCGGGATGATAGATCAAAAATGCCTGCATGAATTCAAAGCCCTTGTTGTGATCGCCGATGAGCAGCGCAAAAGCCCAAAGCAGCTTGCCTGACGCAAACAGGATCGTCAGCGCCAGCAGATAGCGCCTGAGATACAGGAAGCTCCGTGCCGAAATGATCGCCATCACGGGCAGGATTACCATCAGTCCGAGAATGTCAGAGGTAGAGTCGGCGCACAGTAAACCGCTATAAGCAAAGACGATGGATACGCCTGCCGCGATCCTGACGAGCTTTTCCTCCGCAGCAACGAACAGCATAACGGCGATCGGCAGGAAAATACACATAAACGTTGCGATGATGTTTTTGTTGCCGAGCGTCGAGCCAAAGTCGGCGGCGGTCGCTTCATCAAGACCTTTCAGCAATTCCACCGGATCGATATAGAAAAAGTTCAGTACCGTCAGCAGTGCGACAACTGACGAAGTGGCCAGATAAATGATGAAAACGTAGCTCTTCCTGACATAATTGCGGGTGAGGATAAAGTACATCAGCGTATACAGCATGAGCAGCAGCAGACCGTTATTTCTGCCGCCGGTGCCCAAGAAGGCTTCTTCACGGTGATCCGACAGCAGAGTCGACAGCGCTGCCAAGCCCACAAAACACAGCATGAAAATGTCCGAAGCCGACAGCGGCAGGAACAGGGGAGCCGGCTGCCCCAGCCGTTTTGCTTCATTTCGGCTGATAAGCATACACAGCCCGACCGAAACGATCAGTACAGTGGTTGCAATCAGATAAAACCAGTATTTATCCACGCGCGCATGGGCATATTGATCTGACAGAAACAGCGGGAAAAAGCTGAACATGATCGCCAGATAGTAGTTGACCAGCGAATTGGCTACGGTATATTTTGATTTTTGTTCATTTGATGTTTGCGTTTGATTCATGACGTCGTCCTTAAAACAAAATTCCTACCCTATGTTAGCGCAAAAGGGTAGGAATGTCAACGGTTTATTGATGAAAGCGGTCGGCTGAAACTTTGATCGAATCTCAGCGAACCGTTTTTGTTTTGATCAGCCGTACAGCGTTCAGCACGCATAACAGGCACACGCCGGTATCGGCAAGTACCGCCAGCCACAGCGGTGCTTCGATGACGCCCAGAACGGCAATGATAATGACAATTGTCTTCACAAACAGAGAGAAAGCTATGTTCGCTTTGACGGCAGCGAGGGTTTTGCGCGCTATGCGTACGGCGCGTGGCAGGGGAGAAAGACTCCCGGAGCTGAGCACGATATCTGCCGCTTCAATCGCCGCGTCGGAGCCGAGTCCCATCGCGATCCCGCAGGTCGCGCGGCTGAGTACCGGCGCGTCGTTGATGCCGTCGCCGACAAAGGCGCAGGAGTCGTACTGATCGATCAGGTTTTCAACGGTCAGCACCTTGTCCTCGGGCATGAGAGAGCTGTGTATCTCGTCGAGCGGCAAATCCTGAGCGACGCGCTGACATGCTTCCTCTTTATCGCCGGAGAGCATCACATTCTTTTGAATGCCGAGCTCCTTTAGGCGGCGCAGGGTTTCGGTCGCTTCTTCGCGGACATGCTCGCTGACGGAGAACGAACCGATCTCTTTTCCGTTCAGCTGAACCGAAACGCCATATGTGCCGGTGCTTCGGCATACCGTGATCCTATCGGAGCCGCGCATGGCTTCGACGCCGTGACCGCTGATTTCTTTGTGCTCTTTTAATTCTTCAACAGAAATATTCTGTTCCTCACAGTAAGTACGTACAGCCTTTGCGATCGGGTGAGCGGAGTGCGCTTCTGCTGCCGCGGCAAGAGCAATGATCTCGTTTTCTGTATACTTTTCCGAGGCTTTTATTTCTGATACAGAAATTTGATTATCGGTGATCGTGCCGGTCTTGTCAAAGGCGAACGCCTTCACCTTGGCGATGGCTTCCACATATCTGCCGCCCTTGATCAGCATGCCCGCCTTACTCGCCGCGCCGATGCCCGCATAGTAGGACAGGGGTACGGAGATCACGATAGAGCAGGGGCAGGAGGCGACCAGACAAACCAGCGCCTTATGGATCCATCCCGCCCAGTCGCCTGTGATCAGCGAGGGGACGATGGCAATCAAAGCGGCAATGCCGATCATGATCGGGGTGTAGACAGCCGCGAAACGAGTGATCAGCTTCTCATGCTCGCCCTTGTTTTTGGCGCTTTCCTCGACCAGCTTGACGATGCGAGTCGCCGCACTGTCGGCATACGCTTTGGTGGTACGGACATAAACAGTATTATCGTTATTCATCATACCGCTGAGCAGCTCGCAGCCGACCGCTGCGTCGATCGGTGCGGATTCACCTGTCAGGGCGGAGGCGTCGATCGTGGTGCTGCCCTCGATAATGACGCTGTCCAGCGGAACACGTGTATGCGGCGGTATCTCCAGTACCGTTCCAATGGCAACGTCCTTGGCATGTGCTTCACGGCTTTTGCCGTTTTCATGTATATACGCGACGTCCGGGCGGATATCCGCCAGCTTGCGGATATCGCGGCGGGATTTTTCTACCGCCCGATCCTCCAGCAGCTCGCCGATGCCGAACAGCACCATGACCGCCGCGCCTTCAACGAATTCACCGAGGACCATCGCCGCGATGACAGCTACCGTCATCAAGGTTGTTTCATCTATGCGGCGCTTAAAAACAGATTTTACGCCCTCTATCATGATGTCATAACCGGCGAGGATGGCAGCCGCGATACTCAGAACAGTGCAGATGATCTCAAATCCGCCGATCAGATGCAGAACAAATGCTGCCGCAAACAGGACCGCTGCGATAATCAGCAGAACTAGGCGTCCGCGTCCGCTGTTTTCTTGATGATCATGATGATGTTCATGCTCGTGATGATGTTTATGTTCGTGATGATGTCCGCAGCATGATTCGTCATCACAGTGACGATGACCGAGATGCTCGTGATGATCATCGTGTTGATGCTCAGATTTAGGAACCACCGTTACGCCGTCTTCGATCGAGTCGACGATCTGCTGAACATCGTCACGGATATCGGTTTTCTCAGTATGGATTTCCAGTTCTAACGTCGCGAAAGAGAACAGCACCTCCTGATACGCGGGCACTTTATTGAGTTTCGCTTCGATTTTTGCCGCACAGTTCGCACAGTGCAAGCCTTCTAAAATAAATTCGTGTTTCATTGTATCACACTCTTTTGTAACATATTATGAGTCGGGCGCAGGTCTTCCGACCTTCACCGTTTACCAGTAACCATTCACCGAATGATTTATCATTCCAAAATATGCTCTAAGCCCATCTCAAAGATCTTTTGGATATGCTCGTCTTCCAGCGAATAGTAGCTTTGTTTTCCGTCTCTGCGCACCTTGACAAGATTCTCCTGACGCAGGATACGCAGCTGGTGGGATACGGTGCTTTGCTCCATGCCGACAATATCGGCGATACAGCAAACGCTCAGCTCGCGCTCAAACAGCGCGCACATGATGCGGATGCGGGTGGAATCGCCGAACACTTTGAAAAAGTCCGCCAAGTCGAAAAGCGTATCGGCGTCGGGCATATTGCCCTTGATTTCCTGTACGATTTCTTTATGATCTTCGTGTGCCATAAGTGCCTCCGTTATACAAATTATCATTGTGAGGATGCGTGCGTCTTCTTCCGTGTCAATCTTAACCGGACTAATTACGATTACATTTGAACATATGAACAATTATTCATATATTATTTATATAATATTCTACTTTTCAGGATATGTCAATAGTTTTGTTGAATTATTTGTAGTTTTACGGTATAATGATATCAGTTTATTATTGGATGTGATACGATGAACGTGATATTTGATATGGACGGGGTTATTTTCGATTCCGAACGTGCGTATATCGATTTGTATAAAAAGCTCGCGCCGAAATACGGATTAGACGATGTCGAAGCGGTTCACCGCGCATGTATGGACAGTATCGGCGTGACGCGGAAGAAGACAAAGGAGATATTCTTTTCCTATGTCGGATTTGAGTTCGATTACGACAGGTATAGGGAAGATGTGCAGGAGGAGCTCAACAAGCGCGAGTTTGAGCTCAAGCCCGGCGTTTATGCACTCTTCGAGTGGCTGAGAGCGCAGAGAATCCCTGTCGCACTGGGGAGCTCAACGCGCAGGGTGAGTGTATCGCGCATGCTCGACAGCGCAGGACTGAAGCCGTATTTTGACGCGATCGTCTGCGGCGATATGGTCAGTCATTCTAAGCCCCACCCCGAGATTTTCCTGACCGCAGCCGAAAAACTGGGAGCTGTTCCGGCTGACTGTTACGTGATCGAGGACAGCTACAACGGCGTTCGAGCCGCTCATGCTGCCGGGATGCATCCAATCATGGTGCCGGACATCCTGCAGCCGGATGATGAGATCAGGGAATTGGCTGAGGTCGTATTACCGTCGCTGATCGAGGTCAGAGATTACTTGGAGGAAAAGAATGAAGCATAAGATGCGGCTGAATCCCGAGCCGTTCGAAATGATGAAGAGCGGTAGAAAGACGATCGAGCTGCGGCTGTTCGACGAAAAACGCAGAAAAATCAGTCTGTATGACTGTATTGAATTCACTTGTACCGAACCGCCATATGAAAAGCTTTGCACAGATGTGATCGGACTGTATAGGTTTGATTCTTTCAAAGAATTATATGTCAATTTGCCCTTGCTGAAATGCGGCTATACAGAGGAGACTGTTTCCACGGCAAAGCCGGAGGATATGGATGCATATTATTCCGTAGAAAAGCAGGAAAAATACGGTGTTCTCGGCATAGAGATCGAAGCGGTATAACGCGCTGTTATGCAGAAATCTATCGTGCCGTCTTGATAACATTACAAATACATAAACCGCCGTTTTGAATTGGTCAAAGCGGCGGTTATTTCTAGATTGATAGAATTAAAATCATTCAGATACAGGTTTCCCTTTTAGCAGCAGACAGCCGCAGGCGGAGCAGTAGGTGCTGCGGGGATCCTGATAGAAGCCGCAGGCGGCGCATGTGATGCTCGAATCCTTTGATTTGTCGTATTTTTCATAGGCGAATTCCCTGCCGATCTCGCCGACAAAGCGCACGCGGTCGCCCTCGTTCAGATAGTCAAAAACGTCGGTATGGCTGAAGTATTTCTGTTTCTTGATCGTTTCGTCGGCGGTTTTGAAACGGATGTAATAGTCAGCTGTATGGTGACGCCTGAGCGGAGGATAGTGCTTTTTGTCGACTACGGTTCCTTCCCAGCTTTTCTTTTTCCGCCCATAGCAAATCAGCGGAATGAAAAAGATGACAAAGAACACGCCGCCGAAGATGGCTGACGGTCCGAGCTTTGCCCCGGTAATCAGCAGGATGACAAATATCAGTAAACCGATGCCCAGCGAGATGGGGAGCGCCAATCTACGGATTCCTTTTTTGTAAGAAGAAAAGGTCGGGTCGTCTATTTTATCGGAGTATCCGATTCCCGCCGCGCCGACGCGGGAGATGCCTTTGAAGCGAAGCTCGTCCTTCAGCGCGCCGCAGACAGGACAGCGCTCGGCGCCCTTGCGCTTTTTTCCGCAGGCGGTGCAGTAGTAGTCAAATCTGATCGGTTGGGGCGTGTCATGCGGTTCGGTTTGAGGCGATGGATAGGTGGATTCGCTCATGACGGTGTTCCTTTCAGTAGTGGTAAAGGCTTCCGGAAATCATTCCGGAAGCCTTTGAAATACGTTTAGTTTACGGATTTACGCACATTCGTATTAACGTCACGTGGGATACTGTCGCACAGGACGGACACGCCGTTGATTTCGGCATTGCTGTATCACACTTTACAATAGGCGGAAAAAGGATGCGAGCATCATAACCAATTCATGGTGTCTTCGTAAACGTTGATATAATCCTGAGCGGAGCGCTCCCAGCTGTTGTCGCTCATCATCGCGCGCCACATCAGCTGATGCCAGCCTTCATTATCATAGATGCCGGCGAGCGCACGCTTGACGGCGTTGCACATATCGGCGATATCATAGTTGCGGAAGGTGAAGCCGTTGCCATAGTTGTCGGCGCTGTCGAAGACGCTGTCCTTCAAGCCGCCGACCTCGCGGACGACCGGGATGGTGCCGTAGCGCAGGGCGATCATCTGAGACAGACCGCAGGGCTCCTGCTTAGAGGGCATCAGGAAGATGTCCGCGCCGGAGTAGATCTTGCGCGCCAGCTCCGGAACGAAGCCGTGGCAGGTGCAGACGCGGCCCGGATAGAACCACTGCATATCGCGGAAGAAGTTTTCATATTCTTCATCGCCGGAGCCTAGGATGACGAACTGCATTCTATGATTGTTCAGCAGATCCGGCAGACCGCCGCGAACGAGGTCGAGACCCTTGTGGGCGACCATACGGGTGACCATGGCGACGATCGGGATCTCCCAGTTCTGTTCAAGACCCAGACGCTCCTGCAGTCTGCGCTTGCACTCGCCCTTGCCGCTCATATCCTCCTTGGTGTAGTTGCAGTAGAGCTGATAGTCGGTCGCGGGATCGTAGCTCGCCTGATCGATACCGTTGAGGATGCCGCAGAGCTTATAGTGGTTGGCGTTCAGCGCGTGATGCAGACCGTGGCTGTACCACGGATCCTTGATCTCCAGCGCGTAAGAGGGGGAGACGGTGTTGACGCGGGTAGAGCAGAAGATCGCGCCCTTCATCATGTTCAGCTTGCCGTCCATCTCGAGGATCTTGGTCTCTGTAGGCGGGATACCGACGCACTCGGTGTTGACCTCCCAGCCGTACTTGCCCTGATACTGGATGTTGTGAATGGTGAAGAGGGACTTGATGTTGTAGTACCACGGGTTCTTAGAGTAGAACAGATAGTAGTATACGGGTACCAGCGCTGTCTGCCAGTCGTTGGTGTGGATAAGATCGGGATGGAAGTCGATGTAGGGGAGCATCTCGAGGATGGCGCGGGAGAAGAACGCATATCTCTCGGCGTCATCATAGAAGCCGTACAGCTTATCTCTCTTGAAGTAGTACTCGTTGTCGATGAAGTAGTAGGTGCAGTCGTTCCAGCGAGCCCAGAACAGTCCGCAGTACTGATGTCTCCAAGCGACCGGCACGGTGAAGTTGGTGATGAAATTCATCTGGCACTTCAGCTCATAGGGGATGGTGCCGTACAGCGGCATAACAATGCGGCAGTCATGTCCTTTGCGGCATATGGTATGGGGCAGAGAGCCTGCCACGTCGGCGAGACCGCCGCTTCCCGCAAACGGGTTGGCTTCACTCGCACAGTAAAGAATTTTCATAATCTATACCTCCTGATTTGATACTGATTATACAATGGACTTTTTCGCGATATACATCGGATAGTTGCGCGTACCCTGCAGCTTGGAGCCGCGGGAAACGTTGACGTCCTTATCCACGACCAGATTGATCAGCTCAGCCTTGTCGCCGATGATGCTGTCCTGCATGATGATGCAGTTTTTGATCACTGTGTCATGACCGATGTATACCCCCTTCGAGATGATGGAATTCTCGACGATGCCGTTGATGACACAGCCCTGCGCGATCAGCGAATCCTTGACGCTGCAGTTCAGACCGTAGCGGGAGGGAGCGTCGTCGCGCACCTTGGTGTAGATGGGCCTTTGGTAATCAAACAGCTTGTAGCGGGTGTCGCGGTTCATGATGCGCATATTCGCGTCGTAATATTCCTTGATGGAGCCGATGATTTCACAGTAGCCGGTGAACTCGTAGGCATATACTCTGTGGCGGTCGAGCGCTCTCTGCAGTACGTCGCGTACAAAGCTGTACTTGGATTCGGACATCGCCTGACGAATCATCGCCATGAGCACATTCTTCTTCATCAGCATGACGCCGATGTCGAGACAGCAAACGCTGTCGTCAACGGGAGAAGCCATGATCTTCGTGACCTTGCCGTCGTCGTCTGCCTCAAGGATGCAGCGGAAGTCGTCGGTGATTTCTTTGACGACACGCTTGGTGTAGACAAAGGTGATGTCAGCGCGATTCTTCTCGGCAAAACGGAGCACCTTGCCGTAATCCATGTTGTGCACGCAGTCCGAGGGAGCGATCAGCACATAGTCTTCGTCGCCGTGCTCGATATAACCGTGCAGGTTGAAGATGGTCTCAACCAGTGAAGCGAAGCTGTGCTCACCGTAAGGCGGCAGGATGCTCAGACCGCTTCTGCGTCGGGCGAGATCCCAAGCGGAGCCGGAGCCGACATGGTCCATCAGGGACATGAAGTTGGATTTTGCGACGATGCCGACGTTATTGACGCCGGAGTTACTCATATTGGAGAGCGGGAAGTCGATCATACGGTACTTGCCGCCGAAGGGGATAGAGCCCGTGGTGCGGTAGGCGGTGAGTTCGGGAAGGTGCTTTTCGTTGGAATTTGCAAAAATCAGACCTAAAGCTTTGTTGTTAGCCATATTTACACCTCCATATCCTGATCGATCATCGCTTTGCAGGGAACCACCACGTTCTCGCCGATCTTCAGACCGTCGCCGATCACGGTGATGCCCCAGTCGTCGCGGTTCTCCATTTCGGTAGGCGCCGCGCCGATCTTGGCGTTTCTTCCGATGGTGGTGTTCTCCGCAATGATGGAGAATTCCACGTGAGCGCCGTCCTCCACCACAACGCCGGGGAAGAGGATGGACGAGTTGATGACGGCGTCTTTACCGATAATGACGCCGGGGAAGATGATGGAGAATTCCAGCTTGCCGTCGATGTTGCAGCCGTCGGAGACCATCGAGTTCTGGATCTCAGCGGTCTCGCCGATATGATGGGGCGGCATCATCGGATTGCGGGAGTAGATATTCTTTAAGTCAAGGGTTACCTTGGGATCGAGCAGATCCATGTTCGCTTCCCACAGGCTGTCGATGGTGCCGACGTCCTTCCAGTAACCTTCAAAGGGATAAGCGACCATCTTTTCGCCGGAGTTCAGCATCAGGGGCAGGACGTCCTTGCCGAAGTCATTGTGCGAATCGGGGTTGGCGGCGTCCTTGATCAGATACTCTCTGACAGTTTTCCATGTGAAGACATAGATACCCATCGAGGCGTTGGTGCTTTTCGGATGCGCGGGCTTCTCTTCAAATTCATAGATGGTGTTGTCTTCATTGGTGTTGAGAATACCGAAGCGCGACGCCTCTTCCATGGGTACGTCCATGGCGGCGATGGTGCAGGCGGCGTTCTTTTCTTTATGGAAATCCAGCATGGCGGCGTAATCCATCTTGTAGATATGGTCGCCCGACAGGACTACGATGTAATCGGGATCGTAGCGGTCTACGAAGCCGATATTCTGATAAATGGCATTGGCGGTGCCGGAATACCAGTCGGAGCCTTCTTTGGACTCATAGGGCTGCAGGCAGGTTACACCGGAATGGATACCGTCAAGATCCCAAGGCTGTCCGTTGCCGACGTATTCATTGAGTTCGAGCGGCTGATACTGGGTCAGGACGCCGACCGCCTCGATACCGGAGTTGATACAGTTCGACAAGGGGAAGTCGATGATCCTGTATTTGCCTCCGAAAGGAACGGCGGGCTTAGCGATCTTCTTGGTCAGCACGCCGAGACGTGAGCCCTGACCGCCTGCCAGCAGCATTGCCACTACTTCTTTCTTAGGAATCATGTGTGTCCTCCAATTTATTCAGTGCTGAGCCCCGAGGTGCCGGGGCTCAGTTACTATTCGTTATGTCCGGATAACAGAACGGTCAATTATTCTTTATCCTCTTTTTTCTTAGCGGGAGCCTTCTTTGCAGCGGGTTTCTTCGCCGCGGGTTTCGCGTCGGTCTTCTTGACCGCAGGCTTCTTTGCTGTTGCTTTCTTTTCGGCGGGCTTTTCGTCCTTCTTCGCTTCGGCCTGCTTTGCTGCCTTCTTGGCTGCGCGGGTAGCGGCTGCTTTCTTGGCGGCTTCCTTGCGCTTTGCGGCTGCTGCTTCCGCCTCGAGCTCCTTGGGGCTCTTTTCCTTCTTCATGAGCTTGAGGTACAGCGCGCTCATCGGAGGCAGGTTGAGGTGGATCGCCTGCTCAAAGCCGTGCATCTCCTCGGCGACGGTGCGGATCTCGGTGCCGTTCGATTTACCGGTGCCGCCCCACTGCTCGTCGTCGGAGTTGAACACTTCGCCGTATACGCCGAACTCGGGAACGCCGATCGCGTAGTTCTCACGGTACATCGGCTGGAAGTTGCAGACGACGATGACGTTGTTGCCTTCCTTGTCGATGCGGCGGAACGCGATAACGCTCTGCTGATAGTCGTCGTGATGGATCCAGTTGAAGCCTTCCCATGTGAAGTCGACCTGATGCATGCAGGTGTTGTCCTTATAAAACTCGTTGAGTGCGCGGAAGAAATCGTTGAGCTTCTTATGCTTCTCAAAGCCGAGCAGACCCCACTGCAGCTCTTCGGTGCTGTTCCACTCGTCGAACTGACCGATCTCGGCGCCCATGAAGGTGAGCTTCTTGCCGGGATGCGCCATCATGTAGGACATGAATACGCGTACGCCCGCGAACTTCATATCATAATCGCCGGGCATCTTGTTGATCAGAGAGCCCTTTCCGTACACGACCTCATCGTGCGAGATCGGCAGCAGGAAGTTCTCTGAGAAAGCATACAGGAAGGAGAAGGTGATGCTGTTGTGATGGTACGGTCTCCACAGCGGATCAAGGGACATGTAGGACAGCATATCGTTCATCCAGCCCATGTTCCACTTGTAGTCAAAGCCCAAGCCGCCGTCGGATACGGGACGGGATACCATCGGCCAGGAGGTGGACTCCTCGGCGATCATCATCACGGTCGGATGATGCAGATGAACGGCGGTGTTCAGTCTCTGGATGAATTCTACCGCTTCAAGATGCTCATGACCGCCGTACTTGTTGGCTACCCACTCGCCGTCGCGGCGGTTGTAGTCGAGGTACAGCATGGAGGCTACCGCGTCGACACGGATGCCGTCTACATGATACTTGTCCAGCCAGAACATCGCGCTGGATACGAGGAAGGAGATGACTTCGTAGCGGGCATAGTCGAATACGTAGGTGCCCCATTCCTTATGCTCGCCCTTGCGGCTGTCCTCATACTCATAGCAGTGGATGCCGTCGAAGCGTCCCAGACCGTGCGCGTCCTTGGGGAAGTGAGCGGGTACCCAGTCGAGGATGACGCCGATGCCCGCCTGATGACACTGGTCAATGAAGCTCTTGAACATATCGGGATGGCCGTAGCGGGAGGTGGGAGCGTAGTAGCCCGTTACCTGATAGCCCCAGGAGCCGTCAAAGGGATATTCGGTCATAGGCATGAACTCGATGTGGGTGTAGCCCATTTCCTTAACGTAGGGGATGAGCTCCTCGGCGAGCTTGTTGTAGTCGAAGGTGTTGCCGTCGGCATACTTGCGCCATGAGCCCGCGTGAACCTCATAGATGTTGACGGGTTCTTCAAAATGATTGTGTTCCATCTTGTACTTGTACCACGCTTCGTCGTTCCACTGGTACTTGTTGTAGTCGTAGATGATGGAGGCGTTGTCCGGGCGGGTCTGGGTATGGAAAGCGAAGGGATCGGATTTGAGGATCTTCTCAAACCAGGGGGTCTCTACACAGTACTTGTAGATCGCCGTTTCGCCGAGGTTCGGGATCCAGGTTTCCCAAACGCCGCCTTCGGAAATTTTGTGCATGTGATGCGCGTTCTGATCCCATCCGTTAAAGTCGCCGACAACGGAAACGGTCAGAGCGTTCGGCGCCCATACGCGGAACATGGTGCCCTGACAGCCGTCGATCCACCAGTCATGCGCGCCTAAAAAATCATAGGCTCTGACGGCGTCGCCGCCGTGGAACAGATCCAGAGGGAATCTTTCATCGTTTAAAACATAGTTCATAATCTGACTCTCCTTTTTACAAAGAATTAGTACATTTGGTAATAAGTACATAAATATACAACTCTATAATAGCAGACCTTTTTGACAATTTCAAGTAAAAACAGAAATTAAATTCCAAAGATTTAGTGCATTTTTTATAAAAAATGACAATGGAGTGGTCATTATAGACAATGAATTCCTCAATAATTATCTGTTCTGTACAAATATCGGGGCTTGTGAGAGCTGCAGCTGCAATCGGATATCAAGCTCTTCGGCAAGCTTGCGGGTATTATTTTTTATTCTTATTTCTCATTTTGAGCGCTTTCCTCTTGACAAGCAGGGTGCAATATATTAGAATATGTCATGGTATAGTATAAGTATTATTATGCCTGAACCGCATCATGCGCGTTCATCCCTTTTTTATTAGACTCTCTTAGAGAGCCGTTATTATATAGATATTTTCTTTATTACCATTTCTTACCGCTTTATGCATTAACATATATTTTCTACTAAATATAATGCGACATACGCGGAACCCTTATTATCTGTCTTTGACAGTGGTGATACAAAACTGAATATCTGAGTAACGGCACCGTGAGTTGAGTTTGATCAGGAAGAATCAAATCAAGGAGGTGTCAAATCGATGAATGGTGTATTGAGCATCATTCTCATAGTCGTCGCTCTGATCATCGGCGCGGCTGTCGGCGTGTTTGCCGGCAGCGCTTACCGCAAAAAAGTCGCCGAAGCAGAGATCGGCAGTGCGGAGCAGGAAGCGAAGCGCATCGTCACCGACGCTATGAAAACAGCTGAAGCCAAGAAAAAGGAGGCTGTTCTTGAGGGAAAGGATGAGATCCATCGTCTGAGAAACGAGAGCGAAAAGGAACTCACCGACCGACGCAAGGAGGTACAGCGCCAGGAGCGCCGTATCCAGCAAAAGGAAGAAACTCTTGACCGCAAGCTCGACAATGTTGAGAAAAAGGAAGAAAGAGCCAACAAGAAGATCAAAGAAGCCGAGGGTCGACTCGCCGAGGCGGAAACCATCAAGAAGAGTCAGTTTGAAATGCTCGAGAGGATCTCGGGCTACACTGTAGATCAGGCGAAAGCCTATCTTTTAAGCCAGCTCGAGGGCGAGCTGGGCAGAGAAAAGTCTCTGAAGATCATGGAGTATGAGCAGCAGCTCAAGGATGAAGCCGATAAACGCGCCCGCAACATCATTTCTCTGGCAATACAGCGCTGCGCCGCCGATCAGGTAGCCGAGGCTACTGTTTCGGTCGTACCGCTGCCGAACGATGAGATGAAGGGCCGCATCATCGGTCGAGAGGGCCGCAACATCCGCGCGATCGAGACGATGACCGGCTGTGATCTGATCATCGACGATACGCCCGAGGCGATCACCCTTTCGTGCTTTGAGCCCGTTCGCCGCGAAATCGCACGCGTAGCGCTCGAAAAGCTCATTTCCGACGGCCGCATCCATCCCGCCAGAGTGGAGGAAATGGTCGAAAAAGCCCGCCGCGAGGTAGAGGCAAGCATCAAGCAGGCAGGTGAGCGCGCGGTGCTCGACGTCGGCGTGCACGGTCTGCATCCCGAACTGGTCAAGATACTGGGCAGATTGAAATACCGCACCAGCTACGGTCAGAACGTTCTGATCCATTCGCTGGAGGTCAGCTATATCTCGGGTATGATCGCGTCCGAGCTCGGACTCGATCCGACCGTATCCAAAAGAGCGGGTCTGCTGCATGATATCGGCAAGGCGCTCGATCATGAGATCGAAGGCAGCCATGTGGAGATCGGCGTGGATATCGCCCGCAAGTATAAGGAAAGCGACGCGGTTGTGCATGCGATTCACGCGCACCACGGCGATGTGGAAGCTAAGACGGTCGTCGCCTGTATTGTACAGGCTGCCGACGCGATTTCCGCAGCCCGTCCCGGCGCCCGCCGCGAGAACCTCGAAAACTATATCAAGCGCCTGCAGAAGCTCGAAGAGGTCGCCTCCTCCTTCAAGGGCGTCGAGACCTCCTATGCGATCCAGGCTGGCCGCGAGATCCGCATCATGGTCAAGCCCGAGCAGGTTAAGGACGACGCTATGCCGTCGCTCGCAAGAGATATCTGCAAGAAGATCGAGGAAGAACTCGAGTATCCGGGCCAGATCAAGGTCAACATCATCCGCGAATCCCGCGCTGTGGGCTACGCGAAATAAGCAGCGTGACGCTGCACCCGGTCCCGCCTTTTGTAAGGTATGTTTTTGTCTGACGTACATCAACGGCGGCAGGAAAAAGACAGTACAAATACAACGCAAAAGCACTGCTTTCGGGCAGTGCTTTTTTAGATAACAGATAATAGTTAACAGATAACAGTTGAGGGAAAGCCTGACGGCTTTTGGATTGATATGAAACGGATATCAACAACAGTCGGTGACTCTATATCAATCGGGTGCGGGTGTCCCGCCCTTCACTGTTCTCTATTATCTGTTATCCGAACCATAGTCCCACTCGGGGACGTATTTTTTATCTGCGGAGGACAACTCCTGCGCGAAGCCGTCCAGCCCTAAATCGTACAGCCTGTCGAGGACCTTTTGGGATTCACGCTTCGTCAGCCGTCGGTTGATATCGGGATAGTCCGCCGCTCTGCCTGCAGGCATATACTGCGCCATCAGGCTGACAAGCGCGCTTGTTTCTTTGCGCGCGCTCCAATTCCTTTTGACGATCTCTAAAACTCCGATGCTGTTTTTGATATGAGAGGGCAGGACGAGGTGACGGATGATCACCCCGCGCCGCATGACGCCGTCCTCGATGACGTTCTCGGGCTGCTGGCGCAGCATTTCATCGATCGCAGCCGTGGCTGTTTCGACGTAATCATCGCAATTGGACAGGCGCTTTGCAAGCTCGTTATCGCTGTATTTGAAGTCGGGCAGATAAATGTCTATCACGCCCTCAAGCCGCCTGAGCGTTTCGACCTTATCATAGCCGGAGCTGTTCCAGATCAGCGGCAGGCGCGGGTGATAATAATCGAGACTTTTCAAAATCGCGTGTACATAATGCGACGGTGTGACGAATTCGATATTCTGTGCGCCGAGTGCTTCCAGCCGCCTGTACTCCTCACTGAGCTGATACGGCGTGACGATCCTGCCGCCGTTCTCGGCTGAGATCGCATAGTTCTGGCAGAAAACACAGCGCAGATTGCATCCGCTGAAAAAGATCGTTCCCGCGCCGCGAGACCCGCTGATCGGCGGTTCTTCGTCAAAGTGCAGCGCCGCTCGGGCGATCTTCGGCAGCTCGCCGACGCCGCAGTAGCCGCGGCTTGTTTCATCTCTTTGCGTATGACATCCTCTGGGACACAGATCGCAGATCATCCAATCACATCCTTATCGATATCATATCACATTTTTCGGCAATTTGCTATACCTTAAAATCATACAGAAAGCATTCAACCGCCTCGTCCAGATGCTCGGCGCATAGCTGTTCGCGGTTGAACTGTTGTATCAAAGCAGTGATCCTGCCTATCTCGGTCGAGATATCCTCGATCACACGTATGATGTCGCCGTTTTCTGACGCGATAATGCCGTATGTGACATATTCGCCGTAAGCGTTGTCGTATTTGCACTGAGCAAGGAGTTCGTATTTTATCATAACGGCACCTCACGTGATGAATTTTCACATCTGTGTGAAATTATATCACAGGCATAGGGACGGTGCAAGTTTTTCTACAAAAGTGTAATGAACATTACAGGAAACGACAGATTTTATACGTTTTTGTAACCGAACCGGCTTTATATTTTCTGGTTGCTTGAATTGCTGCTGCGATTATGTTATGATGACAACACACAGTGAGCTGTGCTGCAAAAAGCATGATAAATCGTTTATGAGTAAAAGACTGATTAGCTATGGAAAATATGATTTACGCAGAGAATCTGCGCAAGGAATTTAAAAAAATTATCAAGGAGCCGGGGCTCAAGGGCGCCGCAAAAGCGCTGTTCAAGCCGAAAAGGGAGATCATCACTGCGGTCGATGATATTTCATTCACCGTTTCGAAGGGTGAGATACTTGGTTTTATCGGTCCCAACGGAGCCGGTAAAAGCACTGTTATAAAGATGCTGACGGGCATCCTGATGCCCACCTCCGGCGTCTGCCGCATCAACGGAAAAATACCCAAAGAAGACCGTAAGAACTATGTGCGCGAGATCGGCGTCGTGTTCGGTCAGCGCACCCAGCTCTGGTGGGATCTGGCGCTCAGGGAGACCTATGCCGTGCTCAAGGAGATCTATCAGGTGCCGGATGAACAGTACAAAAAGCGCATGGCGTTCCTGAACGAGGTGCTGGAGCTGGATGATTTCATTACCAGTCCCGTGCGCACCTTGTCGCTCGGTCAGCGGATGCGTGCCGATATCGCTGCGTCGCTGCTGCATTCGCCGAAGGTACTTTTCCTTGACGAGCCTACCATTGGTCTCGACGTCGTCGTCAAAGAAAATATCCGCAGCGCGATCAAAAAAATCAACGAGGATGAGGGCACGACCGTCATCCTTACCACCCACGATCTGGCTGATATCGAGTATCTGTGCGAGCGCATCGTGATGATCGACAAGGGCAAGAAGGTTTTTGACGGCGCTATTTCGGAGCTGAAGCATAATTTCGGTGATGTGCGTACGCTCGAATTCGAGTTGACCGGCGTGCCGGATTTTCAATTACTTGACTATTCCCGACATTTTAAGATGAAGGAAAACGATATCAGAGCCGAACTCGACGGCAGTACGGTGCGCGTCCGCTTTGATACTTCTAAGGTCAGTGTGGAGGAGATCGTTTCCTATACGCTCCGGACGGTTCACGTCAAGGATCTTAACATCAAGGATGTGGAGATCGAGGAGATCATCAAACGCTTGTATCGCCGCGAGGTGAGCCTATGAGTCGAGTCAGACGCTTCTTTCGTACCTATAAGCCGTTTACTCGTGCCGGGATGCAGGAGATGATTGCCTACCGCGCAAATTTCATCTGCTTCCTGATCGGCGAGATTATGTCCGCTTTCATCATGTACTTTGTTTGGAAAGCGGTATTTCTCAGTACCGACAGAGAGACCTTCATGGGCTTTACCATGGAGGATATGGCGGTATATCTGTTCATCTCTTTCCTGACGGGATATCTGACCTACTCCGACGGCGCCTTTTCGGTAGGGGAGGAGATCATCGATGGTTCCATCGCGATGCGCATGATCAAGCCCTGCTCATTTGAAATGTGCTTTTTGTTTCAGGAGCTGGGCAGCCGCATCATTTCTGTTGCGATGATTTTTGTACCGATGGTGGCGGGCGTTGAGATTTACCGCTGCGCCGTCAGCGGCTTTGTTCGTTTTCAAATCGGTGCCTTCCTATTATATATAGTGAGCTTGCTGCTGGCGTATATGATCTCGTTCTATTTCAACGTCTGCTACGGCTTTATGGCGTTCTTCTTCAAGAATCTGTGGGGAACCACGCTGATCAAAGAGACGGTCGTCAACTTTTTGTCCGGCGCGATTATTCCGCTGGCGTTTCTGCCGTCGGGATTGGCGGCGGTACTGAATATCCTGCCGTTTGCCTCGCTGTCCTATACGCCGGTGATGATCTACATGGGCATGTATTCGACCTCTCAGATACTGTGGAGCTTTGGCTTGCAACTCTTTTGGCTTGTCGTGATGTTCGGTATCTCCAAGCTGATCTGGCGCGGCGCTGTCAAGCATCTGTCGATACAGGGAGGTTGAATTAATGAGATATTTCAGACTGCACCGTATTTTTATCGCCCAGTATCTGAAGAAGCTGATGGAATATAAGGTCGATTTTTTGCTCGGTGCGATTGGTATGATCATCACACAGGCGCTTCAGCTCCTGTTTCTCGGGATCATTTTCAGTCAGATCCCCGCGCTGATCGGGTGGAGCTTCGAGGAGATACTGTTCATCTACGGCTTTTCCCTGATTGCAAAGTCGCTCGATCATCTGTTTACCGACAACCTGTGGATGGTCGGCTACCGTATTGTCCGCAAGGGTGAGTTTGACAAGTACCTGACCCGACCGATTAATACGCTGTATCATGTGATCGCCGAGAATTTTTGTGTGGATGCGTTCGGCGAGATTCTGACCTGCTTGCTGCTGCTCGGCTATTCGATTCCTAAGCTCAGCCTGCCGTTCCACTGGTACACGACCCCGCTGTTGCTGATCGTCGTCGTATTCGCGACGCTGATCTATACCTCGCTGAAGATCATGACCTCTGCAATCTCCTTCTGGACGAAGGCGAGCGGACACATCACCCATATGCTGTACATGACCAACGACTTTTCTAAATATCCCATTTCTATTTATAATAAGACTGTACAGACGGTTATCACTTATGTCATTCCGTTCGCATTCACCGCCTATTATCCCGCCAGTTATTTTCTGACCGGTGAAAACCCGCTGTTCTGTATCGGCGGGACTGTGATCGCGGGGTCGGTGCTGTTCGCACTGGCGCTGTTTGTATGGAACAGGGGCTTGGCAGCATATGAGTCGGCAGGGTCATAAATCTATTTTTTTTGGTATACCTTTATGAAAAATCCGTTTATTTGTATATCCGTAACCGACAGAACCGAATATTTGAGCTCCCGCGGCTCACTCAACCGAGCGGTACTGAAAAAGCTCCCGCTTTACGGGATCGAGGACGGGATCGAGGGACTGACCTTCAAGGACATTTTCTCGACGCCCTCCTTTGTCGCCGCGATCCGACACGAGTGTGCACGGCTTGGCGTCGATACGGGCGATCTGCCGGATTATATGCTGCCGCATTTCGCGGATGAAGCGCTGAGCTCTCCGAAGGTACGCGACCGACAAATGGCTGAGCGCGTCGTCAAAAGGTTCGGCAACCGACTCGGTTTGCTGCTGCTTGCACTGAAAACGGGGGAGAGGGAAAACCGCGAGGCGCGCGGCGACTGGGACGACGCATGCTGGGAGTACTGGGCGAAGCTGGATACGGTTATCCTCACGGGAGGGCTCGCCAGTTCGATGCTCGGCAGACGCTTCAAGGAGTACATCCATGCGATTTTTGACGCCGCTCATGTCAAGCCGTATCAAATCATGCTTTTCGATAACGGCACCTACATCGGCGTGATGGGCGTCGCTCAGAGGCTGATGCCCGACGATACGGCTTCGCTGGTGCTGGATTTCGGTCATACGGGGATCAAGCGCGCGGTCGTCAAAAAGGCGTTTGGCGAGATTGCGGAGTTCACCCCGCAGGATAGTTTGCCTTCCCTGCATATGAAGAGCCGTTTTGACAGCGAGGAGGAAAAGCGCAGGGAGGCGATCGCCCTCCATCGCTATATCGTGAATACGATCACATCCTCCTATCGCGAGGGGCTCATTTCAGGTCCGCTCAGCGGAACCGTACTGATCAGTATCGCGAACTATACCCATAACGGTGTGCTGAACAGTGAACGCGGCGGTTATGCCAAGCTGTGTGAGATCGGCGCGGATTATGCGCGGGTGCTGGAGGACGATCTCTCCGGCGAGCTGCACCGCGATATCAAGGTCAGACTTGTGCATGACAGCACCGCCTCGGCACTGTATTTTTCGGATATCGACAACGCGGCGTGCATCACCCTAGGCACCGGCTTCGGTGTCGGGTTTACGGATATCCATATTCAATGATTTTTGTGCAATAAAATTATTGCATTGTCAGAATCAACAAAAATTTGACAAAAAGATTGTGCAAAACATCGTCGCGAAATATTTCTATTTTCATTTATTTATTTTTGTTGTTATGCTATAATGATTGTAATTGGAATAGTATGCCGTCCGGCATGCGGTTCCAAAAGAACGCATTCTTTTTATAAGGAGAGGATTACATGAAAATTCGTAGGATTATCTCCGTAGTTCTGACAGTGCTTATGCTGATGTCGGGCTTCACCGTTGCGGCATCCGCCGCCGACGCCGATCTGGCTGATACCGGCTACGCGAATCAGACCTATCTCGAGACCTATGCCGCTCAGGCGGCGAAGGAGACCGGTCTCGGCGCGACCTATACGCCGACCGCCACTACCTTTAAGGTATGGGCTCCCGAAGCCACCTCTGTGATGGTAAAGATGTTTACCACCGGTACCGATGCTGAGTCCGGCGCCGCCGTTCTCGGGACAGCCGCCATGAACTACAACAGTACTACCGGTATCTGGTCGCTGACCAAATCCGGCGATCTCAAGAACGTTTACTACACCTATCTCGTGACGCGCAGCGGCGTTGTCAGCGAGACAGTTGACCCCTATGCCAAGGGCGTCGGCGCGAACGGCGACCGTTCCATGGTCGTTGACCTCGACTCCACCGATCCCACAGGCTGGGAAAATGACCAGCATGTTCTGTTCGATAATCCCGGCGAAGCGGTCGTATGGGAGATTCATGTCCGTGATTTTTCCATCGATGTTTCTTCCGGCGTCAGTGAAGCGAATCGCGGCAAGTATCTCGCTTTCACCGAGGGCAACACCACCGTTAACGGCGCGGGCGCCGTTTCTTCCTGCGTTGACTATCTTGTCGAGCACAACGTCAACTGTGTACAGCTGATGCCCATCGAGGACTTCGCGTCTATCGATGAAACCGATAACCAGATCAAGCGCAACTGGGGTTACGATCCTAAGAACTACAATGTTCCCGAAGGCTCTTACTCCTCCGATCCCTATGACGGCAACACCCGTATCAAGGAATTCAAGATGCTGGTCCAGGCGCTGCATGACCGCGGCATCTCCGTCGTCATGGACGTTGTCTACAATCACACCTTCGTTCGCGAGGGCTCTCCCTTCTCCAAGACCGTTCCGAAATACTTCTACCGTATGTCCAATATGAACTCCAATACCTACCACAACGGTTCCGGTCTGGGCAACGTTCTGTCCTCTGAGAAGGCGATGACCCGCAAGTACATCCAGGATTCTCTGCTGTATTGGGCTGACGAGTATCACATCGACGGCTTCCGCTTCGACCTGATGGGCTGCTTTGATACCAACTCTGTCAAGGCGTGGCGTTCCGCTCTGGATACCGTCGACACCCGCATCCTGATGTACGGCGAGCCTTGGGCAGGCGGCTCCGACAACGGTATATCCAACGCTGTCGGCAAGACCAACATCGCTTCTCTGACCAGAGTCGGCGGCTTCAACGAAGGCTACTCCGACGCTCTTAAGGGCAGCCATGAGACCGCTACCGGCACCGGCTTCCTCAACGGCGGCTCCAATACCGAGGTACTCAAGGCTGCCGGCGGCACCGCGTCCGATTTCAGCGGCGCGAAGCCCGAGCAGATGATCAACTATACCGACAACCACGATAACTTCACGCTCTTCGATAAGATCTTAGCCGCGAACAAGACCTCCGGCTTCAAGACCGCGAAGGACGATCCCACCCTGTATAACACCAACAAGAATATCGTCAACAATCCCAGCGCTCAGGTGCTCGGTCAGATGAAGGTCGCGCTGACCTCCTCTCTGACCTCTCAGGGTATCCCGTTCACCGTTGCGGGTACCGAGTTCTGCCGCACCAAGTACGGCGATCAGAACTCCTACCGTTCTCCCGACAACATGAACGCCATCGATTGGAACCGCGCTTCTACCTATAAGGATGTTGCGGATTATTATGCGGGTCTCGTTGCGATCCGCAAGGCGTGCTCCGCGTTCGGCGACAGTACCGCACAGAGCGTTTCCACCATTTCCGGCTGCACCACTTGGCAGATCACCAACAACAAGTCCGGAGAGTGGAACAAGGTCATCGTCGCGCTGAACAATTCCTCCTCCGCGAAGAGCATCAGCCTGTCCGGTACTTGGAACGTCGTAGCCAACGGCACCAAGGCGGGCACGACCTCTTTGAGTACTGCTTCCGGTTCCTACAGCGTTCCCGCATGGAGCGGCGTCGTACTGGTCGATTCCTCCAGCTTCGGCAGCTACAGTCAGCCTGCTCTGGGCACTGCTTCTCTGACCGTTGAGCATTACACCCGCGACAGCGCCTCCGGCTCTTACGCCAAGACTCTCACCGAGACCGCGAAGTATAAAGAAGGTCAGACATGGCGCGCCTCTCAGAATCTCTCGATCCTGTTCGACCATGATCTCACCAGCATCGATTCTACCGCAGGCTCCAATGTCACCTTCGGCAAGGCGACAGCGGGTCAGAACATTACCGTTAAGTTCTACTATACCAGAAGCATAGGCTCCAATTACCTGACCGTCAACTTCCTGGATACCACCAGCAACGCGCAGGTCAAGGCTCCGATGAAGTATCGCCTGAAGGACGGCGACAAGTTCTCCATCCCGGCTACCCGTGTTCAGGGCTATCAGCTCGATACCACCAAGGTTCCCGGCGAAACTGTCGGCACCTTCGGTACTACTCCTATTACCTTTAACTTCTATTACAGCGCGCTGCCCTATACCAGCACAAAGGTCCATTATTACAACGCCAAGAGCTGGTCATGGGTCAACTGCTATGCGTATGACGATCTCGGCAACGAGCCTCTCGGCGCTTGGGCTAACCAGGGCAAGAGAGACGCCTCCAAGATGAGCGACGATCCCGATGAGTCCGATTCCAAGTGGCTGGTCGTTACCGTCCCCACCGCTGCCTGCTACGTCATGTTCCACAACACCACCGCTAACGCGCAGGTTCCCGATCAGGGCGAGCCCGGCTACGAGGTTGCAGGCGAGGCTTGGATCAAGGATAATGTCACCAGCTTCAACTGCACTATCATCACCTCTCATATCGATCTCAAGACCGGTGAGAAGGTTGCTCCCGACGTTACCAAGTCTTATACCAACGTTCGCTCCAACCAGACCTACACCACCTCTCCCGATTCTTCCTTGGGCCGCGAGTATATCACTCCCGCTCTGGCGTCCGGCTTCTATCAGCCCGGCGTTCTCAACGTTGTATATCTCTACACCGATGAGGTTCATCACGATGACGGCGACCTCATTTACGGCGACGTTGACCTCGACCAGCATGTCACCATCATGGATGTAACCGTCCTGCAGAGAGCATTGGCGAGATTGACCACTTTGACTGAGGATCAGAATACTGTCGCTGACGTCGATACAGACGATCAGGTCGGTTCTATTGACGCTACCCTGATCCAGCGTTACCTGGCTGAGGTCAAGATCAAGGGCAACCGTACCGGTCAGGTAGTCGGTTCTACCCCCGCCGGCGAATATACCTATGATCAGTTCCTCAATGCTTACAACACGCTGAACACCCTGTTCGCTATGTATCCTGCGGATACCTACAGCACCGTTTCTGCATGGAAGCAGGCACAGTCTGCTCTCAGCACCTATGCTGCCGTCACGATGGATCCGTCCTCCGAGCCTGATATCATTGACGCCGGATACACAGCCTGCACCAGCGCGTATTATGCTCTGAGTGAGGTTGAGCTGATCGTTAAGCCCGATCCGCAGAAGGATTCCTTCCTGCTGACCGATAACTTCGGCTGGGGCACCGCGTATGTCTACGCTTGGGATGCCGACGGCAACCCGCTTGCGGGCGAGTGGCCGGGCTCCGGTCAGGCTGAGACCATCGTCAATGATTACGGCGAGACCCAGTTCCGCTGCTATATCCCTGCGGACGCTGTCGGCGTTATCCTGAACAACGGCGCGGGCGCTCAGACCGAGGATATCACCGACTTCAGCTATGACGGCTACTGGATGGACGGCACCCAGAATGATCTCGGTCACTATCACGTGATCGGCTGGAACTCCGACGGTTCCGGCGGTGACAACGGCGGCGATGATGGCGGCGACACCTCCGGTTACATCCTGCTGACCGACAACTTCGGCTGGGGTACCGCTTATGTCTATGCTTGGGACGCTGACGGCAACGCGATTGCCGGCGAGTGGCCCGGCTCCGGTCAGGCTGAAACCATCACCAACGATTACGGTGAGACCCAGTTCAAGTGCTATATCCCCGACGGCGCAGTCGGTGTGATCCTGAACAACGGCTCAGGCGCCCAGACCGAGGATATCACCGATTTCAGCTACACCGGCTACTGGATGGACGGTTCTCAAAACGAGCTCGGTCATTACAAGGTCACCGGCTGGAACTGATGTATTGAATCATTCGTACATTCCATAATCGAATCATTGATTTCTTCTGTGAGGCTGTCGCTTGTGCGGCAGCCTCGATTTTCATATGTACTTGAAAAAATCTGCGCAGCATGTTAATATTACGGTGTAATTGCTTACCGATCGCTTTGCCGGCAGCCGGCAATGATAGAAATCATCCGCCTGACGCATACATTTTGGAGGAATATATGAGATATACATGTGAAGATGGAAAAATGACGCTGTTTTTTGAAGGACGTATCGACACCGAAAGCGCGTCTGCTGTACAGCGAGAGTTAGATGATCTTTTTCGGGAGCATACTCCCGACTCTGTCGTGATTGACGCGCAAAAGCTCGATTACATCAGCAGTGCGGGGCTGAGAGTAATCCTCAGACTTCTGAAAAGAAGCAGTAACGTCAGTATGATCAATGCTTCCGCCGATGTTTATGATATTCTGGAAATGACAGGCTTTACCGAATTGATGCATGTTGAGAAGGCATACCGCGTGTTTGACGTCACCGGATGTGAGATCATCGGCGAAGGCGCCAACGGCAAGGTTTATCGTGTCGGAGATGACCTGATCATAAAGGTGTATAAAGACGCCGACTCGCTGGAGGAAATCAAAAGAGAAAGAGAGCTCTCCCGCACCGCGTTTATCCTCGGTATCCCTACGGCGATCCCCTTCGACGTGGTCAAGGTAGGCGATACCTACGGTTCTGTTTTTGAGCTGCTCAACGCGAGGAGCTTTGCCGAACTGCTGCGCGGCGATCCCTCCAAGCTGGAGTATGTCGCCCAAAAGACCGTGGAGCTGGCGAAAATGCTCCATGCTGCCAAGGCGCCCGATCATTTGCCTCGCCAAAGCGACGCCGCGCGCGGGTGGCTTCTTGAGGCGAGGGGCGAACTGGACGACGCGCATTTTGAAAAGCTCAGTCAGTTGATCGAAGCGATCTCTGAAACCGATACGATGCTGCACGGTGATCTGCATATCAAGAATATCATGCTGCACGGCGACGAGGCTCTGCTGATTGATATGGATACGCTGTGTAAAGGGCATCCTATCTATGAGCTGGCGTTTCTCTACAATGCGTATGAGGGCTTCGGTATTTGCGATAAAGGAGTTTTCAAGCGGTTTCTGGGGATCGACGCGGACACTGCGGCGATGTTGCTGCATCGTATCCTCGCACTGTATCTCGATACCGATGACGAAAGCCGTATCGCCGAGGTGAAGGAAAAAGCATCGGTGATCGGTCTGCTCCGCGTTCTGCGCAGAACGCTCCGCGTCAGCGGCAAGGACTCTCCCGAGGGCTGGAAGCTGATCAACGCATGCCGTGAGCGTATCTGCCGTTCCGTCGATCATCTTGAGACACTGACATTTTAAGTTGATATGCTCTTGTACAACGATTAGATAAGAAAATGGTGATGGAATGAAACCGATCAATAAATATCGTTCGAGCTTTGCCGTGAATCTGGTAGTTTCCGCGATCATGCTGCTGCTCGTATTCAGCATGATCGTATCCGCTGTCGGTTATGTCAGCTTTACGCAGGCGTTCAAGAGTGAATATGCAGAAACGACCTATCATATGGCGGATACCGCGACGGCTTTGATCAACGGCGACGAGATCGACAGCTATCTGCAGAACGGCGGCGATAGCGACAGCTACCGTCAGACAAAGCAGTATCTTGAGACCTACTGCCGCAAAATGAACGTCATGGTGATCTATGTGATCAAGGTGGATACAAACGATTACGGCAGGTTCACCTCTGTGTTCAACTTGGTCAGCGAGGACAGCGGCTATACGCCGTGGGAGGTCGGATTTCAGAGAGATACCACCAACGATGAATACGCGCAGGTTTACCGCGGATTATATGAAGGAACGCTGACCTACGGGACCATCTACCGTACAACAAATCTCGGCGGCGCTTTGCCGCATATCACAACGCTTGTTCCCGTCAAGGATTCTTCGGATAGGGTCGTGAGCGTCCTTTGTGTGCAGCGTCCAATGGATGCTTTGACGGCGAGCCGACGTCCTTATTTGGTGACGATCGCCTTTTCGACGATTTTGCTGATGATCCTGTCCTCGGTTGTGATGGCGGTCTATATCCGCCGTCAGTTCGTTTCGCCGATCCGAAGGATTATCTTTGAGGCTGAGCGCTTTGCCAAAGAGAATAAGCCCGGGACAAAGCTGGGCGATAGTATCAGCCGTATTGAGGATATCGCCGCGCTGGCGCGATCCATCGATGTGATGGAAGAGGATATGCTGCGGTATATCGATAATCTGACCGCCGCGACTGCTGACAAGGAGCGTATCGGGACAGAGCTGAAGCTCGCTTCTTCGATCCAGGCTAACTCTATCCCGCATACCTTCCCGGCGTTTCCTGAGCGCGACGATTTCGACATCTATGCTTCGATGACCCCCGCTAAGGAGGTCGGCGGAGATTTTTATGATTATTTCCTGATCGACGACGACCATCTCGCCCTTGCCATCGCTGATGTATCCGGCAAGGGGATCCCCGCGGCGCTGTTCATGATGGTGACCGATATCATGGTGAATGAGTTCACACATCTGGGTGGTTCGCCTGCCGATATCTTGATGATGATCAACGAACGTATTTGCGACCACAATCCGGAGAATATGTTTGTGTCGGTGTGGCTGGGTATTTTGGAGCTGTCAACGGGAAAGCTCACCTTTGCCAACGCGGGACATGAAGCGCCCGCCTTTATGCGCCGCGACAGCGAGTTCAAGCTGTATCAATCAAAGCATGGGCTGGTGATCGGAGCCATGAAGGGAATTCGTTACCGTAACGAAGAGATTGTGCTCAAGCCGGGCGATAAGCTGTTTTTGTATACCGACGGCGTGCCGGAGGCAACGGATCAATATCAATGTATGTACACGCTGGACAACATGCTCACAGCGCTCAACATGAATAAGAACAGAAGTCCGCAGACAATCATTGAGGGAGTCCAGCAGAGCGTTGCCGAGTTCATTGGTGATGAACCGCCGTTTGACGATCTGACAGCAGTTTGCATCGAGATCAAAAAGCCGACAGGCAAACGGCTGGTCGTTGATGCGAAGCCCGAAAATCTGTCCGTTGTCAATGATTTTGTCGAAGACTTTCTCTCGGATACCGGTTGTTCGGCAAAGGTCAAGTCACAGATCGACCTCGCGGTAGAAGAAATTTTTATTAACATCGCTTCTTATGCTTATGAGGAAGGAACAGGTAAGGCTGATATTTTCCTCAGCAGAAAAAACGATGAATTACATATGACCTTTAAGGACAGCGGCACACCTTACGATCCGCTGCAGAAGCCTGATCCGGATACCTCGCTCAGCGCTTCGGATAGAAAGATCGGCGGCTTGGGGATTTTTCTTGTGAAGAAAACTATGGACGATGTATCCTACGAATACCGTGACGGATATAATATTCTTTCCATTACAAAAAATCTGAAATAATATCAAAACAGGGGTTGACTTTTTCATACCCCTGTGATAGTATAAGCGCTACAAGTCAATAAACAGCTATCAAAGAACCGATAGATCAGTAAACACGAATGTTCACCGCGGGATCATTGCGCCCGTATTACGGAGAAATAGAGTTTATTATTCTATCGGTTCCTTTTTGTGCGAAAAAATTCCCGCGATGACGTTTTAATAATCGGTTGAATAGTAGTATTAGTTTGGTGTTAAGAGTTTTGAATAAACACAGTAATTGTATGAAGGAGGCAGAGCAATATGAATCTGACAAATGTCAGCAGAAGGTTATCCTATCTGCTGCGGCACAGCACCGAACCGCTGTACATCGATCTCAACGGCGGTTGGGCGGACGTCGATGTGCTGATCGGCGTATTAAAAAAGAAATTTCCTGAAGTGGACCGGGATACGATCGAGCTGATTGTGGCACAGGACGAAAAAGGCCGCTATTCCTTCAGCTCCGACGGCAAGAGTATCCGCGCCAACCAAGGACATTCTATCCCCGGCGCAGTGATTGAGATGGAACAGCCCGATCCTCCCGAACTGCTGTATCACGGAACCGCTACGCGGTTTCTGGATCCGATTCTGCGCAATGGGCTCATTCCGATGAGCAGGCAATATGTTCATATATCGCCGGACTTCGAAACCGCTGTCAAGGTGGGGAAGAGGCACGGCAAGCCTGTCGTGCTCGTCATCAGAGCCAAGGAGTTTGTCGAAGACGGCAACGAGCTGTATCGTTCGTCCAACGGCGTATGGCAGGCGAAGGCAGTTCCGCCGCAGTATTTCACCGTACAGTACGTCAATTGAACCTGTATACAAAAGGGGGCTGTCGTGCGGCAGCCCCTACTCAATTTTTTTATCGCTTTTTATTGAAGCAGTGCTTGTCAAAGCTCGGATTAAAGGCATAGAAGTTCTTGCTGTCGAGCTTGTCGGTCAACAGTCTGAGATTTTCGCCGAACCGCTGATAATGCACGACCTCGCGCGCTCTCAAAAATCTGATCGGGTCGATGACGTCAGGGTCGTCGCAGAAGCGGAGGATGTTGTCATACGTCGTCCGTGCTTTCTGCTCGGCAGCGAGACTCTCGTGCAGGTCAGTGATCGGGTCGCCCTTGCTTGCAATCGAAAACGCGTCAAAGGGCACGCCTGCCGCCGATACGGGATACACCCCTGTTGTGTGGTCGACAAAATAAGCGTCGAAGCCTGCTTTCTTGATGTCCTCTTCGCTGAGGTTTCGAGTAAGCTGATAGACGATCGCGCCGATCATTTCAAGATGGTTCAGCTCCTCGGTGCCTATATCCGTCAGCGTTGCCTTCAACTCGGGCAGCGGCATCGAGAACCGCTGGGATAAATAGCGCAGCGACGCTCCCAGCTCGCCGTCGGGACCTCCATACTCCAAAAGCAGATAATATAATCATCACTCGGGTGTATGGTATCCATACTGCGAAAGCAGATAACGATCAATAATAAAAGTAAATCTCTACCGTACAATTCTCCCGGTCAAAGATGATCCGGTCGACAAAGCTGTGCAGCAGCGCATTCTTTTCTTCCTCGCTCACAGCGGGGTCCCTGAGCGTCTGTACGGCGTTTTCGTTTTCTTCGATGATTTTCTTTCGCAGAGCCGCTTCGGTGCTCTGCGGCTTCACTGTCTGCCGCTGCAGGGCGTTGATGCGCTCGTCGATCAGATCACGGCTCTCGCGCAGCTCTTCGACAGTGTATACGCCCGCCTCGAACGCTTCCTTGATGCGCGCGTACTTTTTGAGCTCCTGTTCGATCAGCGCTTCGATATCGAGCTGTGTCGGCTCCGCGGACGGCTGCGCGTGCTTGACGATGACCTTGAACTGTCCTAAGCGGAATGATGCGTCGATCGCGGCGATGACCATTTCATTCAGCTTATTGACGGATATGTAATGCGACGTGCTGCACTGCCCTTTGGTGTAGCGGATGCACTGCAGGCCCTGACCGCGCGCGGACATCGAGAGGCTCGCGCTGCAGTCAGAGCATTTGACCAGACCGTGGAGCATGTACATGTACTTCTTGCCGCGCTCATGCGCGTAGCGGGCGTGCTTCTTTGCGTTGACCTCGTATACCGCCTGCACTTTGTTGAAGCTCTCCTCGTCGATGATCGGCTCATGCTGACCGTCGACGATCATGATGTTCGGATCGTCAAAGTTCCGACGCGTCCTGCCGGTCGGGTTCCAGCGGATCTTGCCGATATAGACGGGGTTGCGCAGGACATAATCAACGGTTCGGTTCTCCCAGCGGTTGCCGCGGGTTGTGCGGACACCTAGGTCGTTGAGCTTGTGAGCGATCTGCAGGACTCCCATGCCATTGAGATAGTCCGCGTAGATCTGACGGACGATCGGCGCGTTGACGGGGTTGATGACATACTGCTTATCGACGATGTCATAACCGAACGCAGGGATAGATACCGCGCCGCCGCGCTCGACTTTCTCGGTCATGCCGCGCTTGACCTCGCCGGACAGATTGATGCTATAGAATTCGTCGAACCACTCGATGATGCGCTCGATCAGCGAGCCGAAGGGACCGTCGATGATGGGCTCGGAGATCGATTTGACCTCGATGTGATTCTTCGCCAGCATGCCCTTGTAAAAGATGCTCTCCTCCTGGTTGCGGGCGAAGCGGCTGAATTTCCACAGCAGCACCGCAGAGAAGGGGGAGGGCTTTTGTTTAGCGATCGCGATCATGCGAATGAACGCGGGGCGCTTCTCGGCTTTTCGTCCGGAAATACCGTCGTCGCGGAAGATGTACTCGTTCGGCACGATGTAGCCGTGCTGCTTTGCGTATTTGCGGATCTCCTTGATCTGAGAATCGGGGGAGAGCTCCGTCTGATTGTCGGTGCTGACGCGAATGTACGCCGCGGCGGTTTTCAGCTCAATATTCATACATTACCTCTTGACAATATAGGTTTTATCCCATATAATAAATATAGGATAAAACAGATAAGGCGGTGAACACTATTGCTTGATATAGAATTCTATGAAAAGGAAGATGGGACAGAACCCGTCAAAGACTTTTTAGATGGCTTGGATATTAAGATGAGAGCAAAAATGCACTTGTCTATAGAATTGCTTAGGAACAATGGTTATCAACTTCGTGAACCCTACTCAAAGACTCTGGATGATGGAATCCTTGAATTAAGAGCGAAAGCAGGGAATAATATTTCTCGAGTTCTCTATTTCTTTATAGTAGGCAACAAAGCTGTCTTGACGAATGGTTTCATCAAGAAAACAGTTAAAACACCAAAAAATGAGATAGAACGCGCAAAGAGATACAGAGCTGATTATTTGAGCAGAAAGGAGAATCAACATGACTAATTATGATAAATACTTTGCAGAACAAATGAAGAATCCTGAGTTTCGTAAAGAATGGGAGTCTCTACAGCCTGAAAGGGAAATCATTCAGGCAATGATCGACGCGCGAAAAGAAACCGGCATGACGCAAAAGGAGCTTTCCGAACGGACCGGTATTGCGCAAGGCGATATCAGCAAACTGGAAAACGGAAGCGCGAATCCGTCAATCAGAACATTACAGCGTCTTGCCGCCGGCTTAGGCAAAACATTAAAAATCAGTTTTGTATAATGTTATCCGCTCTATCCTGTTGGCGCAGGATAGGGCGATTTTTGTTTTGAAAGTATAGTTAAATTATTGGTTAAAATAATTCAAAGTACAGTTTAACTAATCGGTTGGTGTGTTAATTGGTGAATCAGTTGGTGCTTCCGGCTTTTCGGCAGTCAGATCATCCAACTGCTGCAGGAGCTCCTTTTGCCGATCGGGAGATAACAGGCGGTAACGCAGGAGCAGCATGCCTTCGTCGTGGTCGAGATCGTGGATGGTCATATCATTTCAGCTTAAAAGTAACTCTTTTGGCGGTCGACCAATAACTCGGTGTATATTCCAGCTCTATGCTGTTCGCGTTCACCGGGATTTCATAATACAGAGTGCCGGAGGACGTTCTGCCGTCAGAAAGATCATCATATCCCAAATAATCGTCACCGGCAAAGTAGGTGTTATCATATGACTTGTTATCTACATAACACTTAAAAAACCCGGGACCGACAGATTTGTCGTGTCCGCTGTTATTGGTAAAGGTAATATGTACGCTTAAGAAATAGTTGCCGGCGTCCGGCTGGAGAAAATCATTGTCGCTGATGTATTCTCCGCAGCTGTCTACTGTCATAGTCAATCCGTTGGCTTCGTAACTGTCACCGACAGAGTAATACTCAGGCTCGGGCGCTTCGGTGACCGGCGCTTGCGTTGCCGGTGCCTGTGTTTGAGGCGCTTGCGTTGCTTGAATCTCGGCGGCGGGAGCTGTAGTCGCTTTCGAATTAACAACAGGAGCAGAGGAATAGCCGGAAGAGTTTACCGGTACGCTTTTGCTGTTTGTGTTATCCTTTGCAATGTTGATAAAAACAGCTGTGGATACAAAGCCTAAGATCACCCATACCCACCAGCGGGCATACCACGGCTTCCGACGTCTGACCGGCTGAGCAGGTTGAATAGGTTGAACGGGCTGCGTAGGTGCCGGCGTCCGAATAACAGGCGGAGGTGATACAGGAATAGCGGTGACAACATGGTTGCTCTTAACCGGTTGCTGTGCGGGTTGTACGTATTGTTGAGTTGCTCCGCAATGATTGCAAAATTTTGAGTTATCAGGTATTTGCTTACCGCAATTTTGACAATACATAATTACCTCCGAAAAAAGACTTTACAAATTCGAAAATATGTTCTATAATAGATATTGTAATCGAATGAAAGGAGTCATAAGGAATGGATAAAGAAGCGATGATCGAACACATCAATGCAACACTGGAAAAGGTCGAGGACGAAACGGTATTGAAGGATATGCTGAATCTGATCGACACGGTTTACCGACATTATCAATCGGGTGACTGGGGGCGCTGATCGGCGTCCCTTATTTTTTTGATCGCTTCGATCGCCATCCGATAGGCTTCGCGCTCGCCGGGAGCCAGCTTGATGTAGTCGCGGATAAAATCGATATCCGCATCGTTCAGGCTGTACTCCGCCTTCAGCAGCTTGAAAATCGATTCCTCAGATGTAGGATGAGAAAGAATAGGATTAAACGTACCTATCGGTACGTTTGCTCCCATAAGCCAATCGATTGATACATCTAATGCCTGAGCTATAAGAAAGGTTCTTGTTTGTTTCGGCTCAAATTTTCCTGACATATATTGACTCATAGCAGATTTACCAATTTTAGTTCTTTGACATAGTTCATGCTGCTTCACGTCTCTAACTCGCATTGCTTCACAAAGCCTTTCCGCAAAGGTAGCCATTGCTCTTCCTCGTTTCATTTGGATATTGACAATTTTAATTGTAGGGATTATAATGAGAGTGCAAGGAAACAGCACAGGCTGTTTCGCAGTTCAGTTTTATTATTTTTCAATAACCGTTCTGTACTGGTACTACAGGGCGGTTATTTCTTTATGCTCAAAACAATAATCGTTACTAATAATGCAAAACAAATTATGTATTCCAAGCAAACACCCCCTCTCGTAGGGTGTCGAAACAGCCGCCGCCGTTTCCTTGTGAAGTCATTATACTATATTGTTTAGAAAAAATCAAGATTTTCGAGAAAATAGTTTAGAAAATTTCGACAAATGTATTGACAAAAGAGAAAACACAGTATATACTTTGTTTAGAAAACTAAACGGAAGGAGGATCGATGTGAAACAAAAAATAGCATTTAACTATAGCAAGTTAAGGGGAAGAATACGAGAAAAATGTGGTAGCGATTCAAATTTCGCAAAGAAATTAGGCTGTAATCATGGTACTCTGTCTTACAAGCTTAATAATATCAGCGAGTTTTCACAAAGCGAGATTTTGAAAGCTATCCGTATTCTTGATATCAAAGAGTCGGAAATATCCGATTATTTTTTTGCTTTGTAAGTTTATAAAACTGAACTATTCACGCAACAAAAAACTGAAAGAAGTGCGATTCCTTTCAGAATTCCGTCTAAATTTGTTTACTCAAAATCCCTTGCAGGTTTTCACCACGTTCTATCGCACAGAACGTTCTTTAGGAATGATATCACTTTTGCGGTTTTAGTTCCGCGACTGCCTATCAGCTGATATCTTTAGGGAATGTGCATACGGTGAAGCATTTTAAACGAGTGCCGTCTCGTGCGATTATAATGCTCTTCTCTGAGCCCAGTAACGCCATATGTAGTGAGTACCTTTACGCAATTTTACGTGTCACGCGGACCACGACGGGCGACCCTATAATTTGAGAGCAGGCAAGGAAAATATTTTGGTTAAGGTAACCACAACCTTTCTTTGCCATATAGGCTAACTTAAGTTTATCGTGTTTTCGAAAAAAGTCAACTTTTGTTCGTGCAAATTAAAAAAATATTCACATTTATTCAAAAAGATAAAACGCGAAAACATTTAAATCAACCATATCTTTTTGCAATAAATGTGCCTAATCGGCAAGGAGGTGAGAAAATGAAAATAAGCAAGCAAAAGGCTGAATTAGCAGTTCAACTTCTTTTTGAAAAAACGAGGGATTTGGCGAACCACCGCCAAAAGGCTGCTGAAACATTCGGAATAAACTCATTCGTTGTGAAATCATATAATGAGTTTCTCAACCATATTCGAAAAGATGTTATTTCGAAAGCTGACTTAGATGACGAATATTTTGAATATGTTTTTGGACATGAGCCCCGCCGACCGTGATCAAAACGACAAATACATCATTCTTGAATAACCATCAACCCAACAGGCAAGGAGGTGGCGCACAACAATGGGCAGATTCAAAGATTGGAAAGAACAAGATTGGAAAGAACGTTTTAGATGGTTACGGCTTGATATTTGGTTTTTTCTTTTTGACAATGCTTTACTAAATATTTTAATGAGACACCCGACCCTTACCGCTATATTATCTTCTGTAATAGGGGCAATAGGAGGTTCTCTATTAATAGCATGGTTAAAGCACTTGTTATAAGCGAAACGATGATAGGAACGAGGATGGAATGGAGCAAGAACCTCAGAATTTCTCCGCGCCTGTAGTCCTTATACTCATACGCTCTATATCCGAGAGTAAAATGGACGCACTTATCTTCGGTAATTTCAAACGAATCGAAGTATCCCAAATCCGGCAATGCTCGTACGGTTTATATGCCTCGCACCATTGAGGAATATATGAGCTTCTACGGAATCAATCACGATAAGACCACTGCTGTCTTTTACAAAGCGGTACATAAGGCACAAGGCGGATATTTTTCAGACCATGACCGTGATTTTGAATATACTGTCGGAGCGAAAGCAAAATCCCTCAGTTTTGATGATGATCCTGATGAAGCGTGTTCCTGCGGCATTCATTTCAGTCATTTGAACTGGGCTTTGGCCTTTGGCAAAAGCTGGGATGATCTGGCAATTCTCGAGGTCAGGGCAAAGATCAAGGACGTCCTTTTGCCGACGTGCTCCGACGGCAAAGTCAGAGCGCCGGAGGTCGAAGTGATCAGGGAAGTACCGCTGGAAGAATGCGGCCTGCTAGGAAAGTTCCTCAGCAAAAGACAAAAGCAGTAATCAATAGTATTTCTCCGGCGTTAAGCGAGCGCGCCGTCTGCCGAACATCGGCGGAGTGGTGACCGCCGATCGCAGTCGCCAAACCATCCTTTATTCATATGAATTCCTGTTACAATATATTTGCCCCTTTCTTGACATTTGATGTTCTCCTAACAGTTGTTTTGTTGCAGCAATACCGGAATGGCGGGCGGCGCGTTCACTTAACGTCGGAGACAACCGATTGCATATTTTTATGCAACAATACAAGCAATTTCATCATATAGTGAAACGAGGTGGTAAAGATGGGACGAAGCAATAAGTGGACGGCGCGTACGTTTATCGAGATCGACGGCAAGAAGATCCCGCTGATGGAGATCGACAGCGACGGCAACATCAGGCAGTTCGTCTCAGACGAGGAACATCAGCAATACGAGCAAAGAATGTGTCAAAACATGGGGGAGGTCATGAGCCGCTTTTATACGGCGCACCCCGAATATCTCAAAGACAAGGAGGAAGAAGATGAACAAACAAAAAAACCGGCGTGATAACGCGCCGAACGACCTGCCTGAGGAGGAATACCGTCCGGATATCAACAAAGGCACCGCCTGTTTTCTGGTCGGAATAGCGGCGGCGCTCGCGGGGGACACGGCGCTGTATTTCAGGTGGTATGCCCTCGGATTGCTGTTCTACGTGATCCTGCTGATCTGTGTGGTGTGGATCGTGAAGGAGCGGAAGAACAAGGACCGGAGCGACTACAGAAGATACCGCAAAATCAGCGAGGCGCTGAATCAGATCGAGAGTTTCGACAAACGGCTCGATACGCTGGAAACCAACCTCGATCTGAAAGCGGACAGGCCCGCGAGGAGCAACATCCGTCCGGGCAGCCGTCAGAGCGAACAGTATAAGGTTCTGATAGGAGGTGCTGAGCATGACAGTCGGAC
>JAFRBX010000016.1 GCA_017404665.1 Ruminococcus sp.
CACATATAGCCATCTGTACCCCCAAGCTGAGGAAAAAGCACTTGAAATCCTAGCAAAAATATGAAATAATCGTACCAAAATCGTACCAAAAAAGAAAGAACCCGCTTAAAAAGCGGGCTTTTTCTATATTTGGTGGAGACTGCTGGACTTGAACCAGTGACCTCCTGCGTGTGAAGCAGGCGCTCTCACCAGCTGAGCTAAGCCTCCGTATCCGACTGCCATATATTGTACACTTTTATGCCGCGGATGTCAAGACCGAAATCGTGTCATAATGGAACCTATCTTCACCAATGCCAGCGCAAAAGTGTTCACAGGACACATTATATCCGTTGAGATCGCCGCGTCATCGGCTTTCCCCTATCGCGCACGGGATCTCCATATCCCCGAGATAACGCTGGATGTATACGGCGTCGAGGATCGTGACCTCGTCGTCACTGTCGACGTCGGCGGCGTCATGATCGAGCTCGCCCATACGCAGATGCGCCAGATATCGCTGGATCAGGGTAGCGTCAAGCACCGAGATTTCACCGTCGCTGTCCGCGTCGCCGAGCAGATAATGTCCTTCACCCGATGACGGCGTAACCATCCCCTGCGGTACATCTATGCCGAACATCTGCCACGCGAGCTGAGGATAATCGATGAACACGTTGCGGTTGCCCTGCACGCTCTCGACCAAATCATTGCGGCGCATCTCCCACGTATCGACGGGATCCTCTTCGCACCAGCTGAGTAATGTATCGAGGCTTTCGATGACCTTGACGCCGGTATCGGTGCTGCCGGCTTCGTTCGGGGGCAGCAGATCTGCCGCAACATCAGCATACAGGTTCGGCTGTTCCCAGCGGCAGTAGACATACAGCAGGATGCGCGCGACGTCGCCCTTGACGTCGTCCCTGCACTCGAAGAGATCGTCCCCTTGATGCACCCACCAGCAGATATTATCCAGCACAGCGCCCTGTGTATAGCCGTCCGCATAGACGCCGACGATATTGCCGAAGGTATGGTTGCTCTTGGCACGGTTGAGCGAATCCACCGCCGGGCGCAGATGGTGCAGATCGGCGCCGCCGTTCTTCTCATTGAAGGAGGCGCGGCTCTTCGGCCAGACATGCTCGCGGTTGAGCTTGATGCTGTCGTCTGCATTTGCCAAAACGTCGGAATAAAACATCACGTAGGTGTCGCTGCCCCCGACCGCGTCGGTGCTCTGCCAAAAATACGCGAGAGAGCCTTTCGTATATTTCGGATAGGTTGTGTAATAGGCATGGGTCGAAGCCATCAGCGTGTGCAAAGATGCAAACAGCTCATTATCCTGCATGGCGGTATAGCCGGTCGTATTATCCCGCGAGCCGGATAAGGTACACAGGTTTTCGTAGGTATAATCTCCGGTATAATACTCCTGCGCCGCGTCGGACAGAGCGGTGCAAACAATATGTCGTTCCTGCTCGTTGGCGATCGGCAGGTCGCCGAGTGCGGACGCTGACGGTACCGTCAGAGACACGCAAAGGATGACCGATAACATTGTTAAAAACCGTTTCATATTTACCTCTTGCCGCGCTTCATAATCTCCAGAACAGCCGCCTCGCCCGCCTTTGCCGCTACGGGCAGTCCGCCGGGCGCCTGCTGCCACTGGGTCGCGAGATACACGTTGGAAAGCCCCTTGAGCCTGCCGTTCATGAACACGGGATTGAGCTTGGGCGGAAACGCGAAGCCCATATACGAGCCGACGTCCGCGCCCGTGTAGCGCTTATAGGTCGCGGGCGTCCACGTGTCGATACAGCGCAGCTTTCCCCGCAAGTCGGGACAGCGCGCCTCGATCAGCGCGGCGATCTGCGACGCGATCTCTTCCTTCAGCGCGCGGTATTCGGCGGGACGCTCCTTCAGACGAATGAAGAAGCGGCACTCGTCCTCGGTGCAGTAGTGCATGGTCTGAATCAGACTTTTTCCCTCCGGAGCAAAGCCTTCTTCATGCGAATACTCGCGCAGGATCAGATATTGTGAACGCAGTTTTTCCCGCAGTATCTTCGGGAATCCGATCATCCTGTCGCCTTGGAAGGGAGGCTCGGGCAGCTCGCACACAAAGGCGCAGTGAAAGCTTGAAAAGCGGCTGACCGCGGGATGCTCATAGAGCTTTTTCAGCGGAAGGGGCATATAGCTTTTGTCTAACAGTCTGCCGAACGCGTAGGCGGGATCAACGGCGAGGATCACATCATCTGTGTCATATATATCGCCGCTGTCCGTCGCCACCGACACGGCGTGTCCGCCGACGATCCGGATCTCAGTCACCGAGGTCGAGCAGTGAAGCGCGCCGCCCAGCGAGAGAAAACGCTCTGTCATGCGCTTTGCCATTGCAAGCGATCCGCCCTGAGGGATACCGCCGTTGTCAGCGCAGAAGGTCGCCATCGCGACCAAAAGCCCCAGCGCGCCGAAATCCGCGGGAAACAGGCACTCCATAAAGCCCTGTATCACGGGATGCGAAAACCGCTGTCCCAGCTGACGCGTCGTCATGCGGTGATAGCGCAGAAGGAGCGGCAGCGCGGCGAGCAGCTCGGGCGTCGAGGCACGTCGGTCGTTGCTTTTGCTTGATACCTCGATGATGGTTTTTGCGGCGTTCAGCGCCTTGATGAAGGAGGCGATCTCCCTATCGTCCCGCGGAGAAAGTGCCAGCATATCTGCGTGCAGACGACTGACGTCGCGGCTCAGCGACAGCGAAGCGCCGTTATGCTCAAAGGTATACAGCGCGTCCGCCTGATAGACCTCCACACCGCCCAGAGCGCCGGTATCGACCCACAGCCGGTGCTGACGCGTCACGGGATTGGTGCCGGTCAGCCAGTGGACGCAGTTGTCGATATGACAGCCGCCGCGGTCCCAGCCGGTCAGGTTGCCGCCGGCAATACGGTGTTTTTCAAAAATCACGGCTTCATATCCGTTTTTCAGCGCAACGATCCCCGCAGTCAAGCCCGCGACGCCGCCGCCGATAATGATGATCTTCGACATATTCTTCTCCAAAAGAATTATAATACCAACTACTGATTACTGACCACTAACCACTGCCCACTAGCCACTTAACAAAGGCGCCGCACCGCGAAAAATCATGGTACGAGCGCCTTGTTGTATCCGGGTCAAAATGTTCTGAACGCATCCACATACTGGATGCCGGGAACAGGATCGGTGCCGCCCTTGAGCGCGATCAGATCATGGCAGGTGACCAGCTGATAGCCCTGCTTGATCAGCTCGGGCACCATCTTTTCCACCGCGTCGGCGGTAGAGCCGTAGATCTCGTGCATCAGGATAATATCGCCGTCCTTGACGTTATCCATCACGGCGTGATAGACGGCGTCTGCGTCGCGGGAGCTCCAGTCCTGGGTATCGATCGACCAGTAATATATCGGCATACCCTCGGCGGCGCACTCGTTTGTGATCACGTCCGTCGTCATGCCGCCGGGAGAGCGGAAGGCGGTCGGGAACTGCCCGCACGCCTCATAGATACCGTTGCTGCCCATGCGAACATCCTCCGTGGTTACTTCGGAGCCTAAATGGACATGGTTCCACGTATGGTTGCCGATCTCCATCTTCAGATCGACCTTGCGCTTGAGGTTGTCCGCACAATTGCCCGCGTTGCAGCCGAGCATGAAGAAGGTGGCTTTGGCGTTGTACTGCTCCAGCACATCTAATATCCTGTCGCCGGAATCGCCCTCTACGGCGGGTCCGTCGTCAAAGGTCAGCGCGATCATCGGCTTGTCGGGGTCGAGCGTTTCGTCCGTCTCAAGCTCCATCGCCTGCGGCATGATCTCGGTATCCTGAGCTGCGACCGTCACGGACGCTTCCGCAGACGGTGCGCTGTTATACTGCTTGTCCGCCGTCACATAAGTATAGACCCGCACCGTAAAAGCGGCGTTTACCTCAAGATCATCGATATCCGCCCCGTACGCGGCGGGATCGGAGACCGTCAGAGTCGTATCGGCGCTGTATTCGCCGCCGTCCTTTTTGTACTCGACGACATAGCCGGTCGCTCTATCGTTGCCGACCCAATCGACATGGATCGAACCCGTTTTATTGGAAAAGCAGTTCGTGATCTGCGGCGCTTCGGGCAAGGTGAAAATATTTTCGATCAGCACCGGCTTACCTTCCCGCTGACCGCGCAATGCGACGACGCTGAAGCTGTAGGACGACGCCTGCTCCAGACCGGACACCGTTAACGAGGTGGTATCCGGATCGCTGATCGTCTGATACGCTTCAAATTCATCCGAACCATCCTTCGCCAGCAGCACCTGATAGCCGTCGGCGTGATTCGCCTTTTCCCAGCTGAGCACGACCTGATCCGCGCCGACGTCGGAGGAAGAAAGCTCCTGCACCTCGCCGACGCCGAAGGAAGACACGATCATCACGATGACGCCCGTCAGCACCAGCAGGATCGCAAGAAAGGACAGCACGATCATCGTGCGGCGGAACAGGCGTGATCGGCGGCGTTTGCGCTTTTTGCCGGTCGGACGGCGCGAGCCGCTGCGCGGCTCGTCCGAACGCGGAGCACCTCGGTCATCGCGCACGGGGCGGCGGTTCGTGTTCCTGTCGGAGCGGGAACGGTGATCGCCGTCGCGGTCATACGAAGCTCTGCCGTCGCGGTAAACGCCGCGGCCGCCGTCTCGCCTGCTGCTCCGGTCGCTATCCCGCCTGCCGCCGCGGCGGTCAGGCTCCCGTCGGCTGTGAGAATCAGAGTAGATATCCTCATACCCGCGGCTCTTCACCTTGGAGGAATCGGAAAAAACATCTTCAAAATCGTCATTATATTCATCGGAACCGGTCAAGCCGTATTCCTTAAAAAATTCATCACTGTAATATCCCATGCTTCATCCCTACACAGATATTTTCAGATATATTATACTGTGCTTTCATGAAACATTTTTCTCATTCGGAATTATTTGTAATATTTTGTCGAAAAACCATTCAGCCCCCTCTGACGAGGGGGCACGCGGGCAGAGATGTTGAAAGGAATGTTGTTCAAATCGCGGGGGAGAGATAACGCAGCGTTTCAACAATTCATTATTTCCTTTTATAAATTATATGTTGTTGCCGCGGGTGATGATCTCCACCCATTCCACGGGTCCGATGGCGCCGTTTTGTTCCACGCCGAGCTGCGCCTGTATCGCTCTCACGGCATTTTTTGTCTGCGCGCCGAAGATGCCGTCGACCGCGATCTCGGGTACGGCGGGATCGGTACGCCCGATGCGGTTGAGATACTGCTGGATCACGCGCACCTCCTCTCCCCTGTCGCCCTCCACCAGAAAACGCCCGGGATAGGGCTCGCCGATGGCGCTTTGGTAGTTCGCGGGCAGGTCGGCGACCGCCTGTCGGTAGATGCTCTCGATGGTGTAGTAGGTGCCGATATCGACCTCGCCCGTCACCGGCAAGCCGTATTCGTTCTGAAAGGTGAACACAGCGTCGCGCGTCAGCTCGTCGAAGAAGCCAGTGATCGGGATCGGCGGCAGCTGGGGATAGAAATAGCCCAAAAACGCCAGATAGTACTGCAGCGCCTCCACCTCGACGCCGCTGTCGCCGATGCGCAGGTTCGTGCGGAACACGCGCTCGATCTCGGGGATGGTCAGGCCCTCGCTTGTCAGCTCCGAAAGGCGCTTGACAGCGCCGTAGACCTGCTTGATCTTGTACCATGTCGCCTTGCCGACAATGCCGTCGGACGACAGGTTGAAGATGCGCTGGAACTCCCTGACAGCATCCTCGGTCTCACCGTCATAGACGGAGGTCGTGTTGTCGATGTTCGGGATGGCGGGATAGTTGCGGCGGATACGGTTCAGCTCATTTTTGATGATGCGGACGTCGTTGCCGAAGGAGCCGCGCGACAGCGCGATTCCGGGATACGACTGTGTTTTGTCGGTCAGCGGTGCGTTCTCGACGATCTCGATATCGTCGCCGTAGTAATAGCGTAGGATCTCGAGCGAGGTAAGCCCCTGATTCGCGAGCTCCACCGTCCCCCACTGCAGCAGCCCGTTACATTGGGTCACGACGCCGTCACAGAACTTTGCCGCCAGCGGCTCCACCGCCCCCTGACGGCGGATATAGTTGTTGAAGATCTCGTCAACGATCAAGCTGATCGTATCGAATACCTCGCCGTCCCGTGTGAAAGCATGATCATAGCGGGTATCGTTGGTGATGTCGAAGTCGTAGCCGCGGGAGGGGTAATACTCGGTGTAGACGCGGTTGAGCGTGTAGGAGATCTGGGCGAGGATGTTCGCGCGCAGGGCTTCAACCGGCCAGTTCGGGAAGATCTCTGAGGATGCGACGTTCTTGATATAGTCCGTAAACCGCACGGTCACGTTCTCTGCATCGCTGTTCGGCGCGCCGAGATGGACGGTGATATAGGACGGGATCGTGGGTAAATCAGCCATCTTCTCGCTCCCCCGTCAGCGGAACCAGCGAGACGGGCAGGATGGTCTCGGTCTTGTCGTGGATGACCACATGACAGTCCGTCAGCTCCTTGAAATCGGGATGGAACACCGTCACCAGATACTCCGCCTCGGGTATCTGCGCCGTATCAAAATTGAGCGTGCTTTCAAACGATCTTGCCGGCAGCACCATGTTATCGACGATGCCCGAGATATCGGTGACGTCGTTATACAGGCTGTAGCGCACACCGTTATAGATCTGGGACACGTCGACCAGCACGTTTTTCATCGGAAAGGCTCCCTGCGCGACGCTGATCTGCACCTTCAAAGTGCCGCGTCCCGGATAGGCGCGGATGTACTCCTCATACTCGTCGCGAAACGGCGTTTCGCCCTGCGGGAGCACCCGGTCGGGCGGGTAGATCTCCTGCGGGCTGCGGTCGGTATTCAGATAATCTCTGTACATAAAAATCCCCCTTACGCTCCATTATATGAAAAGCGTAAGGGGGGTTATGCGTTTGCGTTTATTTCGTGTTGAAATGATAGGGAGAGAAATCGAAGGTGGCAAAGTAATCGTCCATCGTCTCAGCTCTTCGGATCAGCTGATGGGAACCGTCCTCTTTGAGCAGGACCTCGGCACTTCTGAGCTTGCCGTTATAGTTATAGCCCATCGAGAAGCCGTGCGCGCCGGTGTCGTGGATATACACGAGATCGTCGGGCAGGATCTCGGGCAGCATGCGATCGACGGCAAACTTATCGTTGTTCTCGCACAAGCCGCCTGTGACGTCATATTTGAAGGTGCAGGGGTCGTTCTCCTTGCCCAGCACGGTGATGTGATGGTAGGAGCCGTACATCGCGGGACGCATCAGGTTCGCAGCGCAGGCGTCGAGACCGATATAGTCCTTGTAGATGTGCTTGGTGTGCAGGCAGGTCGCCACCAGCGCTCCGTAGGGCGCCATCATGTAGCGTCCGAGCTCCGCGAAGATCGCGACGTCGTCCATGCCCTCGGGCGTTAAGATCTCTTCATACTTTTGGCGCACCAGATCGCCGATGATCATGATATCGTTGGTCGGCTCTTCGGGACGGTAATCGACGCCGATGCCGCCGGACAGGTTGATGAAGCTGATATGCACCCCGCAGCGGTCTTTCAGTCTGACAGCAAGCTTGAACAGGATAGACGCGAGCTCCGCGTAATACTCGTTGGAAACGGTGTTGGACGCTAAGAACGCGTGGATGCCGAAGTGCTTTGCGCCGTCCTTTTTGAGCTGTGTGAACGCCTGTGCCATCTGCTCCTCGGTCATGCCGTACTTGGCTTCGCCGGGGTTGTCCATGACCTGTACGCCCGTGCGGGACGCGGCAAGCTCAAAGGTGCCGCCGGGATTATAGCGGCAGCAGACGGTCTCGGGAACGCCCGTGACGCGCTCGATGAAGGGCACAAAGTTGATATCGTCGAGGTTGATATACGCGCCCATCTCATACGCCTTTTTCATATCCTCCTCGGGGGTGACGTTGGACGAAAACATGACGTCCGCACCCGAAAAGCCGCAGGCCTCAGACATCACGAGCTCTGTCAGCGAGGAGCAGTCCACGCCGCAGCCCTCCTCCTTGAGAATGGACAGCAGATAGGGGTTGGGGGTTGCCTTGACGGCAAAATACTCCTTGAAGCCCTTGTTCCATGAAAACGCCTTGTACAGACGGCGGCAGTTCTCGCGGATGCCCTTTTCGTCATAGATGTGGAACGGGGTGGGGATGTCCCTGATAATATCCTGCGCCTGTTCCTTTGTCAAAAACGGTGTTTTTTTCATACTCATACCTCCCTGTACAAGCCTATTTGTAGGGCGGGGGCTTGCTCCCGCCGATCTGTATCGTTTTCCGTAGGGACGAGCACTGCTCGTCCGCATGGTGCAAAGGTTTGCTTCCTATCATGCGTTGTTGCTCACTGAAACGCCCGTCCTTATGCGGATGACCAATGGTCATCCCTACGTCAGAATTCATTTGCTTCGCGTTTGAACAGCATTGTATCAAACATTTCGGCGGGAGCAAGCCCCCGCCCTACACGAGCGAACTCATGATCGCTTCTTCGATCTGTTCCGCCCCGTCGCCTTTTAAGGCGGAGAAGGGACAGAGCCGCACGCCCTCAAACGGCTGCAGAATAGCCGTCAATTGCTCCAGCTGCGCGGCATACTCGCTCTTATTGAGCTTGTCCGCTTTGGTCGCGACGACAATGAACGGCATGCCGCTGTCATACAGAAAGCGGATCATATCCATATCGTCGGCGGAGGGCTTGTGGCGCATATCGATGATCTGCACCACCAGCGCGATCTCGCGCCCCGCGGCAAAGTAGCCCTCGACCAGCTCCGCCCAGCGGAGCTTCTCGACCTTGCTGACCTTAGCGTAGCCGTAGCCGGGCAGGTCGACGAGGTTGAAGGAACCCGCGTCAAAAAAGTTGATGGTCGCGGTCTTGCCGGGCTTGGAGCTGACGCGCGCCAGCGCCTTGCGGTTGCACAGCTTATTGATCAGCGAGGACTTGCCCACGTTGGAGCGTCCGGAGAATACCACGTCGGGGCGGTCATCCGGGCGCAGCTGAGAGCTCAGCCCCGCGGAATAGGTGAATGTTACGTTCAGCATAAATGCTCCTTATTTGCCTTCCCCTTGAGGGGAAGGCTTATTACGCTCCAGCGTCCATGCGCTTCCCGGTGTCTTTGACAGCAGCTTTCTTCCTGCCCTTTGCAGGCTTCTCGGCAGGTTTATCTTCAGATACGATTGCCAGCGCGAGCACCTCGTCTACGGTCTGAACAGGATGATAGGTGATGTGTTCGAGCAGCTCCGCATCGAACTCACTCAGGTCGCGCTCATTCTCCTTCGGGATGATGACGTTCTTGACGCCCGCCTTATAAGCCGCCATGCTCTTTTCCTTCAGGCCGCCGATGGGCAGTACCCTGCCGCTGATGCTGATCTCGCCGGTCATGGCGAAATCGGCGCGGACAGGCAGACCTGTCAGAGCGGAATACAGAGCGGTCGCCATCGTTACGCCCGCTGACGGGCCGTCCTTCGGTATGGCGCCCTCGAGGGCATGGATATGCACGTCATATTTCTTATAGAAGTCCTGATCGATCTGATACTTTTCACAGCGGGTGCGGATCGCGGTGATCGCCGCTTTGGCGCTCTCCTGCATCACATCTCCCAGAGAGCCGGTCAGCTCGATCTTGCCCGTACCGGGCATCACGACGCACTCCAGCGGCAGCAGTGTGCCGCCGACAGACGTCCACGCCAGCCCGTTCACCAAGCCGACCTCGTCCTTCTTCGCGGAGATATCATCAAGATACTTCTTCACGCCGAGATAGGCGTCGAGGTTTTTGTCGCTGACGCGCACGACCGTCTCGGGATCGGCGATGATTGCGACAGCCGCCTTGCGCAGGACGGCGGCAAGCTCTCGCTCGAGGTTGCGCACGCCCGCCTCGCGGGTGTAGAAATCGATCACGGCATAAATCGCCTTATCAGTCATGCGGAAGTTTTTGCGTTTGACGCCGCAAAGCTTCATCTGCTTGGGCAAAAGGTGCTTTTTGGCAATATTGAATTTTTCGATGCGCGTATAGGACGGCAGCTCGATGACGTCCATACGGTCACGAAGCGGGGCGGGGATCGCGTCGGCGTCGTTTGCCGTGGTGATGAACATCACGTCGGACAGATCGAACGGCAGGTCGATATAGTGGTCGACAAAGGCGTAGTTCTGCTCGCTGTCGAGCACCTCTAAGAGCGCCGAGCTCGGATCGCCCTTATAATCGGCAGAGAGCTTATCCACCTCGTCGAGGATCAAAAGCGGATTGCGTGAACCGCATTTGCGGATTGCGTTGATGATGCGTCCGGGCATCGAGGCGACATAGGTGCGGCGGTGACCGCGGATCTCCGCTTCATCCCGCACGCCGCCCAGTGCGACACGGCGGCTTTTTCTGCCGATGGCGTCGCCGATCGACATCGCGATCGAGGTCTTGCCGATGCCGGGAGGTCCCACCAGACAGATGATCTGTCCCTTTGCCTTGTCGCTGAGCTTGCGCACGGCAAGCTGCTCGAGGATGCGCTTCTTGACCTTGTCGAGACCGTAGTGGTCGCGGTCGAGCTGTTCGCGCACCGCGTCAAGATCTATTCTTTCCTCTGTCATCGTATTCCACGGCAGCTCCAGCACCGTGTCTATGTAGGTTTCGATCACGCTGGATTCGTTCGTGCCGACCGGCAGGCGTTCGAGCCGCGAGCACTCCTTGAGGAGCGCCTTCTCTACCTCTTCGGGCAGCTTCATCTCGGCGATCTTTTTGCGCAGCTCGTCGATATCGTTGAAGTCACCGTTTTCGCCCAGCTCGTCGCGGATCACGTTCATCTGCTCGCGCAGGAAATAATCGCGCTGGCTCTGGTCGATGCGCTCCCGCGCCTTTTCCATGATATCCTGCTCGACGCCCATGACGAAGATCTCGTTCTGCATCGCGTCGATCAAAATCTCAAGCCGGTCGGAGGTATTGATCGTCTCCAGAATGATCTGCTTGATCTCCACATCCAGCATCACGTTGGACGCAACAAAATCGGCAAGCTCCCCGGGCTCATTTGCCATCCCTACCTTGAACAGGATATCGGCGGGCAGCTTGGGAGCCAGCTCTATATAGCGCTCGAAGGTCGCCTTCAGCGATCGCATCAGCGCGATATCGCGGGCAGTCATCGGCGTCTTCTTATGCACAGTGCCGTAAGGCTCTACGGCGGCATACAGACAGCTATCGTTAGGTACGCTCGCAACAATCGCGCCGCGCCGCAGACCCTCGACGACCACCCGGGTCGCCTTGCGGTCCTCCTTGACGACCTGCTTGATGCGGCACACCACGCCCACCTTGTAGATATCGTCGATTGCCGGTTCATTCACGCCGGCGTCCATCTGCGCGGTGACAAAGATCAGCTGATCGCTTTCCATCGCCGTATTGACGGCGTTCTTGGAGCGCCTGCGGTTAACGTCGAAGTTCAGCATCATCTTCGGGAACATCACAACGCCCCGCAGCGGCAGGACCGGCAGATTCAGACTTTCATTAATATTATCCATTATTCTCCTCGGGAATTAAATCGTTATATTCTTATAATCATCATAAGGGGTTGGCACACAAATGATGAACCAGCCCCTTTGCTTTGTGTTTCTTTGTTGATTACGACGCAGTATCCTTTTTCTCGTCGTCAAGCTCATGCCTGAGCGGAAACGCGGAATCGTTGCGGATGATCCTGGGCTCTGCGCCGTTCTCCACCACATCCCGCGTGATGATGATCTTTTCGATCGTCGTGTCGGACGGCGTTTCAAACATCAGATCCATCAAGATTCCCTCGATGATGCCGCGCAGTCCGCGTGCGCCGGTCTTCTGCTCCTTCGCCTTCTTGGCAATCGCGTACAGCGCATCCTTCTCGAACAGCAGATCGACATGGTCGAGCTTGAACAGGTGCTTATACTGGGCGATCACAGAGTTCTTCGGCTCGGTCAGCACGCGCACCATATCGTCCTCGGACAGATCGGAAAGCGCCGCGATGACCGGCAGTCTGCCGATCAGCTCGGGGATGATGCCGAAGCGGATCAGATCGTGACCCGTCACATGCTTCATCCACTCGGTCTCCAGCTCCTCGTTGGTCTGAGAAACGTCCGCCTCAAAGCCGAGCACGGAGGAGCCCATGCGCTTTTTGACGACCTTATCCAGACCGTCAAAGGCTCCCGCGCAGATGAAGAGGATGTCCTTGGTGTTGATCTGCAAGAACTCCTGCTGGGGGTGCTTTCTGCCGCCCTGCGGAGGTACGTTCGACACGGTGCCCTCGACGATCTTCAAGAGCGCCTGCTGGACGCCCTCGCCGCTGACGTCGCGGGTGATGGAGGGATTCTCGGACTTGCGGGCGATCTTGTCGATCTCGTCGATATAGATGATGCCCTGCTCCGCCTTTTTGATGTCGAAATCCGCCGCCTGAATCAGCTTGAGCAGAATATTCTCGACGTCCTCGCCGACATAGCCCGCCTCGGTGAGCGTGGTCGCGTCGGCAATCGCGAAGGGAACGTCCAGCGCCTTTGCCAAGGTCTGAGCTAAAAGGGTCTTGCCGACGCCGGTGGGACCCAGCATCAGAACGTTCGACTTGGAGAATTCTACGTTATCATCGTGATGGAACACGCGCTTGTAGTGGTTATAGACCGCTACGGAAAGCGTCTTCTTCGCCGTTTCCTGACCGATGACATACTCGTCGAGGATCTTTTTGATCTCAGCGGGCTTGAGCAAACGTCCGCCTGCAGCGGTGAAATCATCGTTTTTTTCAATATCCTCAAACTCGCCGTCAGCCAATATCTCGACGCACATATCCACGCAATAGTCGCAGATATAAACGCCGTTGCCGGCGATCAAACGCCCTACCAGCTCCTGCGGCTTACCGCAAAAGGAGCAATATATACTGTCACCGTTTCTTTTGCCTGCCATACTAAACTCCTTAGTTACCGAAAAAGCGGTCAATATATCTAACCGCCGGTATCGGTTGAGATTGCCGCAGCCCCTTTAAGGCTTCGCAATGACCATTATATCGGTCGAGATTGCCACACCCCGCAAGCGGGGTTCGCAATGACGATTTTAACGATGCTCGATCACCTTGTCGATCAAGCCGTACTCCAGCGCCTCCTGCGCGGTCATGAAGTTGTCGCGCTCGGTGTCGCGCTTGATGACGTCGAGGGGCTGACCGGTGTTTTTCGCTAAGATCTCGTTGAGCTTCTGCTTGGTGTGCAGGATATGCTTAGTGTGGATTTCGATATCAGTCGCCTGACCCGGGGCGCCGCCGGAGGGCTGGTGGATCATGATATCGGCGTTGGGCAGGGCGTAGCGCTTGCCCTTGGTGCCTGCCGCCAGCAGGAACGCGCCCATCGACGCAGCCATGCCCATGCAGATGGTGGAAACGTCGCACTTGATATACTGCATGGTATCATAGATCGCCATTCCGTCGGTGACGGAACCGCCGGGGGAATTGATATACAGAGAGATATCCTTGTTGGGATCCTGACCCTCAAGGTACAAAAGCTGCGCCACAACGAGGCTCGCGGTAGCGGAGTTGACCTCCTCGTTGAGCATGATGATCCTGTCGTTCAAAAGGCGGGAAAAAATATCATAAGACCGCTCGCCGCGGTTGGTTTGTTCTACAACATAAGGTACTAAAGCCATATTGTTCATCCTTTCACAATATTATAAATCAATGTTATGACGATTATTCACAAACAGATAACAGATAATAGATAACAGATAATAGTGTAGGGAAACGCTGACGCGTTTTGGATTTGTGATACGAGAAATCTCATACAAATCGGGTGCGGGCAGCGCCCGCCCGCAACTATTCACTATTCACTATTCACTAGTCACTAGTCGCTATTCACTCTTCACTCTTCACTTGATACCAGCGTTTTCCTTGACGTGCTTCATCTCGAGCTGTACGCGCAGGTCCTCCTGGATGCCGTCGA
>JAFRBX010000002.1 GCA_017404665.1 Ruminococcus sp.
ATTGTAATATGCACACGTAAACTTGTCAATGCTCAATCGCGCGACGCGAATGCACAATTTTGCCGACGCGGCTGCTCAATTTCAGCGACGGTGCTGCTCAATTTCGCCGGCCGAGGCGCTCAATTTCAACGCTATATGCAATGGATAAAGGTTATTCTGTTTACTATTTTATAGTCTCTTTAAATCCATATGTAAAATCCATAAGGATTAATAAGGAATCTGAGTTTTATAACTATTACTGTGTCGGAAAAAACAAAGGCATTACTTTTAGGGCATTCTCTTGTAGATTAGTGGATGAAAACCCTGTTATCGATAAAGAGATCCCAGTCATAGAGCAGTGACTTACCTCATCAAAGATTTCAAGTATTTAGTTACGCATATCGGTATTCCTTTAGAATACTCTTATTATTTTGAGAATCGAATTTGAAATAGCGAGAAAAAACAATTTAATATTCTCAAAAAAGCGTGTAAGCAGAATCTACTCCTGCTTACACGCTCGTTTCATTTTATCTCTTGTTCAGTTTCATCAAACAGCGGGCTGTCGAAGAATTGGCGGACGGTAATCTCTAAACCGTCACAGATTTTCTTGATTGAAACCACGCCAGGGTTTTGGCTCTTTTGATTGAGCATACTGTATATGGTTGACGGCGACACACCAGAAATATTTGCAAGGGCATTGACAGCAATGTTCCTCTCATGGCACAGCTCCAAAATGCGTTGCGCCACGGCTTCTTTAGTTCTCATAACCTTCTCCTTTGCGATTTATCGTAATTTAATTCTACAAAAATATACGATAAATCGTGTGGGATATATCGCAATTATAAAGATTATGTGTTATAATTTACGATATATCCCATAAATGAGATTATTATGTTATCGGTATATACGGTTTGCTTCTACGGTCATCGTCAGATAGATGATTTTCACATCGTAGAGCAAAAGGTTGAAAGATTTATTGATAAACTGCTTAATGAACACGAATATGTGGAGTTCCTTGTAGGTCGTGATGGTGAGTTCGATCAGCTTGTCACCTCAACTGTTCTGCGCAGTAAAAAGCGATTGGATTTCGCAAATTGCTCTCTCACTTTGGTTATGCCCTATCTGAAAGCCGATTATATAAGCAATCAGGAAAGCTATGACAATTACTATGATTCTGTTGAGGTCTGCGACCAGTCTGCACATGCTCATCCAAAAGCCGCTATACAAATCCGAAACAAGGCGATGGTTGATCGTTCTGATTTATGCGTATTCTATGTTTCCCGAAAAGTCAGCGGAGCATATCAAACATTCAAATATGCGAAAAGAGCAGGAGCAAATATTATCAATCTCCTTGACTGATGTTATCATATATGATAACATATACTAAAGTGAGGTGATTGGTATGCCTAACAACAGTATAATCAGCAAGCGACAGGAAATCGTTGCAAAGCTCACGCAGGCAAGACTTGAAAAGGGCTTATCACAGGCACAGCTCGCCGAGCTGGTCGGCACGCAACGGTCAAATATTTGCCGCATTGAAAACGGCGGTCAGAATCTGTCCCTCGATTTACTGATAAAAATAACCGACGCTCTCGGCAAGGATGTCAGCGTTTTATTGAAAGAAAAGAGTGTTGAAATGAGCAATATTTATAACTTAAAGCTATATGACGATATCCTCGTCACATTCTCTCTTGAAGAGAAGGGCTTGGAAGGCTTAGTTGTTGAAATCATCTCTTTTGATGAAAACAAAAAGCACCTCTTGCCTATCAATATGGAGCTGACCGCTAAAAGCATTATCAAATGGCTCTCCAACCGTGTTATTCCGAAGAACAGAGCATTTGTTGACGAAATATTAAAGACGTTCGGATTGAGCGTTAACGATATAAAGGGAATTATTGACGTTTGCTTGGGCTTATCGCTCAACGACAGCTATTGGGTAACGCCTGTTGAATTTGAGGGCAAGTTTGCCGACTATAATCTGTTTGAGAATCCGTTCTCGGAAGCACTGTCGCTTGTCGCTTACACGGGTGTAGGAAGCGCAGAAAAGGCATTCTCAACCTCTCCTGAGTTTACCACTAACGGTATGCTCCGCAAGGCTTGGCGGCACATTGATAATGATGGAATATATCTATACAAAGGCGGAACGGAAGGTGCTGCCAACGCTGGAAATGAGCCTTACAGCGAATATTATGCCTGTCAGGTTGCAAAGGCAATGGGCTTGAATTGCGTGGAGTACGACCTCGAAAACTGGAAAGGTATCCTCGCTTCAAAGTGTCGTCTTTTCACCGATATTGATACTTCCTTCGTTCCTATCAGCAGACTGATTAAGGACAGAACGCTGAAAACCGCCCTTGATTATTACAAAGTGCTTGGGAAGAATTTTTACGACGATCTTTGCAGTATGTTGGTGTTCGATGCTGTCATCTACAACGAGGACAGACATTTCGGCAATTTCGGTGTGCTGCGTGAAAACCACACTGGCGAGATAATCAAGCCTGCGCCGATATTCGATAACGGCTTGTCGCTGTTTAACTTTGCTATGCCAGACGATTTAGAAAACCTCAGCGAGTACGCCAAAACCAGAACTCCGCCCTACGGCGTATCGTTTGAGGATGTTTGCAAGGCGGTAATGAGCAGTAAGCAAAAAACACAGCTCCGTAAGCTGCTGAGTTTCACATTCATAAGACACCCGTCAATCAATCTTCCCGAAGAACGCCTTACAGCGATTGAATCGCAAATTCAAAAAAGAGCAAGAGAATTGATGTCGATTCCGAACTCAAAATAATATAAAACGAGCGTGCAAACAGCTAACTACGGTTTGCACGCTCGTTTTATCATCTCTTTACTTTTGTAGGGAACTTTTGTATTAAAAACACATCATAAAAGTTCCCTATCTTTGTTTATTGCATAGCAATTTTTGTTTTCGATTTACCCCAAGTATTGACAGAAATCCTTTTTGAACCATGTATTATCTCCATTAAAAAAGCTCAAGCCGTTTCAGACTGTAAGCAAAGCCGTTCAATTCATTTACTATCAAGTAGTATATAGCTAACAGTATGACGAGCACAATCAATAAGCGTTAGCTTTTCATCTGTTTAAAATGATTCCTTAGAACGATTTGACGCATTTAAAAAGTCTGTCAAGCAATGAGATAATTATTGGATTTGAACTTGTTATACTATTCAGGATAACAGCAAGGTTCTGAAAAACAAACTCGGCATGACAAATGAAGCGGCACTGGATAAAAATGGGCTGAACTTTCGCATGAAGAATTTGCAAAGACTGTAGCCCGAGTGTTTCCCGGAGGGTTGTCGAAGCCGACATAATACGGGAACGCGATTTTGCGCGCCCTGACAAAACCGGCGATCGAGGTGATCGCCGCCGTATGCGTGCTTTTGTCAACAGATAGCAGACCGTTTTCAGCAGATCTCTGTCCGCGAACAGTGCGAACACACTTCTGAGCGCCTCCATGTTCTCCATAAGGCTCAGGATACTCTTGTCACGCGGCTCCGTCATCAGGAAGAAATGGCCAAAATCGCCCGAGGTGCGCGCCAGCGCCATGCCATCGTCACGGATCAGCTTTGCAAAGTAATCGGGAACGATCTCTTTACCTGCGTCAGACTGACCCGGCAGCATATCGATGAACTCCTTTGAAAATTCCTCGTCGCCCGTCAACCCCATAATGAACGACCAACATATTCCGAAAGCATAGCGAAACGCCTCATCCGGCGGCAGATTGCTGAGCTTTTTGGTCAGTATAAGCTTGACGTCCTGATCCTCTCTGCCGTACAGCACATCGATACTGACGCCGAGCGCATCCGCAATCAGCGGCAGTATCTCCGCGTCGGGCGTACTGCCGCGCTCCCATTTGGAGACTGCCTGCGTAGTCACGCCGATCATATTTCCCAACGTCTCCTGCGTATAGCTCTTTGATAAACGGTATTTTTTGATCTGCTGCCCAATGGCGCTCATGTTCAACCCTCCGTTGATTTTTCTTCATTATAACAAGAGCGACCGCAGTTGTCCATGATTTTTTAGAATGTGTTTGATTCTTTTTTCGTACCGTCGATTCATCTTGCAAAATGCATATTGCTTTGTTATAATACGATATGAAGGACAAAGGTTCTTTTTTCATCAAATCACAGCATTATCTGCACTCTACTCTACAGGAGGTCATCATGGGCTTACGATTCAGAAAAACCATTTCTCTGCTGCCGGGAGTCAGGCTGAACGTCAGCAAAAGCGGCGTCGGCATCAGCGCGGGCGTCCCGGGACTGAGGGGCTCCATCAACACCAGCGGACGTGTCACCGGTACCGCGAGCATCCCCGGCACAGGGCTGTCTTATGTCAAGACAAAGCAGCTGGGCAGCAAGAGCAAGAAAAGCAAGAGCACGAAAACTGCCAAGGGTTCAAAGTCAACTGATACCAAAGAGAAGAAGAACTTGAAGGAAAGCGCCGCTCCCAAGAGCAAAAAAACCATGTCGGCGCAGGCTTCTTCCATACAGATCGACGAGAATACGATCAAGTCGATCCACAGCGTCAGCGATACCGCAATCAACTGGGAAAAACTCGCGGAGTCCGACTCCCCCGCCGCTTTCACATATGACGAGACGACATGGGAATATCTGCATTCCACAGCGCCTTTGATCCTCAAGGGCGATATCGACGCTTATCTGCAGGTGATCGCCGACGTCAATCCGCTCGATGATCTGCTGTGCTACGGCTCCGACTTCCAGTTCGGCACCGACAGCTCCTCCAAAATGGAGGTAGAGTTCGTTATCAACGATGCGGCGCTGTCCGACGCCGCAAGCCGCCTGAGCGACCGTGAATACAACCTTTTGCTGCAGGATTTTGTGTGCAGCGTTACCCTGCGGACCGCTCGGGATATCTTCGCGCTGCTTCCAGTGGAACACACAATCGTCCATGTTGTGCTGAGGGATACGGACATCTTCTCGGTGGATTATAACCGCGATACAATGGCAAAGATCAACTTCGACTATATCGACGCTTCCAACACCGCTACCAAGTTCCGCCATAACATGAGCTTTGATGAGAAGAAAGGGTTCAGTCCCGTTAACAGACTGTAAAGATGGGAAAAATGTTATAGATGACGCAAGGGCTGCCGCATGAGCGACAGCCCCTGTTTTTTTCTTGTTTCCTAATATACCAGTGATTCACTGCTGACGGGGAAGTTGAAATAGGTGCCGGGGTACGGCTCGTCGGACAGCGTAAAATCCCACCATTCCGTAGAGCAGGGGTAAAAGCCGTGGCTGACCATCGCATCCCGCAGCGTCATGCGGTTCTCGTACTGCTCGGCAGTAACGCCCCAATAGTCGGGATGAGATACCTCGTCGAAATAGTCGAAGGTTCCTCCCATGTCAAGTTCTTTGCCGGTGGCGATCTCCTGCAGACTCAAATCGACCTTGCTGCCGCGGCTGTGCCCGGAGTAATAGGCGATATAGCCGTAATCGAACAGCACGCTTTTGTCCAGTTCGGGATAGAAATCCTCCTTCATCCGCGTATCGCTCCAATCGGACGCCCATGACGCGAAATGATCGACCGCACGGCGCGGACGGTAAGCGTCATAGATCACCAGCCTGTAACCCTCCTCGCGCAGCTCGTCGGCAGCGCCCTTGAGCGCGTAAGCGGCTTCCTCCGACAACAGAGCGAGGGGCTCCTCGTAGCCGTCGATCCGCTCGCCGACAAAATTGTAGTCCGAATAATAGCGGATATCCATCACCGCGTCGGGAATCACATCACCGACCGACACAAAGCCCGCGGCGTCGTAGGGGTCGTTCGGGTCGGAGCGCTCCCACCGAAATTCATATTCAGTGGGAGCCTGCGTTGCGGGAGGATCCGTAGGCATTTCGGTCGCCTGCTCCGTTGCGGTCACCGTCGCTTGTACAGCCGTTTCATCAACAGTCGCGGCAGTCTCAGCGGGTATGCTGTTATTCTGTGCACATGCGCAAAACAGCAGACTGCATGCAGCAATCAGCGCGCATAATGCGTAATAAAAGTTTCTTGTCCTATTCATATCTATCATCAATCACTAATCAAGCCCGGTGTCCCCTATCCGTTCTCCGTAAACCGTTCTCTATCATCAGTACGGAGCGACATAGGACAGACAGGTATCCTCGCAGCCGCCCTTTGACACACTCAGGATCGTGATCTTGACGTACTCGGTCGCGATCGGCTCGCTGAATTGGATATCCTGCGGCGTGTTGCGCTTGGAAGCGCCGAAAACGTTCAGCTCAACATCCACGCTGCTGCCGTCGGAAAACGCGATATTGATCTTCTCGGGAATGCTGTTGGCATTGTACTGCTTCTGCGTGCCGGAGTAGCCGTTGATAATGTACAGACCGCTGAGCAGCTGTTTTTCGGGCAGGTCCAGCCTGATCCATTCGCCCTCGCCGTAGCCGGAAGCGTTCTCACACCAGCAGGTACCGTTCTTATCCAGTACATTTGACGCGCTGTAGTTGTGACCGGCCTGATCGGGGAGCACAGAGCTGGCGATCGCGCCGGAAAATGCAACCGCGTTGTCGAGCGCCACGGGGATTTCGGTAGCGGGAGCCTCCGTCTGAGGCTGTGCTTCCGCGGCGGCCGCTTGGGTAACAGCCTCCTCTGTCAGAGACTCGGTCTGCACCACTGCTGCCGGCGTCGGAGAAACGCTCTGCGGATCGGTGCTGCGTGCGATCAGAGAATAAGCCAATAAGCCCGCCGCAGCAATGAATCCAACGGCAAGCACGATCATCACAGCGAGCAAAGCCTTGGAAAAGCCGGACGGCTGATGCTGCACGGCGCCTGCAAACGTCTGCGTGTTCGGCGTCTGATATCCGTTGTAAGACGTCGGCGCACTCTGCGGTTGATACTCGCCGCGGGACAAATCCGCGCTGCCGTAGCCGTTGTTGAACGAACGCGCCACAGGCGTGCCGCAGTTCGGACAGAATTCCGCTTCTTCCCTGAGTTGACATCCGCATTTATCACAAAACATAATTTCCCTCCGTTTTTTATAACGGCATGCGATCCCGCGCGCCGCTTTATCTTTCGTTCGGCCTGACAGGAGTTAACCCTTTTCCTTATCCTAAGACATTGTATCACATTCCGATTCATCACACAACCCCAAAATTCGGCATGAAATATATCCAACATGCTCAATGTCATGAGCAGATGCTAACACATGATAGAAACACCGCAGTCTGTATTATTTCGCACAGAGGAAAGAGGATGCTTTCGTTATTTTCGTATTTTTTTTCTTGGTTTCTACAAAATATTGATTTTTTTGCAGTCGCATGATACAATATAGTCTGGTATTTTATAACATTAGATACAAGATACACAGCACCATGCAGTCTTTTGATATCAAAACAGAAACTGATAACAAAACAAAATCTCAAAAACAGAAGCTAAAACCAAAAACAATAACACTAAAATACTAAAACAGAAACACTTTTCGCGGAAAAGACCGCGAACGTCCGCTCTCATTCTGCGGACTGCATATCCGGAGGAGTATATGATCAAAAAATGGATTTCATTGATCTCGGCGACGGCGATCCTGCTGACCGTTTTTTTGCTGACGCCGTTATCGGCGGCGGCTGATTCGGTCGACGGCGGCGCACTGATCAACCCGACGGCAACTGCCGAATACGCGGCGCCGACCGATGAAAGCTCGGAGGACAGCACGCTTAATGTCTCGGAAAACATCGACGAGCCTCCGACAGAAACCGAAGCGCAGGAAACCGCCGCACCCGAAGAAACACAGGTGCATGTCACAGAGGCTGTGACCGAAGCCCCGACCGAGGTCGCACAGACTGTCCACGTTGACGGTTTTTTTGAGGAGGACGGCGTCAATTATTTCTATCGCGGCGGCAAGCGCGTAGAACAGAACTGGTATCAAAAGGAACGAAACAGCAAAATATATAACCGCTCCGAATGGCTATATACACTGCTGAGTTGCGCCGGAATAAAAATCAACTGCGGCGTTGATAATGACAGGGAGATTTTTGAAACAGCTAAAGCAAACGGCGTCATCTCCTCCTACACTGAAGAAGATTACAGCGCCTCCGTCAGCCGCCGGTATGCAGCGCAGACGATCGTGAATGCGCTGAAGTACCCGGCGCGGCGCGTGAGCTCTGTCAGCGACACAACAGACAGCAGCATGCTGACCGCCGCGTATTACAGCTACTTTATACCGGACAAGGACGATAAACTCCATCCTTACGATGCGGTAACAGCTGAGGAGTTCGACTGCCTGATTTCGGAACTGAAGCTTTATCAGGCGCTTAAGGGAAAGAAGCTGACTGTCTTCGGAGACAGTATCATGTTCGGAGCGGGCAATCCCGTAGGCTCAGCGTGGGAAGGTCCCGGCGAGCTGATCGGCAGGAAATACGGCATGGATTATAAGGATTACTCCAAGCCCGGCGCCGTGATGGGAAAGTCGGACGGAAAAAGTCATATCGCCGACCAAGTGCGCAGTGCGATCAAGGACGGGAGAAAATCCGACCTGATTATCTTCAACGGCGGTTCTAACGATGTTTGGCACTCCGAAATCGCCTTAGGCAGTATTTCCGCAGGCTATAATATGACAAACATCGGAGAAAGCAGCTTTTCTAACGGATTTGAAAAGACTATGTGGCTGATTTCGGAGCAGTGGAAGGACGCCCCCGTGATCTATATCCGAACCCACAGGAACAACCTCGGATCTCAAACACGCCAGAGAGAGATCGGCGAACGCGCGCTGGTCCTGTGCGAAAAATGGAGAGCCGCAGGGATCGACCTGTACAACCGTTCCGCTCTTGACGGAACGAAATATGATCATGTCAGGCGCTACACCGAGGACGTCAGCATCGACGCCAGAGGCATCCATCCGAACGCACTGGGATACGCTGAATTCTATCTGCCCCCGATCGGCGAGACCGTGTCCCATATCTTCAGCCTTTTCTATATGGGGGACTGCTGCGCGGATGAAGAGATCAACGCGATCGACGTCATTTATATCCAGCAGTACAGCGCGGGGATCCCGATCGACGCCGATGACAATGCCGTCATGAGCGGTGATATCGACGGCAGCGGCGTCACCGATATTCTCGACGCGTCCTATATCCAAAAGAGCTTAGCGGGAATGGATATCCCGTACACGGTCGGCGAAGTGATCCGCTGAGCGACGGCACGGGACGATAGACTCGTCAAACGAACTTATATACCATAACGGAGGAGGATTTTCAATCATGTGGAACCGATTTAAGGAAAAGATCAGTATTCAGCTTGCCAAGAACCCGGGAAGAGTCGTCTTGTTCGGCATTTTGATGTTCAACGTAGTGTTCATCTTCCTCTCGGCTGTGGTGATCAGCGCAATGTCGCTGAGCGGCACCGAGGACATGAGTATTCCGGAGGCGGCGTATTATACGATCACCATGATTCTCGACGCAGGCTGTATCTCAAACGTTGTGAAGGATATCGGCACCTCCGGCGTTGCTATCGCCATCATCTGTCTGGTCATCGTCCTGATCGGTATGATCGCCTTCACCGGTTCCGTGATCGGTTATGTCACCAACTTCATCTCCGACTTCATCGCCAACGCCAACACCGGCAAACGCAGGCTGCGCATCTCCAACCATACCGTGATCCTCAACTGGAACACACGCGCGTCTGAGATCATCAACGACCTGCTGTTCAGCGGCAAGAAGGAAAAGGTCGTCATTCTCGTCAGTTCCCGCAAGGAAGAGATCAAAAAGGAGATCGACGAGCGGCTGAGCGAGACTACTGCGAAGGAAAATGCGGATCTGCACGACGAAGCGAAGAGCATGCCGTTCTTCAAGCGCATGGTATACATCAGAAAGCACAAAATCAAATGGAATGTCACCTTCATCGTCCGTGAGGGCGACGTGTTCTCTTTAAAGCAGCTGAAGGATATCCAGCTTGAAAAAGCAAAAGCGATCGTTATTCTCGGCAGCGACAGCGTCAGCACCGGCTGCAAATACGATCCCAAGCTCAATTCAGACAAAAACCAGCAGGGAAATCCCCATACCATCAAAACCCTGATGCAGGTCGCCGACATTACTGCATCTGACGCCTCTGTCGAGGATCAGAGGATCATCGTTGAGATCACCGACCCGTGGACGCATGACATTGTCAACAAGATCATTCGCAGCAAGGAAGTCAAGGGCAAATGCAATATCATCCCCGTATTTGTCAACCAGATCCTCGGTCAGATTCTGTCCCAGTTCTCCCTGATGCCCGAGCTCAACACGGTATATCGGGAGCTGTTCTCCAACAAGGGCGCCTCCTTCTATACCGAGAAGATAACGATCGAGGACGAGGACGCCTATATCGATCAGTATCTGAAAACTCACCGCCATGCAATTCCGCTCTCATCCTTAGAAGCGGAGGGCGCGCCGTACTTCTTCTATGCCGCCGACTCGGAGGACTGCATCAATAAGACCTGTATCGAAAAGCCGCTCAACTTTGAGGTCAAGCTCAACCCGAGATACTGGATCGAAAAGAAAAACGTCATCATCCTCGGTCACAACAGCGACTGCGACCAGATCATGGAGGGCTTCAACGCGTTCAGATGCGAATGGAACTACGATCAGATGAAGGACGAGGCGCAGTCGGAAAAGTACAAGGGACAAGAGATCCTGCGCGTCACGGTCGTCGACGACAAGGAGCATCTGGAAAAGATGCATTACTACGATCAGTATCCCTTTGTCGCAGAAACCGTCGTCGCTGACATTTATGACAAAGAAAAGATCTGTGAAACGATCAACCGCGTCATCACCTACACCAAAGAGGACACCAGCGTACTGATCCTCTCCGATGACACCGCGAACAGCGACAATATCGACGCAAACGCACTGGCTAACCTGATTTACGTGCAGGATATCATCCACGATAAGCTCGATAAGAATCCTGACTTTGATACCGGCAGCATCGACATCATCGTAGAGATCGTAGACCCGAAGCATCACGATCTGGTCAGCAGCTACGACATCAACAACGTCGTCATCAGCAACCGCTATATCAGCAAGATGATCACTCAGATCGGCGAGAAGGAAGCGATCTATAACTTCTACAATGACATCCTCACCTACGACGTCAAAGCCCCCTCGGATAAAACCGCTGATAACGCCAAGGGAAAACCCGAAGCGTCGGCAGAGGTCAACGTCAAGGGTAAAGCCGGGGATAACCAAGAAAACGACTTTGACAACAAAGAAGTGTATGCAAAAAAGGTCAAGACCTACTTTGCCGAGCTTCCCGGTCCCTGCAAAGCCGACGAGCTGGTCAGAGCCGTTTATACCGCCTCTCTGCACACTGAGTATGCCGGCGGCAAGACCTATCCCGCGCTGGTGCTGGGCTATGTCAAAAAATCCGGCAAGATGCATATCTTCCACGGAGACCTTTCAACCATCGACGTTAAACTGGAGCGTGATGATAAGATCATCCTGTATACGCCGCACTGATACTATACTATATATAGTATAACAAACCGCCTTTCGAGCCTGCCGCCCGAGAGGCGGTTTTTGTTAAGAGTAAAGGGGTTGGAGTATAGCAGCGGGTCGATCGCCCGAGTTATGAATAATCAACAAAGGGAAAGAATAAAAATTGTAAGTTATTTCTAGAATTTTGGAATCTTGCTCGATTCGTCGTTTTGCACAACGGATATTCCTTTGGCTAATTTGCGCAATATAATTCCGGAAATGAAGAAAAAGTTGGCTCCGTTCTTTTTCTTTTGTGCAAGTAGTCGGGTTTATTGTAAATCGTTACAGAAACCTTGTGGATTATTTTGTGAAAGATCAATTGTTTTTTGAGATAATATTGTGTATAATATATAACATATAGGTATAATGTATAATTATGCCAATTTATAAGAAACAAGTAATCTTTTATTAGCTATATTAAACAAGAGGAGAGACCACGAATCCGTTTTCACTGTCACAGTGCACATGTCAAAGGGGATGATTTTAGTGAAAGAGAACAAGAAGGACGCCATCCAAATGAACAGCGAACACAAATTGAAGAACAAAACCAAGACGATCGCCCTGATCGCAATGATCACGCTGCTGATCACAGCCATCGTTCTGATGGCGACAGTTATCGTCAGTGCAGACACCTATTACAACATCCGCATCACCTACGTCTTTAAGGACGGCACACCCGCCCATGACGCCTATGTCGCTACATATCCTGCGGGAGAGCCCGTCGACCTCACGGTCACGAACCCCGATATCGACGGCTTTGTCCCGATGACCGCCGCCGAAAACGGCGAATCCGCTCACACCTCGACGTTCTATTACGATTCACTGAACGGCGACGTCAATATCACGGTCTACTACATCGCGGGCATGACGCACTACAGAGCGCTGTACTACAAGCAGAACCTCTACGACGACCTGTATACGCGCGACAACACGCTGCCCGCCAATCTGACCGACCGCTACGGCTTAACAGGCTCCAATCCCACTGATCTGGAGGATATCCAGTTTGAGGGCTTCACCAACCTATTCCACGAGCCCGATGCGATTGCCGCCGACGGCTCCACCGTCTTCCGCGTCTACTATGACCGCAACTACTACACCGTCAACTTTGATCTCGGCGAGCACGGCTACGGTCTCGATCCCGTCTACGCAAAGTATCAGTCCGTTTACCACATCACCCAGCCAAAACGACTGGGCTACACCTTCGAGGGCTTCCTGCGCACCGACAAGGACTCCTCAAAGGGAGAATACAAATATGCTTCCGGCTCCGGCGCAAACGGTAGCCGCTCCGATACGACATGGACGTTCATCGACGAAAACGGCGACGAGCTGCTCGACGGCAGCGGCAATCCGCTGTTCAACGAGCACGGCATGCCGATCGACGAGAATGTTGACGTCAGTCAGTATTACCTCAACTTCACCGACGGTACGATCCCCGCGCATGACACCTTCTACAAGGCGGTGTGGCTGTCCGGCACTACCAACTACAGCGTTGTTTATTGGCTGGAAAACCCCGACGGCGCCGATCTGACCAGAGAAGATATTGAACAAACAGCCGACATCAACGAGGCGAGAGCGCTGATTGCGCAGAACTATACGGTCGTTGTCGCGCGAGATATCAAAAACGTTCCCTCCGGTACTTTGGTCAACCTCCATACGATCATCCAGAATGCCCGCGGTCAGGATATGGAGCTGTATAACCTCTTTGCCTACGACCTGACCAATACCACGAACTTCCCCATGAGCGACGCGCTGCGCTCGGAGCTGGTCGGCAAAGAAAAGTATTATGATTTTAACGAAGACCTCTCCATGCTCCAGTTCAACGGAATACACGAGGACGACCCGACCAAGGAGAATATCGAGGTCATGGGCGACGGCACCACGCGCATCAACGTCTACTATGATCGCAAGGACTTCATCCTGAAGTTCTATTATGCCCGCCAAAAGCTGAACAACGGCGTGGCAAACGGGGCGATCGACCTGACCAACTCGACAAAGCCTTTCTCCAATTACGCTTATTATAATAAAACAAATCAAACCTACAAAAACGCGTTGTCGCAGGGTACGTGGCAGTCTGATATCGCCGAAACACTGCCGCAGATCGACAGCGAGCTTCTGGTCGAAAACGGCGGTCCGCTGACCGCAGATCATGATGACTTCAACGGCTACCGCTATTATTACTATCAAATCAGCGCGAAGTACAACGCGCCTCTGACCGATAAATGGCGCATCGACGCGATCTCCAGCGTCAATAAAAAGGGCTACGCCGGTCAGATCTGCTACCCCGGCAGCTGGGCGGTCGAAAACGGCACTGCTTTCTATAACAGTCATACGAGCGTCAATAACTTTACCGTCAAGGGCGTCTACGAGCGACTCGGCGACGAGCTGATGTTCACTACGAATACGAGCTCAAACTTTCAGGAGCTGCACTATCTTCTCTCATGGACGAACACCGCTACGAGCGGCTGGAACTACGGCACCGCGAATGTTCTCCACTTCACCTATGAGAACTTCGTCGAGCTGCTGCCGCGTGAGGTCGACCTGATGACCCACGACGATATCGGAGACGGCACTCCCGACGGCGTGCAGGGGCTGATCAATGCAGGTCTCTACGAGGACGTCTACGAGCTGAGAAACGGTACCTTCACGCACATCGATCCCGCTCAGACATTTGTCTATCACGCGGACGCCGTGTACTACGGTCTCAAAACGGAAAACAGGATCGAAACGACCGACTCCGGCTCACAGTATCCATACAATGACATGAACAAGAAAACAGCGTCTGTCCGCAGCGACCAGGTACCGACAGAGCTCCGGGGCTTTAAACTGATCAACGCCGATATCAAAACTGATAAAGGTCAGATCAAACTCGATGAAAGCAACACCATCGTCGACTGGTCGGATGATACGAACAGCTACCGCCACGCGACCGTCAAGTTCTTCTACAACCGCCGCAGCTACAAGCTCAAATGGCGTAACGGCAACGTTCGCGAGGACGATCATGAACGCGACGTCAAGTACGGCGCGCCGCTCAACTCCTACTACAGAGATACGGAAGACGGACATCAGGCGGGCGATTACCGCTACTGGTTCTCAGACCCCGTCTACTTCAACGCCGACCTGAGAGATTATTACAACTTCATCGGCTGGTACTACACCCCCTACTACTACCGTATGGTCGATAAGGATACCGCGACGATGCCCGCAGACGATATGACCCTCTACGCCAGATGGGACCCGAAGGTCATCAACGTCAGCTTCTACCCCACCTACAACGACTACTATTCGGGTACCAACCGCATCGGCGACCCGGTACCCATCCATTACGGCGATTACATGGAGATGCACGATATCCCCGCCAACGTGGAGGAGGATCCTGACAACCTTCGTCCCGACCTGACCCCGCCCTCCGACGGCGCGATGTTCGCGGGTTGGTATTATCTGCGTGATAATCAGCCCGTCCGCTTTGACCCCGAGAACGTCCCCATCACCGCGCTGAACTATGAGGCGAGCGCCTCCGCGGGCGCAAGGCTCAGGCTGTACGCCGAGTGGGCGTCAAAGGACGCTGCGAAATATCAGGTGACCTATGTCGAAAAGGATCACCCCGAGATAGAGGTCGCCGAGTCCACCGACGGCAGAGCCTTTGTCTGGAAGACAAGAACCTTCAACGCCAAGGGCGGCGCCGAACTGAACGAGGATCACTCGTGGACCGAGGACGGCATCAACTGGTGGCCGACCTCACAGTCCCATTCCCTCGTTATCAGGGCAAACTCCCAGGGTCACCTGCACGAGTTCGAGCCGAATGTCTACGCCTTTGAATATGTCCAGAAGCAAGGCGTCTGGTACCGTGTGCAGTACCTTGACGCCGCCAGCAGGACGCCCCTGCTTGATCCCGAGGATATGGGCAAAGACGCGATCTACTCCACCCACGGCTCCATCAAGGAGGACGCGCCGTTCATCCCCGGCTATATCGCCGAAAAGATGTCACAGTCGATGGTGCTCACTGCCTCAACGGAGGGTACCGCCGAACAGCAGAAGGCAGAAGAGCTCGAAAACAACGTAATCACCTTTTACTATAACAAGAACGTCAACGATTATCTGTACGAGGTAGAGTATTACAGGCAGAATGCCGAGGACGACGGCTACTCGTATTATCTGACCGAGAACCTAGAAATCCCGATCGCGGACGATCCCGAAACCGAAGAGGTCGAAGGCACCTATGTCCGCCTCTCCGAGCTTTTACTGACGCGTGTACCGCAGCTGATCATCTCCGACGGCTTTACCCATGCGGCAAACACGACAGAGATCGAGGTGACCGCTGCCGGCGGCGTGACGACCACTGAAACAGCAGCAGATAACGCGTCCGTGCAGATTACGGGAACAGAAAAGACGACCATCCGCCTCTACTTTAACCGCAACGCATATCCGTACGTATATCAGTACGTCGACTATCACGCCGAGCAGATATACAATCAGATGCTCGAAGAAGGTGAAGACGTCAGCGAGCAGTGGAACGGAATCTTAGAGACCTTTGACCAAAACGATCCCGAAAAAGTAGAAGCGACCGTGACTATCCCCGCTCCGCGCGATACAACCTACGAAATCGACGGCGAATCCGTTCCCTATACGCGCCTCACCAACTCGACGGTCACCTTGACGATCGCACCGACGAACGCGTTGAACCCCGACGTCAACCTCGTCAAGGTCTATTACAAGAAGTTCTACGAGCGCGAGCTGGAATACAAGCTGGCGTGCAAGAATGAGAACGATCCCCACACAGAGGTGGACTACAATCATCACACAGGCAATCCGCTCTACGGCGGTCTGTCAATGACGCTGCAGACGATCGAAAGCTATGACGATATCCAAAACGTCACCTTCTATAACTTCAACACCGCGACAGACGCGACCGGCGCTGATCTCCATAACCATCAGTACAAATTCTGCGGATGGTTCGATAACCCCGAGGGTACCGGCACACCGCTGAAAGCAGCGATCGATGATCCCCATGATCCCAACTACAATAGCCAGTTCACCTTGACGAAAGCCGACTTAGGTCTGGAGGAAGGCACGATCCCCGTGCATAACGTGACCTACTACGCGGTGGTCGAGCAGGTGATGGTCAGCGCGACCTTCGAGTTCCGCTATGTCGAAGATGAGCTGCCCTCCGGCGGCGAGCCCATTGACGACGTCACCGGCGAGACACAGACAGATCTGGATGCGAAAGATATCGTCAGAAATGCACCTTCCGATCCTGACGGCAACTACACCGGCAGCTACTTCGCGTTCTCCGATCCGTTTAATTACGAAAACGGTTCTCTCCTCCCCTACCAGAAATCCGGCGGCTATACCATGGACATCCTGCCCAAAGAAGATGACCTTGTATATAAGTATGAGTTTGCAGAATGGTGGGAGGAGGACCTCTATACCAAAGACCCGAGAAACCCCCAATATAATCAGCTGATCCGTAGAAAAGACTTAAACCAAAGCGGCGATTGGGGCGATCCCACAAGTCTTTTGAGTCAGCTGGACAGACACAACAATAAGCATATCATAGCTGTCTTCAAGCGACGCGACGTCACCGAGCTGAACTACACCATCAACTATCAGTTCCAGTCCCGCATCGGCGACACCGAAGAGGAAAGAACAAAGACCTTTGTGCTGAAGGGCACGCTCAATGAGAATCAGCTGAACGAGAATCATGAAGACTGCGCCATCACCAACGACGGCGATTATCGCCTGACCGACGAGTTCATCTTGAAGAACGCCCCCTATGAGAGCAACTACGGAGAGACCCTGCGCTGGAGCAACGGTACAGACGACGAAGGCAACCCCTGTATCACAAAGACCTCACATCAGGGTTCGCCCGCTGTAGAAGCCAAGCCTGCTACCAACGATCAGCCGGCTGTTGAAGCCCGGGACGCGATTCCGGACATGACCGTCGCGACCATCAAGGCGAAGCAGAACACCCGCACGGTGTACGCGCATTACCGCACCACGCCGACCGGCGCTTACAACGATCCGATCGTCACCTTCTACGGTGCAAATTATAAGCTTGACGAACAGATGAAAGCGATCGAAGCGCCCGCAAGCTACGACGGCATGGCGTTCAGCTGCTGGGCTGTCAGAAAATCCTCATCCGCAGATGCTCCCATCGTAGCCAAAAGCTATGATAAGCTCTTTGACCTGTGCATGATGGACAGCTACTACCTCTCCCCCGTCTATGAGGGCGCGGCGGCAGGACCCGGCACAAAGAGCGCCAAGCTTGACGCAACAACCAATAACATTGCACAAAACAATGAAGATTGGATCGCTTGGACATGGAACGAAGGCGAAGAGGGCGTTTGGGTACGTCCCGACAGCGATATGACATTCCACGGCTTAAAGGACTACGTCAAATTTGCAAGAGTGCCCGCCGGAACATCTATCACGGGCGGCGTATGGGATGAAACCTTCGAAGCCAATGTTTGGAATTATACAGAGGACGATGATCAGGTTGTTCAGGACGGTCAGACGCTCATTCTCACAGGGTATTATCAAAACAATACGAAATACATTGCCGGCGAATGGAGTAACACCTCCGATCCCGAGGAACCCGGCGAAGAGCCTGCAGAATCAACATCTGAGCCAAGCGTCACATTGACCCATCTGGACTACACCCGCAACCGCTGGACGGATGAAAACGGCAATATCGACTCCAGCGGCGAGACCGACCTGCTGTTCTCCGATTTCGAGATCGCCTTTGAGGACAACGGCAGCATGATCTACCAGTCCGAAGATTATAAAACCGGTTTGATCCTCGAATACTGTGCGACGGTACCGGATTCCGCCACCTTCAATCCCGACAGAGATTACAGGCAGGTCACTGATTACGATAATCTCGAAACCGCTCTTAAGAGCTACCTCGACGGACAGACGGTCACCCAGTATTCGTACAAAGCCAACAAAAACCGGTCCATCGTATTCTGCGATATTCCCACCGACGTCCTCACCGACCACAACCGTATCGAGTTTTACCGTTATATCTATAACTCCTACATCAATACCGGAACCGAAGAAAACCCGGTATATACGCACAACAAATGTAACTACCTGATCAAGGTCACCGCCTATCTCGTCGACAAGGACGGCAACGTGACCTTCAGCAGAGATACGGAATATCCCGTATACATGTGCTACAAAACGATTGCATCTCAGGATTCTGCTTATCCTTCTATCATAGAAGGACTCAGCGACTGAGACGCAATAATGAAATCCTGAAGAAAGCGAGGGGTTGCATATGCATAAAAAAGAATATCTGCGTCCCGAGCTTTCGGTCATGCTTTTCACCCTGAGAGACGTCATTCTGACCAGTCCCGAGGATCTCAGCTCCAGCGGCACCGGAGGCTCAGAGATCGATCCGATCCTTCCTGACGAGCCTGACGATCCGATCGAATGGTAGGTGAGCTATGAAGAGAGTTTTTCGATTTATCACAGCAGCTGTCGCGGCGCTCTTGTGCTCCGTTACCGCCGTCAACGCCGCTGACAGCTACTTTGAGCTTAACGGTTTTGCGTTCAGTATCAACGACGAGGGCAAAGCCGCCGTCCGCGACTACAGCGGCAGCGATACCGATGTTACGATCCCCGATAAGCTTCTGAGCGCTCCGGTTATCGGCGTCGGCGACTATGCCTTCTACAGCAAACCGATCACCTCCGTCAGCTTTGAAGCTGCATCTCAGCTCTCCTCCATCGGCGTCTGCGCTTTTTACAACTGTGCCTCGCTGAGCGAGTTGTCCATTCCCTCCGATATAGCGCTGTCGTTCGGCGCTTTCCAAAACTGTACGGCGCTCGAAAGCCTGTCGATCGGGGAGGGTATCGGCACGATCCCCGAGCAATGCTTTTACGGCTGCTCTTCCTTAAGTGAAGTCACCCTGCCCGATTCAATCACGGAGATAGGAACGAGAGCGTTCGGCGAATGTGACAGTCTGCACTATGTTTATCTGTCTGATACTGTGGATACAATAGCTCCCGGCGCCTTTGAAGGCAGCGATCAGGTTGTGATACGCTGTGAGAGAGAATCCTATGCAGCTGCGTATGCGAAAGAAAACAGCATCCGCGCCGAGTATCCGTACAGCTATAAGATCGGCGACGCCAACGGCGACGGCTTGATCAGTATGTTTGATGTTACCGCTCTGCAGCGGCTGATGGCACACATGGAAGACGATCCCGACGGATTGCTCACACTGAGAGGCTGCGTCACGGGCGGTACGCTTTCAGCGGTCGATATCACCCTCATCCAGCGTTATCTGGCACATATGTCGGTACCGTATCCCATTGATCAGACAGCTTGGGGCTACACCTCAGCGGAAACCGTATAATGCCGGATTAACGCAAACAGAAAATGTTATAAAACAGCTAAAGGACATTCACATCGATGGGTGAATGTCCTTTTTATATATTTTTGATTGGGTTTGACAGATACAGCCGGAAATAATATACCACACAGTCGTCGGTCACTGAATATACACGATCGCGGTTCTGCGGAAGGCAGAGGCGATCCTGACCGTCGCGGAATAGATCAGGCTGATACCGAAGCCGTATACCAATATCTCCGTTTTTTTCAGCACGACGCCGGTGATCACCAGCATCACTGCAAACAGCACGCTGATACAGCCTGTCAGGAATTTCATCTTCCAAGAAGCGCCGTTCCTCTTCGCTTCAAATGCTCTGAGGATATCTACAGCGCCCGAAAACGCGTAGATGCCCAATAGATACATCATGATGATAAAAGAGTTCATCGAAGCGACCGCCAGCGTAAACAGTGCGGCGTCCAGAACGACAATAGCCTGATACAGCGTGCTTTTACCGCCGACCATATGCCGTGCCATACGGAAATAATATATCAGCAGACGCAGGCCGTATATGATCATCATAAAGCTGATGATCGCCGCAAGCGTATCATAGAATTCCTCGGGAGCCAGCAACATCAGCAGGGCGAACAGGATCATGAGTATTCCCGCGGTAAAGCTTTTGACGCGCTGAAATCTGCTCATTGACGCTTCCCTCCCCTGCTGCTTCGGATCAGCCGCTTGAAGTCCCTGATCCCTTTGAAGCCTTTTTGACGGTAATCGACGGAATAGCCCGCAAGCTTACTGCCGGACTGATAGATCCTGCCGGTCACCATGCTTTTCTGCGCCAGCGCCGCGATGAATAATCTGCCGAGGAAGGTATCGTCCTTTTCTTCTTCGACGGCGTTTAGATATTCTTCCTGATATTTTTCGAGCCGGAAAGACTCTATCGTCTGTCCCGAGAGCCTTTCGCCCAGCGCCTTCCAATCCGCCGATGCGTCGAGCTGACGTGTTTTAATAATACGTTCGATCTCATCACGATACGGCTCGACAGCATCCCACGCGTAAGCATCAAGCGCAAAGTCATCGGTCTCGCCGCGTAACCAGCGCATGGCGTATACCATCTGGGCGAATGCGTGGAGGTAATCCGAGGGATTATCCTTGACGATCACCTCATACTGTCCCCATGCAGGCAGATACTCATAGCGGATAAAGCTGTAATCCGGCAGATGACCCGCTCGTCCGTGACCGAGGTTCATGATCGAATTCTCGCTGTTTGAATACAGGCTGCTCGTATACAGACTGTGCTCCAAATCATCCGGAGAGGACGCGCTGTGACGGAAATTCAGCTTTCTTTCGGTAAACCCGTTGCCGTCCTCCAACAGCTCATAAAACCAGCTGTTGGTGTTGTTGATGACCAGCGACGGCGTGCCGGCAAAATTCTGATGCGCCCATGTGTCGGCGAGCACGTGCATGGCGACGCCGACCGCCTGCAGGGACTTATCCTTGGCAAGTGAAACGGTCGCAGAAAGCAGTTCGCCGTTCGGCTTACAAATCAGTCTGTACTTGTCCCGATACCGTTTGCAGCAGCGCTTCGGCGGCAGTGCGTTCAGGTCATACGGCAAAAAGTGGAACGAAGCCCAGATGCGGGTGATATCCTGCAGACCGGCGATATCCGTGCGTGCGTCCATCAGCTCCAGCTGCAGCTGGGTCGTCGCAGCGGACAGCGGCGCTTTGAGCGTCGACAACAGCGTGCGGGTACAGAAATCAACCATCTGAGCGCTGTAGGCGATCGACTGGCTGTCCTCATGCGAGTAGCCCGCAAGCTGTGCCGCGCAGTAGGTGGCGTAATAATGAAAATCCGAATTCACGCGGCTGCCTCCTCCCCTTTTCTCTGCCTTCTTCTGAGCCTTCTGAGCGACACGGAGGAAGCGAGCAGCTCGATCAGAAAGATCATCCGGGTCAGATCGATGATCATTGTGATGATCACCCTCAGAATACCGACGTCCGAATAAGCTAATGCGATCAGATCAACTACGATCACCAGCACACTGAAAGCGACGATGATCCCCGTCATGATCAGATAAAGGATCCTTTTGCGTTTACCTCTGCTCTCCGCCCGCGCGGATAAGCCGATCCACAGATACACCAAAGGGCTCAGCGCGGAAAAAGCCCAAATAAAGACAATGGCAGTCGTGCGGTACTCTTCCGCGGGATCCACATATGAATCGGAACCCAACAGCATATAGTTCAGCGCAAATTTGGCAAACGACCAAAAGCCGAACGCAATGATCCCCGTGCCGATCGTATAGAGATTATTCTCCAATCTTCTGCGCTTTGCGTCCACGATAGCCCTCCTTCCGTAATATGATCGTCCGCCCGGCGGACAGATAGAAAAAGCTTTTCATTTGCTCGTATTGTACAGCATTTCGTTATTCGGCTATATAAATCCTTTCACCTTCGGAGCCTGCGGCAAATACATCAACAACTCCGGAAATATCCTTTATCCTGTCCGATAGATTGCCGCGGGGACCATGAGTAAGATTGGTTCCAGCCGTAAGCAGGCGTCCGTCATACGTGATACCGAAAACGGAGTTTCGGTGTCCCGCAGCGATCCTGCGAACCATGCTCTTTACCTCCTGTTTGATGATGTACCGTTAAGCCTTTCGCCTTCTTGTGCGATCAAATTCCAGTAAGCAGCGAAGTCGTGTTCATATTCTCCGTACGCGCGATACCACCGTTCTTTCATAAACGGCACCGGCTTATGCGCCGGCATAGCACGACCGAGGGCGTCGATTCCGTCGCAGAGATAGGAGCCGATTCTTTCGCGCTGTTCCTGCGGGTCCAAATCAGGATCATAGGTGATGGGCATGCCGACCGAGATCATTCGCGTCTGTTTGCAGACGTACATGGGATAGAAGCGCAGCCGTTTACCGGTGCGGCGGTAGTACAGCCTGCCGAGATCAATAAATCCATCCTGCAAACGGTTGATATAGGGTGAATAACGCTCGGGACCCTCGCCGAAGATCACCAGATCCTCGCCCTCGGAAAGAGCTGCGACACTTTGCTTAAAGGTCTGCACCACCCGTCGGTCATGGTACACAGGGATCGTATCCGAATAATTCAGCAGCGGCGGCAGCGCATGACGCATAATCCGCGACAAAAAGCGATAAAAGCCCTGATGCTTTCGGCTGCGTCCGAAAAATACATCATGAAAAGCATACGACGCAGTATGCTCACCGTCGGTCGCAAAGGAGATCGACCACGTCTTATGCGGGCGGGGATAATAGAGCGTTGTCATACACGGTCCGGAAATACCCGAATGGTTAGATACGAACACCGCAGGCTCATCGCCCGGATCATGCGCAAAACTCACCTGCTTACACGGATGCAGCAGCCGCGCTGTCATCCGTATCGTTTTGTAATAAATATAACTGAATTTCAATAGGCTTCGCCTCCGTGGATACAGTGAGAGTCGGTCAGGATTACCGCTCCCGAACATCTATTTTATACCACAAAATCCGACTTTTGTCCACGAAAAAAGCGGCTTTATCAATGAATCTTCGTTTTTTGCATGATATCTTGACAACGTTCTCGACATAAATCGCGGCAATATCAATGATGTCACCTGCTTCAAGACAGTTCTTGGAGTAAGGTCTACCCCATTTGCCGGTGCTTGGAGTAAGGTCGACTCTCTCAGCCGGTGCACTAATATCTACAGGGAACATAAATTGTATTATGGTTTCAAATCAGATACTTTCCTAAGTCCGGTGTCATATTTACCCGACCAAGAATGGATCTCATAATCAAGCGACAACAGATAATCAAGCAGATGATCACTCGTATAATAAAACTGTTCTGCTAAAAATGAAACCGACAGTTTATCCAAATCCTCCAAATAAATCTCGCCGCCGCGCCCTCCTTGTCCGTCTCTGTAGAATTCAAGGGGCAGAACTTCATCGCTCAGGATCGCCAGAACATACTCTATGATATCATCTTCTTCATCAACCGAAAAATGACGATGCTGGGTAGAGAATTGCACAATGTATTCCACAAAATGTTCTGTCATGTCCTGAGAATAATACTCTTCCTCATACACATATAACTTGTTGCCGTTATCGTGGTTGACAAGCGCCAGCACGTGCTCTTTCACTTCAGCCGATACGTCATAATCGATCACCGCATCAACGATCATTTCAAAAAGTTTCATTTTTTAATCCTTTCTTGACATCATAACTACCGACTCGACATGGGTCGCGGCAATGAAAATGATGTCATCCGCTTCAATGGAGTTCAAGAAGTAATATCACCTCTGTTAAGTGGTTCAAGAAGTAATGTCATCTACCCCTGCCTGTGCGCGGGAAAATGTCCACCGGGAATATGTTATACATTAATGTCACCTTTCTTGCGGTTACGCAAGACATAACCATAATCGTTATAGGTATAATCATCATTATTCTGATACGAAAAGCAACTGCAATATCCGAACGATGAAACCTCTCTGCTTTCGTAATTTTCGCTGTCAAATAACAAGCACATATCTTCCTTACTGTTTATGATGATATCTTTTGTACACCATAGCAGATCGGGGCGATTACCATACGGACACATATTTCCGTGACGACAAGTGAGACAACAACAAATAGAAATATTCTCAGGTAGATTGACTTGCAGATCAGCTAAGGTATCTGCATAGAGATAATCCGTTCCTTTGCCGTGATAAACGGTATCCTTGTAAGTCAAATACATCTCAATGCTGTCGGGGTCCATATCTTCCATCGGCAGATCGGTATCCGGATACAACACCTCTATGCGTAGTGGCGTTGAAACGATACCTTTAGGAGTTTGCAAGTATATCACTTTTGTGATTACATTTTTCATTAATTAAAATCCTTTCTTGACATCATAACTACTGCCTCGACGTGACTTGTTCGCGGAAACATATCCACTGGCGTTATTTCTCTTACAGAATAATTATTCTCTGTGAACAGCTTCAGGTCGCGGGCGAGGGTGGCGGGATCGCAGCTGACATAGACAACCCGCTTGGGCGCCATCTGCACAATGGTATCGATCAGCTCGGGTGTCAAGCCCTTGCGCGGCGGATCGACGACGATGACGTCGGGGCGGACTCCCTCTTTGCGCAGGGTCGCGGCGGCTTGTGATGCATCGGCGCAGATGAATCGGGTGTTATGGATACCGTTGCGCTCGGCGTTGCGTTTGGCATTTTCGATCGCTTCGGGGATGATCTCGACGCCGATCAGATGCTTACAGCTGTCAGCCATGGACAAGCCGATGGTGCCCGCGCCGCAGTAGAGGTCGATCAGCGTTTCTTTACCGCGCAATGCGGCGTATTCCTTCGCCTTGCCGTACAGGCGCTCCGCCTGAGAGCGGTTGACCTGATAAAAAGCCTCGGGCGCAATATCAAAGCGCAGTCCGCACAGCGTATCCGTCAGATACGGCTTGCCGTATACCGTATGGGTGTATCTGCCTAAGATCACATTGGTGTCCTCGGCGTTCACGTTGACGACGATGCTTTTGATTTGAGGATATTTTTCTTTTAAAGAATCATATAGTGCTGTGTCGCCGTCAAAATGTCTGCTGCCTGCGACGATACAGAACATCACATCTCCCGTCGTTTCAGCACAGCGCAGGTAAAGATGGCGGATACCACGGCGGTTTTGGGGCGTATAGATCAGCGACGGGCGATGCTTCAAGAACGTGTACACATCGCTGATGATCTCGTTGAAAACGGGCGGCGAAAGCTGACAGCGAAGGCAGTGCATGATGCGGTGGCTGTGGCGGGCGTAATAGCCCATGACAGCCTCGCCGTCGCGATTCAGACCGACGGGGATCATCGCCTTGTTGCGGTAGCCGTCAATATTCTCTGATGGAATAATATCCTTTACCAATGCACCGTCCAGCTTGCCGATGCGGGTGACAGCGTCGATGACCTTTTGCCGTTTTGCCGCGCACTCCGCTTCATAAGAAATGTGACGGTACACACAGCCGCCGCAGGAAAAGGACACAGGGCAATCCGGCTCAACGCGGTAGGGCGAGGCGGTGACGATCGCTTCCACGCGGGCAAAGCCGACATTCTTCTTCGTCTTGAGCACTTTAGCGCGGACAATATCGCCGACAGCTGTATTGGGAACGAAAAAGACCATCTCCCCTGCCCTGCCGACACCGTCGCCGTCTGAGGTCAGCGCGGTGATATTCAGTTCAATGATTTCATTTTTTCGGTACATATGGTTGTCCTTTTTGATAATGATGATACGCCTCCGTTTTGATAACATATCATTATCTATAGATGGTTCATTGCTGCCCCTCTGACGAGGTACCCCCGTTGGGCAATGTCGTCAACTTAAGAAATTGCAGCGCTAAGTCTCCCCTGCGTAAGGGGAGATACAGAGGGGTCGCCCCGGCTGAAACGAAAGACATAGATGATATTGATTCGTTTCTACCATGTCGACCCTCCCGCCCTTACGGGCACCCTCCGCAAACGCTGTGAGGGCTGTATGAGCATTTTCACCTTAAGTTGACG
>JAFRBX010000017.1 GCA_017404665.1 Ruminococcus sp.
TAAATACTGCTTAACAAAGTCGCGGGTATCAACATGAGATACTTGCCTGTATGCAAAAATTGACTGGTATCTGCCATATTCACAAGCTCGTCGGGATTCATGCTCATGATCTCTTTGAAGGCGTCATCGTAATTGAGCCATCTTTCGACAGGCATATCCCAATAATTAAAATCACCCATTCGTAATGCGCCGCAGTCCTTACAGGTCTCGGTATAATAAATGTGATATACATATCTGGTGAATAAATTGAACTGACCGCCCTTATAAGGGGTCTTACCGATCGCAGTGATCTTTCGTGTGCCCGTACAGTTATGCAATTCGCTGGCCTTCTGACCGCACACGGTACAGTGTGAGGCATGATAGTTTATGTTCTCCGGCGTGTAGTTGCCGTCTGAAACGCATTTTTCCGGTTCATCGAGCAGAAGCTTTAGGCATTTTGCACAGTGCGGGACGTGGGTAAAGTTGGGATAAACACTCTTGTCGGGGACATAATCGACCCTGTCAGTACCCTTGTGGTCGCAGGTAAACTCGGCGGAGTAATCGCATTTTTCACAAGAGATCGTATACTGACCGTTATAGAGATCATAGCCGCCCAGATTCGATGTGATCGGCGTGGTGACGAGCGTATGGGGTTCACTTGCGGTGACCACCTTTTCACAGCGCTTGCAGGTGACCTTGTGGGCGCCGAGGCCGATGTTGGTATATTCCAGCTCGTCCGTGTGCTTGCAGAACACCGAATTGCCCTCGTATGTGCAGTGGATACAGTGCGGGTTGTATACGCCTGAGGGCTCGTCGTTTATATAAACCGGCCCATACGCGATCTGATGCGCCTCGGAGATATTCAGACAGCCGCCGCAGTTGGTACAGAAGACCTTGTGGGTCTTGCCGTCCTTGTTATCCTCATATCTCCATAAATAATCGACATGATTACAGGTGTCCGACGTGACCGTGAAGATCTCGAACTCCGCGGACGCGGAACCGGTGAAGTTGCCCTTGCCCTTGACGGTGAGGGTATATTTGCCGGCGTAGAGAGGCGTCTCGGAATACGACACGGTGTAGCCGTCGGCGGGAACCGTAAGGCTGTCTGCCATCACGCTCGCGATCCCGGGCTGCTGTTCTTCCGTATTATAGGTAAGCTCGGTATGCTGCAGCGTGACCGAGGTGATGGCCGCCTTATCGATCGCCCAGATCGCCGGCTTTCCCTCGGTGGAGCCGTCCGTCCACTTGTAGCCGTCACGCAGAAGCAGAACAGCGGTATAGATACCCGCGTCGGTCTCGGGATTGTTGAGCGTCACATAATAGCCTTCTGTGTCGTGGTAGGGACAAGCCTGAGACTGACCGGTGTAGGGCAGCACGACCTCCGCCGGAGGAGCGACGGTCTTGTCGTCCACTTGGCTTACGGTGATCTCCTTGGGATATTTGCTTTCTTCCTCAATAACGACGGTGAACGGATCGGAGAATACACTGGGACCGTCGGGGAACAGCTCCTTCACGAGATCTTCCGGGAAGCCGCTGGTATTGACGAATGTCTCGTTCTGGATGGTGAGCTTATCGCCGACCTTGACGCCGTTTGCTTCGGTCATGCCGGTCGCCTGACTTTTTTCGACGGTCTGGGTCTCGTCGTTCTCGAGCAGCGGGACGTTGTACTTGATGATGCCCTGACCGCCGCCGGTATCATAGGGCGTCCAGTCCCAGTTCCACATATTGCTCTCGAGCGGGGCGTCGGTCTTCAAGGGACCAATCAGGGTCATGCCGAGGCCCTTGATGCTCTCGGCGAGTTCACCGCCCTTGAGCTGCGCCTTCATATAGCCCTCGAGGAAATGAACTACCTGACTGTCGCTGAGGTTCTCGGCGGCAAAGAAATGGACGTCGACGGGCAGATACTTCTTGCCGTCGGAGCCGGTGATCGGCGCGCCGATGCTGACCTTTTTGATCTGCGCCTTGAAGTTGTCCGGACTGAAGCCGGTCTCGGCAAGGTCGTCGACAGCCTTTGCCGACGCGGAGATCGCGCTCATGGGGATGATCCCGATAAGCATAACGAGCGCCAGCAGGATGGATAATATTCGTCTTTTCACTTTGATTACTCCTTTCGGTTTTGGTTTATGTGAATGGTATTGCTAACGAGTTGTGCTTTACTTTTGCCTCTCGGAAAAATCCTTCTGCATTTCGTTCAGCTCCTTGACCTGCTTCTTGTAGATCGCGTTCATGATCAGCCAGATGATGAAGAAGCCGACGAGCTGACATCCCGCGACGATGAGCATATCGAGCCAGCCGTCCAGCCAGCCGAGGAAAAAGCCGACGGGGATATAGAGCAGGACGATGACCGCGCAGTGCGCGCCGGTAGCCAGCGCAAGCGGCCAGCGCTCGATCTCATAAAACGTCATCGTACCGAAGCAGACCGCGCCATAAATGCCGGAGAATAATCCCTGTAATATCTGCGATAAAGGAACGCTGCCTGTGAGCGACAGCAGTCTCGGAGGAACGGAGATGAATACGTCGGGATTATCAAGACCCGTCAGGATAGAGAGCGCATAACCGATCACGATGCCGAGCAGAAAGCCGATCCCGGCACGCTTTAAGGTTTTTGCTAACACAGATACCCCTCCTCTCCGGACAGCTTCTTTTTGATGAGGGGGATATAGCGGCGCGACGCCCATGTTTCCATACCGCCCTCAAATTCGATGCGGAGCGTGCCGCCGATAGTGAAGTCATACTTGCGGATCTTCATAAGATTGACGATCTCAAAGCGCGAGATGCGCAGGAACATCCTGCTGCTGAGCGACTCCTCAACGTTTTGCAGGGTCTGCTTTGCGGTGAAGATCCCCTTTTTCGTTATCACCCTCACCTGCTTGCCGTCCGAGGTGACGGTGATGACGTCGTTTTTGTCCACGACACAGGGACAGTCGTTTTTGTCGAGCAGCGTCAGCTTTTGGGGCTTGTTCTGCGACAGCTGATCGATCAGCGATTCGACGTCGTGATCTTTTTCACCTGCGCGGATGACGACGTCGATACTGTCGAGCGTTTTGTCCTGCTCAAATCGGATATTGATCTGTTTCATCCCGCATCCCTCCTTTTCTGTTTCGAATGTGTCGGATGATTGCATCGCCTTCGCTTCAGATTATAGTATATGCAATCCTGACATTCGGGGTTGAGTAAATCCCCGCAGTCGCACCATTTCTGGTGCTCCCAGCCGTATTTCGTCCGACAGCAGCGGCACACAAAGTCGGCGCAGCTCCCGCGGATGATATTTTCACTTTGATTGATCTTGTTTGACATATCGGGAGCTCACCTCTTTTCTACGAATTGTCATTGCGAGGGGCGCAATGGTTAAGGATGAGATTGCCGCGTCGGAACGTCGTCGCTCGCCGTACTCGGTAGGCATATCCGGCAGGTATGCCTTGACCTCGTGTGGCGGCTCCTCCTTTCCCCACCGCGCAAGGGCGCGTCGGGGACCCCAAATTGCCCTCCTCGCAATAACAATCTGAAATGCGCCCCGTGGCAATCTTGACCGATTGATTATACCGTTATTATATGGAACACGAAAAATGAAATCAATAGATTCGGCACGAATGGTAGCTATACAGGAACAAGCGGTCTCAACGCACCGTAAAGTGAAGTCAATCCTATCGGAACGAATACCGTTCACACCTTATTTGATACCGCTTGTGCCGATTCTATTGAAGCCGATTCCAAACTTGGTTATAATGACCGTGGAAGATAAATCTGTCGAAAGGAGGAGCATGATGAATCTGAAAATGTGGATACCTATCGTTGCAATCGTTTCTGTGGCGGTGATGGTGATCTGGGGCTTTGTTGCCAATTCGTGGCAGTATTGCTGGCTGTCCGTTTTTGTCGGCGGTATTGTTATGGCAATCCTGTCGATCGTCAACGCGAACACGAAGAAGAAATAAGATGATATTATAACAGGCTGTCATTCCCTATCCGTTCAATGGTTAGGGCGTGACAGCTTGTTGGATTTTTGAAAGGAACGACATGAGTGGAATAAAACCAAAGCTGAATATCAAATCGATGCTTCTCTATGCGGTCGGGTTACCGATCGTTTTTGTACTGTTATTGAAAGCGCTCGGCATTTTGCTGAAAGCGGTTGACTGTCCCGAGCTTATCTACGATATGATCGGCGCAGTGTTCAAGCTCCTGCTCGCGCTCGGATTTTTTCTGCTGTTCCGCAAAACGATACAGAACGGCGAAAAGGATCATATCTCCGTACCGTGGTTCCTGTTCTGCTTTCTGTATCTCGGGATACCGTTTTTCGGCAACGCTGTCATGGCGATTCTCGGCGTAAAGGAGCTGAAAAGCGGATCAATTGAAATCGCAGTTGCAGTATTATCCGGGATCGCAGCGGGCATTGTAGAAGAGATCATTTTCAGAGGCGTTGTCTATAACCGACTGAATGGGTTGTTCAAAGGGAAAAGAACCGCTTGCGTTCTCGCGGCGATCTTATCCTCCGGCGTATTTGCCCTGTGTCATTTTGCTAATCTGACGTCCTATTCCTTTATCGCAGTACTCACACAGGCGATCTACGCGTTTGCGGCTGGGATGTGCTTCTGCGGGATCTATCTTTTTTCCGGCAAGCTGATCGTGACCATCCTGCTGCACAGCATTGTGGATATTTGTGCGAATCTGCCGGTCACTCAAAAGCTGACGCAAGTCAATTCCTTTGACCCGCTGTCATTAATCCTGTCGAGCATCCTTCTTGTTGAAGGTGTTGTGCTGATACTGATACACCAAAGAAAAATCAATAAACGAGGTGAACAAAGTGACGAAATCAAATAAAAACAGCAGACTCTTTTTGATTCTGAACTGTCTGGCGTTGGGAATCATCGCGATGAACCTGACGGCTCCCGTGCATGAAGCAATGCATTTGCTAACGCAGATGCTCGCGGGCGCAAAGCCGGAGGTATTGGCGTTCGGTTGTGCCGGTACCGTTGATGGGACAGCGACCGCTGACCTTGACTCGGTCTTTTGGAAAGTCATGTTCTCAGGCTCGGCAGCGCTGATGAATATCGTCATCGGCACCATCCTGCTGATCGTACTGAAAAAGGCTAAGCTCGGTCCGCTGAGCAGACCGCTCGTCCTTATGACGACCATGATGCACTACAGCATGGGGTTCGGCTACTTTATCAGAGATTTCTTCCTGTACGACCCCAACCCCGATCCTGACGTTCAGCAGGGCGACTGGGCTAAGGTCTACGAGAATTTCGGCGGCAATCCGGCGCTCAGGATCATTATGCTGATCATCGGCTGCCTCGGAATCCTTTTTGTATTCTATATCGCGTACCGTCAGGCGTTCCACTTTATCAGCGACAATAACGATAAGAAGGAACGCAACCGTGTCGCCTCGGCGATCTATCTGTTCCCCTATCTTCTCAACGCCGTCGTGTTCACGCTGGTCGAGCTGAACGGTCCGGTCGCAAAAGCAAATATCGAGTCCTTCCTGATTATCAGCCCGCTTATCAACTTCTTCGGCATGATCGGTATCTTCTGGGGTTATATGTTCGTTGCGCACATGGTCAAGCCGAGGAAACAGAATGTTTATTACTTCTCTCCATGTGCAGAGAAAAAGCCGGTGCTGTGGATCGCGGCTTTGGCAATCGTCGCTTTCGACGCATTCGTCCTCTGCCCTGGAATCTGGTTTTGATTCTCTTCTTAATAGTGTAAACGCCTGAGATCGTATGAGATAATACAGCCCGCGACGATCTCAGTCGTTTACGCGTTTTCTGATTATCCGGCGATTACTGTCACGTTTTTTTAGCATATCGAGAACTACACTCAGCCGCAGTTTAGCCGCACGAAGAGAAATTGTCGAAACGAGGCTCATAGAGACGACTTGCGTGCAAATCGTCTTGATTGGACGTGTTTTTCTTCTTATCCGGCACACGTTCTACGCAAGCGTGTAGAATCGTTCGGCAAAAGCGACACACTTTGCAAAAACTTCTTGACTTTTCGCACGTTCGATGGTATACTTATCCTCGCACGAAAAGAAGTGCCGCACTGACATGCGACACCATCCTTCACAATCAAATATTTAGGGGTA
>JAFRBX010000018.1 GCA_017404665.1 Ruminococcus sp.
CTGTCAAGTATCAGTCACGAACGTATCAACCGTGAGCTGGCTCGCGAGTACGCCGGACACATCAAAAACTGCGAAAGTCAACTTGCAAAGTTGGAAAATTACAAATCGACGCTATATGAAAATCTCGTAGGCGGTCTTATTCCATCATCAACACTTGCGATAGGTTTATTGTCTTTAGGCAAAATGGTCAAGAGTCGCCCGAAGCTTGCGCCAATCTCTTTGGAACAGAACTACACGTTACTACAACAGCACGTTCAAGCGATTTTGATTTCACAGGCGAAGCGTCCAACACCGCTGACCGTGAATTCATCGTTCACCCTGACACCATCCGTAATTTGAAGAATAATTATGGTATATTATTCGACAAGAAACAAAACAAATTATCGTTCTTTAAGAACGAGTTTATAAAACTATGAAAGGAATGATTGTATGTATAATCTAACTGTATTTATTGATGAAAAAACCTTTGGTTCTAAGAACGCCGAAGTCGTTATGTTTGTCCGCGCTGCCCTCGACATTTTTAATGAAAAGATTGTCGTGGAACAGTGCCAAATCGACGATTTCGCAGTTGTCGAAGCTGAGAAACGCAAAGGCGCTGATGTCGTTATCTCCTGTGCGCGTCGCGGGCTTAATCACCGAGACCGTCAGCTTCTTCACCGTCTGAATCCGTCAATCATCTTGGTACCTCTGCTTTCCGTGACCGACGGAAACACCGTCATACTTGACATCGGAGAAATGCAGGAAGTCGCTTTGAATTATGATTACTTTGTAACGGAAATCATCACCGAAGCTGTTTGCAGTGAGTTATGCTTTCTACTCGGAGCAGAAAAAAGGGTCAGCAAATCACGGATGGGGAGCAAGGAGTCACAGGCTGATTTCGGCTTGATGCTGACACCATATAATGTGTATAACGCCAAGTTAAACAAGGCATTATATTTGTTCCCAAACGAAGTTGAAGCCCTTAAAACCGCTATCGCGGCAAAGGTCGCATAACAAAAATAGGAGCTGCGCGTCATGCGTAGCTCCTTTTTCATGTTGTCTTATTGAAATATAATGTGCATATAGTTTGTTCGTGCGTCCCTGATACGAATAACACGAATAGAATTGCTATCAATCTTGTAAAACGCGATATGCTGATTGATAATCAAATACCGCATATCCGTATCTCGGTCAACCTTACCGCTCAACTCTGCGCCGAGCTTTGGATTTTCCTTTAACAGCGCACAGTTTTTCAAAATCTTTTGCGTGACGTTTTCAGCCGCTGTTGGATTTTGTAAGTTATCGCGGATATATGCTTTTATCTCTCTCAGGTCAGCCCTTGCCTGTGGCGAATAAATCAGCTTCATTCGCTTACACCGAATTCAGCGAGCATATCTTCTTCCGAAATCCAATCACTTTCAGATTTCACGGAATCCTCACCGGCTTTCAACTCAGCCATCAACAGCGCAATCGCCTGTTCTCTCAGAATTCTATCGCCGTCCTTTGTCATCAAGAAAGGAAGACCGCCCACGTTAATAGTTTGTTGCAGAAAAGCGTTGAATGCTTCTGTCAAGGTCAATCCGCAGTCGGCTAAAATCCCCTCGACTTCCTTTTTGACTTCGGGATTTATCCGCGCTTGAAAGGTTGATGTTTTCGGTGCGCTTGCAACATTGATACTCATAATATCGCCCCTTTCTGTTAATCTGATATTATTATACTCAATTAAAACCGTAATGTCAATACATTGTCATTACAAATGCTGTAAATAGTAATGGTGCGCCTGTTGAGATACAGGCGTATTTTATTTTGTCCTCATTGTGCCGCTCCTACGCTCAGTTACCTATCTGTATCGGTGTGTACTCATAATCCGTCGCGATTGCTTTAGCTCCATATGTTACTCCGCTCCCTCGCCATCTGTAAAGGTCTGCCGTACCGCGTATCGTTTCACTTGTACCTTGACAGATGGCGAGGGGCTACGTCTTTTATGGGCGTAAAGCCATACGCCGACGGATTTTAGACGAATACAAACCGAACAAGAAAGGAGAGATGAAGTCTAAGCGATGGCAAGGACTATCTTCGATAATCTCATTGACGACAGCATAGTTGAACACATCGGAAACAAAGCATATATAGTTTTTCTGTGACTTTTCTCTCAGTTTTTTCTTTCCGTCAAGTCCATTGGCTAACGTCTTAATTAGATTTTGAATATCCTTGCGGCGAATCTTTTGAATAAGCATATGACCGATACATTTATATGTTCGTTCTCTAAATCCTTTGTAAAGCTCCAGTGTTGCAGTTTTCAGCAGTCCTTTATCTTCTTCCAGCTCCAACCATTCATCAGCCAACTCGGAAAAATGAACTTTTCGATCATTCTTGATGTTTTTGCATTGCTTTTCAAAAGCCAATGCTTGCTGCTGTACCTCCTTTTCGATCTTTCTCGGTGTGGTAGCGGTAGGTGTATAGGTCATTGTATGCGTGATCTGATTACCGTTGAGATCATAACCGCAGCTAACCTTAATAATATACCTTACCTCACCTTTTTTGTTTGTGGATTTCTTGATATACGCCATTATTCCTTGCGCTCCTTTCCAAGAAACCCACGGGTGGTATCTTTATTATAACATGAAAGCACCTCTAATAGCAAATCAAGATTTATCAGTCTTTTTGATGCAACTTGCACAGAAGGAATCTCTCCGTCTCTATCCATTCTCCTTAATGCCCTTAATGTGAAATTAGTATTCGGATCTAAAGCCTTGATTTCCTCATAGGCTTTTGGTATGGTCCTCATTCTGGTCAAGGGTATCATCTTCCTTAAATTCAAATTCATCATGTCCTGCTACGGACAATACGCACATTATCATGACGCCGATAAAGCCTCCGACAAATACGCCGCCAATAAAGCAGCCAATCATTTTAATCAGTCCTTTCAAATTATTATACTCGCTCGCAGACTACCTCGTATCGAGACTTTCCCATTCTCGCGCAGGTGATCAGGGTAAGCAGATCTTTTCCTTTTACGATATAAATATCGTTTGTTTCGGTTGCAGTGATCGCTGACAAGAAGAGGCTGTGATGTGTCCGTCGTTCCGTACAATACGCCCGCGTGTGATATTCTTTCTCTTGCCCCTGACGGTCTGTTCATAAGCAACGGTCCCGGCGACCCGAACGACGTCCCCGAGGTCATCGAAACCGCCAAGGAGCTTATCGCAAAGCTCCCGATCTTCGGTGTCTGTCTGGGACATCAGATATTATCGCTTGCCTATGGCGCGAAAACCTACAAGCTGAAATTCGGTCACCGCGGCGGCAATCACCCCGTCAAAAACCTGCTGACGGGAAAAATCGAGATCACCTCACAGAATCATTCCTACGCGGTGGATTTGGAAAGTCTGAAAAAAACACCTCTCACGGCGACCCACATCAACCTGCTGGACAATACCGTAGAGGGCTTGGAATGTATCAGGGATAAAGCGTTCGGCGTGCAGTACCATCCCGAATCTGCGCCCGGTCCGCAGGACAGTGCCTATCTGTTTGACCGCTTTATCACGCTGATAAAGGAGGGAAAGCGCCATGCCTAAGAGAACGGATATCAAAAGGATCATGGTCATCGGCTCCGGACCGATCGTCATCAGTCAGGCGGCTGAGTTCGACTACGCGGGCACGCAGGCGTGCTTAGCGCTCAAGGAAGAAGGCTACGAGGTCATCCTGTGCAACTCTAATCCCGCGACCATCATGACCGACGCCATGATCGCCGATAAGGTATATATGGAACCGCTGACGCTTGAATATATCGCAAAAATCATCCGCAAGGAGCGTCCCGACGCACTGCTGCCGGGTATCGGCGGTCAAACGGGTCTGAACCTTGCGATGGAGCTCGAACGCAAGGGAGTGTTAAAGGAGTGCCAAGTAGAATTGCTCGGCACCTCGTCAGAGAGCATCGAGCGTGCCGAGGACAGAGAGCTGTTCAAGGAGCTGTGCGAGTCGATCGGCGAGCCAGTCATCCCCTCGCAGATCACTTATGATTTGGAAGAAGCGAAACAAGCAGCCGCAGCCGTCGGGTACCCCGTTGTTCTGCGCCCTGCGTTCACCCTCGGCGGCACAGGCGGCAGCTTTGCTAATGATGAAAAAGAATTAGTTGAAACAGGCAGGAATGCTTTTGCGCTCAGCCCCGTGCATCAGGTACTGATCGAAAAGTCTGTCAAGGGCTACAAAGAGATCGAGTATGAGGTCATCCGAGACAGTAACGACACCGCAATCACCGTCTGCAACATGGAGAATTTCGATCCCGTCGGCATCCACACGGGCGACAGCATCGTTTTTTGCCCGTCCCAGACGCTGACCAACAAGGAATACCAGATGCTCCGGGACAGCGCGCTGAAGCTGATCCGCTCCTTAAAGGTTGAGGGCGGCTGCAACGTGCAGTTTGCGCTTGATCCGAACTCGTCCCGATACTACATCATCGAGGTCAATCCGCGTGTTTCACGCTCGTCGGCACTTGCCAGCAAGGCGAGCGGCTATCCGATCGCCCGCGTCAGCGCAAAGATCGGCGTAGGGCTCAGGCTCGAAGAGATCATGCTCGCCAACACGCCCGCGTCATTTGAACCGGCGCTCGACTATGTTGTCACAAAAATGCCGCGCTTTCCGTTTGATAAGTTCACTGCAGCACCAAACAACCTCGGCACCCAGATGAAGGCGACGGGCGAGGTCATGAGCGTGGGCAGAACGATAGAAGAAAGTCTCTTAAAAGCTGTACGCTCTCTGGAGGTCGGCGCATTCCATTTACACGAATCAAGATTCGATCATATGAGTTTGGAAGCGCTTGATGAATATATCACTCGTGACACCGACGACAGGATCTTTGCCGTCGCAGAACTGCTGAGAAAAGGCGGCAACATAGAAAATGTCCATACCGCAACCGCCATCGATCTGCTGTATTTGCGCAAGATCAGGAACATCGTTGAAACGGAACAGAAGCTGCGCGAGCATATCGGCGATATCGATACTCTGTACAGCGCAAAGCGTTTGGGCTTTTCCGACAAAGCGATCGCCGGGCTGTGGCACACAGACGAAAATACTGTTTACGCGCAGAGAAAAAGCGCCGGCGTCACACCTGTTTTCAAGATGATCGACACCTGCGCCTCCGAATTCGAGAGTTATGTTCCGTATTTTTATTCAACCTATGAAGTTGAGAACGAATCTGTCCGCACCGACAAAAAGAAGATCGTCGTGCTGGGCGCGGGTCCCATCCGTATCGGTCAGGGCGTCGAGTTCGACTACTCGACCGTCCACGCGGTGCAAACCATCCGCAGGGCGGGCTATGAAGCGATCATTATTAATAACAACCCCGA
>JAFRBX010000019.1 GCA_017404665.1 Ruminococcus sp.
ATAGACGCATTGGAGCACTGTGATTCGGGGAATGCAAGGGTGTTTTGGCAGAGAATTTATGATAGTATAGATAAGAGATAACAGATAAGAGATAATAGTGAATGGCGGGACACCCGCACCCGATCAGTAAAACGATCCGGTAACGTTACAGATATAACAAACGTGCACTGCTCACAAAGAGCTATGCACGCATTTTTCATATGATGCTATATTCATCCAAAAGCCGGACACGCAAGCCCGACTTTCCCACAACTTTTATCTGTTATCTATTATCTGTTATCTAAACTACGTATTCCCGCAGGCGAGCGTACAGTATTTCGTCGAGCGTGACCTCGATCAAAAGCCCCTCGTTTGTGTACTCCTCACGGTGGAGGACGGCGGCCGTCCTGAGCTTTGCGGCGATCCCCGCCTTGTCGAACGGCAGCAGGAGCTTCACACGCTTGAGCTTTTTCGGCAGGTTGTCCTCGATCGCCTTCAGCAGCTCGCCGATGCCTGTCCCGTACTTGGCGGAGATATGCACCGCGCCCGAGATACCGCTCATGTTGTCATGTATCAGGTCGCACTTGTTCAGCACGGGGATGATGGGCTTGTCGAGACTTGACAGCGACGCCAGCAGCTCGCGCGTGACCTCTAAGTGCAGGCGGCTTTCTTCACTGCTTGCGTCGCAGACGTTGAGGATGATATCCGCCTGCGCGGCTTCCTCGAGCGTCGATTTGAACGCCTCCACCAGATGGTGGGGCAGCCTTCTGACCAGACCGACGGTGTCGATCAGCATGACGGACACGCCGCAGGGCAGCTTTAAGGCGCGGGAGGTCGGGTCGAGGGTGGCAAAGAGCTTGTCCTCGCTGAGCACGCCTGCGTCGGTCAGGGTGTTCATCAGGGTCGATTTGCCCGCGTTGGTGTAGCCGACAATGGCGACGGTGATGACCCCGTCCTTTGTCCGGCGAGATCTCAGCTGCCGGCGGTGCGCCTCTACATCGGCGAGCTGTTCCTTGAGCGTTTCCATCCGGCGCTTGATGTGGCGGCGGTCGGTTTCGAGCTTGGTCTCGCCGGGGCCGCGGGTGCCGATGCCGCCGCCGAGCCGCGACATCTCAACGCCCTTGCCCGTCAGACGGGGCATCATGTATTTGAGCTGGGCGAGCTCGACCTGTAATTTACCCTCGCGCGAGCGTGCACGCAGGGCGAAGATATCGAGGATCAGCATCGTGCGGTCGATGACGCGCACGTCGGTCTCCTTCTCGATGTTGCGGATCTGCACGGGGGAGAGCTCGAGATCGAAGATGATCAGGTCGATCTCCTCGGCTTCACAGTAATCGCGTATCTCCTCCAGCTTGCCCGAGCCGACGCAGGTCGCCGCGTCGACGTGCTGCAGCTTCTGCGATATGGACGCGACGGGCTCCGCACCCGCGCTTTCGGCAAGCTCAAAGAGCTCCGCTAAAGACGCTTCGGCGTCGTATTCGCCGGTATCGACCTCGACTAAGAGGGCGCGGGTCGGCTTTTGTTCGGTGACAGTCAATTCCATAGGTTTTCTCCGTGAAAAGGTTGAATTCTTAATATGTACCTATTATAATAGGTAATAATCAAAAATGCAAACGCGTTTTCGGAATAATCGGTTGAGATTGCGGCAACCCTCCGACCTCGCCTTGCGGCGAGCCCACCTCCCTTAGGAAAGGGAGGCTTTGAAACGTTTCCCGAAACCCTTCACCGTTCACCTAAATCAGCAGATACACCAGCGCGAGCATCAGATCCATGTCCGCGCCGTCCTTCATCAACAGCACCAAGAGCAGGAGGATCAGGCTCTGATCCCGATCCTTCATCAAGACGTCGAGCAGGCTTTTGGATTTTTCCGCGGGGGCGGGGTACTTTTCCTTTTCGCGCTCTTTGTGCGGCGCTTCGGGCGCTGGGGCGGGCTTGGGCGCAGGCTTTGGCGGTTCCGGTGCGGGTCGCGGACGGGAATGTGCGGCATGCGTGCCGTCAAAGGAGGAGTACATCCTTTTGACCCTGTCCATCGCCTGCTGTTCCAAAGAATTTGACGGCATGATGTTCACCCCCTCTTTAGTGGCTAGTGGCTAGTGGTCAGTGGTTAGTAATCAGTGATCCGATTGCTTTTCCGGGAGACTTTTTACAGGTCAAACAGCGGCAGATCCTTTAGGAGCGGCATCAGCTTCATCACCTTGATCAGGCGCTTTGCCTTATCCAGCTTGACCTTTCTCTCTTCGCTCAGAAACGGCCGCATCGCGTCCAGCAGGCGCGTCGTATCGTCGTCCTGCTTCAAGGAGCCCAGCATCGGCGCGAGCGCCATAAGTTGTGTGACGGTATCGCCCGACGGCTTCTGCGGCGCTGAACTGTTCGTGCCGAGCATGTTCAAAAGTCCCTGTAAATCGGCGGACGTGTTTTGTCCCTTTTGTTCGGGAGGACGCGTGTTCGTACGGTTCGCCTCACTATGTAAGCCCGGCGCGTCAACGCCGAGCTGTGAGGCAAGCGCCGCGATCTCCTGCATCGCCTCAGGATCGCTGAGGATGGCGCCGAGCTTTTCGGAGAGATCGTCCATCAGCCCATGATCCTCTTGATGATCGCCCTTGCCTGCGGCGAGTTGAGGAACTCCCGCGCTTTATCCTCGTCAGAGAGGATATCCTCCATCTGGCGCGCCTTGTCGTCGGGCAGCTTTGTCAGGAGCTTCGCGTAGCTCGAGTTGGCGACGGCGCCCCGGATCTCGCTTTCTGGCGTGCCCATGCGCTCGCTGAGCTTTTGGATCAATATATTGATTCGCTGATCGTCAGCCATTATTTTCACCTCGTAATTTTTCGTTTGAAATTGCAGCGTCGGCGGTTTTGCCGCCTCCCCGCAATGACTTTATATTATACTATGCAGTCAGGAGCAAAATATGAAAATAATCGTAGTATCCGATACCCACGGCTCGTCCCGCGGCTTTTTAAAGGTCATGAAGCTTCATAAAAACGCCGATATCGTCGTGCACTGCGGCGACAGCCGCGACGAGCTCGACACGGTCAAACGACTGTACCCCATGATCCGCTTTTATACGGTCAAGGGCAACTGTGATTTCGGCAGCTCCCTGCCGGTCGTGGAGGAGTTCTGTGTCGACGGGGTGCGCTTCATGGCGACGCACGGGCATATCTACAACGTCAAGTACGGGCTGTTCGATATCGACAGAGCCGCTCGGGAGAAGAAGGTCGACGTCGTGCTGTACGGTCACACCCACGTCGCGATGGACGTCGTCAGGGACGGCATACGCTTCTTCAACCCCGGCTCGCTGGGCTTCGGCGGCACCTTCGGCGTGATCGAGGTCAAAGACGGTCAGGTGCTGAGCAGCATCGCAAGGCTGTAGATATCTATGTTCGAAAGCCGAAAAGAAAAACCGCTCTGTCTTGACAAAGCGATAAACTGTGTTATAATATAGATACAAGGAGCTATCCGATAGACGGTTAGCCCTGAGATTGGTTTTAAGAATAACCGCCCTGCAGGCTATTAGGGCGGTTATTTCTTATGTGTAAACATCAAAATCGTAAAAACGAGTGTAATGATTCCGACGATAAACATAGCGAACGCAAAAAGATCGCTGTATGTCACGTACTGCATAAGAATCCCTCCTCTACTGAGTATCAGAGGGACTATACCCTCTGTGAAAGAGGGCTGACCGCCTACCGTATATTTGGATAGTTCCTTGCAGGATGATTGTATCAAATACCGGAACGACTGTAAAGTATTACTACAATATCGTAACCCTTTGTCTGCATATGTACCAAGGCAAATGCAGCACATCGAAAAATAACAGTGGATTTTTTCTCCCTGTTATGCTATAATAATGCGAGATAGCTCAAAAAAGGCGGTGACGGCATGGAAATCAGACTGCAAAAAGAGAATGAAGATATCATCCGCAGTCTGATCGGCACCGGCCGTATTCCGCACACGGTCATCATCGAGGGCGGCGGCGCGAAGGAGCGCGAGAGCGCGGCATGGCTGCTGGCGGCGGGAGCCGTATGCAGGGAGCATGACCGTCCGTGCCTGCGCTGTGCGGCGTGCCGCAAGGCGCTCGACGGCTTTCATCCCGATGTGTTCTGTCCAGAGCCCAGCAAAAACCTCAAAAGCGGCATCCTGTCGCTCAGGGACCTGCGCGACGGCTATCTGTCGCAGATGAGCATCCGCCCCAACGAGGCGGACTGCAAGGTATATCTCTTTGAGGACGCGGACAGGCTGCTGCGCGAGGACGCGCAGAACGCCCTGCTCAAAACCATCGAGGAGCCGCCGCAGAAGCTGCTCTTCATCTTTACGGCAGAGGACGCCAAAAGGCTGCTGCTGACCGTGCGCTCCCGCGCGCGCATCATCACCCTGCGCCGCTCGCAAGCCGTGGATGAGGAGAGTGAAGCCGCCGCCGAGTCGATCATCGGCGGGCTGGCGTCGACCTATGAGTACGAGCTGCTCAGGACGCTGTCGGCGCTGAACGATAAGGATCGTCTCAAGGGCGCGCTTGCGGCGTTTCTCGAAAAGCTGCGGCAGGCGCTGGGCTTTTTCGGCGGCGTCATGACGGACGATGAGAGCGTCAAAAGGCTGACCCGCAAGCTCGACCGCTCCCGCGTGATCGCTTTGATCGAGACCACGGACGAGGCGGTCGGAATACTGAAAACCAATGTGAATATACAGCTGCTGACAACATGGCTGTCGGCGCGATACAGGAGGATTACATGGCAGAAGTGATCGGTGTAAGATTCAAGGAGGTAGGCAAGGTCTACTACTTTGATCCCAATCATAAACAACTCAAGCAGGGCGACACGGTGATCGTCGAGACCTCGCGCGGCGTCGAGTGCGGCAGGGTCGCCATCCCCAATAAAGAGGTACCGGACGATCAGATCGTCCATCCTTTGAAGAAGCTCATCCGCTTGGCGACTAAGGAAGATAAGCGTAAGCTCGAGGACAACGCCCGCAAGGAAAAGGAAGCGCTGAGGATCTGTGAGCAGAAGGTCGCGGAGCACGGGCTGGAGATGAAGCTCGTGGACGTGGAATACACCTTTGACAACTCGAAGATCCTGTTCTACTTCACCGCCGACGGACGCGTCGATTTCCGCGCGCTGGTCAAGGATCTGGCGTCGGTCTTCCGCACCCGCATCGAGCTCAGGCAGATCGGCGTGCGCGACGAGAGCAAGATGCTGGGGGGACTCGGCGTCTGCGGCAGACCCTTCTGCTGTTCAAGCTTTCTCGGCGAGTTCCACCCCGTGTCCATCAAGATGGCGAAGGAGCAGGGTCTGTCCCTGTCGCCCACCAAGATCTCCGGCACCTGCGGCAGGCTGATGTGCTGTCTGAAATATGAGCAGGAGGCGTACTCCGACCTCTTGAAGCACACGCCCAAGGTCGGCGCGATCGTCAAGACTCCGCTGGGCAGGGGGCTCGTGGTGGAGTCGAACCTGCTGACCCGCACATTAAAGGTCAAGATGGACAACACCCCCGCCGACGCGGCGCCCCAGACCTTCAAGGTCAATCAGGTGCGCATCGTCAAGGACGGCTACATCAAGGTCAACAAAAAGGAGATCGAGGAGCTCAGACAGCTCGAGGATCAGTGATAGACAGGATACAGATTTACCGCGGATTTCGGTCGGACATGCAGACAGTCCCTCTGAGGTCTGCGGTTTTTTTATGACCCGGAGCTTTTTATAGGGAAAATGATGAGTTTTTATCAAAAACCGTGTCGGATTTTGTTGACATTGGTAGAAGCGGGTGGTATACTGTTACAGGAATGTAATGTTTGACATGTTACGATATTGGATTTGTCGGTGTTTCACCATCATAATATTATTGCAAAGGAGACCTGTTATGTTATTATCGGCAGAATTATTCGTAGAAGATCTGAAGAAAAAGGGCTTGGCTTATGATGTTCATGAGGGCGACGACGGCGATACCGTTGTCATTTTCCCCTACAACGGAAAGCAGACCCTCTTTATCTTTTCCGGCAACGAGGGCAAATCGGTTTCTATGTACACCGTTTATGAGAAGGTGCCGGACAGCAAGCTGACCGACATGTATGTGCTGTGCAACTCGCTGAACGCGAAGCTCAAGTGGCTGAAGTTCTTCGTTGACGACAGCAACAACCTCGTTGTACAGGATGACGCGATCCTGACGCCCGAGACTGCCGCCGAGGAGTGCTTCGAGCTTCTGATCGTCCGTCTGAAGATCTTAGACGAGGTCAAGGGCTCTATCATGAGGACCATCTGGAGCTGATTGTTTTTCTCTACCGCTGAAGCGTAAACTGTGAACGAATGGGCACGATCCTTATCATCGGGGACTCATGCCCATTTTTCTGTTTGGAGGTATCAAATTGAACGTAGTAAAAGTTACGATCCTGTTAAAGTATGATTTTCTGAAGGGACTGCCCAAGGTGGACGGCAGCCCGTTCTGGCAGGCTTTTCAGCAGAGGATGCATGGCGAATTCCGCGATTTCTCGGTCGATCCCAAGGGCAATACCCAGGCGGTGATCTATCTTCCCTCGCAGCAGGGAGAAGCCGACGTCAGGGATAGGGTCGAGGGGCTGCTCAGCAAGATGCTCCCCGCGGACGCCGTGACCTATGTGCTGTCCGTCAGCGTCCTTTCGGAACAGGATATCAACTATCTCAAGGAAAACAACGTCGCCAATATCAACGAGGATCAGTGGTTCAGAGAGTGTCTGAGCGCCGATGTGCAGAACGTCCCGGCAGCGCAGCCGCAGGCGCAGAAGAAGGAGGCGAAGGAGGAAGAGGAGGAGATCGTCAGGACAGAGAACCGTCCCGCCGCCGTGCCGCCTCAAGGGCAGCCGAAGGACGACGACGCTCCCGCACCCGAGAAAAAGCCCGAGTCGCTTTCCGAAACCGTGCAGAATCTGCTCGAACGCAAGGCGGTGCTGCTCGATAAGGTCAAGGGTCAGCGCCACGCGGTGGAGGAGGTCATCAACGCGCTGTTTGAGGCGGAGGCGTTCAGCTCGCAGGATCCCAAGCGGGTGCGTCCGCAGGCAACCTTCCTTTTCGCGGGTCCCTCCGGCGTGGGCAAGAGCCACCTCGCCAAGCAGCTTGAGGAGCTTCTCCACAGAAAATGTCTGCCCATCGACATGAGCGAATACTCCGACAACCTCGCGAACGGCAAGCTCAACGGCGAGTTCGGCAAGCGCGGCGTCCTGACCGATTTTGTCCGCAAGAATCCCAACGCCATCATCATTTTCGACGAGATCGAAAAGGCGCATATCAACACCATCCATATGCTGCTGCAGGTGCTTGACGAGGGACGCATGCACGACGAGACCACCCAGAAGTCCGTCTCCTTCAAGGACACCATCATCTTCATCACCACCAACGCGGGCGCGAGCCTGTATGAGGATACCAGCATCGTCAACCTCTCCAACATCCCGCGCAGGGTGATCCTCGAAGCGCTCAAAAAGGATAAAAAGCCGAACAGCAACAACGAGCCTTACTTCCCCGAGTGCATCGTCACGCGCTTCGCCAACGGGCACGTCGTGCTCTTCAACCATCTGGAGCCCTACGCCTTAAAGGAGCTCATCAAGGATGAGGTCGCGCTGTATATCAGCCTGTTCAAAAAGTCGTTTGACGTCGAGGTCGAATATGACCCCGAGCAGCTTGCCGCGCTGATCCTTTACAACGGCGGCGGCGTTTCCGACGCGCGCACGCTCAAGGGGCTCGCCAAGCAGATGATCGTCAAGGAGCTGCAGGAAAGCTTGACCCAGCTGTATGAGAAGGCGGGCGACGGCGTGAACCGCCTCAAGAAGATCGTTTTGAAGATCGACGCCGAGTCCGCCGAGAAGGACGTTTCCGACCTGTTCGTCAACAGCGAGACCTACAACATCCTGACCTTCTGTGAGGAGGACGCCGCCGAAAAGCTCGCGGCGCTGCATCCCGACAACATCCGCTTTACGCTTTGCACCGACACGGAGTCGATGAAGAAGAGCGCCAGAGGCTGTGTGGATTTCGTGCTGATCGATCCGCTCGCGTATCGCAAAGAAATGTCCTACGTCCCGCATGATGTGGAGGATGTGAGGTCGGACGGCATGGAGATGTTCCGCTATATCCGTGAATTCTATCCCGATATGCCTGTCTATATCCTGAACACGGGCGATATCAAGGGACAGCCGTACGGCACGCTGCTCGCCAAGGGCGCCCACGATGTGCTGGATTTCAGCAGCGCCGACAGGTTTGACGAACAGCTGAAAACGGTCGCCTTCAATTCGCACGTCAACAACGCGGTCTTTCACCTCGGACGCGCCGGCAAGGTGCTCAAATACAACTGCTCCCAGTACGCGGTCGACGAGACGACGGCGGTCGTGCTGTTCAGTCAGCTCGAGATCGGCGTCGCCAGATCGTCCGAGGATAAGGACGTCATCGTCGCGCGCGACGAGTCGGGCAGGAATATCGGCTTTGACGACGTGATCGGGTGCAGGAGCGCCAAGGAAGCCCTGCGCGAATACTGCGCGTTCATCGCCGATCCCAAGAAGATGATCGCCTCAGGCAGACGCATCCCCAAGGGCGTGCTGCTGTACGGACCTCCCGGCACCGGCAAGACCATGCTCGCACAGGCGATGGCAAACGAGGCGGGCGTACCCTTCATCCCGGCTACGGCGACGAGCTTCTTTGCTTCGCTGCAGGGCGAGACCGAACAGAACATTCGCAATTTGTTTGCGCGCGCGCGCAAGTATGCTCCCTCGATCATCTTCATCGACGAGGTCGACGCGATCGCGAGACAGCGTACGGGCTCGGTCACCTCCGTTCATAACGAGGACGCGCTCAACCAGTTTATCGCGGAGATGGAGGGCTTCTCCACCGACGAGAAGCGCCCCGTCTTCATCATGGCGGCTACCAACTACGAGATCTCCGGCAACGGCGGACGGGTGCTCGACGGCGCCTTTGTCAGACGCTTTGACAAGCGGATCTTCGTCAACCTGCCCGACACCGAGGACAGAAAGGATTTTTTCCGCAAGAATCTTCAAAAGCATGGGATCGACTTCGGCGAAAAACAGGAGGACGTCATCGAAAACATGGCGAAGCGCACCGGTGGTCTGAGCTGCTCCGATATGGACAAGATCGTCAACATGTACCTGAGCAGCAACGACTCGGATTCCGGTGAGAACAGCGCCCTGCTGATGGATATGGTCGACGCGTTCCGCTACGGCGATATCAAAGAGACCCCGCCCGATATGCTGCGTCAGGTCGCGACCCACGAATCCGGTCACGCGCTGGTCAACCGCCTCACGGGCAGCACGCCGCTGTTCCTGACCGTCGTGTCGCGCGGCGATTTCGGCGGCTATATGGCGCATGATCAGGATGAAACGGGCACGCTGCTGTCCTTCAAGAAGCTGATGAATCTGGTGTGCTGCGCGCTGGGCGGCAGAGTCGCCGAGATCGAGATCTACGGCGAGGACGTCGGTCTCAACATCGGCGCGAGCTCCGATATCGAGCGCGCCAGAAGCCTCGTCCAATCCTCTCTCGATGATTTTGCGATGGGCGAGAACCTGTACCGCAAGAGCAGGGACACTGTCTGCGAGAAGCTCTTAAGAGAGCAGTATGAGCGCACACAGCAGATGATCCGCGAGCACAGGAACGTGCTGCTGGAGCTTGCCGAATATCTGTATGAGCAGAAGAGTCTCGATCAGCCCCAGCTCGAGGCGTTCTTCCAAAAACATTCGATCTGATATAATAATATTGTTTGAAAGACGGGAGTGCCGGACACGTGTCGCGGCGCTCCTGTTGTTTAGTGACCGGTGACCGGTTGTAACATAGCCTTCCCCTTGAGGTGCCCCCGTTGGGCAATATCGTCAACTTAAGGTGAAAATGCTCATACAGCCCTCACAGCGTTTGCGGAGGGTGCCCGTAAGGGCGGGAGGGTCGACATGGTAGAAACGAATCAATATCATCTATGTCTTTCGTTTCAGCCGGG
>JAFRBX010000020.1 GCA_017404665.1 Ruminococcus sp.
AACGAATCAATATCATCTATGTCTTTCGTTTCAGCCGGGGCGACCCCTCTGTATCTTTCCTCGCCGGAGACGGCTCCCCCCTTGTCCTGCGGACATTCCCCCAACGGGGGTACCTTACGCAGGGGAGACTTAGCGCTGCAATTTCTTAAGTTGACGACATTGCCTCAAGGGGAAGGCTTTTGCTCTATCAGAAAACTCTTATATATTCCAATGCAGGATCGTCTTGCCGAACGCCTTTTTGATATCCGTTTCAAATGCTTCTTTGATATCGGCGTATTTGTTGATCTCGACGACGTTGCCGACCAGCCTGCTCAGATAGACCGGAATCTCGGGATACTCCTTGTACAGCTCTACGGTGCGGCGGAAATCCGCCTTCCCCGATCGGCTGGTTCCGAAGAGCCGCAGACCCTTTTCAAGGATCATGCGCGTGTTGACTGCCACGGGGTATTCGCTGACGCCGAGGATAGAGATGGTTCCCTCAGGCTTGATCATGCCGATGATCTGCTCGATTGCGATCGGCGAGCCGTTGCCGCCGACGCACTCAAAGGCGTGGTCGAGCGATAAATCTGCCGGTATCTCGGTCGTCAGATAGGTTCCGTCGGCAAAGGAGAAATCGGAGAGCTTCTCGCGGTTGATGCCGAAGACATATATTTCGCTGTGAGGCAGCATTTTTTTGAGCAGCAGTGATGTGATGAAGGCGAGGTTGCCGTCGCCCCATACGCCGATCCTGTCGCGGCGGTTGTGAGCGATTGCCTTAAAACGTGTGATCGCGTGCACGCTGACGGATACCAGCTCGGTGAAGGCGGCTACGTCGAGGTCGATCCCCTCGGGGAGCTTCACCAGACGGTCGGGAGAGAGCTGATAATACTCCTGCATGAAGCCGTCCGCGGAGCTGCCGCAGAATCTGCTCGAGCGCAGGTAATTTTCAGCGATGTATTCGTCCTCTTCACAGGGGATATTCGGCACCATAACGACGCGGTCGCCGGGCATGAACCTGCCGTCCGTGTCAAACACGACCTGACCGATCCCCTCGTGGATCAACGCCATCGGGAGCTTTTCCTTGAGAACCTTGATATCGCGTGTTCCCTGATAGTAGCGCTGATCGGCGTTGCAGATGGACAGATGCGTCGGGCGCACGATCACGCCGCTGTTCACATCGATGTCACTGAACGCGATCTCGAACCTGCGCGGCATGCACAGGCGGTATACTGTGTTGATCATTCTGTTTCCTCATCCAGCAGCGAACGCGCTATCTTCAGGTCGTAGGGATAGGTGATCTTGATGTTGAAGGTCTCGCCCTGCACGAGGCGTACCTCCCTGCCCTTCATGACAAGGATCTTTGCCGCGTCGGTCAGGATCGCCTTTTCCTCTTCCGACAGGTTGTTGTAGGTATCGCGCAGGAGCTTTGCCTTGAAGCTCTGCGGGGTTTGACCCTGATACATTTTTCTGCGGTCGGGAATGGCGGTGATGGCGGAGCCGTTGCCCTCGACGATGGTGTCGGTCGCGGGGATGACGGTATCGCACGCCCCGCAGCTGAGAGCGGTTTTGATATTCTCGTCGATGATCCGATGCGTGACGAACGGACGCACGCTGTCATGGGTCACGATGACGGTATCGTCGTCAAGCCCGTATTCCTTTTCGATGTAGGCGATCGCGTTCATGATGGTCTCATTGCGGGTGACGCCGCCCTCGATGACGGCGATCCGCTCGCTCTTGCCGGTGTGCCTGCGGATGATCTCCTTGGTATGACCGATCCACGCCTTGGGCGAGAGGACGATGATCTTTTCAAATTGCGGATTCGGCAGGAATTTTTCGATCGTGTGATTGAGGATCGGCTTGCCCTTGATCTCCAAAAACTGCTTGGGCATATCGGTGGAGCCCATGCGCGAGCCGGTACCGCCGGCGAGGATGACTGCGAATATCATGATATCAACTCCTTTTTGTTAGCCTCCCTTTCCTAAGGGAGGTGGCACGAAGTGCCGGAGGGTTGCCGTATAATTTTTTCTACCGTTATAGAGTGATTTGGCAACCCCCGGTCATCGTCCGCAAGCGTCCGATGACAGCCCCCTTAGGAAAGGGGGCCTAAACCCTCAGTCGCCTTTGGCGACAGCTCCCGAGGTATGGGAGCCTTTTATTTCAACTCACCCATGTAGTCGAAGCGAGTACTGTTCTCGGGAATGATATGACTGCCCAGATCCAGCCGATAATAGTCGTGGAAGGGATTCTGCTCTGAAAGCGGCAGCATATCCATGTAGTTTTCCGTATACCACGCCTTGAGGAAATCCTCATAGCCCACGGGGACAAAGGTATCGACGTCGTCAAAGCGGTAGGGGATGACGTCAGCGAAGGTCTCGATGGGGAAGGTGCCGCGATATACGTGGTCGGACGAGGCGGGCATCACCCAGCCGGTGTCCCTGTGCTCATATTTGCGCACCGTCTTTTCGTAGGAGCGCGAAAAGCTGTCCATGCTCCTGAGCCTCAAAAACGGCAGGAGCAGCTTGCTCAGCAGGTACGCCTTGCCGCGTCTGGCGGTATTTTTCCAGCGCACGTTCATCAGCATCCTGCGGCGCATCAAGCCTTTCCAGAAGCGGTAAGCCGCCTTTGGGTCGGCGGGAACGTTATCGACGACAAAGATGTCTACGGAGATTCCCTTGTGCATCTCATAATCGTCGGAGTATTTGGAAGCAAAGTAGGTGTCCTTTGCTGTCAGACGGTCAAAAAAGAAATGGTAGCCGTTATGGTTGACATGGCTTTCATAGCTGAAACGGTCGTTTAATTCTTTTGGAGCAATTTGACGGAACTTTTCAAATTCCGATCGCAGCATCGCGACGTCCACGTCGTCGTCCCACGGGATGAAACCGCCGTGGCGCACCGCGCCGAGCATCGTGCCGTAGCAGATGAAGTATTTGATGTCATGCGCGCGGCAGATGCGGTCGATCTCGCGCAGCATATCCTTTTCAAGCGCGCGCAGCAGGCTCAGCTTGCCGCTGTAGCCGTCGCGGATGCGGTCGGTCTGGATGCTGAAGCGCTCCAGATTCCGCAGCATGCTGTACCGCAGCGCGTCTGACAGACTGCATACGTTCTCATAGCCTAAAGAGCGCAGCTTGCCGTTCGACAGCGCCGCGTAGACGGGCTGTGTTGTCTCGCCTGTGACGTTCAGCGTGACGCCGTGACGGGCGAGCATGGTGTAGACCTCGCTTCTGAGCTGATACGCGCTGAGGTAGAAGGACGAGGCGTTATAGGCGTTTCCCGGCTTACCCAGCTTTGAAACGGTGTACACGGCGGTGACGGCGTCGCTGATATACAGCGCCGAGGTGTAGGCGTTTGCCATCGCCTGCGTGACGGTCACACGCCGGTTTTCCTGTGCCTCCTGCGCGATCCGCGCCAGCCCGAAGCAGTCAAATTCAGCGCCGAAAATTCTGTCAAGGAAGATCGCGCGGACGTTTTTGTATCCGCTGAGCGTTTTCCTCAGAGCGCTGAGCTGCGCGTCCATCACCGAGATCAGCTCCATTTCAGCGTATTTCTGAATGAGACCGCTCTCTTTTATATTCTTCAGCAGAATAATGCACAGGAACGCCGCGCCGGCTCTTTCACTTTTGATGACGGCGTTCTGCAGATCGTTTTCATCATAATCCGCGGCGTCCAGCACATACCAATAATGCGAAAATTTCCCCTGCACATCCGTAACAGAGGAAAAATGCGCCATGCCGGTGCCTATGGATTCACTTGTCGCTTGGATATACCCGGCGACAGGCTGCGTGCCGATCAGGCATACGCCGTCCTGCTGCAGCTCTTTGCGTTTGATGTACTGCGCGCTCAGGTATATTTCATTTTTGATCACGCTGTCTGTCATAGCTATTATTTCTTCTCTGCAGCCTTCTTCTCGGCTTCCTTCTTTTTCTTAGCGGCAGCGGCTTTCTTCGCCTTTTCTTCTTCCTTGACCTTGGTGTACATGTCGTAAGCCTCCTGTACGCCTCCGTCAAACATCAGCTCGCCCTTTCTCAGGTACAGCGCGCGGTCGCAGATCTCAAAGACCGATTCCGGGTTGTGGCTGACATAGAGAACGGTGGTGCCGCTGCTGATGATCTCATTGATCTTGTCCTTGCACTTGCGCTTGAAGCTGGCGTCGCCGACCGAAAGCGCTTCGTCAACGACAAGGATATCAGGGTCAATATTGACGTTGATCGCAAAGCCCAGACGCATTTTCATACCGCTCGAATAGGTGCGGACGGGCTGGTCGATATAGTCGCCCAGCTGCGCAAAGTCGATGATGCGCTCCTCGATCTCGCGGATATACGCATCCCTCAGACCGAGGATATAGCCTTTGAGGTAAATGTTTTCTCTGCCGGTCATTTCGGTCGAGAAGCCCGCGGTCAGCTCCAGCAGCGCCGCAACCTTGCCGCCGACATACACCTCGCCCTCGGAGGGAAAGGCGACGCTGGTGATCATCTTCAGGATGGTGGATTTACCGGCGCCGTTGTCGCCGATGATGCCGACGCTTTCGCCGCGGCGAACATCAAAGCTGACGTTTTTCAGCGCCTTGTTGATCTTTGGGTGGCGCGGCTTGAAGAACAGCGCGCGAAAACGCTCTCTGTCGCTTTTATACAGGGTGTATTCCTTGGAAACGTTCTTAAAGGAAATAATCACATCAGACATAGTCGCGCCTCCTTACAGTACGTCGGGCAGTCTCTTGCGCAGACGGTGGTAGTTGAAGATGCCCAGCGCGGTGATCACGAGCAGCTCGACCAAAAAGACATACAGCTCGGTTTTATATTCCCAGAACCAGCGGTTGTAGAGGAAGCAGTTGCGGTAGCCGTTGGCAAAGAAGTTGATCGGGTTGAACAGCATCATTTTACGGATCCAGTCCGCGGGAGGATTTTTGCCGGTCAGCAGGTAGGAGTCATAGATGATACCCGACAGCCAGAAGATACCCGACATAACGGATACGATCATGTTCTCGAAATCGCGGGAGAACGCCGACATCGGCGCCGTGGACCACGACAGCACGAGGAAGAAGATAAACATCAGCGGCAAATAGAACAGGATCTGAAGGTTGTAGACGCTCGGCGCGATGCCCGAGGTGACCGCTTCCTCCATACCGGGCAGCTTATAGGTGCCGCCGACAAAGGTGACGTACAGGTACATCAGTCCCAAAAGGAAGATATGGACATACAGTCTTGCGACCGAGGTATAGGTCATGATCGTGGACACGGGGAAGCTGACCTTGTTGACGAACTGGCGGTTCAGACGGATGGATTTCGCTCCCTCGACGATGCTTTCATTGATGAAAAACCACGGGATGAAGCCGATCAGCATGAACAGAAAACGGCTGTATTCAAAGGTGCCGCCCGCTTTGCCCAGCTCGGGGAAAATCACCTTGACGTTGCCGGCGCTCTTCAGACCGATCTCAAAAGCAAACCAGTACACGAACAGGGTGAACAGAGGCTTTACCACCGACCACAGAGGTCCGATGACTGCGCCCTTGTACTTCTTGATCAGCTCGTTTTTCGCGAGCAGCATGATCTGCTTGCCGAAGCCCTGATGTTCTTTGAAAATCTGGAACATTATCATTCTCCTTTTGTGTGATAACAGGCATTTCCTGTGCGTCGTACGGCTGAAAATGCCGCAAAAACACACTATCACATAGATAAGAATATTATAGCTGATTCATACGAAAAGTCAATATAAGATGATTCTATATAAATGAAGAAAAACAGGCAGTATTTTAGTGAATATTGTGTGAAAAATTTTGATGATTTTTATTGACAAAGGTCCTGTCGGAATATATAATCTGTTATTGTATGCGCATACTGTTGCAGTAAAGCGCAAAAGCGGCAGAGACGGAGACTGTAAGCAGAAGCTGTAGTTTGCCGGTCGGAGCAGGGCGTTCATGCGGCTCCCTCTGACGAGGGAGCTGTCGAGGCGACCGGGCCGAGACTGAGGGAGAGATAACGCAAGCGCAATAATAGCTGAATATCGCTTGACTCAATACTGTGTGTAATGATATTTCCGCGGCGGCTTGAGTCAGAATACGGTTTGTAATGGTTGTGCTGCGTTATCTTTCCCCCAACTTCCTCGCCGGAAACGGCTACTCCCTTGTCCGCTTCGCGGACATTCCCCCAACGGGGCAATGTCGTCAACTTAAGAAACTGCAGCGCTAAGTCTCCCCTGTGTAAGGGGAGATACAGAGGGGTCGCCCCGGCTGAAACAAAAGACATAGATGATATTGATTCGTTTCTACCATGTCGACCCTCCCGCCCTTATGGGCGCCCTCCGCAAACTCTGTGAGGGCTGTATGAGCATTTTCACCTTAAGTTGACGACATTGCCCAACGGGGGGTACCTCGTCAGAGGGGGCGGCTTCAACGCTGCTTTTGAGTTGATCGCTCTGAACCAAAGGAGGTTAGATAGTTGAAGCAAAATTCTGTAGTATCCTTGAAGGATATCAATTTCAAGTATTCGAATGAGGTGATATTGAACAATATCAGCCTCGACATTTATGACAAAGAGTTCATCACTCTGCTGGGCCCGTCGGGCTGCGGCAAGACGACAACTCTGCGCATCATCGCGGGCTTTGAGACGCCTGAATCGGGCGAGGTGTATTTTGAGGGCAAAAAGGTCAACGACCTGCCGCCCTACAAGCGCTCGGTCAATACGGTGTTCCAGAAGTACGCGCTTTTTCCGCACTTAAATGTATTTGACAACGTTGCCTTCGGCTTGAAGCTGAAGAAGCTGTCAAAATCCGAAATCGAGCAAAAGGTGAAGCAGATGCTCGCCGTTGTGGACCTGAAGGGCTATGAGAAGCGCCCCGTGCGCGCACTCTCCGGCGGTCAGCAGCAGCGCGTAGCGATCGCGCGCGCCTTGGTATGCGACCCGAAGGTCGTTTTGCTCGACGAGCCGCTGGGCGCGCTCGACTTGAAGCTGCGAAAGGATATGCAGATCGAGTTAAAACAGCTTCAGCAAAAGACCCAAAAGACCTTTGTCTATGTCACTCACGATCAGGAGGAGGCGCTGACCATGTCTGACCGCGTATGCGTCATGAACAACGGCGTCATCGCGCAGGTCGGCACTCCCGAGGATATCTACAATGAGCCCGCCAACGCCTTTGTCGCCGACTTTATCGGCGAGGCGAACATCATCAACGGCATTATGCTCGAAGACTGCAAGGTGCGGCTGCTCGGCGTGGAGCTCGACTGTGTGGACAAGGGCTTTGAGAAGAACAAGCCCGTCGACGTCGTGATCCGTCCCGAGGATATCGAGATGGTCGACCCGTCACAGGCGAAGCTGGTCGGTACCGTCGAGGACGTCATCTTCAAGGGCGTTCACTTTGAGATCAGCGTGCGCTGCAACAACTGCCAGTGGCTGATCCATTCTACCGTGTCCCGCAAGGTGGGCGAGAAGATCGGCATGCGCGTCGACCCGTTCAACATCCATATCATGGAAAAGATGTTCTTAAACCCCACCAACGATATCATCACAGAGGTTTATTATTCTGATAAAGAAAATAATACAACCACCATCCTGCTCGAAGGCAGCGAGGTCACCATCCCCGATACCTTCTATGAGGAGGGCGCGAAGCTCAAGATCAGCCTGCCGCCCGACGCGCTGTATATCGCCGGCGACGGCGTCGGACAGCTCGACGAGGTCTATATCGAGTCTGTCATCTGGAAGGGCGAGCATAATGAGATCATCCTCGAGTCCGACGAGAGAAAGTGGATCATGCAGAGCGATTATGACGAGCAGGTAGCCACCTATGTGCCGATCTGCTTCGATTTCAGCAAGGCGTCTGTCAGCGAGGTATCTGCCGATGAAGACTAAACGTCCCGCGATCCCGTACATCGGCTGGATGCTGGTCTTTACCATCGTCCCGCTGGTGATGGTCATCTACTACGCTTTCACCGACGCGCAGGGGCACTTTTCCTTAGAGCCCTTCCAAAACGCGGCTGTCTACAGTGAAGTATTCCTCTATTCGCTGTGGATCGCGCTGATCTCCACCTTTATCTGTCTGGTGCTGGCGTATCCTCTGGCGTTTTCCATTTCGCGCTGTTCCGAGCGTTCACAGAGCATGATCGTCATGTTTTTGATGGTTCCGATGTGGATGAACTTCCTGCTGCGCATCTACGCGTGGGTGCTGATATTGCAGAACTACGGTCCCCTCGACATGATCCTCAACTTCTTCGGCGTCGACGTGACCCTGATCGGCAACTCCGGCGCTGTCATCGTCGGCATGGTCTATGAGTTCCTGCCGTTCATGATCCTGCCCCTGCACACCGTCATGAGCAAGATCGACAGCTCGCTGATCGAAGCGGCGCAGGACTTAGGCTGCAGCGGCTTCTATGTATTCCGCAAGGTGGTGTTCCCGCTGTCTGTGCCCGGTATTATCTCGGGTGTGACGATGGTATTCGTCCCCACAGCGTCCACCTTCCTCGTCGCCCAGTATCTGGGCGGTACCCAGTTCATGATCGGCGACGTCATCGAGCGCGTGTTCCAGAGCGATCACAACACCGGCTCGGCGATCGCGGTGGTGCTGATGGTGGTCATCCTCGGCTTCCTCGTTTTCATGAACCGGTTCGGAGATAAGGAGGCGGTGAACGGATGAAAAAGCTGCGCTCCAAGATATATTTTATCATCATCATGGCGTTTCTGTACCTGCCGATCATCTACCTGATCGCCTATTCCTTCAACGACGGCAAGACCTCCGTCTGGAAGGGCTTCACCCTCAAATGGTACACGGCGCTGTTCCGCGACTCCCAGATCATGGGCAGTCTGTACAACACGCTGATCATCGCTATTCTCGCCTCTGTGATCGCTACGATCCTCGGCACGGCGGCGGCGATCGGCATCTATAACTTCAAGGGCGGGGTACGCTCCGCTCTGCAGAACGTATCCAACATCCCGATCATCAACCCCGAGATCGTTACGGGCGTGTCGCTGATGCTCCTGTTCACCTTCGCGGGCGTGATGATGGGCTTCGAGATGGGCTTCTGGACGGTGCTGCTGGCGCATATCGGCTTCTGTACGCCGTATGTCATCCTCAATGTCACCCCCCGTATCCGCCAGATGGATTCGTCCCTGTACGAGGCGGCGCTCGACCTCGGCTGTACGCCGGTACAGGCGTTCTTCAAGGTGGTCATGCACGAGCTGCTGCCGGGTATCTTCTCGGGCTTTCTGATTAGCTTCACCTATTCGCTGGACGACTTCGTCATCACCTACTTTACCCGCGGTTCGCGCTTCCAGACCCTCCCGATCCAGATCTACACCATGACCCATCAGCGCATCAACCCCAAGGCGAACGCCCTCTCGGCGCTGCTGTTCATCACGGTCATCGTGATCCTGCTGATCTCGAACTTCGCTTCTTTGAAGAAGAGCAAGGAGGCGGCACGATGAAGAGATGTATTTCAATGCTTCTTGCTTTACTGATGCTGGGCTGTTTCCTGTCGCTATCCGCCTGTTCGTCATCTTCATCCGATAACGCGGACGCGGAAGAGGATGGAGAAGAAGCCTCGCGAGGCTATCAAGGAGAAGTCAACGTCTATAACTGGGGCGAGTATATCTCCCCGGGCGACGACGGAACGGTTGACGTCATCGACGAATTCGAGAAGCAGTACCACATCAAGGTCAATTACACCAACTTCGAGACTAACGAGGAGCTGTACAACGTCCTGACCAACAGTAACTCCACCTACGACGTCATCATCCCCTCAGACTATATGGTAGCTCGTCTCAGGGAAGAGGGACTGCTCGAAAAGATTGATTTTTCGAATATCCCCAACTATAAATATATCGATGAACGCTTCAAAAACATGGCGTATGACCCTGATAACGAGTACAGCGTGCCGTATACCTGGGGCTTTGTCGCGATCGGCTATAACACCGAAATGATCGAGGAAGGCTCTGTCACGGGCTTCAAGGACTTGTGGAACGCAGATTATAAGGATGACGGCATCCTGATGTTCAACAACTCCCGCGACGCGATGGCGATTGCCATGCAGCTGTGCGACCCGCCCATTGATCCGGGCTCGACGAGCTTTACCCGCGACGATATCGACCGCGCGACCGATAAGCTGATCGAGCAGAAATCTGTACTGAAAAAGTACGTGATGGATCAGGTTTTCACCGAAATGGAGGGAAACCAGAGCGGTATCGCGCCCTACTACGCGGGCGACATTATGACCATGATGGATAACAACGATGCTTTGACCTATTGCTTGCCCGAGGAGGGCTCCAACCTCTTCAACGACGCGATGTGTATTCCCGCGACCTGCAAGAATAAGGAGAACGCCGAGCTGTTCATCAACTTCATGTGCGAGCCCGAGATCGCCGCCGCCAACGCGGAGTATATCTGCTACGGCACGCCGAATACAGGGGCGCTGGAATATCTGGATGAGGAAATACTGGAATCCGAGCTCTTTAACCCGCCTGACGAGTATCTGGATAAGTGCTATGCCTTCTCCAATATCGACGATGATATTTACGCCTATATGCAGAAGCGCTTTGTCGAAGCCTGCTCCGCCTCCGCCGAGGTCAGCTCGATCGAGAAAAAGACGGTCAACCCCACGGCGGTCTGGGCTGTCGGCGCGATCCTGCTGGCGATCATCCTCGCGACGATCGTGATCATCGTGCTGGATATCCGCAAGGCGGTCAGGAACCGCGGAAGAATCAATAAGCTTTGAGGATAGAGAATAGATAACAGATAACAGATAACAGTTATAGGAAAGCCTGACGGCTTTTGGATTGATATAACGAGATAAAATAATGAAACGCTCACGACTCTTTTTAAATAAGCCGTGAGCGTTATTATTTGTAATGCAAGTGTTCAGAATGACAAATACCAATCGGGTGCGGGCGTCCCGCCATTCACTGTTATCTATTATCTGTTCTCTGTTATCTAAAAAACTGTTCTCTATTTCGCTCCCAGTGCGGCGAGCTGTCTTGTGTTCTCCTTGGTCAGCTCGTCGCTGATGGCGATTTTTTTGATCAGGTTGTGTATGGTCCTGTCCAGTCTGCCGCCCTTGCTGTAATCGGCGGGAAAGATGAAGTCCACCCGATCCCCTAAGAGGAGCTCCTCCACCTTCGCTTTATTGCTTTCCTGATACACCGCGATCGCGCAGCCGCCGTACGCCTTCATCATCTTCATGCACGGCACATCCGAAAGACCGTCGCCGATGTAGATCATGTTGGTGAAGGGCACGCGCTTTGAGTCGTCGGGCATAGAGCGGTTGAGGTCGATATCGTTCGCGATATCCAGCACGCCCTTGTTGATGCGGTAGACGAACTGAGTCTTGTTGGTATAGTTGACGGCGGTTTTGGGCCACAGCGCGCCGCCGTTCTCATCATACAGGAATTCGCAGGCGAAGATCTTGGTGAATTTGTCTGCGATGCCGGAGCCTTCGATGATCTCGCGGATGCCCGAGGAAATGACGTAGTGCTCCACCTGTACGCCCTGTGCCGCGCCGTAGAGGTTGACGCGGTCGAACCATTCTCTGACGCCGGGATAGAGCTCAATGCTTCTGCCGCAGTTTACCAGCATATCACGCGAGAGTTTGATCCCCTTGCGCTTGCACTCTTCGATCATGGTGTACAGATATGCCAGCACGCCGTCCATCTGGGCTGCAGTGCCGAACACGTTGGTCTTCTGCCAGAATTCGAAGGGCTCCATGTTCAGGCTGGGGATAAAGCCGTAATCCTGCATGTCCTTCGTACACAGGGTTTTATCAAAGTCGTACATGACCGCGATGACGGGTCGTTCTGTCATAGCTAACTCCTTATTATTTTCATACCGGCAGAATAGATAACAGATAATAGATAACAGATAACAGTTAAGGGAAATCCTTACGGATTTTTGATTCCTATTTTCAATACCAAAAATGGGTGCGGGCAGAGCCCGCCCTCCACTGTTATCTGTTCACTGTTATCTGTTCTCTGACAAAGTGTTGCCGCCTTGATGGTCAGGGCGGCAAGCGTTGATTATTCGTATTCGTAGACCTCTACGCTCTCCAGCACTACGTCGTTGAGCGGCTTGTCGTAGCGGTCGGTATCCACCTGAGCGATATCGTTGACCACGTCCATGCCGTCAAACACCTGCGCAAAGACCGTGTATTTTCCGTCCAGATAGGTATTGTCGACCTGATTGATATAGAACTGAGAGCCGTTTGTGCCGGGACCGCGGTTTGCCATCGCGACGGAGCCCTCGATGTTGGACAGGTATTCGGTAACCTCCAAGTCAAACTCGTCGCCGTAGATGGATTCGCCGCCGTAGCCGTTGAATTCGGTATAGTCGCCGCCCTGAATCATAAAGCTGCCGATCACGCGATGGAAGATGGTATCATTGAACTTTTCGGCTTTTGCCAGCGCGATAAAGTTGTTGACAGCCACCGGAGCCGCCTCGGGGAAGAAGCGGATGGAGATATCGCCGAAGCTGGTGTGCAGGGTTGCCACGGTCTCACCCGCGGCAGGATCCTTGTGCTGATATTCCGCGTCAACCGCGCTCAGGTCGGGAGCGGGTACGTCTTTGATGTTCGTGTAGCTTCCTGAAAGAACCATTTTGTAATCCTCCTTCTTGCCGCAGCCGGTCAAAGCGGCGGCTGTGATCAGCAGGCATAACAGAAATGCCGATATTTGCTTCTTAAGCATCTTTTTTGAATGGAAAATAACGCTTTTATTCTGCGTATTCGATGATCTCTACGCTCTCCAGCACGACGTCCTGTACAGGTCTGTCGTTCGTGCCGGTCTCTACTGCCGCAATGGCGTTGACAACGTCCATGCCGTCATATACCTGAGCGAAAACGGTGTAGCCGCCGTCCAGCGTATTGTCGTTGACGTAATTGATGTAGAACTGAGAGCCGTTGGAATCAGGCAAGCCGGTGTTCGCCATCGCGACGGAGCCCTCGATATTGGAGAGATAATCGGAGATCTCCAGACCGTAGCTCTCGCCGAAAGCGGATTCGCCGCCGGTGCCGTTGAAGTTGGTGTAGTCGCCGCCCTGAACAACGCCGATGCCGCTGGTCGCGGGGTTCGTGATGCGGTGGAAGATGGTGTTGTCATAGCGTCCTGCCTGAGAAAGAGCCTTGAAGGAGTATACCGCCTTGGGAGCGACCTCGGGGAAGAACTTGAAGAAGATGTCGCCGTAGTTGGTGTGGAGCACAGCGATCTCTTCGCCGGCTTCGGGCGCCTTCTTCTGATAATCCGCGTCAGCCGCGTCCAGATCCTGCGCGGGGACGTCGTCGATGCTCAGCAGCGCATCCGTGGCTTTTGCTTCATATGCAACGGTCTCGGCAGCAGCGGGAGCTTGCGTTTCTGTCTTGGATACGACGTCGGTCGTTCCTGTGGATACGACCTCTTCGCCGCAGCCCGCGAGCAGCGCGGTGGTCATCAGAACAGTCAATAATAATGCGATAGTTCGTTTCATAGTGAATCCTTTCCGCCGGAATTTCCGGATCAGATGTATTGTGCGGCTGTGTCAGCCGTTACCGGTTTATGCTTCAGCCAATCATTCTATGTGCTTATAAACCGGTATTACCTGTCTATTGTATACGAAACGACACGGTTTTTCAAGTACTGCGGTGAAATTTCACAGTTTTGTAACAGTCATAACCGTTCTGCCATAGACATAGATTATATCGTATAGTAAAATTCAGGAGGATGATCATGACTTCTTTTCTCCCTGAGGGAAAGCGAATCAATACGCAGGAGAATCTTGCCGCCATCGGTACATTGGAGGGACTTCACGCGGCGATGACACGCGGCGATATCTTAGAGGCAAGGGCTGTTTTGTGCGATCACGCGCATAATCTGAAGGTGGATCTTCCGTGTGCGCACGGTATCATTCCGCGCGAGGAAGGCGCTTTAGGTATCCGTGAGGGAAACGTGAGAGATATCGCGCTGATCTCGCGCGTCGGCAGGGCGGTGTGCTTTCAGGTCAAGGAGTTTGTGCAGACGCAAAACGGCACGACTGCCGTGCTTTCCCGCGCGGACGCCCAGCAGCAGTGTGCGCGGGAATATCTGAGCGCCTTGTCTCCCGGCGACGTCATCCCGGCACGCGTCACACACCTCGAACCCTTCGGCGCGTTTTGTGATATCGGCTGCGGAATGGTGGCGCTGATGCCGATCGACGCGATCTCCGTATCGCGCATCGAGCATCCCGACGAGCGCTTTACCGTGGGGATGGATATCCTCGCCGTGATCAAGACCGTCAACGGTAACCGCATTACTCTCAGTCACAAGGAGCTCTTGGGCACGTGGGAGGAGAACGCGTCGCAGTTTTCGGTGGGGGAGACTGTCACGGGTGTGATCCGCTCTATCGAGAATTACGGCGCTTTTGTGGAGCTGACCCCAAATCTGGCGGGACTTGCCGAGCTGCGCGACAACATTCATGTCGGCGATACGGCGGCGGTGTTCATCAAAAGCATCCTGCCGCAGAAGATGAAGATCAAACTGATTATCATCGACAGCTTTTCTCAGCCGAATATTCCCGAGCCGCCTGTATACTGCATCAGCGGGGGAAACATCAGAACGTTTACCTATTCTCCTCCGGAATGTACGAGAACGATCATGACGGAGTTCTATTGAAACAGTCATTACGAAGCCTATTACAAAATAATTAATGCCTCTCCTCAGAGAGGCACAAAAAGCCGCTCATCATTGCAATGAAACGAAACAGCTGTGTACCGAAAACATCCCATCCATCGTTTGACAATACAAAGCGTGCCGTGATACAATGATCTCATCATAAATACGTGGTGAGGTGTCTGTATGGAAACCGTTCAGTTTGTTGTTCTGGTCCTGCTTGCTTTGGCAGGGCTCGGCGCCGCTGCTGCGGCAATCGTTATTATTCCAAAAAGGAATAAAAGCGATCCTGAAGAGCTATCCGCCCTGCGCTCCGAGATCGTCAGCTCTACCCAGAGCTCGGTCAAAAATCTGGGCGACATGATCGCTCTCAATCAGCAGAGCTTTTCCGCTTCTCAAAGTGAAAAGCTCAGTCATTTTGAAGATCGGCTGAAAACCTTTTCGCTCGAAAATGAGCAGAAGCTGGAGAATATCCGCCGCACAATGGAGCAGCGGCTTGACGAGCTGCGAGAGGATAACAACAAGCAGCTTGCTCAGATGCGCGCGACCGTTGATGAAAAGCTGCAGAACACGCTGGAGGAAAAGCTGGACCGCAGCTTCGCGCTGGTCAGCGAGCGGCTCGAACAGGTGTACAAGGGACTCGGTGAGATGCAGTCGCTCGCCGTGGGGGTCGGCGACCTGAAAAAGGTGCTTTCGAACGTCAAGACCCGCGGCATCGTCGGCGAGATTCAGCTCGGCGCGATACTCGAAGAGATCCTCACACCCGATCAGTATGATACCAATGTCGCGACAAAAAAGGACTCGCGTGATGCGGTGGAGTTTGCGGTCAAGCTGCCCGCGAGCGACGAAGGCTTCATTTATCTGCCGATCGATTCTAAATTCCCCGGCGACAGCTATGCTGCTTTGCGCGACGCTTACGACAGCGGCTCCAAAGAGGCGGTCGACGCCGCCGCCAAGGCGCTGATCACCGCCATCCGCCGCGAGGCAAAGGACATTCGTGATAAGTATATCGACCCGCCCAACACCACCGAGTTTGCGGTGATGTTTTTGCCCTTTGAGGGGCTGTACAGCGAGGTCGTCAACCGCGGCATGGTCGAGACGCTGCAGCGCGATTACAAGGTCAACATCGCCGGTCCGTCCACAATGGCGGCGCTGCTCAACTCCCTGCGGATGGGCTTCAAGACCCTCGCCGTCCAGAAGCGCTCTGCCGAGGTGTGGAAGCTCCTCGGCTCCGTCAAGCGGGAGTTCGAGACCTTCAACAGTGTGCTGAGCGCCACACAGACCAAGCTCGATCAGGCAAATAAGGAGCTCGACAAGCTCGTCGGCGTGCGCTCGCGCCAGATCAGCCGCAAGCTCGCCGCTGTGGAGAGCAACGAATCTCCGATCGACACTTATTTTTCTCCTGCAGAAAATTATACTGACGGTGAAAACTGAGATTTCGAAATCGGTTGAGATTGCCGCGGCGCTGCCTCGCAATGACAAATAATAATATGAACGGTTGAGATTGCCGCGGCGTTGCCTCGCAATGACAAATATTAATATGGAATGAAACGATCCCTTCATGACAATACTAATCGCAGTAAGGTCATGGAGGGATTTTTTGCAGTATAATAAGGTCGAGCTCTGCGGCGTAGACACAGCGCGTCTGCCCGTGCTCAGCGAGGAACAAAAGCGAGAACTGCTGATGAAGATGCGCAGCGGTACGCCTGAAGAACGGAAAAAAGCGCGTGAGGAAATGATCAACGGCAATCTGCGGCTGGTACTCAGCGTGATCCAGCGCTTCACCGGCAGGGGCGAAAGCCTCGACGATCTTTTTCAGGTCGGCGTGATCGGGCTGATCAAGGCGATCGACAATTTTGACGTCAGTCTGGACGTGCGTTTCTCTACGTATGGGGTTCCGATGATCATGGGTGAGCTGCGGCGGCATCTTCGTGACAGCTCGGGGCTGAGGATATCGCGCTCCATGCGAGACACCGCGTACCACGCGATGAAAGCGAAGGAGGAGCTGACCGTCAAACTCAACCGCGAGCCGACGGTGGAGGAGATCGCCGCTGCCATCGACTCAGACAAAGAGAGCGTGGTGCTGGCGCTGGAGGCGATCGTGGAGCCGGTTTCGCTGTACGAGCCTGTTTTTTCCGACGGCACGGATACCGTGTATGTGATGGATCAGGTGGGGGATAAGTCCGACGACCGCGACTGGCTGGAGGAGATCGCCTTCAAGGAAGCGCTGAAAAAGCTCTCCGATCGCGAAAAGCGTATTTTATCTCTGCGTTATTTCCGCGGTAAGACTCAGACCGAGGTTGCCGAGGAGATCGGCATCTCTCAGGCGCAGGTCAGCCGCATCGAAAAGGGCGCGATCGACTCGATCAAGCGGGAGCTGTAAATTCGGTTGAGATTGCCGCGACTCCTTTGGGAACCTCGCAACGACTATTGATAAATGAAAAATGCTCCCCGGTGTGGGGAGCATTTCTTATGTCAGTTGAATTATTCAGCTTCCTTGCTCTTGATCAGCGCCTTGAAGACCAGCGCAGCCAGCGCGCCGCCGACCAGCGGAGCAACTAAGAATACCCAGTAGCAGCTCAGCGCTTCGCCGCCCTTGAAGATAGCGGGACCGAAGGAACGAGCGGGGTTGACGGAGGTGCCGGTGAAGTAGATGCCGAAGATGTGTACAAGGGTGAGGGTCAGACCGATGACCAGCCCCGCGAACTTTTCATACTTCTTCTTGGAGCAAACGCTCAAAATGACCAGAACAAATACGAAGGTCAGGATGCACTCGATGATCAGCGACTTGAGAATGCTGCCGTCATACAGCGCGTTGGCGCCCAGACCCGTGTCGAAGCCGACCAAAGCGCCCAGAACAGCCGCGCCTGCAGCAGCGCCGGCGAACTGCGCGACGATGTAGACGAAGAACTCCGCAACGGTCATGCCGCCTGTCAGCAGAACGCCGAGGGATACGGCAGGGTTGATGTGGCAGCCGGATACGTTGCCGATGGAGTACGCCATCGCGACGATAACCAGACCGAACGCCAGAGCGGTCAGCGCGTATGCGCCGTTTGCCTCAGCGCCGTTGCAGCCGACGACAACAGCGGTGCCGCAAGCGAACAGTACCAGCACGAAGGTGCCGATGAACTCAGCAAAGAACTTTTTTACCATGTTTTTCTCTCCTTTAATATGATTTCCCGATGACATAATGTCACTGTCATTATCATACCAAAGGATTTGTGCGAAATCAATAAAAAAAGAGAATTGTTACAACATTTTTATCAGTTTTATACAGTGATGACACTTGTGTAACCGGACGCGAGCGTCTTTTCCTTTCTTTCTTCAAAGAACCGCAAATCTATCTGTACGCTAAACCTTGATTACGCCTGTATACCCTAAGACGATCCCGACAACTGCTGACCCGGCGATAATCAGGATCGGATTCATCTTTTTGTACAGCAGCAAGAACAGTGCGGCAGTGAAGATGCCGAGGCTGATATAAAGATTTGCCGACTGAAAAGCAGCGGCATTAATTCCCTGAGAGAAAAATATCTCCTTGCCGACGCTCAGGACGGTTGCGGCGATCAGACCGACCACCGTTGCCTTGAGCCCCAGCATCGCGCCTTGTACGAGGAAATTTTTCTTGATCCTTTCGTAGACCTTCGCGATCAGAATGATGATGAGGAACGGCGGGAGCACCAGACCGAAGGTGGCGAGCAGTGCGCCGGGCAGACCGCCGACCTCGCTGCCGATGTAGGTGGAGATATTGACGGCGAAGGCGCCGGGGGTGCTCTCCGAAACGGCGATGAAGTCGATCAGTTCCGCTGTGGTCATCCAGCCGTGCCGCGTGACGGTCTCTGTGATGAAGGGGATCATCGCGTAGCCGCCGCCGAAGGTCAGCGCACCCATCTTGAAGAATTCGAGGAACAGCAGCAGATAAGCGCTCATAGCTTTTTCCCTGCCTTTCCCGCAATCAGCGCTGACGCCAGACCGATGACCGCCGCGGAGATGATCACGATGATGACGTTTGCCGAAAAGAAGGCGACAGCCGCGAAGGACGCCGCCATGATGCAGTAGGCGACGATATTTTTCGGACATTTTTTGAACATAGAGACCACTGCCTTGATCAGCAGCGCCAGTACGCCCGCACGGATGCCGAAGAAGGCGTATTTGATGACCTGAAGCTGCTCGAATGCTCTGAGAAACAGCGAGATCAGGTAGATGATGACAAAGCTCGGCAGCACCACGCCGACGGTGGCGCAGAACGCGCCGAAAACGCCGCCCATCCGAAAGCCGATGAATGCCGCGGCGCAGATCGCGATCGGTCCCGGGGTAGTTTCAGAGATTGCGACGACCTCCATCAGGTCGTCTCCGGTGATCCAGCCTTTTTTTTCGGCAATCTCATTCTCGATGATCGGGATCATCGCGTAGCCGCCGCCGAAGGTGACGACGCCGATCTTCATGAAGGTGAGGAATAATTGCAGATATAATTTGAGCTTGTGTTTCATAGTTTTGTATTCTTTCCTTAGCCTAACAGTAGGTATCCGAACCATGGTTTTGCCGGGCATATTTCCGCCTGCTCTTTGTTAAAATCCTCGCGAACCCTTAAGTCAATTACTGCGATAATCCCGCCGTTACTGTTGTTGACCGATGGTATTTACGTTGTAAAAGGCGGAATAAAGACGCGCGCGTCAGTTCTGCTTTTCCACGATCTTGTAATCGTCGGAAAAACGGAAGTAGGGACAGCTCGTGTCCGAGCCGCTCATGAACCTTGCCAGATCATCCTCATCGAGGTTGACCTCGCACTCATAGTCGTCAAAGGCTTCGTTATAGTTGTAGTATGCGCAGAACTCGCAGCTTGATTTCCCTGCCATGATATCACGTTCTTCCTTTCAGAAGTGTTATTGTGCAAACAGTATAACAAATATTCAATTATTTTTCAATATCTTGTTGCATTTTTACTGACTATCCTTTATACTAATGATAACTATATGATCAGGAGATGATTCCCATGTTTATTACCAACGATATCAAGTACGTCGGCGTGAACGATCACGATATCGACCTGTTTGAGGGTCAGTATATTGTGCCGAACGGTATGGCATACAATTCCTATGCCATCGTCGACAATGCGATCGCGATCATGGACTCGGTTGACCGGCGCTTCGGCAGGCAGTGGCTGGATAATATCAAGGCTGCTCTGGGCAGCCGCAAGCCCGATTATCTTGTCGTTCAGCATATGGAGCCCGATCACAGCGCCAACATCGACAGCTTTCTCAAGGAGTATCCCGAGGCGACCGTCGTCTCCTCCCAGAAGGCGTTCAACATGATGCTCAATTTCTTCGGCACGGAATATGAGGACAGACGTATCGTCGTCAAGGAGGGCGATACCCTTGAACTCGGTAAGCATGTGCTCAATTTCGTGGGCGCCCCGATGGTCCACTGGCCCGAGGTGCTGATGACCTATGACAGCACCGACAAGGTCCTGTTCTCCGCCGACGGCTTCGGTAAGTTCGGCGCACTGGACGTTGAAGAGGATTGGGCGTGTGAAGCCCGCCGCTACTACTTCGGCATCGTGGGCAAGTATGGTGCGCAGGTACAGTCCGTCCTGAAAAAGGCGGCAGGGCTGGATATCCGGATCATCTGCCCGCTTCACGGTCCCGTACTGAGCGAGAACCTCGGCTATTACATCGATCTTTACAACACTTGGTCGTCCTACGGGGTAGAATCCGAGGGCATCATGATCGCCTTTACCTCCGTTTACGGTCATACCAAGAAGGCTGTTGAGATCCTCGCCGAAAAGCTGAGAACCGCCGGCTGTCCCAAGGTAGTTGTCGCCGACCTCGCCCGCGAGGATATGGCGGAGTGCGTCGAGGACGCATTCCGATACGGCAAGATCGTGCTCGCCACCACCACCTACAACGCCGATATTTTCCCCTTCATGCGCGAGTTTATCAACCACCTCACCGAGCGCAGCTTCCAGAACAAGACCGTCGCCTTCATCGAGAACGGCTCCTGGGCGCCGCTCGCCGAAAAGGTCATGCGCAAGATGCTCGAGGGCTGCAAGAAAATTACCTACACCGACAACCATGTCCATATCAAATCCGCACTGAGCGATAAGAATATGGAGGAGATCGACAAGCTGGTCGAGGAGCTGACCATGGACTATGTTGCTCATGACAGCGAAAAAGCGGACAAGAACGATCTGACCGCGCTGTTCAACATCGGCTACGGTCTGTATGTCGTCACCGCCCGCGACGGCGCCAAGGACAACGGCTGTATCGTCAATACCGTTTCTCAGGTCACTAACACCCCCAACCGTATCGCGGTGTGCATCAATAAGAAGAACCTGACCCATGATATGGTCTTAAAGACCGGCATGATGAACGTCAACTGCCTTAGTACCGACGCGCCGTTCAGCGTGTTTGAACACTTCGGTTTCCAGAGCGGCAGAGCCGCCAACAAGATCGTCGGCGACGGCATCCTGCGTTCCGACAACGGCGTATCCTTCCTCGGTATGTACATCAACAGCTTCATGTCGCTGAAGGTGGAGCAGACCGTCGATCTCGATACCCACACCATGTTCATCTGCGCCGTCACCGAAGCGCGCGTCATCACTGACGTCGAGACCATGACCTACACCTATTACCAGAACAACGTCAAGCCTAAGCCCCAGACCGAGGGCAAGAAGGGCTGGGTCTGCAAGGTCTGCGGCTATGTCTATGAGGGCGAGGAGCTGCCCGACGATTTCATCTGCCCGCTTTGCAAGCACGGCGTTGCAGACTTTGAGCCGATCTGATAGCGTTTTATACGAAGAAGATACGGGGCGTGAGTCCGAGACAGAAAAAGACGCAAGCGTCCACGGCGTTGCAGACTTTGAGCCGATCTGAGAGCGTTTTATACGAAGAAGATACGGGGCGTGAGTTCGTGACGGAAAAAGACGCACGTGCCACCGCACCTGATTTGCAGGACAATTGTAGGGGAGGGACTTGCTCCTCCCGAAACGATAGAACAATAATTCTAAAGGAGAAATATCATGAAAAAGTATGTATGCGATGTATGCGGTTATGTCTATGACCCCGAAGAGAACAACGGCGTAGCGTTCGAGGACCTGCCCGATGATTTCGTCTGCCCTCTCTGCGGCGTAGGCAAAGAAGACTTCTCAGAGGAGTAAATCCACATTATCAGCATAACGAAGCCCTGCGGATTACCCCGCAGGGCTTTTGCTGCTTTTGTAGGGGAGGGTCTTGAACCTCCCGCTGACTCTTTCGATTGTCAATGCGAGGGAGCCGACACGCGTGTTGAGCGACCGCGGCAATCTATGAACTTCTCCTGATAACCGCAAGGCGCCCTCGTGTGAGAGCGCCTCTTTGAATATACCTTCCAAATATCAGTGATCAGTAACCGGAGACCGGTTGTACTTTCTTACTCAGTTCTCATTGACACGCGTGTCACGCCGTTGATGACGGCATTGTACCGGTCGACGTTGTAATAGGCGGATTCAGACGCGCGCGTCCGGCACCTTCGGCAGACCGGCAAAGCCCTTTGCCAGATCCTCGTCGGTGGGGATGTAGTCGGTCATTTCGCCGTCGTTGTACTTCTGGTATGCGACCATATCAAAGTAGCCGGTACCGGTCAGACCGAAGACAATGGTCTTCGCTTCGCCGGTCTCCTTGCACTTGAGCGCTTCGTCGATCGCGACGCGGATCGCATGGCTCGACTCGGGAGCGGGCAGGATGCCTTCAACTCTCGCAAACTGAGTCGCCGCCTCAAAGACGGAGGTCTGCTCGACAGAGGTCGCCTCCATATAGCCATCTGCATACAGCTGGCTGAGAATGGAGCTCATGCCGTGATAGCGCAGACCGCCCGCGTGGTTGGCGGAGGGGATGAAGTTGGAGCCGAGGGTGTACATCTTTGCGAGCGGGCAGATCATGCCGGTGTCGCAGAAGTCATAAGCGTACTTGCCGCGGGTGAAGCTCGGGCAGGACGCGGGCTCGACCGCGATGATGCGGTAGTCGGCTTCGCCGCGGAGCTTTTCGCCCATAAAGGGAGCGATCAGACCGCCGAGGTTGGAGCCGCCGCCGGCACAGCCGATGATCATATCGGGCTTAATGCCGTATTTGTCGAGAGCCGCTTTGGTTTCGAGACCGATGATGGACTGATGCAGGAGCACCTGATTGAGTACGGAGCCCAGCACGTAGCGGTAGCCGGGATTGGTGACGGCGACCTCGACCGCCTCGCTGATTGCGCAGCCGAGAGAACCGGTGGTGTCGGGATGCTCTGCAAGAATCTTTCTGCCGACTTCGGTGGTCATGGAGGGGGAGGGAGTGACGTCGGCGCCGTAGGTGCGCATGACCTCGCGGCGGAAGGGCTTCTGCTCATAGCTGACCTTGACCATGAAGACCTTCAGATCGAGACCCAGATACGCGCATGCCATCGAGAGCGCAGTGCCCCACTGACCGGCTCCGGTCTCGGTGGTGACGCCCTTTAAGCCCTGCTTCTTCGCGTAGTACGCCTGCGCGATCGCGGAGTTGAGCTTATGGCTGCCGGAGGTGTTGTTTCCCTCGAATTTGTAGTAGATCTTCGCCGGGGTGCCGAGCGCTTCCTCTAAGCAGTAAGCGCGGACCAGCGGCGACGGACGGTACATCTTGTAGAAATCCTGAATCTCCTGCGGGATGTCGATGTAGGCAGTGTCGTTGTCCAGTTCCTGCTTGACCAGCTCTTCACAGAAGATGCCGCTCATCTCTTCGGCGGTCAGGGGCTGACCGGTACCCGGGTTCAAGAGGGGCGCGGGCTTGTTCTTCATATCCGCGCGCAGGTTATACCATTTGGAGGGGATCTCGTTTTCATTTAAGTAAATTTTGTAAGGGATCTTGTTTTCTGACATGATGTTTTCTCCTTTTCTGTTTTGGTGAATGGTGAATAATGAATGGTGAATGGTTGCGGGAGGACTCCGTCCTCATCTGATTCTGTTTCGTATGCTTCAATCACCATCGTTTTGTCAACAAAGTTGTTTTCATATTTCCTCCTGAAAAATAAAAAAAACTGTCCCTGCATTTCTGCCGGGACAGGATCATATACTTCCTGCGGTGCCACCCTGCTTGGCGCATAGCGCCCTCTCACACGTACAAACATACGCTGACCCCTTTACGTCGGGTCGATCCGTCTCACATACTCTGTCAGTCAGTTCATCGAGCTGCTATCCGCTACGGCTCCATGCTTTTCTCACATTTCTGTTCGCCCTCCGAAGTCCATTCAGTCTTAGCTTACCCGCCGCGATCCCACCATCCGCGGCTCTCTGGGCGATAAGTGGTAAGACCTACTCACTCTTCGTCATCGGTTTCGGTGATTCATTTGTTGAGCGTATTGTAACGCATAAAAATCCATTTGTCAATACTTTTTGCAAAAAAATATTTTTCCTGATTATCACTTTAAATGGATGAAGCGTTGATTGATGTAAGCCAAGCTGCCGCCATAAAACGGCAGCCTGACGTTGTCGGAGATTATTATTGTTTTGTTAGAGTGCTCAGGGCGCGGTTATTTCGCAAGCCGGACCGACGGTACCGGTCACAATCAGCGTGGTGACGCCGGGCTGTACGCTCCACACGCCTGTGGCTGCGTCTTGTGTGACGGTCGCGGCGGGGATGGTAATCACGCCGTCCGCAGTGCGGAATACGCCTGTCGTCTCGTCATAGGTGTAGCCGGTGCCTTTTTCGAGCGTTTTGCCGTCCAGCGTGACGCTGATATCGCTCAGCACGGGCTGGAAGGTGTCGCTGACAATGGCGTTATCTGCCGCCGTGACAGCCGTGTTGCCGGTGTTCTGCAGCTGGAAGGTGAAGGTCAGCTCGCCGTTTTCCGTGACGGGAACGGGGGAGACCGACTTGACGACGCTGAGTACCGCTTCAGTCGCGGCGGTGATAGCCTCGGTCGCCGTGACGTCGCATATACCGGTACCGGTGACGACGACGGTATTTGCGAGCATGCCGCCGGTATCGAGCGGCGCAAATTCGTTGACCTGTGCCTGATAGATAAGCTGTGCGCTGTCGTTCGCCGGTACAGCAATATCGCTGAATACCAAGCCGTCGGCAGTTGAGACGGCGGGCGCTGCCTGCAGCATGCCTGCGCTGTAATACTGCGCTGAGTTTTCAATAAAGTCAAGCGGCTGAACGGTGCCGGTATTGAAGATATACGCGCCGAGATCGTCGGTTACGGTGAGTCCGGTAACCTCTGTGTCGCTGTTGTTGACGATGCTGACGACGTAGGTGATCGTGTCGCCCGGGCGGTAAGTCTGCAAAGCGGTGTTCTTGCTGACAGACAGCACGCTCTCAATCGCGCCGACAGCGGTGTTCGACTGCACCGATGTCCCGTTATAGCTCAAGGTAGCCGTGTTGGTAAATGTGGTAGCCATAGTTTTTCCTTTCCTGTGCTTTTGGGAGCTTTGCGCTCCCTTATCATCATATGACGAAGAAAGGATAAGGTGTATCGCCGAACAAACGAAAAACGAGCGCGGAGACAGCATATTGGCGCCGCGGAAAAGATAATCTTTCTCAATCGTAAAAAAATACTTGATTTTTTGAAAGAGATGTGGTAAAGTAATGGAGTCGAATGAATACGGAGGCTTAGCTCAGCTGGCTAGAGTACCTGCTTGACGTGCAGGGGGTCATTGGTTCGATTCCAATAGTCTCCACCAAATATAGAAAAAGCCCGCTTTTTAAGCGGGTTCTTTCTTTTTTGGTACGATTTTGGTACGATTATTTCATATTTTTGCTAGGATTTCAAGTGCTTTTTCCTCAGCTTGGGGGTACAGATGGCTATATGTG
>JAFRBX010000003.1 GCA_017404665.1 Ruminococcus sp.
AATCCCATATGCTTGTTTTTGTTTTTGCTATGTATCATTGTCCGGGACCTCCTTTTCCCAGACTAAATTCTACCGCATTTCCTTTCCCACATTAAATTCCACTTCCAAATTCCACTGTGGAATTTACTTTGGGAATTTACTTAATTCTTTTTTTCTGCATAAAGCTTGTATTGTTCACAAAAATAATGTTGCAGAATCCATAAGAATTTGTTATAATAATATGAAACTATTTTCTAGGAGAAAGATATGGACTATATCGGCAATAAATGCCCTGTATGCAACAAATACTTTCATGCAGATGACGATGTGGTCGTTTGTCCCGAATGCGGCACACCGCATCACAGAGAATGCTATGATCTGACGGGACACTGTGCAAATGAAGGCTTGCATGCGCAGGGCTATGATTATCAGACTGAGAATAACAGCACAAAAGATAAAGTTAACGTCTGTCCATCCTGCGGAAAAGAAGTTGATGAGGATTCTTTTTTCTGCAAGCACTGTGGCACTCCCCTCTCTTCGCAAAAGACAGATACTACAGGTCAACAACGTACGAATCCCAGCGGTTTTGAGGGAGCCCCGGGTCAGGCGGGCAATCCGTTTTTTGTCAATATCATAGATCCCTTGGGAGGTGTTCCCGGCGATACAGATTTCGGCGACGGAGTAACCGCCGGCGAAGCGGCAAAATATGTCAAACAGAATACGCCGTATTTTATCCGTATTTTTTCAAACATCAAGAATTTCAATAAGAGCAAATTCAATTTTTCAGCGGCACTATTCACCGGCGGATACTTGCTGTATCGCAAAATGTATAAGCTTGGTGCGATTTTTACAGGATTGCAGTTGGCGATGCTGATCGTCGAATCGTACATCTCAATTGCATACAGCTCACTTCTTGATGAATTCATGAATATTTACTCAAACGCTCTGAGCACCTCCGATATGGCATCTTCTTTCTTGCAGTTTATGCAGGGGTGTTCTCTGTCTGAACAGTTGGTTCTCTTTCTGCCGACGCTGATAGAATTTGTGCGTATCGCGATGATGATTGTCTTCGGTATCTGCTTTAATCGTATGTATTTCAAACACTGTAAAAAGCAGATTATCAGTATCAAGCAAACGGCAAAAGAACCGGAGAATCCCGAAACGCTGCTCCAAACCAAGGGAGGCGTCAATACGGCACTGGCAATTTCGCTGCTGATTGCATATTTCATTATCGTATATTTACCTTCATTCATAACCAATTTCCTATAAGGATATATCAATTAACAAGAAAGGTTTATCAATCCATGAAAATCACAAAAGCCGTTATTCCTGCCGCGGGACTAGGCACAAGGGTGCTCCCCGCCACTAAGTCCATGCCGAAAGAAATGCTTCCCATCGTCGACAAGCCTGCGATCCAGTACATCGTTGAAGAAGCGGTAGCCTCCGGTATCACCGATATTATGATCATTACTAACCGCGGAAAGGGCGTTATTGAGGATCACTTTGATATTTCTGTCAGCCTTGAAGAAACCCTCAGAAAGGCCGGAAAAACCGAGCTGCTCGCATCTATCGAAGGTATTCATCAGCTTGCGAACATCCAGTACATCCGCCAGATCGAGACTAAGGGTCTGGGACACGCGGTATCGCGCGCAAAGACCTTTGTCGGTAACGATCCCTTTGTTGTAATGTACGGCGATGACGTCATCATCGGAGATATCCCTGCAACTAAGGAACTGATTGACGCCTACGGTACTTTCGGCAAAGGCGTGCTGGGCGTCAAGCCGGTATCCGAAGAAGCTATCAAAAAGTACAGCTCCTTAAAAGTTGAGAATATTCATGACAATGTATACAAATGTACGGATATGATCGAAAAGCCTCAGCGAAAAGAGGACATCCTTTCGCTTTATTCCATACTTGGACGCGTTGTGCTTCCTCCCGACATCTTTGATATTCTTGAACACACTAAGCCCGGAGCGGGCGGAGAGATCCAGCTGACCGACGCAATGGCAGAGCTGGCGCGTTCCTGCGGCATGACCGCCGTTGAGTTCAGCGCCAAGCGTTATGACATGGGAAATAAGCTCGGTATCCTGCAGGCGAATATCGAGGTCGGCTTGCATCACCCCGAGATCGGAGAGGGACTCAGAGAATATATCAAAGAGCTTGCAAAAACATTGTAAAGACAATTCTGCACATGGAGAAAACACGCGCAGGGCGGGGGCTTGCTCCCGCCGAATCTTTTTTCGTCAGCAGCCATCTAATGAAATACATTTATTATTCGGAGGTATAGGACTATGAAAGCAGTAATCACCGTATTAGGCAAGGACAGTGTCGGGATCCTCAGTAAGGTTTCTACCGCTTGCGCGGAGGTCGGCGTCAACATCATCGAAGTCACACAGAGCGTACTGCAGGATATGTTCGCGATGATTATGCTCGCGGATATCGGATCGGCTACCGTTGCTTTTGATCAGCTTCAAAAGAATCTGGAAAAAGTCGGCGAAGATAACAATCTCAAGATCCATGTCATGCATGAAGATATCTTCAATGCTATGCATAAAATCTGAGGTGACATATGCTGGAAACAAAAGATATTCTGGAAACGATCAATATGATCGATAACGAGAACCTTGACGTCAGGACGATTACGATGGGTATCTCGCTGATAGACTGCATTGACAGCGAGATTGACAAGGCGTGCGACAAGATCTATGATAAGATATGCAGGTACGCAGGCGATCTTGTCAAAACCGGCGAGGATATCTCGCGCGAATACGGCATTCCGATCATCAACAAGCGCATCGCGGTCACACCGATCGCGATCATAGCAGGCGTCTGCCAAACACAAAAGATATTAAAATTCGCCAAGGCGCTGGACAGAGCTGCCGATACGCTCGGCATAAACTTTATCGGCGGTTATTCTGCACTGGTGGAAAAGGGCTTTGCTGCAGGAGATTACGCGCTGATCGAAAGCATACCCGAGGCGCTGTCTGTCACAGAAAAGGTGTGCTCCTCCGTCAACATCGGCTCAACAAAAGCCGGAATCAATATGGACGCCGTCAGAATGATGGGTCAGGCTGTCGTGGATACGGCAAAGCTCACCGCCGATAACAACTGCATCGGAGCAGCTAAGCTGGTCACCTTCTGCAACGCCGTGCAGGATAATCCCTTTATGGCGGGAGCGTTCCATGGGATCGGAGAAGCAGACTGCGTGATCAACGTCGGCGTATCGGGACCGGGCGTTGTGAGAGCGGCGTTGGAAAAAGCCAATTGTCAGAACATTACCGAGGTAGCCGATCTGGTCAAGAAAACTGCTTTTAAGATCACCCGTATGGGTCAGCTGGTGGCGCAGCAGGCGTCCGAAAGATTATCGGTACCCTTCGGTATCGTCGACCTCTCCCTCGCCCCCACCCCCGCTGTCGGTGATTCTGTCGCGCATATCTTAGAGGAGATGGGCTTGGAGATCTGCGGCTGCCACGGTACCACAGCTGCGCTGGCGCTGCTGAATGACGCGGTCAAAAAAGGCGGCGTGATGGCTTCCTCTCATGTCGGGGGACTTTCGGGTGCGTTCATCCCCGTATCCGAGGATCACGGTATGATCAACGCTGTCAAGCAAGGAGCGCTGGATATCACCAAGCTCGAAGCGATGACTGCCGTTTGTTCGGTAGGACTGGATATGCTCGTTATCCCGGGAGATACGTCTCCGGAGGTCGTTTCCGCCATCATTGCGGATGAAGCGGCGATCGGAATGGTCAATAATAAAACGACCGCCGTGCGCGTGATACCCGCTGTCGGAAGAGAAGCCGGAGAGGAGCTGAATTTCGGCGGTCTTCTCGGCGCGGGACCCGTAATGCCGCTGCGAAAAGGTAACCCGGATAAGTTCATCAATTTGGGCGGCAGGCTCCCCGCTCCTCTGCAAGCCTTAAAAAATTAATAAATAGATCAAAGGTCTGTCACAAAACATGATGTTTCGTGACAGACCTTTTTCATTAATCAAACGTATTCATCTATCAGAAAATGACAGCAGTGAATCAGAAGAGTGTGTGCTTACCGGTTGACTGGCGATAGATCATCATTGCGTCGTTCGCCTGTACATATCCGTTGCCGTTGGCGTCGGCGCACTTCTTCGCGTAATCATCTGTGAAGGTGTAAGTGTTTGTCGAGCTGCGATACGCCAGCATCGCGTCGTTTGCCTGTACAGAGCCGTTCAGGTTCGCGTCGCCCTTGGGGCAAATCTTAGTGGTATAGGAGTAGGTTGTGCCGGAAATATTGACGTTATTATACTCGCGGGTCACATGGTTCTTCTTGCTGACGCGGATCGTATAAGTGCCGGAAACGACGCCGTCGAACGAAACAGCGGCGGCGGAAGAGATCGTGCCCTTGACAGACTTGGTATACTTCGTGATACCGTCCTGTACGAGCTCTACGGTCACATCCTCGGTCGCATCAAGATAGCTGGTAACGTTGACGGTGACGTCTGTTACGGGAGTATCCGAAACGGTGAAGTTGTATTTGAGGTAGTTGTTGTTCGTCGCGTATTTGCCCGCATCGGCAGTCTCGCCGTTGACCTTACCGGACATGCCGGAATCCTTGAAGGTGTACTGGTTGCTGGTGGGTACGAGAGAGATCTCAACGGTGTAGGTCTTACCCGCTTCAGCCTTGGTATTAGAGCCTACGCTGATGTAAGAACCGCTTACCGACCAACGAACGCCGTTTTTGAAGTTGGTAGAATCGTATTCCTCTACCTTATAGCCCTGACCGGAGGGAACGGTCGCGCTGTAGGACAGCGGCTGACCCGCGACAGGCGCGGGGATGGTCGCTTCGAAGTAGACCAGCTGTACCGGGTTGCCGCAGGTGAAGGTGTAGGATACATAAATCTGCTGGTTGGTACTGGTGTAAGTAATGGAAGCTGTCTCGCTGTCGATCTTGGCGGTCATGCCGGATTTCTTGAACTCATAAGCGTTGCTCGTGGGATTGAGCACCATCTTCACGGTGTAGGTCTTGCCGTTTTCGAAGGCAGCGGTGGTGCTGATCGGGTTGGAGCCCTGCAGCCACTGGATACCGTTCTTCCATGTGCCGGAGGTGAAGCTCTGGAGCTTGTAGCCCTTGCCGGAGGGTAAGGTCGCTGTATAAGAGGGCGTCGCGCCGGGCAGCGGTGCATCAATATCGGCTTCGACCGCGCTGATCAACGTTGCAGCGGAGCAGGTGAATTCGTATGTGATATAGCGCAGGCTGCTATCAGAAGCGGAGACCTTGACGGTACCGGTATTGCCGTTGACCGTACCGGTGGCGGTGGAAGCAAACTGATAATATTCATCAGACGGCTTCAACAGGATTGTGACGGTATACTTTTCTCCTGAAACAAAAGTATAAGTGGTACTGGAAGGACTGATATACTTATCGCCGTGATCCCACTCAACGCCGTTCTTATAAAACGTAGTGCTTCCCCTTTCGGTGTCGACCGCATAGCCAAATCCTGAGGGAATGGTGGCTACGAAGGAAGGCTTTTCGCCGGGTCTGGGCGGGTTGACGCGAATATCAACGGAGCTGACGGTGGTCTTGTTTCTACAGGTGTAGGTGTAGTCGACGCCGATATTGGTTTTGCCTGTACCCCAGACGTGAATCTCAGCGGTATGACCGTTCAGCGTGGCAGATGTAGAGGAACCGGCGAATTCATAGGTAGCGGCAGTATTGATCAGAGATACTCTTACTCGATACTGCTTACCGGAAACGAAGGTATCGGTAGAATTCATGGTAACATCATCCGTAACGTTATACCATGTCATGCCGTTTTTGACAGAAGAGCCGTTATCCCATGTGGTTTCAATTTGATAACCCTTGCCGGAGGGAGCGGTCGCCGTATAAGCGGGCTTCGCGCCGGGAACGGGAGCGGTCACGTCGGTGACCTCGACGCTGTTGATGGTGGTCACAGAAGCGGCGGTGAAGGTGTAGCCAACGCCGATGTGCGTATGCAGGGTACCGTAATCGACAATAGTAGCGGTATTGCTGTTGACAGTACCGGACATCGAGGCGGCAGGATAGAAATTGTAGCCGGACTTGGCGTTCAGACCGATCCTGACGGTGTACTTCTTGCCGGCGACAAAGGAAGTGTCGGAAGAGATCGAGCTGCCGCTTTCATCATACCAGCAAACGCCGTTCGACCAGTTGGTATTGGAGCTGTCGTTGTCGGACTCATAATTCGCGCCGGTGGGAAGTGTAAACGTATAAGCAGGCTTCTGACCCGCGACAGGCGCGGTGACGCCGGTAACGGTAACGTAGCTGATGCCGGTCGGAGCGGTGAAGGTGTAGCTGAGCACCAGATACTGGGTCTCAGCATAGCCGCCAAGCGCATTTGTCGAGCCGGTGGAGCCGTTCACGGTACCGCCGATAGACGCGGACTTGAAGGCAGCGTTGGTTCCCACCTTGAGGATGACCTTGTAATTATACTGATGTCCGCTGATGAACTTGTAGGTAGAATCGCTGTTGGGAACGGTTGATCCGGCAGTAGAATCGTACCACTGGACGCCATCCTTCCACAGGCTGTTGTTCAAACCGGTGTAGACGGAATACTGTGCGCCGGAGGCGACGGTGGGAGCCGCAAAGGAAGGAGCGACGCCCGCCTTGGGAGCGGTAACGTTGGTCACCGCGACAGAGGTGAGCTGTGTGGTAGCGGTGAAGGTGTACTGTACGCCGATGTTGGTGCCCGCGGTATAAGTGGTAATAGAAGCAGTCTTGCTGTTCAGCGTCGCAGACATAGAGGAGCCGGCAGCAAAGGTATAGCCGGTTGCGGGAACGAGAGAAACGGATACACGGTACTGCTTGCCCGCCTCAAACTTATCGGTGGTCGCCATAGTCGAGCTGTCGGTCACGTTATACCAGATCAAGCCGTTCTTCCATGTAGTACCGGAGGTATAATTTTCTACGGAGTAATAGGTGGTGCTGCCTGCGGTCGCGGTGTAGTCGGGCGTATTGCCGACGATCGGGGCGTCGATGCCCGAGACGGAAACGCTGTAGACAGTACCGGTAGCGGGGATGTTGGCAGATCTGACCGTCCTGTAGTAAGAAGAATTCAAACCGGAAAGGGTACCTACCGCAGACGAGCTGCCGTTGACCGTTGCCGAAACGCTGGAGCTAAAGGCATAATTGTCACTTGTCACCACCACATAATATACCCTATAGTCATGTCCTGCGATAAAGGTATAACCGGAGGTAGAAACGAATTGACCGGTGGTGACGTCATACCATGCGACGCCGTTCTTATAGCTGCCGGAGGTGTAAGAAGAGTGCAGACGGCAGCCGGTAGCGGCGACGGTGGGAGCGGAGTAGCTCGGAGCCGAGCCCGCAGACGCAGCGGTGGGAACGTTGGTAACCGTAATGGTGGAGCAGGAAAGGTAGCTCAATGCGGTGTAGGTGTAAGAAACGGCGCGGTAGAGGGTCGAATCGTTGTAAGGACTGGTGCTGCTCAGCTGCCATACAGTGCCATTATTGCCGTTGATGGTAGCGGTGCTGATGGTAGAAGCGAATCTCCAGTAGGCGCCGGTATTGGCCGCTACAGCAACATACACTCTATACTGGTGGCCTGCCTTGAACTTTGTGGAGCCGTCGGTCGGAAGATAGCTGTTGTCGGTCACATCAAACCACGCCACACCGTTTTTCCAGTATGTGGAGGTGAAGCCGGTCGCAATGTTAAACGCAGCGCTGGACTCGGAGGGCTGCGTATAGGAAGGAGTGCCGCCGGTAGTAGGCGCCGTGACGCCGGACACGGCGATCGTGGCGGTCGTGTTGTAGGCGGAGGTGAAGGTAAAGCATACCTTTACGTTGCGATCACTGTTGGTACCGGTACTCCAAACTTCAACGGTACCTTTGTTCGCGTTGACATAACCGGTGACGGAGGAGGTCGTCTTATAGATAGAGTAGCCGTCTTTCGGCTCGACGTCGAGCTTCACAGTATACTTATGACCTTCGATGAATTTATAGCTTGTGTTGGAAACTGATACGTCGGAGCCCGCAGTATCATCATGCCAGTAAACACCGTTTTTGTAGGAGCTGGTTGTGTAGTCAGTCATCTGTATGCCGGTGGTGCTGACAGAACCGCTGTAGGACGGAGAGGTGCCGGGATACGGGAAGGAAATGCTTGCCGAAATGGACTTGATACCGGAGTCATAAAGAGGACCGAAGGTGTAATAGACCCAGATGCCCTGATCCGCCGTATAGTTGGTAGCAGTGATTTTGGTGGCGGTAAAGCCGTTGATCTTCGCGGTAACAGTCGAGGCGGTATTACTGGAAGCAGATAAGGTATAGCCGCTCTTCGCTGTGACAAACACCCAGACACGATAGTATCTGCCCGCGCGGAAATAATTGGTATCGCTAGAGTTCCACTGTGTAAAGTTGGAGTTGTCCGTCGATTCATACCAATACACGTTGCCGAGCGTGTAGGTCGTATCGGACGTGGTAGCCGAATAAACAGGCTTGTAACCCGCGGAAGGCGAGGTCACATTCACGTTTACCGTGCTGATCACAGCGCCGGTGTCAGCGAGATCCGCGTCAGCCGCCTCGGGAGCGACGTCCGCGTCAGCGCCTGTATCGGCGAGCTCTTCATCCGCACTGACGGCGGCGATGTCTTCTGCTGCAGCAGTGACCGCCTCGTCCGTCTCAGCAGCAAACGCCGAAAGCGGGAGCACGGATACCAGCATCAGAAGCGCCAGTATGATGGATAGGGTTTTCTTCATGTTTTTTCCTCCTTAGATATAATATATGAAAAGGATTTTACAAACCTTTTGAAGGTGAATATGAGCCTCCCTTTTCTAAGGGAGGTGCCCCGGACACGCGTGTCAAGGGGCGGAAGGTTGCTATTCATGGGGAAACGCTTCATCTTTTCTGATACGTTGTGTCACCCCCCAGTCACCGTGACATAAATATCCGGTGACAGCCCTCTTAGGAAAGGGGGCCTTTAAGGCTTTCCGTGACCGCATACGCTGTTCACATATGTGGTCACGGACATGATAGTCGGCTGAACGGTTGGCCGTACCGCTGTCGCCGTTTATCAACGTAATAAAAAATCTACACCCATTATTAGGTTTATTATAGCACAAACGATCTTGCTAATCAATCCAAAATATCGGCACCGTTTTTGTTTATTATGAACAAATGAATAAAATGGTCAAATAAGGGCTACTGCATACATTTTGCTGCAATAGCCCTTATGCCAGTATTAGATTTTCGATTAATACAGTGATTTTTCTACGATGCCCTTTACGGCGTAGAGCGCTTCGTCAGCTTTGGTGATATCCTTACCGCCTGCCATGGCGATATCCGGCTTGCCGCCGCCGTTGCCGCCGGCGATCTGCGCGACAGCACGGACGATTTTGCCCGCTTTGAGTCCTTTGGCGATCGCTGCTTTGGTACACATACAGGCAAAGGTCAGCTTGCCGTCGTTGACAGAGGCGAGCACGGCTACGGCATCGTCGATTTCGTCGGCGATATTCAGACACATTTTGCGAAGCATGTCGGAAGTCGTGCCGCTGATTAGCGCGGTGATGACCTTGGTATCCCCTACCTTATCGGCGTTATCGATATATTCCTTGATCTGACTCTTAGCCATCTTCGCTTTGAGGGATTCGATCTCTTTTTCAGCTTCTTTCAGGCGATCCGCCATACGGACGGAGCCTTCAACGATCTCTAGCGGGTTGTTGATATGCATCGCTGCAGCCGCCTGTCCGATCATCAGGATCGCGTTGCCGAGATAACCGATCACATTGTATCCGGTAACCGCTTCGATACGGCGTACGCCTGCCGCTACGGAGCCCTCCTGCCTGATCTTGAACAAACCGACCTTCGCGGTGTTGTCGACGTGAGTGCCGCCGCAGAATTCCTTACTGAAATCGCCTGCTTCTACAACACGAACGACTTCACCGTACTTTTCGCCGAAGAGCGCCATAGCGCCCTTTTTCTTGGCTTCTTCGATCGACATTTCGGTTGAGGTGACCGGAATACCGTCCAGAATGATATCGTTGACGCGCTTTTCGACAGCGATAAGTTCCTCTGCCGTCATTGCAGAGAAATGAGTGAAGTCGAAACGGACGACGTCCTCGTTCACGAGCTGACCTGCCTGCTGGACATGGGTACCGAGCACTTCTCTGAGCGCCGCCTGCAGCAAGTGAGCGGCGGTGTGATTGCGCATGATCTCGCGGCGGCGTTCTGTATCGATAGCAGCGGTGACCTTGTCGCCGACGGCGATCGTACCGGTGCTGATCTCGCACATGTGCATAAATACGCCGGAAGCGTCCTTCAGAACATCGTCAACATCGATAGAGCAGTCGCCCGCCGCCAGCTCGCCGGTATCGGCAACCTGACCGCCGCTCTCGGCATAAAGCGGGGTGATATCGAGAACGATTACGACGGTATCGCCCTCCTGCGCACGGTCAACGCGCTCGCCGTCCTTGACAATTGCGAGCACCTTCGCCTCACATTCTGTCATATCATAGCCCACGAATTCGGTGGCGGGAATATCGGAGAGATCGACGGAATCGCTGACCCACGCGTCAGCGCCGGCGTTCTTGCGCGCCTTGCGGGAGCGCTGCTTCTGCAGGAGCATCAGCTCGTGAAAGCGCTCAACGTCGACCTCGATGCCCTTTTCCTCCAATATCTCGCGGGTCAGATCAATCGGGAAGCCGAAGGTATCGTTGAGCTTGAAGGCGTCCTCACCGCTGAGCACGCTGATGTCGTCGCTCTCAATGATACTTTGCAACATGTTCAAACCGGCGTCGATGGTCTTGGCGAAATTCTCTTCCTCAACCTGAATCAGTTTGGTGATGTACTCTTTCTTTTCGACCAGCTCGGGATACGCAGAGGCGTTCTCTTTGATAACGGTATCGCAGATCTGATACAGGAAGGGTTCGTTCCTGCCTAAGAGCCTGCCGTGACGAGCGGCTCTGCGGAGCAGACGGCGCAGGACATAGCCTCTGCCCTCGTTAGAAGGCATGACGCCGTCGGCAATCATAAAGGTAGTGGAGCGGATATGGTCGGTGATGACGCGAAGGGATATATCCTTTTTGTCATCTTCGCCGTAGCTGACGCCCACGACCTGAGAAATGTGCTTCATGATGTTCTGCACGGTATCGACAAGGAACAGGTTGTCGACGCCCTGCATCACGCAGGCAAGACGCTCCAGACCCATGCCGGTATCGATGTTTTTCTTAGCCATTTCGGTATAGTTGCCCTTGCCGTCGGATTCAAATTGGGAGAACACCAGGTTCCAAACTTCAACAAAGCGGTCGCACTCGCAGCCGACGTGACAATCGGGCTTGCCGCAGCCCTTTTCATCGCCGCGGTCGAAGTAGATCTCAGAGCAGGGACCGCAGGGACCGGAGCCGTGCTCCCAGAAGTTGTCCTCCTTCCCCATTCGCACCATATGGGAGGGATCGACGCCGACTTCTTTTGTCCAGATGTCATAGGCTTCGTCATCGTCCTGATAGATGGAGACATAGAGCTTATCGATTGGCATCTCAAGCTCTTTAGTGAAGAATTCCCACGCCCACGCGGTTGCCTCGTGCTTAAAGTAATCGCCGAAGGAGAAATTGCCCAGCATCTCAAAATAAGTGCCGTGGCGCGCGGTGATACCGACGCGCTCAATATCAGGAGTGCGGATGCACTTCTGACAGGTGGTCACACGCTTGCGCGGCGGAGTAACCTCGCCGGTGAAATACTTCTTCATCGGCGCCATACCGGAGTTGATCAGGAGCAGAGAGTTGTCATCCTTCGGGATCAGCGGAAAACTCGGAAGGCGAAGATGCCCCTTGCTCTCCATAAATGATAAGAATTTTTCTCTGAGTTCATTTAAACCCATGTACTGCATTTTTCATAACCTCACTTTGTATCAAATAATAAAAGCCTATCCCACTTAAGATGGGACAGGCTGACCTGCGGTACCACCCAAATTGCCGTATCAATGATGCGACCACTCAGTTTCCTTTAACGCAGGAATACGCCGCGCTTTCGCGCAGAGGCTCCGGGGTAGCTGCGGATACTGCCCGTAAGGTCTCGCACCGACCGACCTTTCTCTGAACGGGGTCATAAACGCTCGTCCCTTCACAGCCAAACAGTATTATATATCGAACGATCGGGCTTGTCAACCGATTTCGATCACAATTTTTTGAAAAGGCAAGATCATAACTATGAATATTTTGCAAGATTGATCTTGTATAAATAGCTTTGCTTTTCAATTCTTCTTACGGATAACGGAGCCTTCGGGGATGAACCTGTCTGCAGTCATATATAGCCGCTGCATGGGATGCGGTGCCGATGGGACCTCTTCCCCATCCTCGTTCATCAATCGAAGACACTTGACCTCGAAAGAGAATCCATCAGGCGGAAGGATATCTAAGGTATCTCCGACAAGAAACTTATTGCGCTGGGTGACGACAGCGACGTTTTCATCGTCGATGCTTTTCTCACAAACAGCTACCGCATTATAACGGCGAATATAACCGCCGCGCTCGGTCTCCTGACCGGGCTCTGTGAAGAAAAAGCCTGTCGAATACTCACGATGGCTGATTTTTTCGAGCTCTTCTCGTATCCATGGACTGAGGTGATAATCAGGTTCATCGATATGATCAAAGTATTCATCCACGCCGTGTCGGTAAGCGTTTGTCGTCACACCGGTATAATAATAAGTTTTGGCTCTGCCCTCGATTTTAAAGCTGTTGACGCCAGCTTTTACCAGTTCAGGGATGTGCTCGATCATGCACAGATCGCGGGAATTGTACAGATAAGTGCCGTGATCATCCTCCAGCACCGGGAAAAATTGACCCTCGCGGTTTTCTTCCATCAGATGATATTTCCATCTGCACGGCTGCGCGCAGTCGCCGCGGTTGGCGTCGCGCCCTGCCATAAATGAAGATATCAGACATCGACCGGAAAAGGACACACACATCGCGCCGTGAACAAAGCACTCAATCTCCAGATCGTCCGGAATCTTTGTCCTCAGCTCTGCAATCTCGTCAAGGCGCATTTCACGCGCCAATACAATGCGTTTAGCGCCCATGTTATACCATGCGTTCGCGGATTCGTAGTTGATGATGCCGCCCTGGGTTGAGATATGGCGCTCAACGTCGGGAGCATATTTTTTTGCCAACTCAAACACACCGAGATCGGCAATGATAAAAGCGTCAACGCCGCAATCCTGTGCCTGACGCAGAAACTCAGGCATTGGCGGGATATCTGCGTTGCGGGGCAGCGTGTTGCAGGTCAAATAGACTTTTCTGTTCAATGCATGCGCTTTCTCACAAGCAGATTTTATTTCTGCTAACGAAAAGTTTTTGGAAGCAGTGCGCATACCGAAGCTTTTTCCCGCAAGATACACGGCGTCCGCGCCAAAGCGCAACGCCGTGTCAAAGCTCTCCATATCGCCTGCAGGCGACAGGATCTCAGGTTTATTCATAGCCGTTATCTTCATCGTAGCCATAGTAGCCGTAATAGTCGTAATAATAATCGTAACCGTCGTAGTAATCGTTATCATTATTGACGGCAGTGGAACCGTTGGCGATCGCCTCGAGATACGCCTCATGTTCTTCGTTAGTCACGGAATAATAAGGCGTAGAGCCATTCTCGACCTTATCATGACAGAAGTATAGATAATCGGTTTCAGACGGGTTGATCGCTGCCTTGATTGCCTCAATACCGGGATTGCAGACCGGACCGGCGGGTAAGCCGTCAAAGGTATAGGTATTGTAGGAGGAGTGGAAGCTGGAACGGATAGATTCGGGAACGTCCGCTTCCTTACGGTAGGGATAATACATCGTACTGTCACAGTCGAGTTTGGAAACACCATATTCAGCGCCGTACTTCAGACGGTTATGTAAAATCGAGGAAATAATGTACATATCGTCGCGCGACGCAGCCTCAGCTTGAATGATAGAGGCGATCGTGAGAATTTCGTCGGTTGAATAGCCGGTCTCAGCCGCTTCATCTACTAAGGTCGATTTCTTAGAGTTGCTGAAATACTTTTCTTTATGAAGTACAATCTTGTTATCGAAGTTATTCAGGAACTTGCTGATAACCGACTTGGGCGCTTCTCCGATATAGAAATCATACGTATCGGGGAACAGATAACCCTCCAACTTATAATAGCGATCGGAAACGTTTGTGATATCCTTAAGATAGGTAAAGTCGGTATCAAAATAATCGCTGTTGCACAGATCGAGGAAATCCTGGATATTACTGATAACGCCCTTCTCATGCAGAGTATCGGCAATTTCCAGCACACTCATGCCTTCCGTGATCTGCACAGTAACGATATCGGTGCGATTCACGTTGCTCTGCAGGAAATTGATAATGGCTTCATAATCCTTATCAGTCTCGATCTCAAAATCGCCCTGACGGAAGCCTTCGACGGATGAGGTGAAGGTCGCATAAAGCTTGAAGAATCCCGGCTGTTTGATTACGTTCGCCTGATAAAGCGTGTCAGCGACGTCATCCATGGAAGGATTCTCAGGAATATGGATTGTCACCTTAGTCGGATTATCCTCACGAGAGATCGCCATCAGATCATTGATACCGACCAAAAGATACTGTGATAGCACAACAGCTACCAACACTACCATCGTGATCCATACAAATTTGAAAATACGGCGGTTGCGTTTTGCCTTGCTCTTCTCAATCAGCTTCTCTTCCTTTTTCTGCTGCTTGAGCGCTTTTTTGGAATCGCGCTCAATACGCTTCTTTGTATCGTTATCGGAATAAGAGTTGATTTCTCTGCTTTTTCTGCGGCGCCGACGATCGGAATCATCATGAGATACAGTTTCTTCAAAATTGGAAAAATCTATCGGTTCCTTTTGTTCGTCGGAATCATATTCACCGCGAATCGCTTTAAGATCGGCGGAACGTTTGAATTCCTCCATCTTTTTGCGGCGAGTTTCTTCTATCGACTCATCGGGAAAAATATTGCGTGAACTATCGCTCATAGTTTCTTGCTCCAATCTGTAAAACAAACTGAATTGATTTCAGTATCGTTCACTTCATATATCGTGAAAAGCTATCCGTATAGATAACATCCATTTTAATGTCAAATGCCTCGCTGCGGATCGCAGGGATGATACTGTCAGAATAGCATAGGGCAGCCTTGATTCCGGGAAAGTCCTTCAAAAACCGATCATAGTAACCGCCGCCGAATCCAAGCCGGAAGCCCAGCATATCGCATGACAAGGCGGGACATACACACAGAGAATGATGATCGGGAACAATCTCTTCACAACCTGACTTTGGTTCAAGGATGTCATATTTACCGCCGGCAACGTCCGATAAGGAATCGATACGGCGGAAAACCATTCGATTATCATCGAGACAAACAGGAAATCCTACCTTTTTATGATTCGCCAACGCGGCATACATCAACATCGAGGTCGCAATCTCGTGATCTCGCGCCATGTAGAGTAGAACTGAATCCGCATTACGGTATTCGCGGCTGAACAATACCCGTGCCTGTATGTCTTGATCAAGCGCTTCTTTGCGTTTTTTATCGCTGCACAATAGTTTGCGCTGTTCCAAGAAGAATTCACGCAGATACGGCTTGGCGTCGGAAAGAGGATTTGATGTGCTCATCAGCATTGCATGGAGGATGCGACTCGTTCTGCGGTCGACGCTCCCAGAACCGCTTCAGTGATCGCAAAGCCGAAATCCAGCGCGCATCCTGCGCCTTTTCCGGTGATAACTTTGCCGTCGACAACTGCTTTGTCTTTACAAACAGCAGCGCCGACTAGTTCATCTTCAAAGCCCGGGAAGCAGGTCGCCTTTTTGCCTTTGAGGATGCCCAAACGACCGAAAATCAACGGAGCTGCACATATAGCGCAAACAAACAAATCATGATTATATGCGTAAGATACCGTGTCTAAGATGCGCTGTTCGGCATACAGATTAGTAACGCCCGGCATACCTCCCGGCAGTATCACGCCCTGCATATCCGTAACATCTTTCAATTCATTGATCGTTATATCAGCCGCTACGGAGATTTTATGTGATCCGGTAATGATCTTGTCACCGACACCTACGGTAGTGACAGCAATTCCGGCACGACGCAGGATATCGACGGTTGCTAAGGCTTCGATTTCTTCAAACCCGTCTGCTAAATAACAATAAAACATGATTGTCCTCCTCGTTAGAATAATGGATCAGGAATTATCAGCGACCAGCGAAAAGATGTCGCTGCCGATATCCTCTATCGAACGTATTTCACCGTTACAGGTACAGTCGATCCGAACCCAGCCGAGGTTCTCGATCGCATATACAGCAGAGTCGCGGCAGCGCATCAGATAGGCAAAATCACGCTCATGGATATCTTTTTTGCTTTCGTCACCCTGATATCTTCCGAAGATCAGCTTCTGACTGATTACAGGATCGACATCGAGAAAAACCACCATATCGGGAGCAGGAAGCTCCAAACGATTGTACTCAAAGTCAAAAAGCCAGTCGATATAGCTTTGTCGTTCCGGTTCGGGCACCTTTGCCATCTGATGGATGATATTCGAGGTAGTATAACGGTCGGCTATGATGTAATCGTACTCTTCGTAATACTTTCTCCAAGTATTGATGTAAGAGGCAACGCGGTCGACCGCGTAAAATGATGAAGCGGCATAGGCATTCACATCGTCGGGGTTGCTGCCCAGCCTGCCCGAAAGGTACATCTTTACCAGCGCCGAGCTGTCACTCTCATAGTCGGGAAAACTGATGGTACGAGACTTGAATCCTTTTTCGTTCAGGCGTTCGGCAAGCAGCTTGCTCTGCGTTGCCTTTCCCGAGCCGTCCAAGCCGTCGATCACGATCAATCTGCAATTATTATTTGCCATTCATTCTCTCATTACTTATGCATCACAGCAAAAGTACATACTTTCCTTTTTAATCTTTAATATTGTATCATAAACGACAGGATTATTCAATAGCAAGTTTGTAACCAATTTATGTCTGCTCACAATATCTCTTCGTCTGATCGTTTGAGCAAAACAGCCGCTATATGTTCAGATTATTGTTCACAACGGATTGTCGCGTTGATATCCTCTGCATAGCGTACCGTATCCATCGCGTCCTTGCAGTATTTATCCGCTCCGATGGATTTTGCGTATTCCTCGGTCAAAACGGCGCCGCCGACTGCTACCTTTGCCCACGGTGCTTTCACGCGCAGCAGCTTGATCGTTTCCTCCATCGCAGGAACAGTGGTGGTCATCAAAGCAGACAATCCCACCAACGGCGCATGCAGACGTACGGTTTCTTCAATGATGGCTTCGGGCGAAACATCCTTACCGAGATCACTGACGTCAAAACCGTAATTCTCAAGCAGAAGCTTTACGATGTTTTTTCCGATATCATGGATATCACCCTTTACGGTGGCAATCACAAACGAACATTTATCCTTTACACCTGTGTCAGTCATACGTGATTTGATCTCTTCAAAGGCATATTTTGCCGCCTCTGCGCTCATCAACAAACCCGGCAGATATACTCTCCCCTGCTCATACTCTTTACCGACTGTATCCAGCGCAGGAATGATATGCTCCTGTACAATATCAAGCGGATTTGACGTCTGTATCAGCTCCGCGCATAATTTTGCAGCCTGCTCCTTCAAGCCTTTGATAATCGTGCTCTTGAGCGTAAGGTTATCTTTAACAGCAGACGGAGCATTTTTCTCACCGAGAGTAACATTGTTTTGCACCATATCGGCAAAAGCAATATAATCGGAACAGTTTTCGTCAAGTCCTTTCAGGACGCGAAATGCGAAGAAAGTTTTCATCATTTCCGCAGAGAAAGGATTCATGATAGCCGCAGACAATCCGTTTTCTAATGCTAAGGCAAAGAAAACCGCGTTGACGATATCACGCTGAGGCAATCCGAAAGAGATATTGGATACACCCAGCGAAGTGTGTGCTCCCAGCTCATGACGTATGACGCGCAGAGATTCCAGTGTGATCTTGGCAGCGTTGTTATCCGCGCTGACAGCCATGGCAAGCGTGTCAAAAATCAAATCCTTCTTATCGATCCCATAGCCGGCGGCAGTATCAATAATTCTTTTTGCTATAGCCACTCTTTCCTCTGCGGTATCGGGAATACCGTTTTCGTCCAGCGTCAGCGCTACCGCAGTACCGCCGTACTTCTTCATCAGGGGAAAGATAGCTTCCATGCTTTCTTTCTTGCCGTTGACAGAGTTGATCATCGGCTTGCCGTTATAAATGCGAAGCGCTTTTTCCATCGCGACCGGATCGGAGGTGTCGATCTGCAAAGGCAGATCAATGATAGACTGCAGTTCATAAACAGCCTTTGTCAGCATCACCGGTTCATCGATCTCAGGAAGTCCGACATTGACGTCCAGCACCTGCGCACCGGCTTCTTTTTGTTTCAATCCTTCGCTGAGAATGTAGTTCAACTCATTGTTTCTCAGTGCTTCTTTCAGGCGTTTTTTACCTGTCGGATTGATACGTTCACCGATGAGGACAGGATCATTTCCGAAAAATACCGCGTCGGAATAAGAAGAAATAACGGTATTATGCTTTGTTTCGATCTCCGGCACGAAGCCCGGAATCTTATCCGCGATCTGCCGACACAGCTTTTCGATATATAATGGGGTCGTTCCGCAGCAGCCGCCGACAACACGAACACCCTTTTGTATCAGTTCGACAACGATTCTCGAAAAGGCGTCGGGTAAAATATTGTAGACGGTTTTTCCGTTTTCGCTGTGCGGCATTCCGGCGTTAGGTTTCAGGATTATCGGCACCGAAGCATATCGCAGATACTGCTCGACGATCGGAGCCAACCTGTCCGGACCGAAGGAGCAGTTCACACCGATCGCATCGGCTCCCATGGCTTCCAGCATAGCGACCATCGCGGCGGGTGAAGCACCGGTCATCAGCTTTCCGGTGTCGCTGTAGGCGTCGGATACCAGCACAGGCAGATCGCTGTTTTCCTTTGCGGCGAGCAGCGCGGCCTTAGTTTCATAGCTGTCGTTCATCGTTTCGATCATGATCAGATCGACGCCACACCTGACGCCAAGGCGTACAGTTTCGGCAAATATCGCAACAGCATCCTCAAAATCGAGATCGCCCAACGGCTTTAACAGTCTTCCCGAGGGGCCGATATCGAGGGCTATATATTTTTGATGTGTTGACGTGCTTGATTCACGCGCTTTTTTCGCATTTGCAACGGCTGCGGTGATAACAGCCTCCAGCTCTTCTTGCTCATAATGCAGCAGATTAGCGCCGAAGGTATTGGTATTCACAACATTAGAGCCACTGTCATAATAGTTCCTCTGTATCTCGATGATATCTTCAGGGTGTGTGAGATTCCATCGCTCGGGCAGTTCTCCGGGTTGAAGTCCGCGCTCCTGCAGGAGAGTACCCATCCCGCCGTCGAGGATCACGATGTTATGTTGTAAGAATTCTCTGAAATCCATGTTTGCCTCCAAAAAAGAAGAGGATGCATGACGAAAACAGTCTTTCGTCATGCTACAGTACATTATTATTTGCGAAATAAGCAATCGATCTTTTCACAATCTTTACATCGTTCAAGCTGTTTGTCACAACCGTCGACAATACCGGCGATCGCCGTAACAGATTTGCTCGGAGACATCATCAGACTGCTGTCAAGCGTCAAGCCGATCTTGCGCGGACAATCAAGCACCGAGAAGATATTCTTTTGCATTTCCAGCGGAATATCGCCGTAACCGGGGCTGACGCGCGGCGTAAGACATTTTTCAGCCGCGCTCAGTTCTGTATTCATCCGCTCACAAAACGCGTCACAGAGGCTTTCAGCACGCTCTGCACCGATTGCCTGAAGAATCAGCGACTTTGACGGTTCTAACAGACTGTATCGCTGTATCAGTCTGTCAAACGGCGCACCGACGGTCGCCGCAAAAAGAAGGACCTCTTGCGCATCGCGGATGGCTTTTATGATCGTTTGGTAAGGAGAAGGAATATTGCCGAGATATAGAACGTTATTCTCAGTGTTTACCGGCAGGATAGAATAACAAACGCGGTAGCTCAGTGCGCTTCCTGCCTCTGCGATACAATCATCGATCAAGGTGTCATACGTGATCTCGGTGCCCTGTATCCGCGCATAGCGCTTGATCTCACGTCTATTCCATGCCGGAGCGTCAAAAATCAGTGTATGGATCATTTGCCGATGATACTGCTCAGATTGTTCATGATCGCGCGGGCAATCTCCGGTTTGTTCATCGTATAGAGGTGAACGTTTTGGACGCCGTTAGCGTACAGATCGATGATCTGATCGGTCGCATATGCAATGCCCGCCTGCGCCATCGCCATATCGTCACCGCCGAAACGGTCGACAAGCGCCTTGAACCGCTGCGGGATAAAGGAGCCGGACAGCTTGATCGCGCGCTCCAGCTGTACCGCTCTGGTGATGGGCATGATGCCCGGGATGACGGGCACGGTAATCCCCGCCTCGCGGATCTTATACAGAAAGTTATACAGCAGATTATTGTCGAAGAACATTTGGGTCGTCATAAAGTCGCAGCCTGCGTCGACCTTTTCCTTCAGCCATCGGATATCCTCGATTTGGTGGACGCTCTCGGGATGCACCTCAGGATAGCACGCGCAGCCGATGCAGAAGTCAGCATCGCTCTCCTTAAGCTCTCTGATCAGATCGACAGCATGAGAATAATCCCAGTGCTTTGCGTCGCTGAGCTGCATATCCGGTGTCAGATCTCCTCTGAGCGCCATGACATTCTGTATCCCGGCTTTCTTCAAATCGCAGATTTTTTCTGCAACGGTCTCTTTCGTCGAGGAAACGCACGTCAGGTGCGCCATCGTAGGCACGCCGTAGCGATTGCGGATATCTTCCGCTATGTCCATAGTGAATTTACTTGTTCCGCCGCCTGCGCCGTAGGTCACGCTCATAAAGGACGGCTTGAGCCGCGCTATCTTCTCGATAGCAGGCTTGACTTGTTCGAAGGAGGTCGAAGCTTTCGGAGGAAACACTTCAAACGAGAGGGAACAACGGTTATTATTCAATATCTTAATGATTTTCATTATGTTTCACCTATACAGTAATATATCATATTTTTCGTTTTGAAGCAAGCTATGTGATATCTTCAATCAAAACCGTCATGCTGCCGCCGCACACCATATCGTTATCCGCCGCGACCTCGTTATCCAAATCGATATGGATAACTGAGCTTTGACCGCTGCCGATGATGCGCCTCGCCTTATTGATTGCGGCAGCCTCGCCGCATCCGCCGCCGACGGTTCCGTATACTAAACCGAGGCGATTGACAGCCATCATACTGCCGCTTTTGACGGGAGTCGAGCCCGTGGACATGATCACCGTCACCATTGCACGCGGTTCGTCGGATTCAGCCAGATAATACAGAAGATCATGATTGACGTTGGTCTGCACCAGTTGATTATCACTCGGCTTAATATACTTTTTATGCCTCTCCTGAATCAGCTCCGCACAGATGGACACGGCGATCTCTGCCGTCGTCAGCGCGCCGATTTTCAGTCCGATCGGCGCATGAATACGATTGATCATTTCATGGCTGAAGCTATCCTCCAGCAGTATCTCCTTGAGTCCTTCTGCGCGTCCGCGTGAACTGATCAAGCCGAGATAATATGGCTCTGTGCCGCGTAAAACAGCCCGTATGCACTGCAGATCCCATAGATGCCCTCTCGTCAGCACACAGACATAATCACGATCAGTGATACCAAGCTGTTCGACAGCAGACACAAAATCGCCGCAAACGATCTGCGCCTCAGGAAATCTTTCGCTGGTTGCGAATGACGGTCTGTCGTCTACCGCGACGATTTCAAAATCCAGCGTCCTTGCCAAACGATAAACATCAATCGACACATGACCGCAGCCCAAAAGGATCAGTCTGTCCGGCTTCGTGAATCTGCGAATATACTTTTTCCCCTCAGCAGATAAAATCAGCTCAGGGCTCTCTCCCCTATCCAGCTTTTCAAGAATATCCGATAATACAATTGCTTTCATAAAAGTCACCGCTATTATTGTAGTGTTTTCCACTTATAAAATCAAGACTTTGTAACAGAAAAGCTCCGAATGCTCGGAGCTTTTCGCTGATATCAGATTTTAACGGTATACGATGTAACATTTTTGATGGTCTCGCCGTCGATCTGCAGAGCGGTCGGCTTATCAAACTCAACGGTAACGCTGTGACCCTTAAAAATCTTGACAATCTTCTTTTCCTTGACATGCTCACCCTTAAAGATGTTCGGGAACACCATCAGCGCCTCGAGCTTACCGCAGTTATGATAAACCATGGTCGAAACGGTGCCGTCCTCGCGTTTCTGGTCGGGAGTAGGGATCATCCCGCCGCCGTAAAATCTGCCGAACATCGTAGGCGCCAGCCATACTCTGCTGAAGGATTCTGTCTTACCGTCCACAGTGACCTTCGCGTTCACAGGCTTGAAATGGAACAACAGCCCTTTGATCGCGATAGAGGTATAGTTGATCGGTTTATCGGTTTTTTCACGCATCTCGTCGCCCACCTCACAGCAATAGCCGTCGATGCCGTATCCGACGCCGTTGATAAATTTATAATCCTTTCCGTTGACGGTCACGGTCGGCAGCTTGCCGAAAAAGCGGTTCAGCGGAACGAGATTGCCTTTCTCGACGCCGATGCTGGACAGGAAATCATTGCCGGAACCCGTCGCAAAATAGAATACTTCATTTTTGATATCCATGCCGTCAATATCGTTGAGAAAATGATTCAGCGTACCGTCGCCGCCGGAGACAACGAGCTTTTCGTCAGCGGCTAACGTGCCTATGATCTTTTTAACATCATTGAATTTTGTTACGTCGACCATATCCAGATCGTTGCCTTCGAGCAGGTTATAGAGCGCTTTTACCTGAGCTTCACCCTGACCGTTGTTGCTTTTCGGGTTGTATAATACCTTGTAGGTTGCCATATCATTTATCCCTTTCTGTTATAGTTTCCTACATCATTTTAAGTAGTTCGACTGTTTTTGTCAAGTAAAATATGCTTCTGCTCTCTCGTTAAAAATGCCATGCTATGGCGTTTTTGCCGTCGGTTCTTCGCGCAGCTTGAACCTCGGCACACTCGCCTTCGAGTTCCACTGCCAACACGTTATTATGTTGTTATAAGGAAAAGTTCTGTGTGATGCAAACGCATCACACAGAACTTTTATATGGTGCCGGCAGTGGGACTCGAACCCACACGCCCGTGAAGACAACAGATTTTGAGTCTGTCTCGTCTGCCAATTCCGACATGCCGGCGGGAACAGTGTTATTATACAACAAAGCTTTTCATAAATCAAGTGTTATTTGTACACAAATTATTCATTTGACTTTGCGTGCATACAGCGGTATAATGTAGAAAAAGCAAAGGAGATGTGACAATGTCGGATTTAAAGAAAGCATGGGTCAAGACTGCTAAATCCCTCGTGCTTGCAGCCAACGATCTGGGTAACGCGTTAGTCGATTCCGTGAAGGTCGGCAGGGATAAGGTCGTTGCATGGGCACAAACTGAAGATTCTCCCGTAGAAGTAGAAGCGACTGAGATTCCCACTCAGGACAGCGCGGATGAGTCACCCGCAGAAAACGACTGATACTAAATTTCTAATTAAACCCTTTAACATCTATTGCGTTAATTTCCGTATAGCTTCGTTGTCGTCCTTGCTAGGCGCCAGCCTAGCGGCGTCCTTCGCCTTGCTCTACGAAAATTTCCGCTAATATCTTATTTAAGTGTTTTATCAGAAATTAGTATGAACAATCAAACAGACCGCATAAGTGAGCCGCTTTCAAAAGAAAGCGGCTTATTGCTACTCATATTTTATTCATCTTCTTCACCGTCTGTTTCGGTCGGGAGCTCCTTTTGTACCCACGCATCATTCTCAAATATCTCATATTGAACCAGATCGTCATTATTGTCGTAGGTATAGCGATATTGCTCGATTCCGTTGACGTCATATAACGTTCGGGAAGAACCTTCCTTGGCGTTCACATAATCCATTTCTGCGATAGTTCCCTCGTCAGAATACGAATACGCGTAGTAGTAGACGCCGATACCATTCGCCTGATAATAGGTTTCTTTGCCGAGACGACCGCTGCTGTCATATTCATAAAGAATATAGTGATCATACTGCTCGTCGGCGTCATAGACGTCCCAGCGCGTGATATCACCGCTATCGTTATGATACTTTCGCTCATAACCGGTGACAGTCCCGCTTTCGTCCTTGATGGGCGTCATTGCGCCGTCATAGGAAGCCTCAGAGCCGCAGGCGGTCAACAACAAAGAAAACAATAAACAGAAGATCGGAAGAAGAACGATCCTTTTTTTCATTTTATTTTAGAGTGAAGCTTCACGGTGCTGCCGCGTTTATCAACAGAAACCTCTCCGACAACATCGGTACCGTAGATACGGTCGCCTGCGTCACCTAAGCCGGGGAGTATATAGCAGTTCTCATTGAGCTTCTCATCCTTAGCGGCGCAGAAGATCTCTACGTCGGGATGCTCCTTGGTCAGCACTTCGATGCCCTCGGGAGCAGCGATGATGCACAGGAACTTGATGGAACGGGGATGGGAACGCTTGATGATGCTGATCGCGTCGACAGCACTGCCGCCGGTCGCGAGCATCGGATCAAGTACAAATACATCTCTCTCTTCCACGTCGCCGGGCAGCTTGTTGTAATACTCAACAGGCTTATGGGTCTCTTCATCTCTGTACAGACCGATATGACCGACCTTGGCGGAGGGAACGAGCGTCAGCATCGCATCCAGCATACCGCATCCGGCACGCAGAATCGGAACGAACGCAAGCTTTCTGCCGGCGATCCTTTTCGCAACCATAGGAGCCATTGGGGTCTTGATCTCGACGTCCTCCAGCGGCAGATCACGGGTAGCTTCATAGCACATCAGCATGGAAATCTCAGAGATTAACTCGCGGAATTCCTTGGTGCCGGTGTTCTCATCACGGAGGATCGAAAGCTTGTGCTGGATCAGCGGATGATCAAAAATCGTAACTTTACTCATAAATATCCTTCTTTCCTATTAATGTCAACAGTTGAGATTGCCGCAGCGTGAAAGCCTCGCAATGACAATTATAATGTGAAATTACCGTTCTCGATATCGGTAATCATATTAACGCGTTTTTCATGTCTGCCGCCGTCGAATGGAGTGTTCAAAAAAATCGAAGCGAGCTTGACCGCTTTTTCCGCGTCGATCACTCTGCCGCCCATACACAGAATGTTGGCGTTATTATGACGGCGGGTCATCTCTGCACAGAACTCGTCGGTGCATACCGCGGCGCGGATTCCCTTCACCTTGTTGGCAGCCATCGACACGCCTATCCCCGTTCCGCAGCAAATAATACCAAGCTCTGCACTGCCATCGGCGACGCATTTCGCCACCTGATATGCAAATACGGGGTAGTCGACACTTTCCTCCGTATAGCATCCAAAGTCAAGATACTCGACAGCGTTCTCTTTCAAATAATCAATGACGGCGTTTTTAATCTGTAAACCGCCGTGGTCACATCCGATTGCGATCATTGTGCATTACCTTCCTTATCTGTTTTTGCGTTGCGTTCTCTCTCAGCCTGTGACAGTCTGAGATAGCGCGGCATCAGCGCCGCAGAAGAAACGACCTCTCCCCTGTTGTATTTTTCAATAGCTGCCATCGCAACAGCCGACGCTCTCTGATACCTTAAATGCGGCGGGGCAAGCTTTATCACAGGATTATCAGAACTTTGATATACCAATTCTGCTCCGTCGCCCGTCAAAACAATTTCCCCCGAAACCGATCTGAGCTCACTCAATAAATCTTCGATCGATATTGCTCTGTCGTCACATAACCTTTCGAGCCTTTCGCCGTCTGCTCTGAATACAGCATTATAGACCTGACTGCGGCGTGCGTCCATACAGGCGCATACGAATATGTGATGCCCTGAAAAGCTATACGCCATGCTCTCTAATGTTGAGACCTCAACACAGGGCTTGTCCGCAGCATAAGCCATACCTTTGACCGCGCTGACGCCTATGCGCACGCCCGTAAAAGAGCCGGGACCGCTGTTGACAGCATATACATCAATATCAGATGAAGATCGTCCGGAAATCTTCAGGACAGATTCCGCCATCGCCATCAGCGTTTGGCTGTGAGTCAAGCCGGTGTTCAAATAATATTCGGCAACCACTTTGCCATCCTCAAACAAACAAACCGAAGCCGGCGATGCAGAGGAATCAACAGATAAAATCAGCATAATCATCCAGCCCCTCTATCTCAAAGATTCTTTCGTTATCTTTCTCGGTTTTGCCGATCCTGACGCGGATGCAGTCGGGTTCCAGCTCGGATTCGATGTTCTCGCTCCATTCGATGATAATAACGCCCTGTCCGATATAGTCATAGTAGCCCGTTGCAAAAAGATCATCGCTGTCTTTGATGCGATACATATCAAAGTGATAGACAGGAACCTTTCCGCTGTAGGCGTTGACAATCGCGAAGGTCGGACTGCAAACGCCGTCGCTGATCCCCAAGCCGCTGCAAATACCGCGAGTAAAAGCGGTTTTGCCCGCTCCGAGATCGCCGAACAGCGCTATCATTTCCCGCCCCTTAAGCACCGAGGCAATTCTCGCCCCAAGCCCTTCTGTCTGATGCGGCGAGGCGGATACAACTTTTATCATAGTGTTTGCTCCGTATACTTATTATCAATTTGTTATTATATCATATCAGATCGACGGAATAATGCTATTAGGAAAAATTCAAAAATTATTACAAATATTTATCTTGAATTCACTATTCGCTTTCACTATAATGATATCTGATAACAGGAACATCCATCATTTCGAAAGGAATCATATGCAAAAAGTTCTCAAGGGATTGACGAGATTCTTTACAAAGTCCGACGTCATTCTGTGGCTGCTGACGATAGCGGCGAGCGTATACAGCCTGCTGCTGATCAATTCGATGCAGAGATCGTCAGATTACAGCTATATGACACCCCAGATATTGGCTTTAATCATAGGTTATATCGCTGCAATCGTAATCACGCTGATCGATTATGAACGCATCGCGCACTTTTGGCCGCTGCTGATCGCCGTGTCGCTAGGGTTACTGCTGCTTATTTTTTTGATAGGCAGAAATGTCTCCGGCACGGATGACACCGCATGGATCACCTTGCCCGGCGGCGTTTCCTTCCAGCCTTCGGAGCTCGTCAAGATATTTTTTATCATTACATTTTCCAAGCATTTGCAGGCGCTCAAGGACAGCGAGATGCTCCATAGTCTCGTCGGCGTGCTCTCCCTGCTGATCCATATGGGCGTACCTGTTGTGCTGATCCATATGCAGGGCGACGACGGTACGGCTCTGATTTTCATCTTTATGTTCATCCTGATGGCATTTGTCGGCGGTATACAGCTGCGGTATTTTCTGATCATGATTCTGCTGCTGGCGGCGGGAATACCGATATTATGGGCATACTTTCTCAACGAGGAGCAAAAAAACCGCTTCACCGCGATTTTCGATATCGACGGAAATGCGCTTAAGACCTATGGCTGGCAGCAGTATCAGGGCAAGGTCAGCGTTGCTTCGGGCGGTCTGAGCGGTACGGGACTGGGCAATGGACCGCGCGTCGCTTCCGGAATCGTTCCGGAACAGGAAAACGACTTCATTTTCACCGTTGCCGGTGAAGAACTCGGCTTCATCGGCTGCACGCTTCTGCTGTTCATACTCCTGTTGATCTGCATCAAGCTGATGATCGACGCTATGTCGGCACGCGATTACCTCGGAAAGATGATATGCATCGGCGTATTTTCAATGCTCAGCCTTCAGACCGTTATCAATGTCGGAATGGTTCTCGGGCTCTTGCCGGTCATCGGTATCACTCTTCCCTTCTTCTCCTCGGGAGGCTCGTCGCTGCTGTCGGTACTGGTCGGTATCGGATTGTCGCAAAGCGTATGCTACCATAAAGATATGGCGGAATCGCCTCACGGCAAGCTGAAAAACAACCGTTACAAATATATGACAACGGCACATTATTAATTTGTTCAACAAAACGCACTGCAGTATTTCAGACCGCAGTGCGTTTATTCTTTTACGTTCATTTCATTGTGACATTGGCGTTCAAGGTGTATGAGCCGTAGATCCAGCATTCGGAATAATCGGACGCCAACGTAATCTTCAGCGGAACGCTGAGCGAAACAGCACTTCCTGATTTGAGGTCATCCAGCAATCCGGCGAAATCAGCGGTGACGGTAAGATCGGAAGCCGTGACGGTATTAATCAGCTCCTCCGGACCGTTAACTGTGATCTCTGCGTTATTTGTCGCAAATTCAACGGTGTATTTTGAAGAATCCAACTTGCTCGAAACCTTTGCTGTTACCGTTGTGGAGTAGCAATAACTCAAATCGATAGAAGCGGTAGCGGTTGTCTCGCCGGATATCACCTTGCAGCCCTGCGGCAGCGTGATATCAAACTTTTGTCTGTTTCCCTCGTTTTTGAGCTTGGTGAAATCCATGGTACCGATCGTGACAGTATTGTCCTCGATAGCATCCAGCGTGTCCTGAGGTCCGGCAATTTTAACCTTTGCAGGAGAAAGGATGATATCGGGATAATCGGACGGAGCGTTCGCGACATCAACAGTGAGAGAAACCTCAGAGATCGGAAGCACGGAAATGGTGGCGTCTACCGTTCCTAGGTCGGTCTTGACGTAAGGCAAATATAATTTATCGCCGTTTTCATCCAGAAAAACAAGATCCTCATTAACAGTTTTTTGGGTATCGGCAGAGATGGTATCCACTACGGCAATAGAAGCGATCTGATTGACATGTGTCTCGGGACCGGATACAACAACCTTGCTCTTTGACAGCGCAACGCTCGCGTAATGGTTGCTGTCGTCGAGCTGAACGGTAATCTGGTTATCGATGGTGAATTCTTCCTGTTTCTCCTTGTCGACATATACCGTAACGGTGGATGGAGATAGCTTTTCTTTGACAATAGTATAGTTCGTTTTGACGCCGGTTTGTCTGGCGGACAGAGAGAGTGTGTAGGAACCGACGGAGATCATTGAACTGGACTGGTTCGCTGTTACTTGTATATCGGACGCAGTCAGCGTGCCGAGCATCGCGCGATTTGCCTTGACCTCGACAGACGCTTTCAGATCATCTGCGCCATAGAGTACTAATCCGTCGTCTACGGCGGTATCGGGCAATTCGATTGTGATAGGGATATCCGTGATGGTTTTGGTATCTTCACTTTCACCTGTCATTGTGATGAAGAACCACGCGACAAACGCCAGAATAAACGCCAGTACCAGCAGAGTGATATTATGGGAAAAGAATCTGGAAAGCAGAGATTTATTATTCTTTTTCATCATTCTTCTCCTTTCTGCTCTTAAATATGACAGAAAACAGATTAGAACGTTCTCTCTCGCCGGGAATAATCAACTCGACCAATTCATCGTATAAGGTATTGCGATTATAGTCGCGGGTAAGCTTTCCGCCGAGCGCAATAGAAATACTGCCGGTCTCTTCGGATACCACTACTACCACAGCGTCGGTTTCTTCGCTCAGACCAATCGCTGCACGGTGCCGGGTTCCCAGATCCGCACTGATATCAAGACTTTTCGTCAACGGCAAAATACATCCTGCCGACAGGATCTTACCTTCTCTGATGATACACGCGCCGTCGTGCAGCGGCGCCTTGTTGAAAAAGATGTTGCCGAGCAGCGCCGGAGAAGTTTCGCTGTTAAGCGTTGTTCCGGAACCGGCGATCTCATTCAAAAGGCTGTCACGCTCAAAAACGATCAAAGCGCCGGTACGAGATTTGGAAAAAATCGCGCAGCTGTCAGCCACGTCCCCGATCGCTTTATACACTACGGTTTCCGGGTTCTGGCTGCTGCTGGTATTCACAAAATTCCTCAGCGTTCTGTTACTGCGTCCCAACCTTTCCAGACCTTGCCGCAGCTCCGGCTGGAACACAACAACAAGAATAATAACGGCAAATTCAAAAACGGACTTCAGGATAAACTTAACCATCGTCAGGTTCGCGATGGTAGCAATCGCCAGCGTAACCAACAGGATGATTACGCCCTTGACCAGCTGTCCCGCGCGGCTCTGGCGGAACAGGCGGAACAAATAATACAAAATCAGCGCGACGATAACGATATCCACCGCGTCCTTAAATTCAAATGTCTTCAGTGTCGCCCATATGGTATCCCACATGTCGTGTAAAACATCACTTATGCTCATACAGTATCCTTTATTGTTTTCCTTGATCTGCTATTCATGCAAATTATGCTGCCTGAAATAATCCTATACAAGTAATTCTAACACACGAATACTGCGATTGCAAGGTAATTACCTGAATTTTTGCAAGGAATTGAGAAGTATGAATAAATCAGCAGACTTAGTGAACAGCGAAGGCGCGACCCGCACGGTTCCGCTTTCCTGTGTTCCCATGCTTTGATGCGCAAGCGGCGCACAGTGCAATCCGCCTCGAACGGCAATATCAGATACCTGTGACAGTGATTTTGCGACTGTTTCACTATCGATATCATTAACCGAGAAGGACATCACTGGGGCGTCAATCGTCTCCTGTGAAGGATTGAGATACAGTCTTATTCCTCGATACCTTCTAAGACTGTTACACAAACTATCAATCATGCGTCTTTCCTTTTCGTAGACATTGTGTATACCTCGGCGATCAATAAAGCTTATACCCGCCTGCAGTCCAAGAATACCGCTGATATTCAGTGTTCCGGCTTCCAGCTTATCCGGATAGAAGGACGGCATGGAAAGCTCGGCGGATGCGCTGCCGGTGCCGCCATCAACAAGCGAGTCAATAATAATATCATTACCGATCAGAAGCAATCCTATACCCATGGGTCCATATAGATATTTATGGCCTGCGCAGCATACGAAATCATATCCGTCATTCTGTATATCAATCGGGAAGACCCCCGCAGTTTGAGCGGCGTCCAGACAGAATAGGATTTTGTAACTGTGCGCCAGCGCGCAGAGTCTTTCCGCGGGCAGTCGGAAACCGAATACGTTGGAGGCGTGCGTACAGATGATCAGGCGTGTATGCGGATTGATTATCTGCCGAAAGTTATCGATCGTCGCTTCGTCATCACCGACGACGACCTTAGCAACGCTGTAGGTGATGGCGCCCTGCTCAGCCAATTTGAATACAGGTCGCGCGACGGCATTGTGCTCAAAGGATGAAATGATGACATGATCGCCCGGTTTCAGCACCCCTTTGATCACCGTGTTCAGCGCGTGCGTGCACCCGGGCGTGAAGATCACATTTTCCACAGACGAAGCGTTGAAAAAAGACCGGACCGTTTCTCTGGCTTCATAAACCTTCTCCGCCGTTTTCAGCGATTGACGGTATCCGGCGCGTCCCGGATTGAACCCGTACGATCGGACAGCATTGACGACGGCACGCTGCACCTCAGGCGGCTTCGGAAAAGTGGTAGCTGAATTATCAAGATAAATCATAGCTCCTCCCGCTGCGCCCTTCCCGATATCCGTATTCCCTTCGTGCGCAGGATTGTTTCAGCTTCGTCGGTTTTTTTAGGAACAAAAAGGCAATAACCGCAGGATTTGACGCCGGTATTTTTCGGCGTTCGCTGGATAAAAGATCGGATTTTATATTGATCAAGGATACTCTTTGCCTTCATCGCATAGGTCACGGAAGGAAGAAGTATCAGTTCGTTATTCATAAAAAAACACCTCTGTTCCCTATCAGTTTATGATACGAAAACAAAGGTGTGACGCGTGCGTCTTTTTCTTAATAACAAAGTTAGTTGCTACACGATGAATAATACGCTTAAAGAAATGAAACAGCGTTTCATTGAGGATATTTTACAGTGGTTAATCCCTTATCAACCTTTCAGAACATCAGACATGTCGTATAGCCCCGCAGGCTTGTCCTTCATATAGATTGCGGCGTTCACCGCTCCTGCCGCGAATACGCCCTTGCTCTGCGCCTGATGCTTCAAAGAAACTACTTCGTCGTGACCGGCAAAAATCACCTCGTGCTCGCCGACGATGGTGCCGCCGCGGATGGAATGGATACCGATCTCGCTGTGCTCGCGTCTTTTGCGGTACGCATGGCGGTCATAAACATACTGCGCGCAGCCGACCTCATCATTGATCGCGTCGGCGATCATCAGCGCGGTACCCGAGGGAGCGTCCAGCTTCAAATTATGATGCTTTTCGATGATCTCGATATCGAAGCTGCTGTACAAAACCCTTGCAGCCATTTTTGACAGTGCGACCAGCACATTGATGCCCAGCGACATATTACCGGAATAGAAGACAGGAATCTCTTTTGCAGTATCCTTGATTATCTGCACCTGCGCTTCAGAAAAACCGGTAGTGCAGATGATCACGGGGATCTGCTTTTCAACTGCGAAGCTGAGCATATCATCAAGCACCAGCGGATTGGAAAAATCGACGATCACATCGGGCGTTTCCTGCACGTCAACAAAACAGTTATATACCGGATAAGTCTTATTCCCCTCGGCGATATCCACACCGCAAGCAATCATGATATCCTCACGTTCATTGACACAGCCTTCCACAGCCTGTCCCATTTTGCCCAGACAGCCGTTCAACAGAAGCTTGACCATACAGAACCTCCTTATAAGAAACAGTCATTGCGAGGGAATCCCATGACAATCGGTTGAGATTGCCACAGCTCCATGAACACGCGTGTTCGGAGCTTCGCAATGACAAATTGAATTTATGCGTATTTACCGATCAGATTGTACTTTGCCAGACAATCCTTCAGATCATGATAACCGGAATAGCTCATCGGCACCAGCGGCAGTCGGCACTCGCCCGCATTGAAGCCGATCAGATTCATCGCGGTCTTGACAGGAATCGGATTGACATCGGAGAACATGATATCCATCAGCTCGACATAGTGGAAATTCATTTTTGACGCTTCTACAAAGTTATTGTTCAGGCACAGCTCGCAGATCTCATGCATTTCCTTGGGGCAAAAATTCGAGAATACCGAGATAACGCCCAAAGCGCCAAGCGACATGAAAGGAACGGTCTGATCGTCGTTGCCGGAGTAGATATCCAGCTGATCGCCGCACAAGGAACGTGTCTGCGAAACGCTGGAGATATCGCCGTTCGCTTCCTTGGTCGCGACGATGTTCTCATGCTTGCATAGTCTCGCGTAAGTCTTGGGCTTGATATTGCAGCCGGTGCGCGAGGGTACGTTGTACAGAATCATCGGTAAATCGATGTTGTCCGCAATCGTGGTAAAGTGACGGAACAAGCCCTCCTGCGATGTTTTGTTGTAGTACGGCGTAACGGACAGCAGCGCGTCGGCGCCGCTGGCTTCTGCTGATTTCGACAGTTCAATCGCCGTGCTGGTATCGTTGGAGCCGGTACCCGCGATAACGGGAATGCGACCGTTGATGCGCTCGCAGACGAACTTGAGCACCTCGCAATGCTCCTTAACGCTCAGGGTTGCCGCCTCGCCGGTAGTACCGCATGCGATGATCGCATCGGTGCCGTTTTCCACCTGAAATTCCAATAGACGCGCCAGTTCTTCATAATTCACGGAACCGTCGCTGTACATCGGGGTGATCAGGGCAACGCCCGCGCCTGTAAAAATGTGCTTACTCATAATGGATCCTCCCAATAAATGTGATAAAAAGGAGTATAAACTTTCAATGACAAATCAAAAATACTGATTACTAATCACTGACCACTAATCACTCGTTATTAATCCATGTAGCCCTCGGCGCACAGCAGCTCAGCCATCAGGACAGCGCCTCCCGCAGCGCCGCGAAGGGTGTTATGGGACATGCAGACAAATTTCATATCGTACTGGGTATCGGGTCTGAGTCTGCCGACAGATATCGCCATACCGCCCTCGAGCATACGCTCCGACTTGATCTGAGGTCTGTCAGGCTCGGTGAAGTAGTGCAGGAACCGTTTGGGAGCGGAGGGGAGCTCAAGCTCCTGCGCTCTTCCCTTATAATTGCTCCACACGTCGATGATCTCTTCCACAGTGGGCTTTTCATCAGTATCGAAGCTCATGAATACCGCCGCAGTATGACCGTCGGAAACAGGTACTCTCAGGCACTGGGAGGTGATCGCGATATCATCGCAGTTCACGATTTTATCGCCCTCGATATGGCCCCACAGCTTCAGGGGTTCCTGCTCGCTCTTTTCTTCCTCGCCGCCGATATACGGGATGAGGTTGTCGACCATCTCGGGCCAGCGCTCAAAGGTCTTGCCGGCGCCGGAGATTGCCTGATAGGTGCAAGCCAAAACCTTATTGACCTTATATTTATCCTTCAAGGGATGGATGGCGGGAACATAGCTCTGCAGGGAGCAGTTAGACTTAACGGCGATAAAGCCGCGCTTGGTGCCCAGACGCTTTCTCTGAGCGTGGATAATCTGAGCATGCTCAGGATTGATCTCAGGAACAATCATCGGAACATCGGGCGTGCCGCGGTTAGCGGAGTTGTTGGATACAACAGGGCATTCCGCCTTAGCATACGCTTCCTCCAGCGCTCTGATCTCATCCTTTTTCATATCGACAGCGCAGAAGACGAAATCGACCTTTGCAGCGACCGCTTCCACGTCAGCCGCGTCCATCATCACCATATCCTTGATGTTCTCGGGGATCGGCGCAGTCATTGCCCATCTTCCCTCTACCGCCTCGGCATATGTTTTGCCGGCGGAACGCTTGGATGCGGCGATCGCGGTCACGTTGAACCACGGATGGTTTTCGAGCAGCAGCGAGAATCTCTGACCTACCATACCGGTAGCGCCGATGATTCCTACATTATACGTTTTCATATCAAATTCCTCCCAATTTTCAAAAAACAGTTGAGTTTTTTCCTGTAATAATATATTATGTTAAAGGCAAATTCATACAGAATACTAAATATCCTTATTATCAGCTTATAATATACCATATCTTCCACAACTTTGTCAATTTCAATTATGTAATAATATGCTTTTAATAGTGATAGATTTTAGTCAAAATCCAATAACAGAGGTCTATTTATGAAAACCAGCGACTTTTATTATGATCTTCCGCAGGAGCAGATCGCCCAGACGCCGATCGAACCGCGTGATCACTCCCGCATGATGGTATTGAGCCGCGGGGATGATTCCATCGAGCATAAACACTTTTATGATATCATCGATTACCTGAATGAAGGCGACTGCCTGATCGTCAACGATTCGCGCGTCATCCCGGCACGCATCTACGGATATAAGGAAGATACCGGCGCGAAGATAGAATTCCTGCTGTTAAAGCAAATTGAGAACAACAGATGGGAAACATTGGTCAAGCCCGGCAAAAAAGCAAAGATCGGCGCAAAGTTCATCTTCGGCAACGGACTGCTGAAAGCCGAGGTCGTGGATATCGTCGACGACGGCAACCGAATCGTGGAGCTTCAATGTGAAGATAACATCTTCTCAACCCTTGATAAGATCGGTCAGATGCCTCTTCCCCCTTACATCACCGAAAAGCTGGAGGATCAGGAGCGCTATCAGACGGTTTATTCGCATGAATTGGGTTCCGCTGCCGCGCCGACAGCGGGTCTGCATTTCACCAACGAGCTGCTCGACAAAATCCGTGCAAAGGGCGTCAACATCGGCTATGTAACGCTGCACGTCGGTTTAGGTACCTTCCGTCCCGTCAAGGTGGATGACGTCACCAAGCATAAGATGCACAGCGAGCATTATGAGATCCCGGCTGAGACCGCTGAATTGATACAAAAGACTAAAGCCGCCGGAAAGCGCGTGATCGCGGTCGGCACTACCTCCTGCCGCACTCTGGAAAGTGTTGCGGCAGAGTTCGGAGAGATACAGCCCTGCGACGGCTATACAGACATCTTCATCTATCCCGGCTTTGAATTCAAGGTGCTTGACGGACTGATCACCAACTTCCATTTGCCGGAAAGTACACTAATCATGCTGGTTTCAGCATTCTACGGTTATGACAAGACGATGAAGGCATATGAAGTCGCTGTCAAAGAGAACTATCGGTTCTTTTCTTTCGGGGATTGCTGTTTCATTGATTAACATTGACACAAATTTGGATTTAATATATCATACTATTATTAATCCATAAACGGAGGTTTATAGAATGAGCGAAAGAGAATACGCAAAAAACATCATAGATATTGTTTCTGACGAACAGTTAAGCGATGTGATTGAATATCTTATCAATAAGACTGACGAAAACCTTGATGAAGAAAAGTTCAAACTGGTTTCTGCTCATGTTCTTAACAAATATCATAAAGCGTTTGAGGAGTTGGCGAAATGATCAAATTCAGTAAAGAAAAGGTTTTGCTCTTACATGAATTGATTGCAAAAGAAACAGGCGGCGACGCAGGAGTACGTGACTTTGGACTTCTTGAAAGTGCATTAGAATCCGCTTATCAAACCTTTGACGGAACAGAGTTGTTCCCTTCAAAAGAAGAGAAAGCAGCCAAGCTCGGTTTTTCATTGATCTCAAACCATGCTTTTGTTGACGGAAACAAACGCATCGGAATGTACGTTATGTTGTCCTTTCTTGAAATGAACGGAATATATATTTCTCCTTCTGATAATGATGTAATAAAAATCGGAATGGATGTTGCTTCTGGTAAAGCAAAATATGAGGATGTTTTGGATTGGATCAAAAGATTTGAATGACGAAAACAATCACTCAACAACAATCATGTGATGTGCGGATTATGATTTCACGTCTTACTTTTTCAAATTTTCCGATCGGAAATATCCTATAAACCATAAGCATCGGGGATGCGATGGCAATACTGTGACAATAAAGGATTACTGATATGTATACTCTGTTAAAGCAAGAGGGAAACGCCCGGCGCGGCGAATTCAAGACGGTACACGGCACGGTGCAGATGCCGGCGTTCATGAATGTCGCGACCTGCGGCGCGATCAAGGGCGGTCTGTCGGCTTATGATCTTGAGAATATCAACACGCAGGTCATGCTGAGCAACACCTATCATCTGCATCTGCGTCCCGGCGACGAGATCGTCAAAAAGCTCGGCGGTCTGCACAAGATGACCGGCTGGAACGGCGTCATCCTGACCGACTCCGGCGGATTTCAGGTGTTTTCGCTCGCAAAGCTGAACAATATCAATGAGGAAGGCGTCATCTTCAACTCTCATATCGACGGCAGACGCATCTTTATGGGACCCGAGGAGAGCATGCGGATCCAGTCAAACTTAGGCTCCACAATCGCGATGGCGTTCGACGAGTGCGTGGAGAATCCCGCTCCCTATGACTATGCCAAAGCCTCGATCAGACGCACCACCAACTGGCTGTATCGCTGCAAAGCGGAAATGGACAGGCTGAACACGCTGGAGGATACCGTCAACCCGCGTCAAATGCTGTTTGGAATCAATCAGGGAGCGACCTTCCCCGAACTGAGGATCGAGCACATGAAAGAGATCGCCGAGCTTGAGCTGGACGGCTATGCGATCGGCGGCTTGGCGGTCGGCGAACCTGCCGAAACGATGTATGAAATCATCGAGGCGGTCGAGCCGTTCGCGCCGAAGGACAAGCCGCGTTATCTGATGGGCGTCGGTACGCCTGTCAACATTTTGGAAGCGGTCTACCGAGGCGTCGATCTCTTCGACTGCGTCATGCCCTCGCGCAACGCGCGCCACGGACATCTGTTCACGTGGAGCGGCGTCATCAATATCATGAACGCAAAGTACGAGACGGACGAGCATCCCATCGACGACAGGTGCGATTGTCCCGTGTGCCGTCGTCATTCCCGCGCCTATCTGCGTCACCTGTTCAAGGCAAAGGAAATGCTGGGTATGCGGCTCGCGGTGATGCACAACCTCAACTTTTATAATACGCTGATGCAAAGGATTCGTGATCATCTTGACGCGGGTACATTCAGTGAATTCTATCAAAAGCACAGAAATATTTTGGATAAACGTATTTAATTCCATTTTTTGCTTGCAAATCACTTTGCAACCTGTTATAATAATCTGGCATTATTTTTTGAAAGGATGAAAACGATGAGCAGTTTATTCGGTTCAGGCAGTACCGGCAGCAGCTGGTGGATCATCTTAGTATATATCGGTTTGTTTGCCGTACTCTACTTTTTATTGATCCGTCCCAACTCCAAAAAGAAGAAGCAAGAGCAGGAGATGCGCAACAATATCGCTATCGGTGACGACATCACCACGATCGGCGGTATCCAGGGCAGGATCATTGCGGTTAAAGAGGATGAGGACGCTTTTGTCATTGAGACCGGTCCCGACCGCACCAAGATGAAGTTCAAAAAATGGGCCATCTCCAGTGTAGATACTGTGAAGGATACACCCGCTCCCTCCAAGGAGGATAAGCTCAAGGCTCTTCAGGAAAAGCGCGAGGCAAAAAAGGCCGCCAAGCAGGCAGCCAAGGAAGAGAAAGAAGCTAATAAATACAGCGAATAAACAACATCACCCCCGCATAGCAATGTAGGGGTGATTTTTTATGTCTGTCAAAAGTGATAATCAAAGAATATGGAAGTCAATACTGACAGGGATTCTGACAGCTTTCGTTTTAACGCTGCTGCTGACCTGTCTGTTCGGATTTATCCTGAAAATGACGTCAGGTATTCCTTATGGGATTATCGATTATGTGATGATCGGGATAGAAGGCATCAGCGTTCTGCTTGGCGCATATATCGCCGGGGTGATTGCCAAAGGAAAAGGGCTGGTCATCGGCGCAGTATGCGGCGGTGCAGCGCTGCTGATCCTGCTCGCATGCGGATTGAGTATGGCGCAGAACGATATCGGCTTTCTGACGCTGATCAGAAGCGCTGTCATGCTGCTGTGCGGGATCATCGGCGGTATCGCAGGCGTCAACCGTAAGGAAAAAGTCAGGATCAAATGATTGGTTCTTTCAGTATGTCCTGTATCTCGACGGGAATATCCGTCGAGAGAGCGATTTGTTCTCCGGTGACGGGATGCAGCAATCCAACAGACTGACAGTGCAGCGCTTGTCTTTTGATCAGCCTCATGCTGCCGCCGTACAGATCATCGCCCGCAAGAGGATATCCGAGATAGCTCATATGACAGCGGATCTGATGCGTCCTGCCGGTTTCAAGCCAAATGCGGCACATGGTATGTCCGCTGCCGTAAGCGACAGGCTCATAATGCGTGACAGCACGTACGCCGTCCGCGCTGACACAGCGCTTGATCTTGCTGTACGGCGCTAACGCGATCGGCGCGTCAACGGTACCGTCTTTTTCGATGATACCCTCACACACAGCGATATATGTCTTTTTCACAGTCGGCTGAACCAAAGTGCAGGTGATTCGGTCTTTTGCGATGATCACACAGCCCGAGGTATCCTTATCCAGCCGATTCAGCGCGCGGAAGGTATAGTTCTCTCCCCTCTCGTGCTGATAGCAGCTGACGATATTAGCCAGTGTATCGAGCTGATGAACCTTTGTCGGATGTACAGGCATATGAGCGGGCTTGTTGACGATCAGCAGATAGTTGTCCTCATACAGAATATCGAGAGAACCGCTGACCGCTTCAATACAGGCGGCTTCACGCGGCAGGGTAATTTCAATAACATCGCCCTTGCTGAGTATATCGTGTGCTCGAAGTTCTTTGCCGCGGCATATGACGCTGCCACCCTCATACTTAATCACGGTCATAGAACGCGCCGATATGCCGCATCTGCGCCGCAAAAACGTCTTTAATGAAATGCCGTCGTCAACATCGGCGACGGTAAAGCTAAAATATCCCAAAGCCATAGCGGAGAACCAAAAAGACAGCGACGCACTGCAGTACGAAGATCAGCGGGATGACGACCGTGAATTTCGGCTTGCGGGTTTTGTGGCGGATCAGTTGCATCGTCAGATACATCGCAGCAGACCCGCCGAGCGCGGCGACAAGCAGCAGGGTGTTTTCTTTCACACGCCAATGTCCGCGTGCGGCGGCGCGTTTGTCGTGTACCGTGATGATGACAGCGAACAGATTGATGGCAATCAGATAAACGATCAGAATTTTCAAAACAACCTCGGAGTGATAAAATGTTCTTTAAAAGAATAATACCTTATGTATTATCGTTCGTTTTTTTAGGCGGATCTATCGTATATGTCGCACAGCCTGACATGAAGCATCCGACAGTGAAGCAGGTGAACGCTCCCGCAGTTTACGAAACGGAAAAGCCGGCGGATGAGATTCGAGGCGTCTGGGTAACCTACATGACGCTGGACGTTGAGAACGAAGCGGACAAGGAGAGCGCGTTCAAGGATAAGATCAGCGCGATCATCGACGATATGGAAAGCGCTAATCTGAATACCATGATCGTGCAGGTGCGGCCGTTCTGCGACGCGATCTACCCCTCCCGCTTCTATCCGTGGTCACATATCCTGACGGGCACACAGGGGGAGGATCCGGGATACGATCCATTGTCGTACATTGTCGAAACCGCGCATGATCATGATATCATGGTGCACGCGTGGCTCAACCCTTATCGCGTCACCACGAAGGATACGCCCTCACAGCTCAGCGATGACAATCCGGTTATCAAAGATCCTGAGCTTTCTGTAGAGGTCAACGAGAGCTTATATCTGAATCCGTCAAGTGATAAGGCGATCGAGCTGATCACAGACGGCGCCAAAGAGATCGTCGAAAAATACGATGTGGACGGGATACAGTTTGACGATTACTTTTATCCGCCCGACTGCGGTGATTTCGACGCAGACGATTATGCAGCGTACTGCGATAAGACCGATTCTACCCTATCTCTCGAAGATTTTCGCAAGGAAAATGTCAGCCGTATGGTACGATCGGTCTATCAGGCGATCCACAGTACAGAGGAAAATGTTCTTTTCGGTATCTCGCCGCAAGGCAATCTTTCCAACAACAGCGAGCTGTATGCCGACGTGCAGAAATGGTGCGCCGAAAAGGGCTATATCGACTACATCTGCCCGCAGATCTACTTCTCTCTGGATAATCCCGCGCTGACCTTTGAGGACGGTCTCAAAGACTGGCTTGATACGGAAAAGCACGACAGACTATCGCTGTATATCGGAATCCCCGCCTACAAAGCGGGCACCGACGCCGACAGCGGCACGTGGCTGGATAACGACGACATTCTGAAAACAGAAATCGAAATCATACGGGATGACCGTCTGGACGGGTTCATGCTGTACAGCTATGACAGCTTTCATAATGATGATAATGCGCAAGAGGTTGAGAACGTGATACGTTATCTTAACACTTCTCCTACACAGTAATCATCGTGCGCTTCGGTGATACAAACAGGGAGTATTTCTCCGGAAATGATCGCGTCATTCTTCACGTGAACTTTTGTATAATTCTTGGTATAGCCTTCCCAAACGCCGTTATCGGAAGCGGTTTCAAACAATACCAGTTCGGTCAAGCCGATCTGACTTTGCATAAAGCGCCTCTGCTGCTCCAAGGTATGCGCGATCATGATATCGGCACGGGCATGCTTCTCTGACTCCGGGACATGTCCGTCCATACGGTCGGCGGCAGTACCCTTTCGGCGTGAGTACGGGAACACGTGGGTTCTGGCAAAGCCGATACGGTCGCAAAAGTCAACAGACGTCTCAAAATCCTCTTTTCTCTCACCGACAAAGCCGACCATCACATCAGTGGTGATCGCAGGATTGTCGAACAGTCTGCGAATATCCGCAACGATGCGGGCATATTCGCCGGTATTGTAATGGCGGCGCATGCGCTTTAAGGTTGCGTCACAGCCTGCCTGCAGCGACAGATGAAAGTGCGGGCAAAATTTTTCTTCCTTAGAGAGCTTTCGGAGGATATCCTCAGTCATCCGCTCCGGTTCGATGGAACCCAGTCTTACACGCTCGATCCCGTCGATATCACAGACCGCCTTCACCGCGTCATACACATTCGCGTCGGACTCCTGACCGTAGGCGGATAGGTTGATCCCGACCAGCACGACCTCCTTGAAGCCGTTTTCGGCAAGCTCGGCAGCCTCACGGCGGATCATATCAAGCGGCTTGGAGCGCACCCTGCCGCGGGCATACGGGATGATGCAGTAGGTGCAGAAACGATTGCAGCCGTCTTCGATCTTGATGCAGGCGCGGGTACGCTCATTGAAAGCGCTGATCTGCATCGGCTCAAAGCCCTCGTTCTTCTCATGCGCTTCAATGCGAATGATCTGCTGACGCATTATCATGAATTCATCGATCAGCGGAACGATATCGCGGCGGGCGGTATTCCCCATCACGATATCACAGCCGTCAAAAACGGCGGTATCGTCTGCAAATGCCTGCGGCATACAGCCGCACAGCACAATGATTCCGTCCGGATTTTCACGTCGGATGCGGTGAATGAGCTTACGATTTTTGGCGTCGGCAGTCGCTGTGACGGTACAGGAATTGACGATGCAGATATCGGCGTCCGTATAATTATCAGTTTTAATATAGCCAGTCGCACTGAGCAACTCAGACATGACCTCGGACTCGTATTGATTGACCTTGCAGCCGAGGGTAATGATATGATACTTCAATGGAATCACCACAGTTAAAAAATCTTTATACAGTATAATGATTATCCCGAGAAATGTCAATACAACAAAATCAGGGGACCACGTCAATCTAATTCTGTCATAAAGATGTAACCACCATTACAGCCCATATATGGTATAACATAGATGGGTGGTCAAAATGGATGGATTAGAAAGATTACAAGAACATTTGGCGACATTGGAACAAGAAACGGAACACAA
>JAFRBX010000004.1 GCA_017404665.1 Ruminococcus sp.
CGACCCCTCTGTATCTTTCCTCGCCGGAGACGGCTTCTTCTGCGAAGACAGCCGACCCCTTTGTCCGCTTTGCGGACATTTCCCCTAGCAGGGGAATCTCCCCTTGTCCTGCGGACATTCCCCCAACGGGGGTACCTTACGTAGGGGAGACTTTACGTTTCTTTTGACTTATTAATACTGCTTTGTAATATGTGTTTCATTTCCATTTCAGAATTAGATTCACGTGTGAGGGGAAGGCTTTTTATGCAAGTGCTTGTTTCAGCACTTCGAGATTGCTTTCCATAATAGAAAAGTAGGTTTCGCCGTCGGCGACGCGATCGGCTGTGACCGCCTGCATGGAATCAAGGGTCAGGATCTGCTGATCCTTGGTCTTGGTGTTGGCTTTGATCGTTTCGGCGATGGAGCCGTCTGAGGTCTCGATCTGCAAGATGGCTTTTAATCCCAGTTCGTCGACCTTTTCGGAGAGGAAGGTGATGGTCTCGAAGCTCGCTTCGCTCTCGGCGGAGCAGCCGGTGAAGGCGGCATAATAATCGAGACTGTAGTCATCCGTCAGATAGCGGAACGGGAAACGGTCGCCGAACAGCAGGGTCTTGACAGAGGAGCTGTCGACGGTTTCCATATACTGCTCGTCCAAATCGATCAGTTTGTGCAGATAAACGTCGGCGTTCGTCCTTAATGCTTCTGCATGCTGACTGTCGACCGCTGCCAGAGCGTCTGAGATCGCGGGAATGATGTTGTACGCGTTTCTCAACGAAAGCCAGATGTGTTCGTCGTACTCGGGGTCTTCTTCGCCGTCTTCTACCTCTTCTTCGTCCTGCATCCCTTCCTTGAGCTCTTCTTCCTTGGCGTCATCGCCTAGGATGTCTAGCAGATCGAGGACGATCATATCCGGGTTGTCCGCCTGTTCGAGGGTATCGGTTACCCATTTGTCGGATTCGCCGCCGACATAGATAAAGACGTTGCAGCCGGAGATATCCATGATATCCTTGGCGGTGGGCTGGTAGCTGTGGAGATCGACGCCGTTGTCGAGCAGCAGGTCGAGGTCGATGTGGACGTCGTCCTGCGCAACCTCGCGCACCCAATCATAGATAGGGAAGATGGTGGTCACGACCTTGATCGTGTTGTCGGGCTCGTCGGGGGTGCTGTCGGATCCAGCGCCGCAGCCGGCAAAGATGAATGCGGCGATAATGACGCTCAGGCATACTGCGATCAGTTTTTTCATATTGATACCTTCCGTGTATAATGAAATCTATTACTGTATGATTGAGAGGGATGAAATATAAATGTTCGTCATCCCTCCGTCACGTGACACAAGTGTCCCGTGCCGCTTCCCTTAGGAAAGGGATGCTTTTTTATTTCGGCATGCGGCGCAGACGCCGTAGATGACGGTCTCTCCTTTATCGACGGTAAAATCGTTGTTCGCGGCGACGCTTTGTACCAGCGCGTCGGCAGTCTGCTGCTGCATATGGACGGTCTTGCCGCATTTTTTACAGCTCAGATGCAGACTTTGGGAGCAGGCTTGTCCGCCGCTGAAGCGATAGACCGCTTCGCGGCCGCCGCCGCTCGTGACGCGGTGGAGCTTGCCCTCCGCTTCCATATCGGCGAGGTTGCGGTAAACGGCGCTTTTGCTGATTTGGTCGGATAAAGCGTCGGCGATCTGAGAGGCGGAGAGGTTCTCATCAACGTGCTGCATGAGGTATTCGGTGAGGAGCCGACGCTGTTTTGTCATATATTTGGGCATGGTTATTACCTCTTTTATCGGTTGAGATTGCCACGGCTCGCGCGGAGCCTCGCAATGACAAATCAGATGTAATTTGCGAATTGTTCGCAAATCAGTATAGCACAAGGGATAAAGAATGTCAATATGCGACTCATTCGCAAAATTTTTATAGTATGGATATATTGCGGAGGGGATGATTTTGTGCTATACTCTATAAAGCGAATTTTGGGGGAATTCAGCGGGAGCGGATTAATTGGATACTCGCTTCGCTCGAACAATGATGCAATCCCTCAGTCGCCGTACGGCGACAGCTCCCTTTACCAAAGGGAGCCTTATCGTTTGGAAAGGTATGATAATATATGGCATTGATCACGAAGAAACCGCGCGGAACGGAAGACCTGCTGCCGCGCGACAGCTACCGCTGGCAGTTCATGGAAAAGCTGTTCCATGAGGAAGCGCGGGCGTTCGGCTATCAAGAAATACGCACGCCGGTTTTTGAGCACACTGAGCTTTTTGAGCGCGGCGTGGGCGGCACCACCGACGTGGTGCAGAAGGAGATGTATACCTTTGTGACAAAGGGCGGCGACAGCATCACCCTGCGTCCGGAGGGTACCGCGGGCGCGGCGAGGGCGTTCCTCGAACACGGACTGCACAACGATCCGCTGCCAATCAAGGTGTTTTACTTCTCTTCCTGCTACCGCTATGAAAAGCCGCAGGCGGGCAGACTGCGCGAATTCCACCAGTTCGGCATGGAGTGCTACGGTACACAGAATCCTGCCGCGGACGCGGAGCTGATCACCGCGGCAAGCAATATCTTTGAGCGCATGGGGCTGAAAAATATCCGTCTGGAGATCAACTCGATCGGCTGTCCGAAATGCCGTGCGGAATACCACAAGGCGCTGACGGAATATTTTTCACAGTATAAAGATGATTTATGCGAGGATTGCCGCGACAGGCTGGAACGCAACCCGATGCGCCTGCTCGACTGCAAGGTGCCGCACGATCATGAGATCGCCAAAGGCGCGCCGACGGTGCTCGACTACCTGTGCGATGAGTGCAGAGAGCACTTTGACAGCGTGAAAGGATATCTTGACGCGAACGGTGTAGCTTATACCGTGAACCCCACCATCGTGCGCGGACTGGATTACTACACCAAGACCGTGTTCGAGTTCATTTCGGACGATATCGGCGCGCAGAGCACGATTTGCGGCGGCGGCAGATATGACGGATTGATCGAGGAGCTGGGCGGCAACCCCATGCCGGCGCTGGGCTTCGCGACAGGGCTGGAACGCCTGCTGATGACGCTCGACGCGCAGGGGATCGAGATCCCAGAGCCGGATCCCTGCGATATCTATATCGGCTCGATGGGGGAGGACGCGCACAAAAAAGCGGGCGCTCTGGTCAATACCTTGCGAAAAGCGGGGCTGTACGCAGAATATGACGTAGTCGGCAGAGGGCTCAAGGCGCAGATGAAATACGCGAACAAGCTCGGCGCGAGGTTCTCGATGGTGCTGGGCGACGATGAGATCGCGAACGGTACGGCAAAGCTGAAGCATATGGACAGCGGCGAGCAGCGGGAGATCTCGCTGGACGGGGATGAATTCATCAGGGAATTCACCGCGGCGAAGATCGAAGAGGAGTTTAAGGAGTAAGAAAGCCTTTCTTTGGGAAAGGATGAAACTGAATCAGCCCCCTCTGACGAGGGGGCATGCGAACAGATTGTATGATAGAATATGTGGTTAAATACGCAGGGGAGAGATAACGCAGCATAACAGCAGCCTTAAAACGCATGACTCAATACCGTGCGTAATGATATTTCCGCTGCGGATTGAGTCAATCGGCAGCTTGTAACAGTTGTGTTGCGTTATCTCTCCCCCAACCCCCTCGTCAGAGGGGGCGTTGGAAATCATCTGCTCCAGAAACGGATGACATTATACCCTCAAGGGGAAGGCTTATTATATAAGGAAGTGTATAGAAAATGGCAGAATTTATGACAGGACTCAAGCGCACGCATTACTGCGGAACGCTCAGAGCAAGCAATATCGGCGAGGAGGTTGTCGTATGCGGCTGGGTGCAGCGTCAGCGCGACCTCGGTCAGCTGATCTTTATCGACCTTCGCGACCGCACGGGCATCGTGCAGCTGGCGTTTGACGACAGCACCGACAGGGCGATCTTTGACAAGGCCTTCGCGGCGCGGAGTGAGTTCGTGCTGTGCGCGAAGGGCGTTGTACGTGAGCGATCTGCGAAGAGCAATAAGATCCCCACAGGCGATATAGAAATAGAAGTCAATGACCTGCGGGTCCTGAGTAAGGCGCAGACGCCTCCCTTTGAAATCGTGGACAACAGCAAGACCGCGGAGGAGCTCAGGCTGAAATATCGCTATCTTGATCTGAGGAGAACGCCGCTGCAGCAGAATATCATCACACGCTCAAAGATCGCAAAAATTGCGCGCGATTACTTTTATGAAAACGGGTTCATCGAGATCGAGACCCCGATGATGATCAAGTCGACCCCCGAGGGCGCGCGCGACTACCTTGTGCCGTCCCGAATCCATAACGGCAAGTTCTACGCGCTGCCGCAGTCGCCGCAGATCTACAAGCAGCTGTTGATGCTGTCGGGCTTTGACCGCTATATTCAGCTCGCGCGGTGCTTCCGCGACGAAGACCTGAGAGCCGACCGTCAGCCGGAGTTCACCCAGATCGACATGGAGCTGAGCTTTGTCGACGTCGACGAGATCATGGCAATCAACGAGGGGCTGATGGTCAGACTGTTCAGGGAGATCAAGGGCATTGAGCTGGAACAGCCCTTTGAGCGCATGACCTATGAGGACGCGATGAATACCTACGGCTCGGACAAGCCCGATGTGCGCTTTGGGATGCCGATACAGGATCTGTCCGATACCGTCAAGGACGTCGACTTTGTCGTATTCAAAAGCGCGATTGAAAACGGCGGCTCCGTCAGAGCGATCGTCGCAAAGAACGCGGCTTCAACACTGACCAGAAAGAAGATCGACAAGCTGACGGAATTCGTCAAGGGTATCGGCGCGAAGGGTCTGGCGTATATCCGCTGGGCGGACGAGACGCCGAACTGCTCCTTCGGAAAATTCCTCGGCGAGGGCGATCTCGACAGGATCATTGACAGGCTGGGCGCCGAAAGGGGCGACGTGGCGCTGATCGTCGCGGACAAGAATTCGGTGACCCTGCCGGTGCTGGGCGCACTGCGTCTGGAGGTCGGCAGACAGCTCGATCTGATTCCGAAGGACGTGTATAAATTCGTATGGATCGTGGATTTCCCATTCTTTGAGAAGGACGAGGAGAGCGGCGAGTGGGTCGCGATGCACCATCCGTTCACGATGCCGAAGGAAGAATGTCTGCAGTATCTGGAGAGCGACCCCGGCAAGGTGGTCGCCAAGGCGTATGACCTGACCCTCAACGGCACCGAGCTGAGCTCCGGCTCCATCCGTATCACCGACTATGAGCTGCAGCAGCAGATGTTCCGCGCCTTAAAGATGACGGACGAGGAGATCGAAGCAAAATTCGGCTTTTTGGTCGAAGCGTACAAATACGGCGCTCCGCCTCACGGCGGCATGGGCATCGGACTCGACCGTATCGCGATGCTGATGTGCGGCGCGGACTCCCTCAGGGACGTTACCGCCTTCCCGAAGGTGCAGAACGCCAGCGAGCTGATGAGCAACTGTCCGTCGACGGTGGATGACGAGTCGCTTGAGGTGCTGGGAATTCGGATCAGAGAAAAAACGGAATAAAATGGTAAGATAAAATACTGCTATATGACAAAAAACGACAAGTTATGAATTGTTGATATTGTACAACAGCCTCGGAAAAACACGATTTTTCTGAGGCTGTTTTTCTAAATATCAAAAAGTATATTGCTAATTTGAAAACAGCATGCTATAATAAACGCGATAAGAAGTGGTAGTTTTTATCAGACGATACCACGAATTATTGATTATAACTAAAGTGAGGTTTTATGATGAAAAGAGTAATTGCATTTGTATGTGTGATCGTTCTGGCAGCTGCGGCTTTAACCGCGTGCGGTCAGCAGCCGATCGTCAACGGCAATCAGCAGGCTCCCGTAAGCGTTGTTGATAACGCAAATTCCGTGGTTGATAACGGCAATACCGTTTCCTCTGCCGAAGCAAGCAGCGTGGATGCAGCTTCTCAGGCTGATATCCAGATCCCCTCGAGCGATATCAAGGGTACCGGTACTGCTCCCGATGGCATCAAGGTCGAGGTTTTGCCCGCAATCAGCGAGTACAGCAACAAGCTGTTCTTCATCATGACCAACAATTCCGGCGCGGACTGCAACATCAAGGAAATCGAAGTAAATTTCTTTGACGCAGACGGCAAGATCATTGATATCTCGGACGGCGGTTATGTAGACGCTTTCCAGAACGGCACTACTGTTGTCGAGTCTATGTACAGCGACGATCCCTTCGCGAGCTACGAGTACACTGTTGAAACGGAAGAGCTGGATTATTACATCCCCGTCGATAAGGATCTCTCCGTTGAGGTCTCTATGGCGAGCAACAAGGCGATCATCAGCGTTACCAACAACGGCACAAAGATCGCGAAGTATCCTGAGTACACTGCGTTCTTCTATAAGGACGGCAAGCTGGTTTACGACAACTGGGGTTATGTCGATGACTCCGACAGCGAGATCAAGCCCGGCGCTACCGAGAGAGATACCGCTTCCTGCTATGAGGAATTCGACGACGTTAAGGTATTTGTCCACAGCTACGCTTACGAGGACGACTGATCCCCGGATCATTCTGAATCATAACGAATTGTATCATGAAACGGCACGCTTTCGGGCGTGCCGTTTTTGTAGGTTGGGTAATACTAACATTCAATTAATCTTTTTAACATCTATTGCGTCAAATCCCGTATAACAGGGGAGATCGATAAAAGGTGTGGACAAAGCTCAATTCAGAGTGAAGATGTTGATGACGCCGTCGAAATCGAAGGTGATAGTACCCTGATGGATGTCCCAGTCCATCACGGTGTCGACGTCTGCGTCGGTACCGTTTGCCGATTTGCCGTCATAGATCAAGGTGATATGCGCGTTGACGGCGCCGGCGGTCGGTTCATAAACGCCTTTGCAGCCTTTGAAGCCGAGGATGCAGGTGAAGGTGTTGTCGTCATAGAACGTAAGAGACGCGCCGGTCTGTCGGATGATGGAGCCGTAATAGACGCTCGGCGGGGTGCTGACGCCGTCGGCGATCACCTCGGTGAGGACCCAGCGGCTGCTGACAAGCTCGTCTTTTGCGGCGCCGGTTTCGGGAGCTTCTGTCGGCGCCTCGGTCGCGGGGGATGGGGCTTCGGTCGGCGGCTCAGTCTGCGTTTGTGTCGGCGCAGCGGTAGGGGATTGAGGCGCTTCTGTCACCGCGGCGGCAGTCGGAGGAGAGGTTTCCTGTGTGCCGGACGGTTTTGTACAGGCGGTCAGGGAGATGACGATAATCGCGGTGAGGATAAGGATGATTGGCGGGAGTTTTTTCATAGGGCGACCTTCTTTACTCAAAATAGTCATTGCGAGAGGCTTTAGCCTCGTGGCAATCTCAACCGATTTAAAAAGGGTTCAATACTCTGTTATTTGCAATGAATGAATTCTATTCTTATATCAAATAAGCCTCCGTGCGGGAGGCTTATTGAATAGATGGTTGCGCACGGGCACACGTGCCGGATACGCGTATCCTTATTGCAGGTTTTCAATGGCGGCTTGGATCAGAGCGATCTTCTCGCGCTCGCGCTGTGCCTGATTTTGAATTTTTTCGATGACGGCGGCGGGAGCCTTTCCCATGAAGCCGGGGTTCGAGAGCTTGCCCTCGTCCTGCCTGAGCATCTTTTGCGTCTGCTCGAGCTCCTTATTCAAGCGTTTTAACTCTGCTTCGCGATCGACCAGCTCGTTCATCGGGATATAAAGCTTCGCGTCGGCGGTGACGACCGTCACAGCGCCGTCGAGGGTGAAATCGGAGCCGATCTCGACCTCGGAAGCGGAGGCGAGCTTTTTGAAGAACTCAATGCCGTGCTCGAAGGTAGATGCGGTCTTGGTCGCGATATAGAGCTTTGCCTTTTTGGAAGGCGGCACGTTCATTTCGTTGCGCTGGGTGCGGATGGCGGTGATAGCGGTCATGATCTTCTGCATATCGGCTGCCTCAGCTGTAAAATCGAGCGCTTCGGTATACTCCGGATACTGCTGGAGCATGATGGTATCGCCGTAGTGAGGGAGGTTCTGCCAAATCTCTTCGGTGATGAAGGGCATGAATGGGTGCAGGAGCTTTAAGATCTTGTCGAGGACATAGACGAGCACCTGACGGGCGTTCTGCGCGGCCTGTTCGTCGTCGGAGTAGAGATCGGTCTTTTTGAGCTCGATGTACCAGTCGCAGAAGCAGTCCCAGATAAAGTCGTAGAGCTTCTGGACTGCGATGCCGAGCTCGAATTTTTCGAGGTTTTCGGTGACATCCTTACATAAGGTATTGAGGGTGGACAGGATCCATTGATCCTCCAGCTTGAGGTTGGTCGGGAGAGATAAGGACACTTCGTGTCCTTCGATGTTCATCAGGACGAAACGGCTGGCGTTGTAGAGCTTGTTTGCGAAGTTGCGGCAGCTCTCGACGCGGGATTCGCTGAAGCGCATATCGTTGCCGGGGGAATTGCCGGTGGCGAGGAAGAAGCGCAGCGCGTCGGCGCCGTACTTGTCGATGACCTCGATCGGGTCGACGCCGTTGCCCAGTGATTTTGACATTTTTCTGCCGAGCTCGTCGCGGATCAGACCGTGGATGAACACTGTGCGGAAGGGAACAGCGCCCATATTATGCAAGCCGGAGAACATCATGCGGACGACCCAGAAGAAGATGATGTCGTAGCCGGTGACGAGGGTATCGGTGGGGTAGAAGTATTTCAGCTCTTCGGTATTTTCGGGCCAGCCGAGGGTCGAGAACGGCCATAATGCCGAAGAGAACCATGTATCGAGGGTGTCTTCATCCTGCTTCATTTTACCGCCGCACTTGGGGCAGGTATGGACGGCGTCCTTGCTGACGACCATTTCGCCGCAGTCCTCGCAATAATAGGCGGGGATGCGGTGACCCCACCAGAGCTGGCGGGAGATACACCAGTCGCGGATATTTTCGAGCCAGTGGAAATAGATCTTCTCACTGCGCTTGGGGATAAACTGAGTCTCGCCCTTACGGACGGCGTCGATCGCGGGCTTGGCGAGGGGCGCCATCTTGACGAACCACTGCTTAGAGACCATCGGCTCGATGGTGGTGTGGCAGCGGTAGCAGGTGCCGACGTCATGGGAAAGGGGCTCGATCTCTTTGAGGAGACCCAGCGCGGTCAGATCGGCGACGATCGCCTTGCGGGCTTCCATGGTGGTCATGCCGGCGTACTTGCCGCAGTCGAGTACTTCGGGCTCGTTCTCGGAGAGAGTGCCCTTCTTTTTGAGCTCCTCGTAAGCCGCGACGTCCTCGGCGCCGGTCATGTGACCGTCGTAGGTGAAGCAGCGGACGATCGGCAGGCTGTGTCTGAGACCGACCTCGAAGTCGTTGGGGTCGTGGGCAGGAGTGATCTTGACGACGCCGGTGCCCTTTTCCATATCCGCGTGCTCGTCGCAGACGATCGGGATCTCTTTATCTAAGAGGGGCAGGATGACGTGGCAGCCGTGGAGGTGCTTGTAGCGCTCGTCCTCGACGTTGATCGCGACGGCGGTATCGCCGAGCATCGTCTCGGGGCGGGTGGTAGCGATCTCCAGCATCTCGCCGGTCTCTTTGACGGGGTAGAGGATGTGCCAGAAGTTGCCGTTCTGTGCTTCATACTCTACCTCTGCATCCGAGATGGATGTGCCGCACTTGGGGCACCAGTTGACCATGCGGTTGCCGCGGTAGATCAGACCTTTGTTATAGTAATTGACGAATACCTCTTTGACGGCGTTGGAGCAGCCCTCGTCCATGGTGAAGCGCTCGCGCTCCCAGTCGCAGGAAACGCCCAGCTTCCAGAACTGTTTGGTGATTCTGCCGCCGTATTCCTTTTTCCACGCCCACGCGCGCTCGAGGAACTTTTCTCTGCCGAGGTCTTCTTTGGTGAGTCCTTCCTTGCGCATGGCTTCGACGATCTTCGCTTCGGTAGCAATGGAGGCGTGGTCGGTGCCGGGCAGCCAGAGGGCTTCATAGCCCTGCATGCGGCGCCAGCGGATCAGGATGTCCTGCAGGGTGTTGTCTAAAGCATGTCCGATGTGCAGCTGGCCGGTGATGTTGGGCGGCGGCATAACGATGCAGTAGGGCTTTTTGTCGGGGTCGACCTTGGCGTGGAAGTAGTTGTGCTCCAGCCAATACTGATATATCCTGTCCTCGACGAGCTTTGGATCGTAGGACTTGTTGAGTTCTGCCATAATATTACCTTCCTTTGTGATAATAAGCCTTCCCCTTGAGGGGAAGGTGGGCTTTTCGGCAATCAAGCCGAAAAGGTCGGATGAGGTGGAAACGTTTCCACTCCATCCATATATGACATGAGACAGATAAGCTTCCACCTCATCCACCGCAAGCGGTCCCCCTTCCCCTCAAGGGGAAGGCTTGGGTACACTCTAACCTATATATTATCGCATTATGGACGGGGTTTGTCAAGTAAAAGAAATGATATAAAATCACCCCCGAATGAACGGGGGTGAAAGAGACATGAGTGTGATTTATGAAATGGATTCGCTGATGGGGTAGGGCGTCGTGATTTTGGCGATATATCGCTGGATAAAGGTGGCGTCGAGGACGGAGAGATCACCGTCGCCGTCCACGTCGGCGTTCATCAGGGTTTCGTCGGGGTAGGGGACGACCATGTTGGATAGACGCCGTTGGATGAGGGTAGCGTCAGTGATTTCGACGGTGCCGTTACCGTCCGCGTCGCCGAGGAGAGCAGATGCAACGGTAATGTTGAATTCCTTTGTAACGCTGTCGCAGAAGTTGTCAATGCCCGTGACGGTGACTGTACCCTTGCCCGCGGCGAGATCGGTTGTGATCTCGACCTGATAGTTTCCGCTTTGTGTGATGATTTCATCATCGACCGTAACGGTGATTTCGGGGCTGATCTCTTCCGCTAAGGATTTGACGGTAACGTCTTTAACTGTGACCATTTCGTCGTTCAAGACGCGGCGCAGTTTCCATTTTTGGGCTACGGTTTGGTTTTGCGTGTGTACGGCGACATTAGCTCCATCTTGATTGAGTGCGTTAGTTACATCAAGGGCTAATCCGTTTGAGTGAGCGATGATATAATAATAACCATCATTGTTACCTGTTGGTATTATCATCCATTCTTGATTGGCTTTTCCGTTGGTGGTATATTGTATAACATTTGTGTTGTTCAAATCAATGTCTCCTGCTATATCAATAGGCTTATTACTATTAGAGTTGATTATTCTATAAAAACCGTTATCAACATATTGTAAATTGAATGTCTGCTTTTTATCAAGTAAATTGGAATAGATTTGAATATTTGCTTCGTCATTGGTATAAGAACCGTAAACATCTAAAGCGCGGTTTTCATTAATAGCAGTTACTATCCTATACTCTCCCTCAGGAATGTTCTTACCGGTATCAGACGCTTCGCATATTCTTATCGTACCTTCACCTATTAACTGATTATCTCCTGCACCAATATTGATGGCGTACAAATAAACATGTTGTTTTCCTCTGATAGAACTGATTTTTATTGTTTCATCAAATCGATGTTTTCCTGTAATACTGTAAAAATCGTTTACGTCTTTACTTTCCTTATCAGCATAAAAAGAATAGCATCTTGCTCCGGAGCCAGCAGGACCTCCTACATACATATGGATATTTAAAGAAACATCTATATTGTCTTTATCAAATGCCCATCCGGTTATTTTGATTTGACCGTCTCCTCCTGTAAGTGTGTCGATATGTCCTCCGGGATGGTTACCTGCAATATTAATAGATTTAGTTCCGACTAGTACATTATTGCCTGAACCAACATTGATAGCGTATAAATATACTTCTTGTTGACCTATAGGTGCAACATCGACGTAAGAATCAAAGCCATGTCGACAATTGCAAATATTTACATCTGCGCGATAAACATCTGCCCTAACAACATAACATGGAGCACCCGAACCGGCTGGACCACCAACATATATATGAATATCAAGTGAAGCATTAGGATCATCTAAATCATATGCCCAACCGCTTACGCGTATTCTGGCTGATCCACCTGAGGATAGATTATCCCAAGCAGCAATTGGGTCATACCCTTCATGTAATCGTAAAACACCGTCCCATGATACGCCGTAAGCATTATTGTAATAACCATAAACAGATATTCCGCTATTGGGATTATGAGCACCGAGCATTTGATTGTTTCCGTAATAAAACTCTACGTGAGTACTTTCATCTAATAGAATATCTCCTCTTTGTAGGTTGGATGTTCCGCCTATAGAACTCCAAGGAATCCATTCAAAGCCATAAGGTACAAAATTCTGTCTCATAACATATGTTGTACTAATCGGAACATTCAGACCAGCATGTCTTAGTGCCCAAGACACAAATGAAGAACAATCATAATTTGTTCCTTCGTTCTCACTGTGGCTTGCTCCAAGAACATAACAATGACTATCATCGTTAGCAATATCCAAAGCCCACGAGAGTGCGCTTTCAATGGTTGTACCAGCATTTGCGGTAACTGAAGCAAACGCAAGAGAAGCGCAAATAATAGACAATACCAATAGCATAGAAATTACTTTTTTCATGATTATTCCCCCTATGATATAAATTGACATTTAGTGAATGTCACTATTCACTATCATTATAGCATACAATTCTATGTGTGACAAGCACTAAATGTCAAACATAGGAGTAAAAAATGTTTATCAACAAAACGAAAAACGGAACAAATAATCTGTGTGGGATTAAAGTTGCGAAATTGAGAACGCAGATGGGGATATCTCAGCGTGAGCTTGCAGATAGGTTACAGCTCAATGGTTTGGATATCGACAAAAATGCTATCCAAAGAATAGAAGCGGGAAAACGATTTGTAACCGACATCGAATTAGTAGTAATACGCAATTTTTTTGGGATCAGTTATGAAGAGTTGTTAGAAGAATAGGAACAAATAACGACAAGACACCCCCGAGGGGAACCTCGGGGGTGAAGTTATGCCAAGCGGCAATATTAGGTTGGAGTTAACCAAATCGGTTTTCCTCGTTGCGGTCTTATCTGTTACGATCAACAGCAGACGACCGACACGCCGTTAATGACTTTTGCAAGGTATCATTTACCTGTCAAAAGGCGGAAGAAAGCGGTGCGCCGCTTATTCGCCCTTGGCGCGCTCGGTGAGGGTCTCGAAGCGGGCTTCGGCAGTCTTTTCGGCCTTGTCGAAGAGCTCCTCGGCTCTCTGCGGGAAGGAGCGGGTCAGCGCGGAGTAGCGAGCCTCGTTCATGATGAAGTCGCGATAGGACTCGGTCGGAGCCTTGCTGTCGAGGATGAACGGGTTCTTGCCCTCAGCCTTGAGTCTGGGATCATAACGGAAGTTGTTCCAGTAGCCGCAGGCAACGGCACGAGCCATTTCCTTCTGGCAGTTCTGCATGCCGCCCTTGATGGAGTGCATCTCGCAGGGAGCGTAGCCGATGATGAGGGACGGACCCGGATATGCTTCTGCTTCCTGAATCGCCTTGAGGGTCTGGTTCATGTCAGCGCCCATCGCGATCTGAGCAACATAGATGTAGCCGTAGGAGATAGCGATGTCAGCGAGGGACTTCTTCTGGATCGCCTTACCGGCTGCCGCGAACTGCGCGACCTGACCAATGTTGGAAGCCTTGGAAGCCTGACCGCCGGTGTTGGAATATACCTCGGTATCGAAGACCATGATGTTGACGTCTTCGCCGGTAGCGAGTACGTGGTCTACGCCGCCGAAGCCGATATCATATGCCCAGCCGTCGCCGCCGAAGATCCATACGGACTTCTTGGAGAGGTATTCGCTGTTGTCGATGATGTCCTTTGCGTAGGGGCACTGATCGCCGACCTTCTTGACCTCTGCGAGCAGAGCCTTGGAAGCAGCGCCGTTCTTCTCGCCGTCGTTCAGGGTAGCGAGATACTCGTCGGCAGCAGCCTTGAGCTCAGCAGAGGCTCTCTCGTCGGCAGCCATCGCCTTGACGTCCTCGACCAGACGATCGCGGATCGCGCGCTGACCGAGGAGCATACCCAGACCGTGCTCGGCGTTGTCCTCGAACAGGGAGTTACACCATGCGGGACCGTGGCCGTCCTTGTTGACGGTATAGGGAGAAGTAGCGGCGGGACCGCCCCAGATAGAGGAGCAACCGGTCGCGTTAGAGATATACATTCTGTCGCCGAAGAGCTGGGTGACAAGACGTGCGTAAGAGGTCTCGGCACAGCCTGCGCAGGAGCCGGAGAATTCAAGCAGCGGCTGCTTGTACTGAGAGGAGATCAGGTTGATCTTCGCAGTGGTCTCGGGCTTCTCGGTGACCTTCGCGACACAATAATCGAATACTGCCTGCTGATTGTCCTGCGATTCACGGGAGACCATTGTCAGGGAGTTGGTCGGGCAGACGCCTACGCAGACGCCGCAGCCCATGCAGTCGAAGGGAGAAACAGCGAGGGTGTATTTGTAAACCTTGTTGACGGCTCTCTTGCCGTACTTGATGTTGGCGGGAGCGTCCGCGACTTCAGCTTCGTCCATTGCGTAAGGACGGATGGTCGCGTGCGGGCAGACAAACGCGCAGCGGTTACACTGAGCGCAGGTCTCGTTGTTCCACTCGGGAACCAGAACGGCTACGCCGCGCTTCTCATAAGCGGAAGCGCCCTGCTCGAAGGTACCGTCGGCGTGATCCACGAAAGCGGATACGGGCAGGTTGTCGCCGTCCATCTTGCCAACGGGCTTCATGATGCCGTCGACCATCTTAACGAGCGCTTCGCGGCCCTCGGAGGCAGCGGGAGCGGCAGCGTCAACAGCGTCTGCCCACTCGGCGGGAACGTCGATCTTGACATAAGCGGTAGCGCCGGCGTCGATCGCTTTCTCGTTCATTTCGACAATTTCTTTGCCCTTCTTCATGAACTTCTGCGCCTTTTCCTTCATATAGCCGATCGCCTCTTCCTCGGGGAGAACCTTGGAAAGGGAGAAGAACGCGCTCTGGAGAACGGTGTTGGTGCGCTTGCCCAGACCGATGGACGCCGCGATGTCGATCGCGTTGACGGTGTAGAGCTTGATGTCGTTCTTGGCGATATAGCGCTTGGCTTCGGCGTTGAGCTTCTCACTAAGCTCCGCCTCATCCCACTGACAGTTGATCAGGAATACGCCGCCGGGCTTGACGTCGTTGACCATGCGGAAGCCTTTTTCAACATAAGAGGGGTTGTGGCAGGCGACGAAGTCAGCCTTGTTGATGTAATAGGGGGACTTGATGGGCTTGTCACCGAAGCGCAGATGGCTGATGGTGATGCCGCCGGTCTTCTTAGAGTCATACTGGAAGTATGCCTGTACATATTTGTCGGTATGGTCGCCGATGATCTTGATGGAGTCTTTGTTCGCGCCAACGGTGCCGTCGCCGCCCAGACCCCAGAACTTGCACTCGATGGTGCCTTGTGCGGCGGTGTTGGGAGCGGGCTTCTCTTCGAGAGAAAGACCGGTGACGTCGTCGACGATGCCGAGGGTGAAGTTGTGGCGGGGAGCGTCCTTAGCCAGCTCTTCGTATACGGCGAAGACGGAGGAGGGAGGAGTATCCTTGGAGCCCAGACCGTATCTGCCGCCGACTACCTTAGCGGTGCAGCCGTTAGCGGCTAAAGCGGCGACTACGTCGAGGAAGAGCGGCTCGCCCAGCGCGCCGGGTTCCTTGGTGCGGTCGAGGACAGCGATCTTCTTCGCGGTAGCGGGGATCGCAGCGACCAGCTTGTCGGCACGGAAGGGACGATACAGACGGACCTTAACGAGACCGACCTTTTCGCCGTTCGCGTTCATGTAGTCGATGACTTCTTCCGCTACGTCGCAGATGGAGCCCATGGCTACGATGACGCGCTCAGCGTCGGGAGCGCCGTAGTAGTTGAACAGCTTGTAGTCGGTGCCGAGTTTCACGTTGACCTTGTCCATGTACTCTTCGACGATTTCGGGAAGAGCGTCATAGTACTTGTTGCAGGCTTCACGATGCTGGAAGAAGATATCGCCGTTCTCGTGAGAGCCGCGCATGACGGGGCGCTCGGGGTTCAGAGCGCGCTTGCGGAACGCCTGTACGGCGTCCATGTCGGTCATTTCCTTGAGATCGTCATAGTCCCAGACTTCGATCTTCTGGATCTCGTGGGAGGTGCGGAAGCCGTCAAAGAAGTTGATGAAGGGAACTCTGCCCTTGATGGTAGCCAGATGCGCGACAGCGGCGAGATCCATGACCTCCTGCGGATTGGTCTCGGCAAGCATCGCGAAACCGGTCTGGCGGCACGCGTATACGTCAGAGTGATCGCCGAAGATGTTCAGCGCGTGAGACGATACGGTACGGGCGGATACGTGGAATACGGACGGGAGCAGCTCGCCCGCGATCTTGTACATGTTCGGGATCATGAGCAGCAGACCCTGAGAAGCAGTGTAGGTGGTGGTCAGCGCGCCCGCGTTCAGCGAGCCGTGAACGGTACCTGCGGCGCCTGCTTCAGACTGCATCTCTTCTACCTTGACGGTAGTGCCGAAGATGTTCTTCATGCCCTGTGCGGACCACTGATCGACGTAGTCTGCCATGGGGCTGGACGGTGTGATAGGATAGATACCGGCTACTTCGGTGAACGCGTACGACACCCAAGCGGCGGCATTGTTGCCGTCCATGGTTTTTTTGTTTCTTGCCATGTGTTTTCCTCCTGTTTTTGCGTTGCTGTAAGATGAGCTCTTTCTTACACCAACACGGAATATTAGAATTAGTGAATATGTACGAACAATACTCACTTTTCCATCCTATAGTTTAGCACTTTTTGTCGATGATGTAAAGGGGAAAATGCCGGCGTGCGGGTTTTATTTTTGGAAAAATAACCGGTTAAATAAGGTTTTGTGGATTAGCGGAGTCTAACCGTTTGACCGACGCGATACTATGCACTTTCACTAAATTCAGACAGGATATTTTGGGTTGCAGTGACCGCATAAATGTGATACAATAAAGGAGCCAACAATCATATAAGTGAATATAGGTACAATACTTTTCGTAGTATTACTTTGCTCTTTTTGCATATAAATAAGAGTGTTTTTTGTATTTGCAAAAAACACGGCTCTATTTATTAGAACACCTTATTTATATGTAAATCAAAAAGGGCTTGTACTAATATTGTATGATTGTTTGGCGACGATTCGGAGCGTGTGTTTTTTGGCGTACGGCTTGCGGGTCGTGCGCCTTTTTTATTCTATTATTTTTGGAGGAGAACTGTGATGAAAAAGTATATGTCAGTAATAATGGCGACGATTTTATTAATGAGTTTTTGCATGTTTTTTTCGGTTTCAGTATCGGCTGTAGCGAAGGCTACACCAGGTTTAGGTGAAACAAGCGGATTTTTTTCATACGAATTGCTTGCAAACGGAGAGGCACAGATAACCGAATACAATGGCTCGGAAGCAGAAGTCTCGATTCCATCTGTTCTGGATGGACATAAGGTCACAAGGATAGGTGAACGTTCATTTCAACATTGTGAGAGTTTAAAAAAAGTCTTTATTCCTGCATGCATAACACAAATAGACGAAGCCCCATTCAGGTATTGTGACGCTCTTGTTGCAATAACGGTTGATGAGAATAATCCCGTATTCGACAGTCGTGACGATTGTCAGGCGATTATTGAAACGGAAACGGATACGCTGATTGCGGGTTGTAAAACAACGGTAATTCCCGATACTGTCAAAGCGATAGGGTCATCTGCATTTTTTTGTTGTAGTTCATTAACCGAAATCGTTATTCCGAAAGGAGTAACTCATATCGGAGGCGCAGCGTTCTCTAGATGTATTGCGCTTAAAAACATAATGTTACCTGATACTATTATACAAATCGGCGGATTTGCGTTTTATGGATGTACATCTCTGGAAAGCATAGATATTCCTGACAGCGTGACTAACATGGGAGATTATAATACGTTTTATGGTTGCACTTCACTCAAAGTAATAAGAATTCCTTCTGGCGTAAAAAAGATCGGAAACGGTATTTTTTCCCATTGCACTGCGCTTACATATGCAGAATTACCGGATACGGTTATTGAAATCGGTCCGGATGCCTTTTTATCCTGTAATTCACTCTTATCAGTAAAGATACCAAAGACTGTAACATCAATCGGGAATCGTTCGTTTGGATATGAGCAAAAAATGGGAGATATGATTGGCTCTCCGATACCCGACTTTACAATATACGGATATCCCGGCTCTACCGCTGAGACCTATGCCCGCGAAAACGAATTTACCTTTATTCCGTTGAATGAAGAAACGAAGATCGGCGACGCGGACGGGGACGGGCAGGTCGATCTGACGGACGTCACCGAGATACAGCACCTTCTGTCTTCGATGAAAACAAACGCGGACGAGGAGACGATGATGGTTGCCGACGTGGACAAAAACGGCGTGCTCGAGATCATCGACGCGACGTGGATACAGCGGTATCTGGCGGGGATGGAGATACCATATACTGTCGGATAAAATATAATGATTAATGGCAAGAGCTCTGCTTCATGAAAGCAGGGTTCTTGTTGTTTACCGGGCTTTTGCTGCGCTGCTGAGTAAGAGATGGCGGAAGGGCGGGATATGCTCCGCGGGTCGGTGAGACGGGGAGGAAGAGTTTTCGGGACGTCGGCGAGCGCCGTCCCCTACGAGTCGCTATGCGAATGTCTCTGACGCGACGCGGACAACCGATGGTCGTCCCTACGGTGGGGTGTATCTCCTTGGTCGATGTGCGCGGTCAACCGATACCCTGCGGCGAGATGTCGACGAACGCCGTCCCTTACAAAAGATAAAGCGGGTATTTTGTAAGTAATGGCACTTTACAGGTGTGTTACAACCCGCTTTACATGAGGATTTGCGCTAAAACCGTATTTTGCACAAAATTTCTGAAAAAACTTCTCATGTTTATTTCAAAATAAGTATGGAAATTTGGGCGTTTACCTGATAAAATAGCAGTATCTACCCATAATGACATATATTAAAGGAGTTGGGCGAATGTATCGCAATATCATTTTTGATTTGTACGGCACGCTGGTTGATATACGCACGGATGAGTTTTCGCTCGATTTCTGGCGCAGGGCGGTACAGGTGTTCGCGATGGGAGGAGCTTCGTTCTCCCCGGGCGAGCTGCGTACCGCATATACCAAATATGTGAAGCGTGCGCTGCGGCGCGAAAGACTGAAGCACCCGACCTATAAGCACGTGGATATCGACCTGCTGGAGGTGTTCAGAAAGCTCTTTTCCGACAAAGGGATCAACGCAGATATGACGCGGCTGCGTGAGACGGCGCGGCGGTTTCGAAAGGATTCGACGCAGTTCATCAGGCTGTATGACGGCGTGACCGAGCTGCTGGACGGTCTGCGTGAGGCGGGAAAGAAGATATATCTGCTGAGTAACGCGCAGGAGAGCTTTACGATGCCTGAGATGGACGAGCTGGGAATTCTCCCATATTTTGACGGCGTCATGATCAGCTCCGAGGAGCGTGTATGCAAGCCGCAGCGGCAGTTTTTTGAAAAGCTGCTGAATAAATATCAGCTGGATCCGCAGGAGTGCCTGATGGTCGGCAACGATAAGAATTCCGATATGATGGGGGCAAAGAGCGTCGGCGTCGACGGGCTGTACATCCATCAGGAGATCAGCCCCGAGGTCAGCGACGAAAGCGAGATTTGTGCCCTGTACAAAATCATGGACGGCGACGTGAGGAAGATACTGCCGTGGATTTTGGAGGCATAAAGTGAAGAACAGCGGATTGGTTATCAAGATAGCGGTCGGCGTCTCGGCAGTTGCGGCGGTATTTTCCGTGGTGACGCTGATACGGGCGATCATCATCGGCAGCAGCGCGGTGTTTCCTCTTGTTCAGATGATCGGATCGGCGGCGATTTTTGCAGTTTGCTTTTTGATGTTCCGGTCGCTGAAGGCTTCGGAAAATGACGGGCAGGACGACACAGACAAAGCCGATGACAATGAAACCGCAGAGAAGAATGTAAGCTCCGCGGATGCCGACGGCGACGCGGATGAAGTTGAGAGGACAGTCGACGAGCTGTATAAAAAGTACAAGCTCTCGGATTTTGAAGAATAATGCAAAAGAAAGGCGCAGCCGTAGTGGCCGCGCCTTTGATGTTGTTCATAGATGAAGTGATAGTCTGTTACAGGGGCAAACGCCGTTTGTATCACAGAGATATCAGGAGACCGCTTCCTGCTCGGAGGCAAAGATCCATTCGCCGATCTTGGTATCGGTGGCGATACCCGCTTTGTAGCGGAGAATATCCAGCGCATCGCGGAGGTTGACCTCTGAGTCGTTATTGACGTCGGCGTTGATGAGGTTATAGTCGCTGTTGACGCCTGCGGTCAAACGCTGGATAAAGGTGGCGTCCAGGACGGTGAGGTCGCAGTCGCCGTCGGCGTCGCCGACATATCCCGCGGCAGGCTCAACGGTCGAGACCGTGAACGGGATCGGATCGAGCTGGTTGTTGGGAACGTTGTTGTAGATCAGCTTGAGATCCTTGTTGTTATCCGTCGAATAAATGATATTGGTGAAGTGGCGGATATCGACGGTGCCGGACGCGATCGCTTTGAACCGTACCTTAAAATAGGGATCCTCCTCGCTGAACACGCCGATGTTATTCAGCTTGGCAAAATTATAGTCGATCTCATTATTGATTCCGAAATAATTGCAGATCATGCTGGAATTGCGGATACGGGAAGGGAAGGTGTAGGCGTCCATATCAATCTTTCCGCCGCTCCTGACATTGCCGTATTCAACAAGCTGTACATAATTGGCATCATAATAAACGGTACCCTGACCGGCTTTGATCGAATAACCGCCGCTGTCCAGAGCGACTTTGAAGATAAACTCGCTGCCGACCGGAACCTCGCCGAGCAAATCTTTTCTTGAGGTGATTTTAAGCGTGCCGCCCGAAGCGGCGGAGGCGTTCACAGAGAATACAGCAAACGCGGACGCGATAACGGCGATAATCAGCAGCAGGCTGAGAAGCTTTTTCATATGATCCTCCTGAATGAATCGGTTGAGATTGCCTAGGCAAACCCTCAGTCTGCTATGCATACAGCTCCCGAGGTATGGAAGCCTGAGGCTTCGCGATGACATTAAAAGAATAACTATCTCATATTGTAATAGATAGCGCTGAAAAATGCAAGTCTTTTTGAAATGAGCAAAAACCGCCCCGGATACGTTAATTGTATCAGGGGCGGCGGTCATGTTGGTGAACAGAGTGTTAATTTCTCAGCGTGAGATACGGATTGGTGATATTCGCGAGCGAGCGCTGGATGGCTGTGACGTCGATGATATCGGGCTTACCGTCTTTGGTAACGTCGGAAGCGACGAGCTGAGCGGAGGTCATCGGTGAGATGTCCGCGAGAAAACGCTGGATGACGGTCGCGTCGATGATCGTGGTCTCTGAGTCGCCGTCCGCGTCGCCCATGACAACGTCGTCATAGGTGAGCTTTCGTCCCTGCACAACGACATAGTTGAGGGCGATCTCACCGCTTGTCGGCGTCGTGAGGGCATCGCCGCCTTCGACGGTAGTCATATCGACGGGGACGAGACGCAGATCGACGGTTTCCTTTTCCGAATTGCGGTAGGCGAGGTCGGGCAGGTCGGATTTGTCGAAATAGGCGGTGAGGAGCTTGCGGCTGTCGGGGGAGATGGTGAAGCTCTGACCGTCGACGTCGGTATAATCCGTGCCGTTCATGCTGTATTGGAGCTTCCATGAAGCGGGCGCCTTGTTGGAGCCGGCAAGGTATAGGGTGAGCTTGAGCTGATCATAACCCTTGGTCGGGACATTCAGGTTGATGTAGGGAGTCACTTCACTCCACGGGTTCTTGGAGCCTGCCGCCATGATCGGAACCGTTAACGTACCGGACTTGCCGTATTCGGGATCGCTCCACTCGAGCGCGCGGGTCTTATCGCCGCTGACGGAGAGGGTCATGGTACCGGTACCGGTGGTGGCGGCGTAGCCGTCGTCAGCGCTGCCGTACTCCTTGAGCTTGTCGCCGGCGGTCTTGTCGGCGGAATCGAACACCCATGCGGCGATCGCATCGGTCAGGTCGGGGGTGATGACGTCCTCGGGCGGCAGAGTGGGCGCTTCTGTCGGCGCTTCTGTCGGCGCTTCAGTCGGCGCTTCAGTCGGCGCTTCAGTCGGCGCTTCGGTCGGCGGTTCGGAGGGGACATAGTCCGCGATATACTGGGCACTGAGCCATGCGGCGCGGGAGTTTGTCCAATCCATCATGTAGTCGAACTGACCGTCGAAGGTGTATTGGTCATAGGTCGTGGCGGCGGCGTCCTGTGTGAGGTTCACGCCGGTAACCTGACCGTACTGATTCTTGGTGTAGACCGCGCGATACTGCTTGAGCGAGCTGTGGTTGGCGATCCAGCTCGTATTGGTGACGAGCTCCCAGATCTTGTAGTTCATCGCGGCGGAATCGCGCAGGATATCAGCGTAAACATCGGAAGAATAAATCTCGTCGGCGCTGCTGCCGGTAGTGTTAAGCTTATCGAGCGCAGGGAGGAAGTCCTCAAACCATACGCGGATAACCTCCGCTTTGATCAGCGGATTGCTGACAGATTCGGCAAGGACGTTGGGACCGTTGTAGCCGTTTTTCTTGGAAGCGAACCAGCCGGAGGGCTGGGTGTAGTCGGTGACGCCCAAACGTCGGAGGTCGCCGCTGACGCCGTTGGCGTTGCCCAGCGAGTTGTCATAGTCCCAGACGGGAGAAGCAAAGAATTTATAATTGCCGTTTGCGTCGGGCTTGAAGGTAAAGAAGAACGAGGAGGCGCCGGAATCCCAGTTTTTGCCCAGCTCGTTGATGATGTAGACCTTTGCCATGGAGGTGACGTCGAGGTAATTGACGATCGTATCCTTCTGGAGATTGTTGTACAGATAATTGTACTGCTTTCTGACATAGGTCTGTACCGCGCTGCGGTTGGGGTCGTCCGCGTCAAGCTCGGGCGCCTTCATGGTCAGATTGTTGCCGTTGCGGGCGCTGACGGTAAAGTCGTCGGCGGCGGGGCTGGAGTCGATCTCGGTGACGAAGCTGAAGTCGGTCTTGACGCCGCCGGTCTCGGGATCGAGATAGTCGTCCTCTTCAAAGTCATCGACGAGACAGTTTTTACCGACCTCGATCTTTTGGCACATCTGATAGGTACCCTGATACACGCCGTTGGTGTATAGGTCGATGAAGCGGCTGTCGGAGGAGTAGGGGATACCGACCTCATCAGCAAGGTCGAAGAGAATGCGGTTGCGCGCCATCGCGGCGTCCTGGAAGTTGGAGATGAGGGAGTACTTCTTGCCCTTATCCATGCCGGCGACGGCAACATTGCTCTTAAAGGTCACGTTGAAGCCTTTTTTGTCAGCGTTCCACGAGGTGTTGCCGCGGCCCTTCATCTTTTTGACCTCGGTGTTCTCGATCTTGCCGTCAGGGGTAGATATCGCGCCGGAGGCGGCGACGGAGTTAGTCTTATCGTCCTGCAAATAAGCAAAGAAATCGTCAAAGCCGTCGAAGCTGTCGGTGTTATTGACCCAGAGGGCGGCCTCGGCAGAGGAGAACATAAAACGCACGTCGATCGCGAGGTCAAGCGGCTCAATGGAAGCGTGGTAGGTCTTGTCCGCCTCGGCGGCAAAGGGAACGATGCTGTTGGAGGGGATCTGTGTACCGTTGATGATAACAGTCTCGGAGAAGGTGTTGTACAGCTCGACGGTATCGTAGGCTTTTGCGGAGGACGGCAGGAAGAAATAACAGATGTTATCGATGATATCCGGCTTGATCCACGCTTCCTTGTCGTCGGCGTCGTTTGCGGCATGCGCGTAAACGCAGTCGGGCTCGAACGCGGTGATTTTTGCGTCGATGAGCTCAGGCTCGGTCGGATCGACAGAGGGTTCTGTGGGGCTGACAGGAGGATCGGTCGGGTCGGGCTGACCGGCGGAAGAGGTCAGATAGCCGGTGTTTCTCCAGTCGGTGACGACAACGGTATCCTGACCTGCGGCGAGATCGGCAGCGGTGATGGCGACGGACTCGTTCCAGAGCTTTTCGGCATTGCCGCGCCAGAAGCGCATGACGCTCTCGCGCGTGTTAGCGTCGGCTTCGGTGACAGTGTATCGGTACAAATCCTTTTCACTGTCATAGGCGACGCCGGTGACGGGATCGTAGCGGTCCTTGTCCGCTTCGGTGATCACGATGGATTTGTCGCCGTTTTCTTCACGGGTGGCGTTGGTGAAGTTCACGTACAGGAAGGTTCCCTCCTGCGTCGCCCAATCGGCGGGATTCTCGATTTTCAGATAAATCATGTCGCCCGCTTCAAAACTCCATTCTGTCGCGGCGGTGAACGGCGCGATCGACAAGGCGGTGACGAGCATGACCAGTACGAGAATGAGAGAGGTCAGTTTTTTCATGTCAATTACTCCTTTTTAAATGGATTATGAGGATATTCATAATTATTATACAATAGATAATTATAAAAAGCCAGCATATTTATGGAAAAAATTACAGGTAGTTTTTAGTGATAGTGCTGTGTTCACATGATAGGATACCATACATCGGCGGGTTAAGGAATCGAAGAAAAATCAGAAAAAAAATCAAAAATAAATCGAACAAATATTTGCATTTTTGAAAAATGTATGATATGATATAAAAGAAGCGACCGAGGCATCCGTCTCAACAAGCAGCAAATTGTTTTTTTGGGGTTTACGGAGAGATTATCGGTTGAGATTGCCACGGCATAAATGCCTCGCAATGACATTTTTTACTTTACAGGACTTTACAGGAAACTGCTCGTTTCCGTAAAGTAAAAAAGATTTGTATGCCCGCTCAGTTTGCCGCTGTGCGGCAACGAGCGATGGCTATGCGAAATGCGCGCAAAGCGCGATTTCTTGAAAGGGTGATTGTATGAAGCCTTTGACATCAGGACAACAGAAAGTATATGATTATATCCTTGAATGCTCCGAAAACGGACGGATCCCGTCGGTGAGGGAGCTGTGCGAGGCGACGGGATTTAAGTCCACTTCTACGGTGGCATACCATCTGAAAGCGCTGGAGGACAAGGGTCTGATCGAGCGCGAGGAAGGATTGAACCGCTGCATCCGCCTGAAGAACGAGCAGCCGGCCTCCAAGGTGCCGCTGCTCGGCCGCGTGACCGCCGGTCAGCCGATCTTAGCGGTGCAGGATATCGAGACCTATATCCCCGTGCCGAAGGATATCGGCAAGGGCAGGGAGCTCTTTGCGCTGCGCGTCGTGGGCGACAGTATGATCAACGCCGGTATCTTTGACGGCGATATCATCGTCGTGCACCGTACTCCGTCCGCGGAAAACGGCGAGATCGTGGTCGCGATGGTGGAGGATGAGGTCAGCGGCGAGAGCAGCGCGACGGTCAAGCGCTTTTACAAGGAAAAGGGGCATATCCGCCTGCAGCCCGAAAACGACGCCTATGAGCCTATCATCGTGGAAAAGGCGGTGCTGCTGGGCAAGGTGGTCACGCTGATCAGAAATTATGAGTGAGATTGCAGGTTGAAAAGACCAACCTTTTAGTCGGTTGAGATTGCCACAGCCCCAGCGGGCTTCGCAAAGACGATTGAATGAGGTTGAGATCGCCACGGGGCGATACGCGTGTCAGCCCTCGCAATGAAAGTGATAAAGAGAGAGTTTGAAAAATGTTCAATCTGCGTTAATAGAACGTTCACACATTTTGCGGCGGGTCGATTATAATAGAATCATGCAAGCGAGATACCGCAACTCCTTGTATGTTCTACCCTCCTCATACGGACCGCACGGGTTCGTATCAAAACCCTCATTTTATTTGGATTTTTCCCCAAAGAGAAAAGCGTGCACCCCATGTGCACGCTTTTCTCATATCAGTAGTTAGTAGCTAGTGGATAGTGGTCAGAAGTCTACATATTGAGTGGTGCTTGGTATTTATGCCGCACACTACTCGTCGACGTCGTCGTAATCGTCCTCGTCGAGATTATAAATTTTTGTGTCACGCTTGCGGGGCTGATACTCTTTGTAGCGCTGCTCCTGTTTTTCGGCGCTGCGCTCACGGTCGCGCCGCGCCTGACGGCGTCCGTCCGAAGCAGTGTATGCCGCCGTAGAGAAGACGACTCCCAAAAATACCGCGACGACGATGAAGAACGCGATGATGCAGAGGATCCACCACGCGATCTGCACCAGCACCAGCGTGATGCACGCCAGCACGACGACCGCGACACAAACGGCGCCTGCTGTCAGCAGGGAGGTCATCAGATCGGTGAGCGTATCGAAAAAGCCGAACATGGGGTTGAGAGCTGCCAGAAGTACCGCAATAACAGCGATCAGAAAACCGACGACAACGGAGATCTCATGATAGATTGCCATGTCGAGCAGCATCGGAACGCACAGGATCACAGCCGGAACGACGGCATGATCCTTGTCAAATCTGCGCCATACGAGGATCAGATAGACGCTCGCGACACAGCCGAATAAAGCGGCGCCGACAAAGCCGTGGATCAGGGGAGCAAAGAAGAGCACGATGAAGTCGATGATGGCGAGGATCGCCAGCCGCGAGCCGGTTTTTGTGCGCAGAAAGGGACGGATATCCCTTGCCTTTTCTTTGTAGGTGTTCCATAGACGGTTCATAGCTGCCTCCTTTGCCGAAGCGGGTTTTTATCATTATACCATATAATGGAAAAATTTGCAACCAATGGAAATACGGCTTACAGCTTGATATAGGAAAAGACGCTTTTGTCTTGCTATTTTTTTTGGATATGATATAATAGTCGTGAAAAAAAGTATTCTTTCAGGAGATCGCTATGGAAAGAAGCTACCCGCGGGTAACGGTCAGCAAAAAGTGCGAGCGCTTTATCAAGGGCGGTCATATATGGGTCTATCACGACGAGATCCTCAGCGTTGACGGCGCGTACGAAAACGGCGATATCGCGGATGTGATGACCGAGAAGGGCAGATACCTCGGCTCGGGATATATCAACGACAATTCCAAAATCCGTGTGCGGATCATTTCCAAAAACGCCAACGACAGGTTTGACGAGGCTTTTTACCGCCGCAGGATCGACTATGCGGTCGACTATCGCCTGACGGTGATGGGAGAGGATTTTTCCTCCTGCCGGCTGATCTTCGGCGAGGCGGACGGCTTCCCGGGGCTGACGGTCGACAAGTTTGAAAATGTGCTGGTCGCCCAGGTACTGTCGCTCGGCGTTGATCGGATCAAGGGGATGATCTTCCGTTTGCTGGTCGACGCGCTGAAAGAGCGCGGGCACACGGTCGACGCTGTGTATGAGCGCAGCGACGTCAAGGTGCGCGAGCTGGAGGGGCTGGAGCAGTACAAGGGCTTTTATCCGCTCGACGGGCTGAGAACGGATTTGAACAGTGAGGTTGAGATCACCGAGAATGGAATCCGTTATATCGTTGATTATATCAACGGACAGAAAACGGGATTTTTCCTTGATCAGAAATACAATCGCCGCGCTGTGGCGAAGATCGCGAAGGGCAAAAGGGTGCTGGACTGCTTTACGCATACGGGAGCGTTCGCGCTGAACGCCGCGACAAACGCGGAGCATGTGACGGCGGCGGATGTATCGCAGAGCGCGATCGATATGGCAAAGCGCAACGCTCAGCTCAACGGCTTTAATAACATTGATTTTGAGTGCGCGAATGTGTTCGAGCTGCTGACACAGGCAGAAAGCGAACGCCGCCGCGACTGGGATTTTATTATTCTCGATCCGCCGGCGTTCACGAAATCCCGTTCTACGGCACGCTCAGCGGAACGCGGCTATAAGGAGATCAATCTCAAGGCGATGAAGCTGCTGCCGCGGGGAGGATACCTCGCTACGTGCAGCTGCTCGCACTTCATGCCCGACGAGCAGTTCAGAAGGATGCTGTTTTCAGCCGCTGCTGACGCGAACGTCAGCCTCAGACAAGTAGAATGCAGACAGCAGAGCGCCGATCACCCGATCCTGTGGGGCGTCGACGAGACTGACTATCTGAAGTTTTATATATTCCAAGTTGTATAAAAAAGGAGCGCAACATATGAAAAGAATCATTGCAATCATAGCAGCCGTATTGATGCTGACCGCAGTGCTTGCCGCCTGCGGAAAAGACAACAGCGAAGCGACCCCCGATACCGCGGCGAAGGAAAGTACCGCTGCCATAGAGACGACAACGGTGCTGGAGACGACCGCCGAGGGCAACACGATCGAGCAGGACGCCGAAGGCAATGTGCTCGAAATCACTAAGGACGGCGAAGTGGTATCCATCAAGGATAAAACAGGCAGCAAAATCCCGATCACCGAGTATATTACAACGCACTATATCGTGACGGCAGGCGGCGTCGCGATCGGAAGCAGGGAATCCGGCTCCGGTTCTTCCGCCGTCAGCTCTTCCAAGGCTGAGAGCAGCTCGTCAAAGCCTGACAGCAGCTCCTCAAAATCCGAGGGCAGCTCTTCAAAGGCGAGCAGCCAGAGCGCGTCCTCTCAGTCCGCGGCTTCAAGCGCCGCTGAGGAGCCTTCGACCGAGGGAGAGGTCATTGAAGAAGAGATCCCCACCATCATCGTAGAGATCCCGGATGATCTCGACGAATATGAGCTGCCGATCCTGTGACAGATAGAAAACCGGCGGGGAGAGATAGCGCGGCGTTATAATAACATGGTATTGCTTGCTCAAGATCTGTGCAATGATAATACAGCGCAGGATCAGGTCAAAAATGCGGTGTTACAGTGACGTTGCGTTATCTCTCCCTCAGTCATCGGCAAAGCGTTGCCGATGACAGCTCCCTCGTCAGAGGGAGACTTGGAAACACTCAGCTCTTTGCTGATGTTCTTTTTCGACATGCAAACAGCGGCTCCGTGCAAAGGTACGGAGCCGCTGTTCTGTTGGAATGTTTTTTATACTTTAAGATGCTTTACCGGAAACAGTATGAAAAGCGTTTTGTCAGAAACCGGTATTACAGAAATACGATGATCAGAACTTGGAACCGCCGCCGCTGTAGGAGCCGCCGCCGGAGCTGTGGCTGGAGCCGCCGGAGGAGGAGCTTTCCTTGGGTCTGGCGGTACGGGAGACGGTGCTGTACAGATAGGTGTCGCGCGCCGCGGTGACGTTCATGCTGCCGGGACGGACATAGTTGACGGCGCCGCGCTCCATCTTAACGCTCTTGAGCTGAGATTTCAGGATCCGCAGGATAATCATGGCGATCACAAAGCCGATCAGGAACGAGAAGGGGAGCATATACCACTTGACGTGCGGGGGAACCGCTTCCTTGACGCCGAGCGCGATCGCGTTCAGAAATTCGTAGTAGCCGTAGGAATCGGGGTTATGATTGTTGATGGCGTCGGTGCGGATGTCTTCACTCTCTTCGTCGGACAGACGCTTGACGCATTTGCCGGAGCCGTAAACGAGCACCTGACGGTCGCCGTCTTCATCCGAGAGGACCAGACCGACGACGACGCCGTCGGTGTTGACGCCGCAGCAGGTCTCATAGTATCTCTGGGTGTAATCCTGCGCCGTGCCGGTGTGAGTGAAGGTTGCGCCGTACAGATCGTTGGCTGTGAAGAAAACGATGTTGCAGTTACACTTGGCGCAGACCTCATACAGGGTGTTGTTGAGCGCCTGCTCCTCGGCGTCGGACAGCAGGTTCGCGTTGTCGTCGAAACGATAGGAATAACCGACGCTTTCGCCCGCGGCGGACGCGGGGATGACCGCGACGGATACGATCAGAAGAACCGAAAAAAGGATGGCGATAATACGTTTTGTCATGTCGGAACCCCCTTACATCAGCTGTGCTATCCACATGCCCGCGTAAATGACGGCGCCTGCGACAGCGGTGATGAGTGCGGCAACTTTCCAGAATTTGCCTTTATCGGTGGGGAGGTTGCCGACGAACTTGCCTGTCTGACCGTTCATGGCAAAGGTGAATTTTTCATCCTTATAGGTGGTGTTCAGCAGCCAGACGGGGTAGAACGCGTATTTGGTCTTGCCGTCGTGCAGACGAACGGAGGAATACTCGGGGGTGACGGTTGCGTAGCCTTTGACGGTATCGCGGAACGCGTCCTCCGTGGAGGTCTTGATGCGCTCATTGGCTCTGCCGATGGACTGTTCGGCGGAAACGTCGTACTTGTCGGCAAAGTAGCCGGACAGGTAGGCGGTCTGGAATTCGACCGCGTCCGAAAAGTTGTAGGGCTCGACAGATTCCATCAGATCGTCCGCCATGCGGGTGGAGCCGTCGACGGGAACGTGGTCAAAGCCGATGTAGCCCGCGCGGTAGACGGAGAAGTAGGAGGTCTCGACATAATTATAGTCGGAATCCGACCATGCGCGGGTGCGCGTGGCGCGGAAGCGGATATCGGCGTCGGCGTTCGAGTCGAACAGCCAGAAGGGGACGTAGATGCCCTTGATCTCGTCGATGTGGTTCTCATCCTTGAAGACCTTCGGGAGCAGGAACTTGCCCTTGAGGTGCTTGACATATTCCGCCTTCGCTGCCTCCTTATCGAGCTTGAAGGGGATGACGTAATCGGGCTTGAGAGCGCCTGAGAACTGCTGCATAATGATCGCGTGGTTGCCGCAGAAGGGGCAGTCGGTCGCCGCGGTGTACTCGTCGCCGACGATCTCGCCGCCGCAGCTCTGGCATATGTAGGAGCGCAGGTCGGTGGCTTCGTCGACCGTCCACTGGGTGCCCGCGTCGGTGTCCCAGTCAAGGTTGTCGGTACCCTCGTTTTTGAGGTCTTCGTCATACGCCTTGACCGCTTCTACCTCAAATTCTGTATCGCAGAAGGGACATTTCAGTTTTTGTACCGAGCTGTCAAACGCCAGCGCGCCGCTGCAGCACGGACATTTATATTCATGTACTGCCATAGATCATACCTTGTCGCTGTCGTCAAAGGGATCGCCGCACTCGGGGCAGAACCTCGGCGGGTTGTGGGGATCCTCGGGCTGCCAGCCGCACTTGCTGCACTTATAAACGGCAGCGGCTTCGGGCTTCTTAGAGCCGCAGTTGGAGCAGAACTTGCCCTTGTTGACCGCGCCGCAGGAGCAGGTCCAGCTGTCATCCTCGGGCTTTTTGGCGCCGCACTCCATGCAGAACTTGCCGGAAGCCTGCTTACCGCAGTTGGGGCAGGTCCAAGCGCCGGCAGCCGGAGCCGCGGGAGCAGCCTGCTGCTGTGCCGCCTGCTGCTGCGCCATCTGCTGTTGCTGCTGACCGATCTGGAAGAGGCTTGCGGCGTTAGCGCCGCCTGCGCCCTGCGCCATGCCCATGCCCATGAACGCGCCTACAGCGCCGCCTTGATTGTTCGCGGCGTCCTGCATCGCCTGCGCCTGTGCGCCGACGAGGTGAGCCGCAGCCATGTTGGGATCGCGGAAAGCAGCGTTGCGCTGGACTTCCTTGAGCATCTTCTGATCCTCTTCGGGGAGGTCAACGTTCTGGAATGCGATGGAAACGAGCTTTAAGCCGCGCAGCTTACCCCACTTTTCGTCGAGGACTTCGTTGAGCGCGGTGAGCATATCCTCCTCATGATCGGGGAGCTCATAGGGGCGGATCTCCTTGTGAGAGATCTTGCCGAAGCCGGGACGCAGCGCGCCGATGAACTCGGTCTTGAGCTGTTTGTCGATCTCGGAACGCAGATAGTCGCCGCCCGCGAAGTTGCCGCAGACCTTGGTGTAGAAAATGATCGGGTTGTCGATGATGTAGCTGTAGAAGCCGTTGCAGCGGACGCTGACGTCGAGGTCGATGCCGATGCGGCTGTCGACAACGCGGAAGGGGATGGGGTTAGCGGTGCCGAAGGGGTTCTCCATCATCTCAAGGGTGTTGAAATAATAGACGCGCTGATCCTTGGGAGCCTCGCCGCCGTAGGTAAAGCGCTTGCCGATCTCCATAAAGGTGCGCTTGAGGGATTCGCCGAATTTGCCCGTAAAGATAGAGGGCTCGGTCTTGGAGTTGTAGGTATACTCACCGGGAACGGCGCAGATCTCGGCAACGACGCCCTGGTCGGTGATGATGGCGCACTGACCGTCGGCGACGATCAGACCCGAACCGTCGGAGATAACGTTATCCGATCCTTTGGTGTTCGAGGAGCGTCCGGATGTTTTCTTGACGCCTTTGCGCGCGAGAACCGTCTTGGGCATCGCATCGCAGGTAAAGAATTCTTTCCACTGGTCTGCCAGCACTCCGCCCGCGGAGCCTAATGCAGCTTTGATAAGACCCATAAAAATATCCTCCTGATAATTGAAATTGCAGACGGCGGTCAAATGATTTGCCTGTTTTGCGACCGCACATTATCTTACAGTTTATAATTATACTATAAAGCGATCAATAAATGCAAGTGGTGAATTGTAAAGAATCTGCTGCCTTTATTTGGAGAATATGACAAAAACGGGCAGGCTGTCGCTCCCGCGCGGGAGGACGCGGAGGGATCAACAGAGAAAAAGGCGATTTTTGACCATATTTCCGATTTTTACCTTTCCGTATTGTAAATAATGACAAAAGGAATTTTTGTGAGCCGTATGGTGTTATAATTTTCTCCAAAGATATGCGCAGCGGATTGACTTATGATTTATTTTTTCTATAATAGAATTGTATTGAAAATCTTCCGAAAGCCGAACGGCAGGATTCAGTCTTTTGCCGACAGCTTCGGGGAAATACAGATTAATGAAATGAGGTAACTATTTATGGCTTTTTGTTCACAATGCGGTCAACAGATTCCCGATGACGCTAATAACTGTCCTTACTGCGGTACTGCTGTCAACGCACAGACAGCTCCCCAGCAGACTTATCAGCAGCCGACTTACCAGCAGCAGGCTCCTCAGCAGGGTTATGCCGCTCCCGTCAACGCGACTGTGATGCCCGATCAGGACGTTCAGAGCAGCAGAGGCATCGCATGGCTGTCTTACGTAGGTCTTCTGTTCCTGATTCCCATGTTCGTAAAGAAAGAATCTCCCTACTGTCAGTATCATGTCAAGCAGGGCGCTACCCTGTTCGCTGTAGAGCTTGCTTACTGGATTACAAAGGCGATCCTGCTCGCCATCATCAACCTGATTTTCCCGGGCTACAGCTTCTACGGTTATACCGTACACAGCGGAGTATACAACGTCTTTTCCATCCTGTTCAACTTAGCATACATCTTCCTTGTCGTTCTGATGATCATCGGTATTGTCAACGCAGCTAAGGGCAACAAGAAGGAACTGCCCCTGATCAGCAAGATCCCGTGGATCGCGACCCTGCTCGACAAGACCGTTTATAAGAACATTTGATGGATGTAACATAGATCATATTGACTTTACAATCACCTCGGCGTATGGTATCATACGGCTGAGGTGATTTTTTTGGCTTCAACTAAGGATTATCTGGATTATATACTGGAGCAGCTCGGTCTCTTGGAGGATATCTCGTACCGCGCGATGATGGGGGAATACATCCTCTATGTGCAGGGGAAGGTGTTCGGCGGGATCTATGACAACCGCTTTCTGGTCAAGCCGGTGAAATCGGCGCGGGCGATGATGCCCGAGGCGCCGATGGAGCTGCCGTATGAGGGCGCGAAGGAGATGCTCTTGGTGGAAGATGTCGAGGACAGGGAGTTTTTGGCGGAGCTGGTGAGCGCGATGGCGGAAGAGCTGCCCGCCCCGAGGAAAAAGAAATAATGAATGGGAAAGGCTGTTTCGTCCGATTGGGATGAAACAGCCTTTTGATATGCAGATTTTCAGATTCGATCGTTGTGAATTGAAATGCCGGATGGCGGGAAGTGATACTAGTTTTCAATAGAAAGAAGACAATTATTATCGAGGATGGTTTCCGCAATACTTCGTTGTCGTTTAGTATAAGAGATCATCTATTATTCCGAAGCGTCTGCCTGCGCTTTCGGGAAGGCGTATTGAAGGTAGTCGGGGAAGATCGCGCGCCAGTACATTTCATTGTGGACGCCGTCGTCATAGAGCTTTGTGACGATCTTGTCCTCGGGATAGCCGATCTTCTTCAGGTTATCGGGCATGGATACGGTGCCGGTGTACAGCGCTTGCTCGAGAGAATCGGCGGAGCTGTTGCCGCAGTAGAGGTAGATGAAGGGGGCGTTTTCGGAGTAGTCCTGTTGGCTGAGCCAATCGACCCATGTGTCGTCGGAGAACAGCAGGAACGCGGGGGAGAGGGCGCCGACGGAGGCGAACTTGTCCGGATGCGCCATCGCGATGTAAAAGCTCTCGATGCCGCCCGAGGAGCTGCCGCTGACGTGGGTGTGCTCGCGGTCGGTATAAACGTTGTAATTCTCGTTGATATAGGGCATGACGGTATCGACGACGAAGTCGGCAAAATATTCGCCGTGGCCGTCCTCGTAGTCCTCGGAGAGGACCTCGCCGATATCGGGCGTCAGCTCGTTGTCGCGCCAGCTGTCGGCGTTCTCGATTCCGACGATGATGCATTTCTCACCGCCGTTTTCCGCCATCGCGAGAGCGCTTTCCGCGGCGCCCCAGCTGCCGGTGGAGGTGGAGGAGCGGTCAAAGACGTTTTGGCCGTCGGTCATGTAGATGACGGAGTATTTGTCCTCGGAGGACGCGTCGTAGTCGTCGGGCGTCCAGATCAGGATATCCTTAGTGCGCTTTTCGTAGTCAAAGGTCTTGCGTGTGTATTTCGGGCTCCCTTCCAAAGCGGGGACGGTGTAGGGGTAGAAGCGGCCGGGGGTCAGATCCCATCCGGTGACGTAGTCGTTGAACGCGAGCTCCTCGGTGACGTTGTTGTCGGCGGTGATGATCACGCGGTCGTAGAGCGACGTGTCGGCGCGGCAGGAATATACGGCGTATTCGTTGTCGGCTGAGGTGGTTTGCCCCAGTTTGACCTCGAGGGTTTCGCCGGTTTCGGTGCTTTTGAAGGTCGCGGTGACGTTTTCGCGGGAGGCTTTGTCCAGTACCGCTAATGCGTGACCGGCTTCGGTTTGGTTGTTTTCACCGCAGGCGGTGAAAACCGCCGCGGTCAGCAGGACGCAGAGGATGAGGGAAAGGATTCTTTTCATGATCTAATCTCCTTCTTTGTTTTGTGTGCTTTGATACGGCAGTTCGTTGCTTTGGACGGAGTAGGGATTTTTATTCAACTTTTGGTTCCATGGCAGGTCGCTTTCCTTGACGGAATAGGGATTTTTATTTTGGACCGGCGGCGTGGGAGGTACGGAGCCCGCCCATGTGCCCAGTCCCCAGAGCACCAGCATCCAGACCAGCATGTACAGCAGGAATACGCCGAAATAGACGAGGCAGTACCACCATTTGATGTACTGCGGGATGATGAAATGCAGACCGAGCAGGATCCACCCCGGGACGGTGAGGCGGAAGTTGAGCAGGATGTTGAACAGAAGGATCAGAAAGAATGAGCCGGAACGGCGTGTTTTGCGCATTATGGAGTGGTCTCCTTTGGCGATGGATATAGCATTTGGCGATTGCCGAATAAATGTGATTGAGTATTATGCCTCACTGAGTTCGGGGCGATATCGGACCAGCCCGCCCCTCATCCGTCACCCTTTGGGTGACACCTTCCCCCCGAGGGGAAGGCTTTTTGATTGCCCTGCGGGGAAGATCTCAGGAAAGGGATCTTACTTTTTGGATGGTGAAATCGTAGCTGTCAGAGAGGGTGAAGTCATCATAAATGCCTTCGGTGACGTACAGGTTATTGTCGTCGGTGAGGATGATAAAGTCGAAATCGTTGTGATTTTGATAATACGCCGTTGCTTTATCAAGCCCCATGACGAACAGGGCGGTGGAGGCGGCGTCGGCAAAGGCGCCATTGTCGCTGACGATGGTGACCGATTGGATGTTGTTGTCAACGGGCGCGGCGGTCGCGGGGTCAAGGATGTGGATGTAGCGTTTGCCGTCCTGTTCAAAAAACCGCTCATAGCCGCCGGAGGTCGCGACGACGCCCTCGCCGCAGGAAAGATAGCCGAAATAGCCCGCGGGGTTCTGCGGGTCGGCGATACCGACCTTGAAGCGGGAGCCGTCAGGCTTTTTCCCGTACAGGCGTATCGTTCCGCCGAGGTTGAGCACGGCGGCGTGTGCGCTGCTTTCGCGGAGGATATCGCCCGATACGTCGGCGGCATAGCCTTTGGCGACCGCGCCGAGGTCGAGCATAACGCCCTCGGGCAGGAATGCGGTACCGTCGCCGTCAAAACTGACGGCAGTATAGTCGATGCTTTCGGCAAGTGTTTTCAGCTCGTTGTCATCGGGTATGCGGTAATCGCCTGTTGTGAAGCCCCACGCCTGCACGGCGGGGTAAACAGTAATGTCGAAGCTGCCGTCGAGCCGGTCGCACAGCGCGAGAGCATTGCTCAGCAGCGCGGCGGTATCGGCGCTGACCGTTGCTTTTTTGGCGGTGTTCAGGCGATAGATCTCGCTGTTTTCGTCGGTCGCGTCCACAAGAGCGTCGAGCGACAGGATACGGCTTTGGATGGTATCACAAATACTCTCGTCGCCGTAGACGGTGAACGACATCAGCGTGTCCATCGCTTCAAAGGATGCGGTATCTGTCTGTGTATCGCCGCAGGAGGCAAGAAAAATAGAAAGCGTCAGTATGATGGCGCATAATGCGCCGCGAAGAAAAGTTTTCATGCTTCAAGAGTAGCACATCTTTGACGGATAGTCAATGACACAGATATTGCATATTGCGATTTAATGTGCTAAAATATTTGCTATCGTAATGAAAGTTAAGGGAAACAGATGAAGAACAAAGTCTTTATCATGATGATAGCGGTGATATTTATCGCGGGTATTATAGGGTCGGTGATCGTGCTGACCGCGCCGCAGAAAAGCACGGTGCGGATCGTCTCAGACGGAACGGTCGTCGATACGGTTGACCTGAGGACCGCACAGGACAGAACGTTTGACGTGACCTATGAGGGGCATGTCAACACCGTCGAGATCAAAGATCACCGCATCCGCATCAAGGACGCGGACTGTCCCGACAGGACATGTGTCAACATGGGATGGCTGAGCAGCGCGTCGATGCCGATCGTGTGTCTGCCGCACAGGCTGGTGATCGAGTTCACGGACGGCGCGGACGTTGACGCGGTGACGAGGTAGGCTATGGGTGAAAGAGTAAAAAGGCTGACGAAGCTGGGGGTACTGACCGCGGTTTCGCTGATCATTTTTGTCATAGAGCTGCAGATACCCAATCCCTTCCCGATACCGGGCATCAAGCTGGGGCTGGCGAATATCATCACCGTTTACGCGGTGTATCACTACAAGGCGCATGAGGCGGCTGCGGTCGTGACGGTGCGGCTTTTGCTGGGCGCGGTGTTCAGCGGCAATTTCATGGCTTTGCTGTACAGCGCGTCGGGGGCTTTTTTGTGCCTGATAGGGATGCTTCTGCTCAGGCGGGTGATCGATGAAAAGCACCTGTGGACGGCGTCGGTGTTCGGCGCGGTGCTGCATAATACGGGTCAGATGGCGGCGGCGCTGCTGGTGACGCGGACGGTTCAGCTGCTGCTGTATTATCCGTTTTTGATCGTATCGGGCTGCCTTGCGGGGGCGTTCACGGGCTTGTGCGCCCAGCTGGTGACTGCCAGATTAAAAGGGTGGAAAAGGAAGAAATGAAAACTTTGATGAAGGTACTCGCTTTGGCGCTCACGGCGGCGATCGTCTTCGGTTTTACCGGATGCAGGTCGGAGCGTGTGCTCAGCGACGAGGAAAAGGACAGGATACAGACGCGCTTTCAGGCGTGTATCAACGACAGGGGGGTATCGGCGGCGGTATACGCCGTGTACCGTGATGAAGTGATCTTTGACGGCGGCGGCGGGATGGCGGCGGATACGCTGCAGAACGGCAGTGACGTTGCGTACGGCGTGGCTTCGCTGTCGAAGCAGGTGACCGCCGCGGCGGTGATGCAGCTGTACGAGGACGGCAGGCTCGATATCACCGATCCGATCGGTAAATACTTTCCCGATTACCGGTACGGCGACAAGATCAGTATCACGCATTTGTTATCTCACCGCTCCGGCATACCGGATTACATGGTGAACACCGCCAAAGGGAAGGTCGTGATCAGCGTCGATCAGGGCGGCGAAAGCTATGTTCTAGTCGATGTGGAGAATACCGCCGAGGAAAATCGGCAGATCATTCGGGATTTCTTCCTTTCGAGAGAGCTGCTGTTTGAGCCGGGCGACGAATTCGACTATTCCGATTCGAACTTCGCGCTGCTGGCAGAGATCGTAAAGATGGTCAGCGGCATGGATTACCATGATTATGTAAGGGAGCATATCTTTGAACCGCTCGGGATGGAACATACGGATTTTATCGACGATTATGATAAGGAGAAGATCACGAAGGTCGCCGCGACAGACCGAACGGAATTCAGCATGGACTACTATACCGTCAAGGGAGCGGAATACGGCTGCGGCGACGTGCTGACGACGCCGCAGGACTGGTATCGCTGGTACAAAGGGCTGACGGGCGGCGAGGTCGTCGGCAAGGGCGCGTATGAGCTGATGACGACCAACTACAGCGTGCGCGACGAGATGAGCTACGGCTTCGGGCTGGTGATCTATGACGAGAGCGATAGCAAGACGGTCTATCACTACGGCTATATCCCGTCGTATTACAGCGCCGCGATCTATATACCGGAATACGATTATTTTGAAGCCGTGTTCAGCAACCACGCCGACGGCAGTCCGCAGAAGCTGGCGGCGGATCTGGCGGAATACTTCGGCTCGGTGATCGGTATCAGGCTGGTCGATATTTGAAAGAAAAAGAGAGCCTTGCGTGTAAAAAACGCAGGGCTCTTGTTGATGCTTTATGATTTGTTGCCGAAAATAAGATAACAGACACCATACAGCAGCGGCTGGTGCGCCATGTAGATAATCAGGCTGTGTCTGCCGAAGAAATCCAGCACGGGGATCCTGCGGTATAAAAACCGGTCGAGCTGCTTTTGCTCCAGATATCGCCAGAGCTGATAGCCGAAAAGATAGAGGAAGATCCACGGCAGAAACGGAAAATAATCGGCTGAAAAGAAATCGTTTGACCGAAAGCCGACGATCGAGAGCCACTTGAATTGATACAGCGTCTCGGGCAGCCGGAGCAGCGGGAAAGAGAACATGCCGATAAAGCCGTTCGGGATGCCGTAACACAGCAGGAACAGCAGAAAGAAAAGAACCGTGCCGACCGACGGCGGTATGCGGTAGAGTACCCTGCGCAGGGCATAGGTGAACAGCATCGCGCAGCCGAGAAAGCTGAGCACACCGAAAAAAATCGACTGTTCGGGTGTTACCAGTACAGTGACGAGGGTGACCGCGACGCCGCACAGGGTGACGATCAGCCCTCTGCGGTAGCCGTGCCTTGTGAAATGAAGCGATATGCCCGACACGACGATGAAGGCCGTGCAGATCGACCGCTCCCATATGATGATAGGGGTGCTGCGGTAAAAATCCGACCAAACGCCGAACACACAAAAAATATCATAGCACAGGTGGTAGAGGATCATACTGATGACAGCGGCGCCGCGTATCGCGTCGATCAGACTGTATCGTCTGCGTTCGGTCATGACGGTTTCCTTCGGCGTTTGTTCGGATCCTGCTTTTTGCAGGGTACGCCGTTGATATCCTCATAGCATTTTTTGTAGAGCTCCCAGTCAAAGTAGAACCGCTTGACGGTTTGGTCAAAATATCCGCTGAATTCATCCGCCATTTCGGGCGCCCACAGGTTCAGCTTGCAGAAGCCGTATCGGATACAGTCCCACAGCACCGTGTATTTCATCATCATGGGGATATCGTTGTCAAAGCGATAATGATCGACATATTCGCCGACGAGCAGATCGTTATCGCAGCTGACGACCTTCACCGCGATGAATAAGCTGTTTTGGGACGCTTCTATGACGGCGTAGCGGCTGTCGGGATCCTTTGAGACGCCGTAAGCGTCAAAGGGCTCGTGCTGTCGGGGGATCAGATGCAAATTCTGCGGAATGTTGATGATTTGTACCTTCATGGCGTGTCTCCTTGCTGTGCGGATGGATAATCGGGCAGCTCCATGCCCAAAAAGCCGTTGAGTCCTTTATAGGCGAGCAGCTTCATCTCTTCGCTGATCTTCTCGATAGGCTCGCTGCGGTCGGAGTGGAACCATCGCTGATATACCGCCACCATGCCGGAGATGATGAATTCGTTCATCAGATTCAGTCTGAGCTCGTCTATCTCGATATATTGCAGGATGAAGCCCTTTGCCTTCTCTTTGAGCAGCTCGGCGATCTTGGCAGTCAGGCTGACGTTCGTATTCATCCCCAGCAGATATCCGAAAAAGTCCGTATCGGTGTTGATGACGGCGGTCAGCGTATCAAATATGAGATAGGGGCTTTGGAGCGTGTTGATGAAGCCGATACCGGTCAGCGCCTCGTCGATGCGGCTGATGATGTCGTCCTCGATCTCGCCGATGACCTCGTGTACGCCGCTGTAATAGTTGTAAAATGTTTTGCGGTTGATGTTGGCGCCTGAGGCAATTTCACTGATGGTGATATCGTTGATATTCTTTTCGGTAAGCAGCTTCGCGAAGGCGTTTTTGATCGCGCGCTTGGTTCTGATGACCCTGCGGTCGGCGCTGCGGTTTCTTTTCTGCATGGTTGACCTCTTTATGAAGATTCTTCTTAGTTGAGAGCGGATTATACCACAAATTTACTTTCGTGTGTATTATATGATACACATGAGGTAAAAGTCAACGGTCATGATGGTAATTATCGGCTGAAATCCGATAAAATGCAGAAAGTATTTGAAAAAAGCCGAATTGTGTAGTATACTGTCATTTGGTGTGATTATTTATGAAATCACCTTCTTATTCAATGACTTTTTCGAGAGGAATAGGATATGATAAGAGAAATAGACGGAATATACTATCTCAATATGCTGCGCGCGGGTGCACAGAACCTGAACCGGCACCGCACGGCGGTCAACGATCTGAACGTCTTTCCGATCCCCGACGGGGATACAGGCGACAATATGTTCATGACCGTCAATGCCGCCGCGACAAAAACGGCAGAGAGCGTGCTGCTGTCGGTGACCGCGTCCGCCGCGGCAAAGGAAATGCTGCTGGGAGCGCGCGGCAACTCGGGCGTGATCCTCTCGCGTATTTTCTCGGGGCTCGCTAAAGGGATGAAGGACGCCGACCGACTGGGCGTCGACGGCTTTACTGCCGCGCTGCAGACGGGTGTTGCGGAAGCCTACGGCGCGGTGGCGACACCGGTCGAGGGCACCATCCTGACCGTTTATCGCGAGGGCGTTGAGGCAGTCGCGAAAAAACAGCCGAAGAGCTTTGACGAGCTGTTTGACATGATGCTGCCCGCTATGAGAGAGAGCTTGGAACGCACGCCCGACCTGCTGGATGTGCTCAAGGAAGCAGGCGTCGTCGACTCGGGCGGCGCGGGACTGATCTATATCATGCAGGGCATGAAGGATGCGCTCTCGGGTGCGCGGTATGAAGCGCTCTCTGTGGGCGGTGCTCCGCAGCCTGCTCGCGTGAACCTCGACGCGTTCACCGAGGACAGTGTGCTGGAATACGGCTACTGCACCGAATTTCTGCTGCGGCTGCAGCGAAGTAAGGTGGATCTCGACCGCTTTGACCTCGACGGTTTTATCGACTGGCTGAACGCGGTCGGCGATTCGGTGGTCTGCTTTAGGGAAGGCTCCATCATCAAGGTGCATGTGCATACAATGCGTCCCGGTGATATCTTTAACCACTGTCAGCAGTACGGTGAGTTTTTGACGACTAAGATGGAGAACATGACGCTGCAGCACAACGGCAGCCACGGGATGCAGGAGTTAAAGCTCCGCCGCAAGCCGCAGAAGCCCTACGGGATCGTGACGGTCGCTGCGGGCGAGGGCATACAGAGCCTGTTTTCTTCCCTCGGGGTCGATGTGGTGGTCGACGGCGGACAGAGCATGAACCCCTCCGCTCAGGAGCTGGTCAAGGCGTTTGAGCAGACCTGCGCCGAGACGATCTACGTTTTTCCCAACAACAGCAATATTATCCTGACCGCCGAGCAGGCGGCGCAGCTGTATGATAACGCGGACGTGCGGATCATCCGCACCAAGACGATCGGAGAGGGCTACTCGGCGATCTCGATGTTCGATCCGGACGCCGGCAGCGCCGACGAGATCACGGCAAGTTTGAATGAGATTATCGGCGGTGTGGTGACGGGTATGGTGTCGCGCGCCTCGCGCGACGTATCCGGCGGCGCGGTCGAGGTGATCAAGGACGACTACATCGGCTTTGTCGGCGACGAGATTTATGTCGATGAAAAAACGCCCGAGGACGCGCTGCTCGGCTTGTGCGAGAAGCTCAGCGCGGGGAGTTATGATATCCTGCTGATCCTAGCGGGCGAAGAGCCTCAGGCGGAAAACGCCTCAAAGATGGCGGACGCGCTGAGCACGAAATATCCGCGCAGTGAAGTGATCATGGTGAACGGCGGTCAGCCGATCTATGATTATATATTGATTTTGGAGTGAAGAGTGAAGGTTACTCGCGGGACGCAAGCGTCTCGCTCGGACAATAGATACAATCCCTCCGGATCGGAACGAGTTCCGACCCACCTCCCTTTACCAAAGGGAGGCTGATTACACGCAGAAAGGAAACTGACTATGCTTATCTTATTTACCGATACCGATACCGATATCACCCCCGCGCAGGCGAAGGAGTTTGGCTATCAGCTGATCAGTATGCCGTATTCGATCGACGGCGTGACGACCTATCCGTATGAGGATTTTGACGAGTTCGACGCGCACGCGTTCTATGACAAATTGAGAGGCGGCGTCCTGCCGAACACCTCGGCGATCTCGACACAGCGATACAAGGATTACTTTGAACCGCATTTTCAGGCGGGCAACGACATTTTGTACGTCCATTTTTCGCGCAATATGACCGCGACCTTTGACAACATGGATATTGCTGTTAAAGAGCTGCTGGAAAAGTATCCCGATCGCAAATTCTATGAGATCGACACGATGGGCATCACCCTGTGCTCGCTGCTGCCGGTGCTGGAGATCGGCGATATGTATAAGGCGGGCAAAAGCGCGGAAGAGATGCTCGAATGGGCAAAGACCGAGATCGGCAAGGTCGGCTGCTATTTCTTTGCGGACGATCTGAAATTCTTCAAGCACAGCGGTCGCGTGTCCGGCATCGCGGGCACGATGGGTACCCTGCTGGGCATCCGCCCGATCATCTACATGAACGAAGAGGGCAAGATGGTATCCGTCGGCAAGGAAAAGGGTAGAGTCAAGGCGATGGAGCGCCTGATCAGCTATGTGGACGCGCTCGGCGAGGACGTGAAGGATCACCGTGTGCTGGTCGGACATGCCGACTGCCGTGAGATTGCCGTTGAGATCGAGAAGATGCTCAAGGAGCGTTACGGAAACGATCTGCGCACGATGATCGTGGATGTGAACCCGACCGCCGGAAGCCACTGCGGGCCGAATACCGTGGGTGTGTGCTTCCACGCAAAGAGGAGATCGTTATGATCACCATCAGAGAAGTAACAACCAAAAAAGAACAAAAACAGTTCATCGACTTTCCGCTTGAGCTGTATAAGAGCTGCCCTTACTTTGTGCCGCCGCTGTACGGCGACGAAAAGGGGATGTTCAAAAAGGGCTTTATCTATAACGACTGCTGTGACATCGTGAACTACCTCGCTTATGACGGCGACAGGGTCGTCGGCAGGATACAGGGCATCATCCAGAAGGCGAGCAACGAAAAGCGGAATGAAAAGCGCGTGCGCTTCACCCGCTTTGACGCGGTGAACAATAAAGAAGTCGCCGCGAAGCTGTTCGACGCGGTGGAAAGCTGGGCAAAGGATAAGGGCATGGATACCATCGTCGGACCGCTGGGCTTTTCCGATCTCGAACGCGAGGGTATGCTGGTGGACGGCTTCGATCAGCTGTCGACCTTCGAGACCCAGTATAATTATGATTATTACCCCAAGCTGGTAGAGGGGCTGGGCTTTGAAAAGGAAGTCGACTGGACGGAGTCAAAGCTCTATCTGCCCGACGAGGACGACGGCTCCGTGCAGAAGATGGCGGATTTCGTTATGAAGCGCTACAACCTGCGCTTCGGCGAGGCGAAGGATATCAATGATTTCATCGATAAATATGGCGTGGATTTCTTCCATCTGATCGATCTGGGCTATGAGCGCCTGTACGGTACGGTGCCCTTTACCGAGGCGATGAAGAACGAGATCATCAAGTCGTTCAAGCTGATCGTCGACTTGAAGCATGTGGCGATCATCCTCGATGAAAACGACAAGGCGGTATGCATCGGCGTATGCTTCCCGTCGATCGCGAAGGCGGTGCAAAAGTCAAACGGCAAGCTCACGCCTGCCGCGCTGGCACGGCTGCTGAAAGCGATCAAGAATCCGCGGGTGATCGATCTCGGACTGATCGCAGTCGATCCCGCTTATCTGAACCGCGGTATTTCCGTCGCGGTGTCGGCGGAGGTCATGAAGATGCTGCGCGATGACGGGATCGAATATGCCGAGACCAACCCGAACCTCGAGCTCAACGCCGCGATCCAGAACCAGTGGAAGCGGTTCAAAGAGGTCAAGCATAAGCGCAGAAGAGCTTATGTAAAGAAGATATAGACTCCCATTTATCGGGAGCTGTCGCCGGACGCTTGCGGACGATGACTGGGGGTTGCTAATACACTCCATAATTGTAGAAATATGTAATCGGCAACCCTCCGGCGCTGCGCGCCACCTCCCTTAGGAAAGGGAGGCTATTAGGGAGGATTTCATATGAAAATCATCATAGACTGCTTCGGCGGCGACAAGAGCCCTGCGGCGAATGTCGAGGGCGCGGCGCTCGCTTTAAAAGAGCATGACGACCTGAGCCTGATTTTGACAGGCGATGAAGGCATCATCAAAAAAGAGCTGGAGCGCATCGGCTATACGGGAGATCGGATCGAGATCGTGCACGCGCCCGAGGTGATTACCGGCGAGGACAAGCCCACCGACGCGATCCGTTTGAAGAAAGAAAGCTCGATGATCAAGGCGATCACGATGCTCAGAAAGGACCCTGATATCGCGGGTGTGGTTTCCACCGGCGCGACCGGCGCGCTGATCGCCGCGGCGACCCTGCGCATCGGACGCATCCGCGGCATCCGCAGGCCCGCCTTCTGTCCGCTGCTGCCGACGATGGACGGCGGGATCGTCGGCGTATGCGACTCCGGCGCGAACGTAGATATCACCCCCGAGATGCTGCTGCATCAGGCGATCTTGGGCTCGGCGTACCTGAAAAACGTGTACGGCGTGAAAGATCCGAGAGTCGCGCTTTTAAATGTCGGCGTCGAGAGTGAAAAGGGCGACGACCTGCGCAAAAAAGCCTATCCGATGCTCAAAGACTGCGGCAGCATCAATTTCGTCGGTAATATGGAAAGCCGCGACCTGCTCTCGGGCAAATATGATCTGGTGGTGTGCGACGGCTTTTCGGGCAACGTGCTGGTCAAGACGACCGAGGGCACAGCGCTGGAACTGCTGAAAAAGCTGAAAAAGGATATCTATTCCAAGACGATCTACAAGCTCGGCGCGCTGCTGATGAAAAAGATGTTCATGGAGGAAAAGGAATTCATGAACTATCACAACTACGGCGGCTCGGTGCTGCTGGGGTGTGAAAAGACCATCGTCAAGGGTCACGGCAGCAGTGATGCGAACGCGGTGCGCATCTGCATCGATCAGGCGTATAAGATGTCTGTCGGCGCGATGAACGCGGAGATCGAAGAGGCGCTGGGGAAGCTGCAGGAAGCGTAAGGAAACGGCATGGATGACGAGCTTATGCTCCTGTTAAGATCTTACCCTATCGCGAAGTAAGCAGTTTTTCGTAGAGACGACCATCGGTCGTCCGAGAATGACGGGCGCTTCATAGATTGAAAACGTGGGATAGAGTATAACACCCGCGGCAGCGGCGGACGAGCATTGCTCGTCCCTACGGAAAGCCTTCATTTGCTTTGCGTTTGAAAAATATCGTGACAAACGTTTCGGGAGCAGCAGACATGTGTATCACGCCGCCCCCTACAAATAATAGACGGAGGAATAATATGTTTGAAGATTTGAAAAAGATTCTGGACGAACAGCTCCACCTGAACGGGATGGAGATCACCAAGGAGAGCCGTATCAAAGAGGATCTGGGCGCGGACAGCTTAGATATTCTCCAACTGCTGATGACCATCGAGGAGGATCACGGCATCACGATCCCCGACGAGGAGCTGGCGACCTTCGAGACTGTGGGGGATATCCTCGCGTTCCTGGAACAGAATCAGAAGTAAGGAAACATACGACAAAAGCAACGCCTGAGCATGACGCTCAGGCGCTTTTGTTTAAGGATTTTTTATCCTATTGCGTAAGGTATTTCCATACCTGCCAGATGCCGCTGGATATAGGTCGCGTCGATAATCTCCAACAGACCGTTCTTGTCGACGTCGGCAAACATCAACGTTTCTTCATCTGCATTCGTTTTCATCGAAGAGAGATAATGCTGTATCTCGGTCACGTCCATCAGCGTGATATTGCCGTCTCCGTCCGCGTCGCCCGGCTTCGTTTCAGTTCCTTCCTCAAGTACGATGAATGTGAAGCCGTTTGTCCTTGCATAGACTTCCGTAGCCGTTCCGGGATAACCGTAGATAGTAAAACCGTCGATTTTTGAGTAATGAGAATCATAGCCCAGTGATAATCTGCTGATCGTTTCAACAGATCGGGGAACCGTTACTTTTTTCAGATTAATACAGTCAAAAAACGCCATATGCCCAATACTTGTAATATTGTCGGGAACCGTAAATTCTGTTAATCCGAAACATCTCATAAACACATATGATTCGATTTCGGTTACAGCATTAGAAATCGTTACTTTTGTCAGACTGAAACAGTCGGAAAACACACGGGCGCCTAGTTTGGTAACGGAATCCGGAATCGTAACCTCCGTCAGTTCGGTACAATTGTAAAACGCCTCTCTGCCGATGTAGGTGACAGAATCGGGGATTGTAATCTTCGTCAGTCCGCTACAGCCGGAAAATGCACCGTCGTCGATATTGAATACAGAACCGGGGACTGTGAAGCTGACTAAGCCTGTACAATTTGAAAATGCGCTGTTTCCGATAGTTTTCAACGAATTGGGCAAGGTTACATCCGTCAGTCTTTTACATTCGGAAAACACTGATTCACCGAGACCAGTCACCGTATCGGGAACGGTAACGCTGACAAAAGAACCGCCGGCAAATGCACGGTCACAGATGCTTGTAACAGAATCGGGGATAACCAAATCCGTTATCAGGCTCCCGTTCACATATAAATCGTGAGCACATATCAGCGGATTGGAATAGAGGGGATCAAGGGGATCAGAAAACTTGGCATCCTTTGTAAATTGAATGTCACACCACGAGTCAAGATTGTTGATATACACGCTTTTCAATCCGTCACAGCCGTAAAATGCCATTATTCCGATACTGGCAAGCGCGTTGGGAACGGTGACGCTGACAAGAGAAGAACAACCGGCAAAAGCACGGTTGCCGATTCTCGTGACAGAATCGGGAATAACCAGATCTGTGATAAGGCTCCCGTTCAGATATAATTTGTGAGCACACATCAAGGGGTTGGAATAAAGCGGATCGTTGACAAACGCATCATTACCGAAACTGATACGGCACCATGCTGCAAGATTGCTGATATTCACCCCTTTCAACCCGGTACACCCCGAGAACGCCAAAGCTCCGATGCTTGTAACAGAATTGGGGATTGTTATCTCTGTCAGGCATGTGCAATTAAAGAATGCACGCTCACCGATCAAAGTGACCGTATTCGGGATCGAGATATTTGTTAGGCTTGTGCATTCATCGAATGCGCCGGCGTCGATCATGGTGACTGTATTCGGAATCTTAATGCTCTTGATATTTGAGCATTTACTGAAAGCACCGCTCCCGATACTGACTACCGTTCGGTCGCCGAGAACCGAAGGGATATTGACATGAGTCTCCGAACCACAGTACTTATAGAGTTCTGCCGTCGCATCGTCGATCTCACAATACATATAATCGGGATTGTTGTTATCGACTGTTCCGAAATCATCGGAATTTCTCGCGACGGTTCCGACTGCTTCTCTCTCCGTTGCCGAAGTAGTGACCGGAGCAGCTGTAAAGACGCTCATCACCATAATAAGGGATAAGAACAGGCTGATGATTTTGTGTTGATGCTTCATGTTTTCCTCCTAACATTGATTCAAGTTCTACGGAATTACAGCGGCAAAATAAAAAAGCGTACGACTCCAAAAGCCATACGCCAAAAAACACGAAGCTCCGAAATCGTCGCCAAACAATTACAAACATATCAGTACAAACCTATTTTGACATACTTCAAGATAAGGTGTTCTAATAGATAGAGCCGTGTTTTTTACAAAAGCAAAAAACACCCTTATCTAATAAATATGTAAAATAGGCGCTCTTATACTGATACATAAAAATGCACTGATTATTCAGTTTGTAATTGTTGGCAGCTTCATTCTATCATAATGTCTTGCGATTTGCAATCCAAATTTTGAAACATTGAATTGTGCAGAATGTACAAGTGACAGAAAAAGGGCTTCTTTTTGTGGAATTGCCACGACTTAAGTAACCGCCGCTTAAATCCACTTGAACAAAACCAAACCGAAAACGGCGCCCGTGCGGACGCCGTTCTCGGTTTGGATATTCCCTGCCGTGACACAGTAAGAGGGATGAATAACTGTATCCCGGCAGGCAAGGAGCAGATGATGATAAGATGTTGTCGGGGTGAAACACGCATCAAGCTTTGATAAGTCGAATGTAAAGTGTCTTAAAGGGCTTTCGGTATCAAAGCTCGGCGTCGTTTTTGACTCTGCCGCAGGATACGGGCAGGTTGCCGTTGCGGGCGCGGATCGCGTCGATGAACGCCTTTTCACTCTTATTGCGCTTGAGGGATATATGATAGCGCAGCTCGTAGACGCTGCCCATCTGGACGGTCTTGACGGTGATGACCTCGTTCTTGGTGGTGAACTCGCCGAAGATATCATCGAAGAGTCCTTCATAGTCGAGGTTTTCGGGGAGCTCGATCTTCAGCTCTTTCTTGGTGGTGTTGCCGAAGGGAGTCAGGAACAGCAGGAGCCATACGGCGCAGATGATGACGGCTCCGAATACCGCGAAGGTGACATAGCCGGTGCCGCAGGCAAGACCGATCGCCATCGCAAGCATGATCGCGAGGATCTCACGCGCATTGCCGGGCTGGGAGCGGAAGCGCACCAGCGAAAATACGCCGACGACTGCGATGCCGGTCCCCAGGTTGCCGTTGACCATGACGATGAGCATGGTCACGATCGGCGGCAGAAGCGCCAGAGCGACCGCGAAATTTTTGGAGCAATAGCTCTTGAAGCGATAGACGATGGATGCGATAATGCCTAAGATGAGTGCGGCGCCTGTCGCGATAAGACCCTGTACGAGGGTGATGCTGTCGCCGGTGAAAATAGAATCGAATGTCATGTTCTGTACCTCCAGTATATAGTATTATTTGGTTGAGATTGCCGCAGGGCTTTGCCCTTCGCAATGACAGTTTTAAAAGCCGCTGGCGATCTTGATCTGATTCTGGATGTGGGCGGTGCCGAACTTACTGAAGCTGTGGGGGAAGATGTTCTTCTCGGAGAGGACATGCGCCAGCCACAGGGGCATCGCGCCGGGGATCTTGATCTCCATCAGGTAGTTGTCCTCAGGGAGCAGCTTGTGTCCCTGAGCCGTGCTTTCGAGGCGGGTATCGTCGTAGCGGGAGGTGATGTCGCGGTCAAAGGTGATGCGCAGATCGGGGTCGTCCTTGCCTGCCCACGCCACGCGGCGGTAGCTGATGAATGCTTTGGGAGAGAGGCGGTAGCGGCGCATCATGTAGTCGATCTCCGAGGGGATGTTGCCCTCGATGCTTTCGGGGAGCTTGCCGCCGTCGATGTAGGCGTAGGCCTCGCTGAGCTTCATGGAGATGCGGCGCTTGTAGACGACGCCGCGGTACTTCTTTTTGATCTCGAAGAACACGGTTGAGTCCATGTTCGGAACGCCGTAGGAGCGCAGGCGGAGCTTCTCTTTGTATGCGGGCTTCAGGAGAGAGGTCTCGATCAGCTCGTTGTCGCTGTTGTCAAAGTAGATGTTGCGGATCTCGGTCTCGCCGTAATGATCGGGCGCCATGTAGGGGGAGATCGCTTTGACGAGGTATTCGTACTGCTCGCGGGTGAGCAGGTATTTTTTCTCGACGCGCTGAAAGATATAAGTGAAAGCCATGGGGATGCTCCTTTCTGTTATTGCTTCGTCATTCTCAGAAGCGATTTGTTGCTGTGTTTTTCTGTTATGGCTATAGTATAAAGGGGCATTGTGTGGCGAAAATGTTGAAATTATGAACAAATTATGAACGGAAAGGGAAGTTTGTGTGATGGAGAGGAAGTAAGAATATTTATTTGACTAATCGAATAAAATACAGTATAATAATCTAATATGGTTGAGATTGCCGCAGCCCGTATGGGCTTCGCAATGACTATTTTTATGAAGGAAGTGAGGCTATGGCGCCGGTACGCACCAGCGATCAAAGGATCCAGGAGCTGGCAAACGGCTGTATCAGAAAAGGCAACATCGACAAGGAGCTGTACTCCCAATATAACGTGAACATCGGACTGCGCGACCTCAACGGACGCGGCGTCCTGACGGGCTTGACGGACGTCAGCGAGATCCGCCAGAACAAGATCGTGGACGGCAAGACCGTTCCGACCGACGGCAAGCTCTTTTACCGCGGGATCAATATCGAGGATATCATCGCGGGCTGTTCCAAAGACAACCGCCTCGGCTTTGAGGAGGTCGTCTATCTGCTGCTGTTCGGCAAGCTGCCGGACCGTGAAGAACTGGACGGCTTTATGGAGCTCTTGTCCGATTCGCGCGTGCTGCCCAAGCACTTTGTACGCGACGTCATCCTCAAGGCTTCGGGCAAGGATATGATGACCGCGCTGGCAAAGGCGGTGCTGACGCTCGCGTCGTATGACCACGACGTCATGAACCTGAGCATCGATAACGTACTGCGCCAGTGTCTGAAGCTGATCTCCCTGTTCCCGCTGCTGACGGTTTACTCCTATCAGGCGTATAACCACTATACCAACGGCGCGAGCCTGTTTATCCATAATCCCGAGCGGTGTGAGCATACGGCGGAGATCCTGCTGAGCACTCTGCGCGAGGATCGCCAATTCACCGCGCTGGAGGCACAGGTGCTCGACATGGCGCTGATGCTCCACGCGGAGCACGGCGGCGGCAACAATTCTACCTTCACCACCTGTGTCGTCACCTCTTCGGGCACCGATACCTATTCGGCGATCGCCGCGGCGCTGTGCTCGCTGAAGGGTCCCAAGCACGGCGGCGCCAACCTGCGTGTGATGGGCATGATGAACGAGATCAAGTATAACGTCAAGGACTGGACGGACGAGGACGAGATATCGGCTTATCTGAACAGGATCCTGAATAAAGACGCTTATGACCACAGCGGTCTGATCTACGGTATCGGTCACGCGGTCTACTCCATCTCCGACCCCCGCGCGCGGGTATTCAAGGGCTTTGTCGAAAAGCTCGCGGTGGAAAAGGGCACGACCGACGAGTATGACCTGTACAGCCGCATCGAGAGGCTGGCGCCACAGATCATCGCGCAGCATCGCAAGATGTACAAGGGCGTATCCGCGAACGTCGACTTCTACTCCGGCTTTGTCTATAAGATGATGGGGCTCCCGCAGGAGCTCTACACGCCGATCTTCGCGGTCGCGCGTATCGCGGGATGGAGCGCTCACCGTATCGAGGAGCTGCTGAACGTCAACAAGATCATCCGTCCCGCATATATGAGCGTGTGTCACGAGACGCCTTATGTCGATCTGGATAAGAGATAAGAAAACATGTAAAAAATGAGCCGGGGAAGACCTCAATGTCACTAAAGCTAAGGGAGTTGTATCTCGCTGACGCTCGGTCAATGGATACAATCCCTCAGTCACCCGACATGCGTGTCGGGTGACAGCTCCCTTTACCAAAGGGAGCCTCCGTTTAACTTGCTGACATTAGGGGAGACCCCGGCTCTTGCTGACTGGTTATGGAAAGAGTTTTGAAAAAGAAATGGGCGGCGATGCTGTGTGCCGTGCTGTGTACGGCGCTGTGGGGCTCGGCGTATCCGGTAATCAAGTTCGGCTACGCGGCGCTCCGGATCGAAACCGTGGCGGACAAGCTGATATTCGCGGGCGTGCGGTTCGTGCTGGCAGGGCTGATGGTCTTTGCTTTCACGTGGGTGAAAAGCCGACGCTTGCCGACGGTTTCGAAAAACAGGATCGGCGGCGTACTGCTGTACGGCGCGGTGCAGACGGGCTTGATGTATATCTGCAACTATATCGGCGTCGCCAATACTACGGCGACAAAGACGTCGATCATCACCGCCGCGTCGGCTTTCTTCGCGGTGGTTTTCGCGCCGCTGTTCTTTCAGGAAGAACGGCTGACAGCGCTGAAAGTCATCGGCGTGATTGTCGGCATGACGGGGATCGTGCTGATTAATAACAGCGCTCTCGGCGGCTTTTCGATGACGGGCGAGGGGTTGGTGCTGGCGGCGGCGCTGCTGAATACCGCGGGAGGCTTCATCGGAAAGAAAGTTTCGAAGGGGATCGTCTATGAGAGCACGGCATACCAGCTGAGCTTCGGCGGGATGATGATCCTGCTTGTCGGCTTGTGCATGGGCGGCGCCTTTGTATTTTCCGCAAAAGGCATGCTGATCGTGCTGTATCTCGCGTTCGTCTCTGCCGCGGCGTTCACGCTGTGGACGGCGCTGCTGGTGCTGCATGAGGCGGGGCAGATATTGGTATTCAATATGCTGATACCCGTTTTCGGCGCGGTATGGTCGTTTGTGATTCTCGGTGAACGTCAGATCTTTGAGCCGCTCTATCTGATCAGCATTCTGCTGACCGCGGCGGGGATCGTGCTGGTGAATATCCGTATGAAAAAATAAGGCGGAGCCTTAGGTTGCGCAAACGTTGCTCACGATACAGCGGCGTGAACGTTATCTGCGTTATGATATAGACTGATAAACAAAAAAGCAGGCGTAAAGCCTGCTTTTATCGATTTAGTGTGAAGTTGATAAGATCAAGCGGATGCGTTCAGACGCTTCGCCAGAGAAGACTTCGCTCTCGCGGCAGTGTTCTTGTGCAGAAGACCCTTCGCGACGGCCTGGTCGATTTTCTTTGTAGCAAGACGTACCGCCTCAGCCTTGTCATCAGCGTTTGTATCTACCGCGATGTATGCCTTCTTGATGTAGGTCTTGAGGGCAGACTTCATGGCTTTGTTCTGGGCTGTCTTGGTCGCGATAACCTTAACGCGCTTCTTTGCTGATTTAATATTCGGCATTGTCCCACCTCCTTAAAATACAGTAAATAGTAAGCCGAATCCGGTTTAACACGGCGCCGGAATCGGATATCAACGTTTTCACGTACAATCAATGATACCATTAATGCGCGCAAAATGCAAGCATTTTATGGATTTTCTCGGGATTTTTTTGAAGATTGTAGCTGTTGCGGGCTCCTGACACAAGATGTTGTGGCACATTGACGATCGGATCATCCGAAAGAGAGGCGCTTGTACCGCAGATCGTGCGGCGGCGCCTTAATCATTGCGGTTGCGCAGCACAAAATACCAGACAAGACACAGCACCAGCACAATGAGCGCGACGCCGCGATAGATCCAGCCGTAGACGCCCGCCTTGAGGTTCACGGCGGTGAGGACGTCGATCAGCTCCCATACGCCCAGAAACACCATAAAGCCCGACAGGATGTACATGATCGGGGTGCGGTAGCGGCGGATGCAGGAGTAGATCAGATACGCCGCCAGCAGGAACCATACGATAACGCTCAGCCAGCCGGTCATGATTTATCCCTCTTTTTGCGCTTACTCTTCATGCGGGTCATGAACAGCATGAAGATGTAGTACAGCACGATCAGGATCGTGCCGATGCGGTTGATATAGCCGGGCACGGCGGAGGTGGGGTAGAGCTCGTAAACAAAAAACGAGATGATCTGCCACGCGCCCTGAAAAATCAGGAAGAACGCCATCGGACGCAGCAGGGTAAGCCTGCGGAAATACGGCGTCAGCATGATGATCGCCGCCGCAAAGCACAGGATCGCGGTAATAAAGGTCAGGATCATGGTATCAGCTCCCATAATAATCGTCATTGCGAGGGATAAACTCTTTTTCATCCCGCGGCAATCTCAACCTTATTATATAGGATTTGTCGGAAGGTGTCAACTTTGAGAGAAGAGAAAGGGTCGGTCTAACGATGGATGTGCGGCTTCTTTTCCAGCCCCCTCTGACGAGGGGGCAAGCGGAAAGATGTTTTGAAAGAGAAAGTTGTTCGAATCGCAGGGGAGAGATAACGCGACATAATAAATACAAACCGTATTATGACTTAAGCCGGCGGGGAAGTATCATTGCGTAAGAGATGGAGTCAGGCGTTTTATTACTGTTGTAACGCTGCGTTATCTCTCCCTCCGTCACCGACCTTGACGATCGGCGACACCTCCCTCGTCAGAGGGAGGCTTGGATGCGCCCTGCCCTTCAATAAGATACATTAATTAGATACACGTTCGTTTCGGGTATAACAAAACCGCCCTAATGCAGGACGGTAAACATTAAATATTTGGGATAATATCTGCGAATCCCTTTGCTGCCTTATATATTTTTTGCATGATCGTCTTTTCTTGTAGATACTCAAGACCTTTCAGAGTAATCTCCGGTCTGGTGACCTTTACGCGCGGATATGCACAATCAACTGCGTTCCATACACTGACGCCGGTAACATAGTCGTTATCAACGAGCATTTTCATGATCCTGCACCACAAAGGATACGGAATATTCAGTTGCTCTGCTGAAATACTTGACGTGTCAAATTCTTCTAGTTCCATCGACCTTTCAAGAATACGCAGTATTTTATAGATGATTCTGAAATTATCCATCACGATCTCCTCAACTTAAAACCGCCCTCACGTCGTGGGAGCGGTTATCATTTTCGTGTCATCTTTTTTCTTTTTTGTCCTACTTCAAGAGAAAACAAGAGTACATTTTCATAACTCACATCTTCTCCATGATCGATATAGTCGATTATCAGCTGTCGATCCTCATCATAAGGACTGTCGGCAAGAGTGCCGAGGATATAGTCGGGATCCTGTGAAAAAGTCTTGAGCCTTTCAATAAGCTCTAATGTGACTTTTGAAGGCTTTTTCTTTTGGATGTACTCTTCAACCGTCATTCTATCCTCTCCTTTGCGATGATCCGATAATTGCCGGGACCGTTATTCTCGACTGTATAATAATAATCTCCGATCGCCTTTCTGAAAACCTTTTTTCTTCTTTGCTCCGGAGTAATGTTGGTTTCTATCTCGCTCATGACATGCGCATATTCCGACTTTGGCAGAATAACGGTCGGAAAGCTTTTACTTGAATGAGCAAACAATTGTAAATTGATTGGTAAATGTCCTGTCTTTATTATACCACTTTCCTCGGCTTTTTCAAGTAGTCCGTCGTAATAATCCTGCCAGCTTCCGCTATATTCCGCCCACTGATCGGCACGACCGAGATAGGTCTGTTTGTTGGTCGGATCGAGGGCGTATTTGCCGAGTCGGCGGTACATCTTTTCCATCCGCTTGCCGTATGCCGTTTTCTGCTCGGCGCGCTCGAGCTCGGTCAGATCCTCCTGTGCTTTTTGCGGCAACACTTCTTGATCCGGCGGGGTGCTGATCCCCTCAAAGTACGGGGACGAGCTGTCCTTGCAGCGCGGATGAAACAATGTGGATATCTGCCCAAGGCTGATTTTTCCTGCTTTACAAAAAATTCACAATTAAATTATTGACTTTTTCTGATTTTGGGTTATACTATGTATTGTAAGTTAGCACTCGAACATCGAGAGTGCTAAAAGCAAACAAAAGGGAATACGAACAGATTCCTGCTCTGCGGCAACCCTCCGCCGCTTCGCGGCACCTCCCTGAGGATTGTGGAGGCTTTGGGCTTCGCAATGACGAATGAAAATGCGCTCCGGGCGGTCACGGCAAAGGAGGCGACGGTATGGCGCTCGCGTTACGAAAAGAGAAGATACTGTCGGCTGTCGTGGAGACCTACATCCGCACCGGCGAGCCGATCGGCTCCAAGACGCTGCTGGAGGAGACGGAGCTGGGCGTGTCGTCCGCAACCGTCCGCAATGAGCTGAAATCGCTGGACGAGGAAGGCTATCTGCACCAGCCGCACACCTCTGCCGGCCGCGTGCCGACAAGACAGGGCTATCGCTACTACATCGACAATCTGATGAAGCCCGCGATCCTGCCCGAACGATTGCGCGAAAACATCGAACGCGGGATACGCGCGGGAGCGGGGGCTCCGGAGAGCATCCTCAGCCGCGCGGCGATGGTGCTCTCACAGCTGGCTCACGCCGCCGCCGCGGCGACGACGCCGTCGTCGGACGAAGCGAGAGTCCACCGCATCCGCTTTGTATCCACGGGACGGCACACCGCCATGGCGGTGCTGGTCACCTCCAACGGGATGGTCAAATCACGGCTGTTCCGATGTGATTTTGTCGTTACGCCGCAGCTTTTGACGATGTTCGACAAGGCGGTGAACGAGGCGTTCGCGGGGGTGAAGCTCACGGATGTGACGCAGGGCTTTCTTCAGACTGCGGCTTCGGGTATGGGAGAGCTGACGCTCTTCATCTCGGACGCGCTGGTGGCGATCTATGACGCGGCGCAGAGCGCTCTGGAGGTCAACGTCATTGTCGCGGGTCAGACGAATCTGCTGTTTTCGGACAGCTACGATTTTGAAGCCGCTCGCAGCGTGATGCGGTTTTTGAGCGATACAAAAGGTGTATCGGGGCTGCTGAACAACAGCCGCACCCATATGATCTACCTCGGCGGCGAGAGCAGGATCCCGGAGCTGAGGGGCAGCGCGGTGGTGACCGCCCGCTATGAGATCGGCGGCGAAAACGCCGGGGCGGTAGCGGTGATCGCGCCGCTGCGGATCGATTATAAAACCATTATGAGCGAGGTCATCTACGCCGCTGGATGCGTGTCCCGCGCGATAGGAGAGCTGCTGTGAGGAGAGTGAGATAAGATGAAAAAGGAAAAGAAGAAGCCCGAAGCCGAAGAGACCGAAAAGGTCAAAGAAACGGCTGAGCAGGCTGAAGAAGTAACGGAAGAGCCCGTGAAAGAAACGGCGGAGGAAGCCGTTGAAGCAAAGAAGGAACCTTCTAAGGAAGAAAAATTGATCGAAGAGCTCAAGGCGGAGAAAGAAAAATATATCCGTCTGTACGCCGAGTACGACAACTACCGCAAGCGCACCTCAGCGGAAAAGCTGCAGATCTACGACGACGCGACCGCGCGGGTGGTCAAGGAGCTGCTGCCCCTTGCCGACAGCCTGACGCAGGCGATGGCGCAGTTCGAGGGAAAGGACGTCCCCGAGGAATTCAGCAAGGGTATCGCGCTGATCGCCCAGCAGCTGAAAACCTGTCTGGAAAAGCTCAAGGTCGAGCCGTTCTGCGAGGTGGGCGACACCTTTGATCCCGCGCTGCATAACGCGGTGTCGATGGTCGAGGATGAGAGCCTGCCGGAGAATTCGATCTCGGCGGTATATCAGAAGGGCTATAAAATCGGCGACAAGATCATTCGTCACGCGATGGTCGTCGTGGCGAACGCCTGACGGCGTTTGCAGTTAGCAGATAACAGATCTCAGTTAGCAGTTGTGGGAGGGCTTCGCCCTCACCTATTAACATATAAAACGGGAGGAGCATTCCTCGGCGGAGACGCCTCCCCCTCTGTTGCTTCGCGACGTCTCCCCAACGGGGAGCACCCCTCCCCTACAAAGAAACTAACCACTGGTCACTGACCACTAACCACTAAACATGGAGGTATTATTATGGCAAAAACAATCGGTATCGACTTAGGTACAACAAACTCTTGTGTAGCAGTAATCGAAGGCGGCGAGCCCGTTGTGATCGCAAACGCCGAGGGCGCGCGCACTACCCCTTCCGTGGTAGCGTTCTCTAAGACAGGCGAGCGTCTGGTCGGTCAGGTCGCGAAGCGTCAGGCGATCACCAACCCCGACCGCACCGTTTCCTCGATCAAGAGAGAGATGGGCTCCAACTACAAGGTCACGATCGACGGCAAAGCGTACACACCGCAGGAGATCTCCGCGATGGTGCTCCAGAAGCTCAAGGCTGACGCAGAGGCTTATCTGGGCGAGAAGGTTACCTCCGCCGTCATCACCGTTCCCGCATATTTCACCGACGCCCAGCGTCAGGCGACCAAGGACGCCGGCAAGATCGCGGGTCTCGAGGTCAAACGCATCATCAACGAGCCTACCGCGGCGGCGCTGTCCTACGGCATGGATAAGGAAAATGACCAGAAGGTCATGGTCTATGACCTCGGCGGCGGCACCTTCGACGTCTCTATTATCGAGATCGGCGACGGCGTGCAGGAGGTTCTGGCGACTGCCGGCAACAACCGTCTCGGCGGCGACGACTTTGACCAGCGCATCATCGACTGGATGGTACAGTCCTTCAAAACCGAGACAGGCGTTGATCTGTCCGGCGACAAGATGGCGATGCAGAGACTCAAGGAGGCTGCCGAAAAATCGAAGATCGAGCTTTCCGGCGTGACCACCTCCAACATCAACCTGCCCTTCATTACCGCCGACGCGACCGGTCCCAAGCACCTTGACCTCACGCTGACCAGAGCGAAGTTCAATGAGCTGACCGCGGATCTGGTCGAAAAGACCATGGGTCCCGTGCGTACCGCGCTGTCCGACTCCGGTCTGTCCATCGGCGAGATCAACAAGGTCCTGATGGTCGGCGGTTCTTCCAGAATCCCCGCGGTTCAGGACGCTGTTAAGGCGCTGATCGGCAAGGAACCGTTCAAGGGAATCAACCCCGACGAGTGTGTCGCCATCGGCGCGGCGATCCAGGCGGGCGTCCTCGGCGGCGAGGTCGACGGTCTCCTGCTCCTCGACGTCACTCCGCTGTCCCTCGGCGTTGAGACCATGGGCGGCATCATGACCAAGATCATCGACAGAAACACCACTATCCCGACTAAGAAGAGCCAGATCTTCTCTACCGCGGCTGACAATCAGACGCAGGTCGAGATCAATATCCTGCAGGGCGAGCGTGAGTTTGCCCGCGACAACAAGCAGCTCGGTCTGTTCGCGCTGACCGGTATCGCTCCGGCTCCCCGCGGCATCCCGCAGATCGAAGTAACCTTCGACATCGACGCGAACGGTATCGTCAACGTATCCGCGAAGGATCTCGGCACCGGCGCTCAGCAGCAGATCACGATCAGCAACACCTCCAACATGTCTAAGGACGACATCGATAAGGCTGTCAAGGAGGCAGAGCAGTATGCCGCCGAGGACAAGAAGCGCAGGGAAGAGGTCGATAACAAGAATGAAGCCGAGCAGGTCGCTTATCAGGCGGAGAAGCTCATCAACGACAACGGCGACAAGATCGCCGATGCGGATAAGAACACGCTGAATACCAAGATCGCCGCTGTGAAGGAGGCAATCGGAAAGAACGATTCCGATCTGATCAAGAGCGCGAAGGATGACCTGATGAAGAGCCTGCAGGAGATCGGCGCGAAGATGTACCAGCAGGCAGCAGGCGCCCAGCCCGGCGCGCAGCACGATCCTGACCCGACGCAGGGCGGCGGCAATAACGGCGGCAGCGACGGCAATGTATACGACGCCGATTATACGGACGTAGATTGATCGTTGGAGAACGGCTAACAGATAACAGATAACGGTGAAGAGCGTGCGATGCCCGCACCCGATTCCTGTTCTGTATTTACTTTTACGGTTGATTCATGTTCAACACAGCAGTATAATAATAGACGGGCGGGTAAGGCTCATGCAGTACCCGCCCGCATAGTGCTTTCAGAATCACATTAATTCGGTTGAGATTGCCACAGCCGCGCTGCGGCTTCGCAATGACGATTGAGAAGTGGGTGACACCATGGCAGATAAACGAGATTATTATGAGGTCTTAGGCGTCAACAAAGGCGCCTCGGACGATGAGATAAAAAAAGCCTACCGCCAGGCGGCAAAGAAGTACCATCCCGACCTGCATCCCGGCGACAAAGAGGCGGAGGAAAAATTCAAGGAAGTCAACGAGGCGTATGAGGTACTCTCCGATAAGGAGAAGAAGGCGCGCTATGACCAGTTCGGTCACGCGGGCGTCGATCCTAACTACGGCGCGGGAGGCGCAGGCTCGCCGTTCGGTCAGGACATCGACTTAGGCGACATCTTTTCGAGCTTCTTCGGCGGCTTCGGCGGCAGAAGAGCAGCGAATCCCAACGCGCCGCGCCGCGGCTCGGACATCGAGACCCAGCTGTACATCAGCTTTGAAGAGGCGGCAAAGGGCTGCCGCAAGACCGTGCAGTATCAGGCGGTATCCACCTGCAAGGATTGTAACGGTACCGGCGCCGAGAAGGGCACTACGCCCAAGACCTGCTCCGCCTGCGGCGGCAGAGGTCAGGTGACGATCAACCAGCGCACACCCTTCGGCGTGGTGCAGACCTCGCGCCCGTGCGACGCCTGTAAGGGCAAGGGCAAGATCGTGGAAAAGCCCTGTCATGTCTGCGGCGGACGCGGTCAGGTGCGCCGCAAGAAGACCGTGGAGGTCAACGTGCCTGCCGGCATCAACGAGGAGCAGGTGCTCAACGTATCCGGGCACGGCAATTCCGGCGTCAACGGCGGTCCCGCAGGCGATCTGCATGTATATATCGGCATCCGTCCGCATCCGATCTTTGAGCGCAGGGGCGACGACGTGTGGTGCGATCTGCCCATCACCTTTACACAGGCGGCGCTGGGAGCGACCGTAACGGTGCCGACCTTGGACGGCAAAGCCAGCTATGAGATCCATGAGGGCACTCAGCCGGGCGACGTCTTTAAGCTCAAGGGCAAGGGCATACCGCATTTGGGCGGCAGAGGCAGCGGCGACCAGTATGTCAGGGTTGTGATCGAGGTGCCGAAGAACCTGAACAGCAAGCAAAAGGAGCTGATCAGGCAGTTTGACACGGCGATCGGGGACAAAAATTACCAGAAGCGAAAGGGCTTTATGGATAAGCTCAAGGACATTTTCGGATAAATTATACGGGATTGCTGCGGCTTTTTACGAACCGCGGCAGTCCCGTAGCGTTTATAATTTCATACATGTTTTTATCAGCACAGCGCTTCGTTTGAAACATGATGAAGCTATTGACAACACGGCATATATCGTGTACACTATAACTAATTTGACAAATTGTTTTTATGCAGATTAGATAAAATTCAGCCAACACTTTAGCCATTCATCCTCCTCGAAAGAAGGTGTGTTCCATGCAAAGAGAAATCAATAAAGGATTTGTCTGCGGTATCTTGGCGGCGATCGCCGTTGTTTTGGGCGGTGTTCTGGTTGCGATCGGCTACTATATGTACAACGACTTTTATGTACAGGTAGAATACTTCTATCAATACGGAGATATGGATAATACCGGCCAAAAGATCATGTACGGCGGTTTTGCACTGATCGGCGTGGGGGTCGTATTGTTCCTGATCGGTTTATATTTCATGATCAAGGAAAGACGTCAGTTTGCCGGCAAGGTGTATGATCAGGACTATGACGAGTTTGATGATATGGTCGCTCAGATGGCAGGCAACAAAACGATCTTCGATGTATTTCACAGCGAAAACCACACAAAGATATTCAGCTTTTACCGGAATAAAACCTGTATATTCAAGAAAGGCGACGACGTCTACCGCGGCACCATGGAGCCGCTGGAATGGAAGGCGGGTCATCCGACGCTATGGCGCATCACCCTGAACATCGGGGACAACGAAGCGGTTTGTCAGGTCAACAAGGTTGACGGAAATATTCTGGTCAAAAACAGCAGAGGCGAAGAAATATTCTATCGCGGAAGAGAATAGAGGTACGTTATGTTTGACGCGAAGAAAATGAAGGACGCCTGCGTACAGTGGATACGCGGCTGGTTTGAAGAAAACGGCAAGGGCTGCAGCGCCGTGATCGGTATCTCGGGCGGCAAGGACAGCTCCATCGTCGCGGCGCTGTGTGCCGAGGCGCTGGGCAAGGACAGGGTCATTGGCGTGCTGATGCCAAACGGTGAGCAGGCGGATATCGATAAGGCGCAGTTGTTGGTCGATACGCTCGGGATCCGGCATTATATCGTCAATATCAAGGATGCGGTCGACGGGATCACCGCGGCGATCCCCTTTGCGCTGAGCGATCAGAGCCGGATCAATCTACCGCCGCGCATCCGTATGGCGACGCTTTACGCAGTGTCGCAGAGCCACAACGGGCGCGTCGCCAACACCTGCAATCTCAGCGAGGACTGGGTCGGCTATTCTACCCGCTACGGCGATACGGCGGGTGATTTCAGCCCGTGCTCGCACTTTACCGTGGACGAGGTCAAGCAAATCGGCAGAGAGCTCGGACTGCCGGCGGCACTGGTGGACAAGGTGCCCTCCGACGGCTTGTGCGGTAAAACGGACGAGGACAATCTCGGATTTACCTACGCGGAGCTGGATCGCTATATCCGCACCGGCGAGATCGATGATCCCGTGAGCCGTGAGCGCATCGACCGCCTGCACAGGATCAACCTGTTCAAGCTGCAGCTGATGCCGTCGTTTGAATCAGGTCTGCCGGAAAAAGGGGATCAAAAATCATAGAATAATACTAATATTCAATAAAAAGCTTCTGACCTGCATCGGTAAGTCAGAAGCGCTTTTTATTTCTTTGAAAAATCGAGGGCGTAAAAGCCGAAATGCGGGAACGCGGCTTCATCGGCGACAGCGATCAGCAGCGTGCCGCCGACATCGGGAAAGCCTTCGGCGGATATCAGATAGACGGTCTCCTTGCGCAGGCTCCACTCAGAGGTCAGCTTGGTGATGGAGCAGCTTGCGCAGTGTTCTCTGACGCGGTTGCAGACGCCCATTATCCAGAGGTTATCAATATCATAGGCTTCGACAGACACTTCGGAAACGCCCGCGGCCTCTGAATCCAGCGCGTCGTGCGGCAGCGGTTTGCGAAAGCGCAGATTTAATATCTCGCCGCCGACCGCGCTGCGGCAGGAACAGTAGAATATGCCGTCACTGTGTCGGTATTCCTGATCTATCAGGGTGTCTACGGCGCTGCAGAATGAAGTGATCGCCGTGATCTCTGCGTCGGAAAGGTCCTCGTACTCGGGGCGATCCGTGCCGTTTTGCGTCAGGTCCTCCGCTTTTTTGATGCAGGCGTTGTAGACGGAGAGCTTCAGGTCGCCGCGATCCAGCTCGGTCAGCAGTCGGCGGTTGAATTCGTCAAAGCTGAGTACACGGGTATAGGACAGATCAAATTCGCGCTCATGCTCGGGATAGCGGTGATAATAGCGGCAGATGAGCTGCCCCGCGCTGTTTGTGCCGAACACGCTGTAGGCTTCGAAAATATCGTTGCGCTCCCGGCGCTCGATGCCGCCGCGCACCTGCGTACGGCACCATTCGATGAAATCATCCGCAGGCTTTGCTGTTTCGAGCGGTTTTTCGGCAGGAACCGCGGGACTCTCGGCAGGTTCTTCGGGGATAGGCAGGGTCGTTGGCTGCGGCTGAGTATCCTGATGTTCGGTTTTGGAACGGAAAAAGCGGAACGGATTTTTCATAGCGTCCTCCGTATGGCATTTTTTATTAATTGTCATTGCGAAGCCCTTTAGGGCTGTGGCAATCTCAACCGATTAATAAGGGTCAAATACCCCGCTGCTTGCACCGGGGAAGTTTATTGAATACATGATAGCAGATAACAGGATATTTGTAAATCGCGAACAAAAGATTTCTGTTGTGCAGAGGCTGAAAATGTGCTACAATCACGGCAGAGGTGATAACAGTGAAAATCGTATTGACCGACGCGCAGACCGTTGTGGACGACCTCGTGACCGCCGACTGCCTGAATGAGTTCGGCGAGGTGGTATCCTACGGGCTGCTGGCGTATGAGGAGATCGCGCAGGCGATCGCCGACGCGGATATGGTGGTTGTCAACAAGACGCTGCTCAACAGCCATACACTCCGATTGGCAAAAAAGCTGCAATATATCGGGCTTTTCGCAACGGGCTACAACAATATCGACGTCGACTACTGCCGCGAACACGGGATAACGGTGTGCAACGCGGGCTCCTACTCGACCAACGCGGTCGCGCAGCAGACCTTTGCGCTGATTCTGGAGCATTACAACAAGGTTGCCGCATATCATCGGTATGTGCAGGACGGCTGCTGGAAGCGCAGCCCTACCTTTTCGCCGTTTGTCTATCCGCTCAACGAGCTGTGCGGCAAGACGCTGGGCATTGTGGGCTTAGGCGCCATCGGTCAGGAAGTTGCAGCGATCGCGAACGCGTTTCACATGCGGGTCATCGCGTATAACCGCAGCAAACGGGATGTGCCCGGCGTGGAGCAGGTGAGCTTTGAGAAGCTGCTCAGCGAGAGCGATATCGTCAGCGTGCACTGTCCGCTGAACGCTGATTCTGAGAATATGTTCAACAAAGAGACCTTCGCGAAAATGAAGACCGGCGCGCTGTTTGTCAACACAGCCCGCGGCGGCGTTTTGGCAGAGCAGGACTTGTATGATGCGCTGCAAAGCGGTCATCTCGGCGGCGCGTGCATCGACGTGCTTCGCGTGGAGCCGATGGAGGAGGACTGTATTCTGATGGGCGCGAAAAACTGCATCATCACGCCCCATGTCGCGTGGGCGCCGCTGGAGACTCGTCTGCGTCTGATGGGTATCGTAGCGGATAACATCAGGGGATTCTTGAACGGTACACCGAAAAATGTTGTCAGTTAGAGGGATAAAGATATGATCAGAAGAGCAGAGAACAAGGATATCGACAGATTGAACGACCTGCTGTATCAGGTGCAGCGGCTGCACGCCGAGGGCAGACCCGATATTTTCAAGCTCGGAGCGAAAAAATATACGTCGGAGCAGCTCGGAGCGATCCTCGCGGATAACAACACGCCGGTCTTTGTATATGAGGAAGACGGTTTCGTGATGGGATATGCCTTCTGCGTTTATCAGGTGACGCAGGAGTCCGATTCGCTTTGCGCCAGAAAGGTGCTGTACATCGACGATCTGTGCGTGGATGAACCGTATCGCGGTAAACATATCGGCAAAAGGCTGTATGAATATGTGCTGGATACCGCGCGGGAAAACGGCTGCGACAGTGTGACGCTGAACGTCTGGCGGGTCAATCCGTCAGGTGAAAAATTCTATCAGCGGATGGGGATGCAGCCGCTCAAGACGATGATGGAACAGAAACTGCCGTAAAAACGATAGTTGGACAAGGGACTGTGAAAAACGAAGCTGCACGCTTTGTTTTTCACAGTCCCTTTCATTAGCATTATTTTATTTCATGCCGATACTTTTCTTATACCTGATAAAACGGATAAAATCCTTGACGCTTTCGATATCCGCTTCCTGAAAATCCTGCGGTATCCGTATGATGTTTTTATCACGCTGATAGGAGTACGGTTCATCCGTCAAGCCCAGCAAATAATCGACGGATACATCAAAAAATCTTGCCAGCAGCACTTTTAAGGAATCATCCGGATCACTTCGGTTGCATTCGTAGGATGAAACGGTGTAGTGTGAAACGCCCAGTATTTTCGCGATTTCCGCCTGTGAGATCCCTCTGTCTTTTCTCAGTTCCTGCAATCTTTCGCCTATCATATCCTGCGACCCCTTTTTTGAGTGTAGTTATATTATATGCATTCTCACAATTAACAATAAAAATTTGGCTGTTTCTTCGAAAAAAACTTGACAATTCGTATAATTCTCGTTATTATGATAATAAATTGTGAGAAATTGCATAGTTCGACAGGCTTTTCCGGCTATCATCACTATTTCAGGAGGGAACGGAACATGACTACAAAAACGAAATCGACACAAAGGCTGATCAGTCTGCTGACGGCAGTACTATTGACAGCGGGTCTGCTTTGCGCGGCGATCATTCCGGCGAGCGCATCGGAGGCTGACGTCCGCGCGACGGCTGACGGCATCCTGCATTTCGGAAAGCTGTACAATGATGTGTATTTGGGCAGCGGCTCCTGCTTTCTGATCAACGAGGATACTATCATCACCGCGAATCACTGTGCACGTTTTTCGCAGCTGGAATATGACTATCTGAAGGAACAATACGGCTGGACGAAAAAAGAGATCGACAGCGGCTTCTCCGATAACGATAAAGGTCAGGGCTTTACCTACGAGGTCACACTTGCCCGTGATTTTACGATCGAGGCAACCTTGGTCAACAGCAGCGAAAACATGGATTTTGCCATTCTGAAGCTGAGTCAGCCCATCCAGAACCGCAGTTATCTGACCCTGCGCGACAGTACGACGGTCGAGGCTGCCGAGACAGCGTACGCTGTCGGCTTTCCGGGAGCGAAGGATTCAGAGTCCATCACCTATCAGTACTATAACCAGAAGGATATCGCTTTTGAATCGGGCACCATCAACAGAAAGCAGTATACGGATACCTACACCCTCGCAGACAGCGGCGCCGTATTCTCGGGCGAGGTGCTGATGCTTTCGGCGGGTACGATATCTGCCGGCAACTCCGGCGGTCCTATGATCGATACGAACGGTAACGTTATCGGCATCTGCAGCGCGGCTTCCACGGGCACATGCTACGCGTCCGCTATCAGTCAGGTCATGGAAATTTTGGACGCGCTGGGAGTGCCTTATCATAAGTATGACGGTTCGAAGGATGACGATGATTCCAAAAAGACAGAAGCGGTCGCTTCACAGAGCGAAACGACTGCCGAAGCAGAAACCGAAGCCGTAGTCGCCGTCGCAGCCGAACCCGCGACCCAAGCCGCGACCGAGACCGCTGCCGGGACCGAAACGCAGGGCACCGGCATGACACTGCTGATCATCATCATCGCAGCGGTCGTCGTTCTGATCATCGCGGCGGTCGTTATCCTCCTGATCGTGATGTCCAAAAAGAAAAACAGCGCCCCGACCCAAAGCTTCGGCAGCGTTCCGCCGACCCGTCCGGTCGATCCCGGCAACTACAATGCGGGAGAAACCACCATGCTCAGGAGCGACGTAGGCGAAACGACCGTGCTCGGCGGCGGTTCCGAGGGCTTTATGCTGGTGAGAAAGAGCAATAATGACAGAGTCATGATCCGAAAACCGGAGTATATCATCGGCAAGGATAAAACCAAGGCGGACTACTGCATTACGGACAACACCTCCGTAAGCCGGACCCACGCCAAGATCCGTGTGCGCTCGGGAAAGTGCTACATTACCGATCTCGGCTCTACGAACTGCACCTATGTCAACGGGATCACGCTGGCGCCCAATCAGGAAAAAGAGTTGATCTCCGGCGACAGGATCAAGCTCGCGGATGTCGAATTCACTTTTTACGGATAAATAAGGATGAAAAACTGCTTCCGGTACGAACGAGACGCGCCGGAAGGCAAAAGGCACATACGCCGCCGCTGACTGCGGCGGCGATGTTTTCGTCCCGAACCTTTCTCTTTCCCCTGAAGAGATCAGATGTGCGCGACCACGGTTTTTGATGTGCGCGACGATTTTTGTTGACAGTGTTATGCGGCGGTGCTATAATAAAATAGCATAATTGGATTTTTAGGTTCAAAAATGGGAAAAATCGGCTTTTTCAGCAGTTTTTTGGCATTTTCACATCTTGAGTTCCGTTCTCCGAACCATCATATGAATACCCCATATATTGTATATATTACAATAACTTGAAACTTTTGATGATTCGGGAGAGTGTGCCGTTATGATTTCGATCTGTTACCGGATCGATGGAATATATTGCATTTTCAGGAGGAGAAGAACCATGCGTAAGACAAAGAAGACTTTCAGAAGACTACTCGGCATTATCACAGCGATCGCGGTCATGCTCTGCGTGATGACCGCAGCGGCGCAGATATCAGCGGCTGCTGCGGACGGTCTGACGGCGGCGATCGATCAGGTGACCGGTGAGGCGCTGAAGCCCTTGACCGGCGATTATTATGTCAGTACATCCGGCAGCAATACGACGATCATTGCGCTTGTGATTCTGATTATCTTTTTGATTCTGATGCTTGCCGCCGTGGTTGTGGTCGTGCTGATCGTGATGAACAAAAAGAAGAACAGCGCCGAACCCGGTCCGGGATCGGTTCCTTCTCCTGCGCCGACGAATGCCCAGAGCTTTAACCGTGTCCAGCCCGGCGCGCAGCCTGTGCCGAACAGCCGTCCCCAAGGATTTGCGCCCGTGCAGCCGCAGGCGGTACAGAAGCCGGCTCCCGCGGCAAACGTATCTTTCCCTGTAGAGGACGGAGCGGGCGATACAACGGTTCTCGGCGTCGGCAGCCAAGGGTTTATCCTCCTGCGCAAAAACGGCAGCGAAAGGATCAGCATCAATAAGGCGGAGTTCTTTATCGGAAAAGAACAGGCAAAGGTCGATTACTGCATCAAGGACAACAACTCGATCAGCCGCAGACATGCGAAGATCAAGGTGCGCGCGGGCAAGTGCTATATCAGCGACTTAGGCTCCACCAACTGCACCTATATCAACGGCACCAAGCTCTCTCCCAACCAGGAGGTCGCGCTGATCCCCGGCGATGAGATCAAGCTCTCGAACGAGGTATTTGAATTCATCGGATAATCGATTCCATACAGACAGATACACTTTTTCTACACGCCCGGGCGATGACGGCGTCGCCGTCGGGCGGAAAGGCTGAGGAAATCAAATGAGTTTTTTAACGACAGTACATACTGACGTCGGCATCAAAAAAAGCACCAATCAGGATTCTGCGCTTTTGATGGAGGCGCAGACTGATTTCGGCAGCGTCCTGTTATCGGTCATCTGTGACGGTATGGGGGGCTTAGCAAAGGGCGAGGTCGCCAGCGCTACCGTGATCGACGCGTTCGTCACATGGTTCGAGCATGAGCTGCCCAAGCTGCTCCACCGCGAGGACTGCGAGCGGATGATCTTCGGCGAGTGGGAAGAGCTGATCATGGACTGCAATCAAAAGATCGCCGCCTATGCCGCCGAGCTGAAGCTGAGTATGGGCACGACGCTGAACGCGCTGCTGTTCCTCAAGGATAAGTATTACATCGTCAACGTCGGTGACTCCAGAGCGTATCTGCTCACGGACGCCTTGTATCAGCTCACGAAGGATCACAGCTTTGTACAGCGTGAGATGGATATGGGCCGCATGACCCCCGAAGAAGCGGCGGTCAGCCCCCGACGCAACGTCCTGCTGCAGTGTGTGGGAGCGAGTCCCATCATCACGCCCGACTATTTCAGCGGCAATTACGCACCCGGTCAGGTCTATATGCAGTGCTCCGACGGCTTCCGTCACGCCGTGACCCCCGAGGAGATCTATCAGTATCTCAATCCCGAGGCGCTGACGGACGAAGCAACGATGAAGGAAAACGCTGTCTATCTGACCGAGCTGAACAAAAACAGAAGAGAAACAGATAACATCACCGTCTTGGCGGTCAAGGTGATCTGAGGGTGATGCTATGCTGGAAATAGGTTCTTTAGTAGACGGAAAATATAAGGTGCTCCGTGTCGTCGGCAAGGGCGGCATGAGCGTCGTTTATCAGGCGGTAAACGAAAAAGCCAATAAAATATGGGCGATCAAAGAGGTCCGCAAGGACGGCGTGCAGAATTATGAGGTCGTCAAGCAGAATCTGATCGTGGAAACAGAGCTGTTGAAGCGCTTCAACCATCCCAATCTGCCGAGCATTATCGACGTCATCGACACCGACGACGCGTTTCTGATCGTGATGGACTACATCGAGGGCAACTCGCTGGCAAAGCGGCTGGAGGAGAGCGGCGCGCAGGATCAGGACGATGTGGTGGAATGGGCGATGCAGCTGTGCGACGTGCTGGGCTACCTGCACTCGCGCAAGCCGCCGATCATCTACCGCGATATGAAGCCGTCCAACGTGATGCTCAAGCCCGACGGCAATATCTCGCTGATCGACTTCGGCACTGCGCGCGAGTTCAAATCCACCAGCGTGGAGGACACGACCTGTCTTGGCACGCAGGGCTACGCCGCTCCGGAGCAGTACGGCGGGCACGGTCAGACCGACGCGCGTACCGATATCTACTGTCTGGGCGCAACGATGTACCATCTGGTGACGGGGCATAACCCGAGTATGCCGCCGTATGAGATGTATCCCATCCGCCAGTGGGATCCCACTCTCTCCTCGGGTCTCGAAAAGATCATCCTCAAATGTACACAGCGCAATCCCGACGACAGATACCGGAATTGTGCCGAGCTGATGTACGATCTGGAGCATTACCGCGACCTCGATATCGAAAATCTGAAGTCGCAGAATAAAAAATGGAAGCTCTTCCTCACCTGCGCGATCATCACGCTTGCCGCGGCGGTAGGGGCGCTGGGCTTCAAGCTCGCCGAAAGCAGCGCGAAGGCGTCGACCTATGACGGTCTGATCAAGGAAGCGGTCGACAACAAAGCTGACGGCGGCACCTTAGAGGATTCCGAAAAGATCCTCAGCCGCGCCATCGAGCTGGAGCCGGAAAATACCACGGCTTATCAGGAGATGCTGAACCTGTATATCGGCGGCAACGATCTGGAGCTGACCGAGGAGGAACACCTCAAGATCCGAGCGAAGATCCGCAGCCATGAGGACGTCCTCAGCTCGAAGAATCCGTCAGGCTACGCGGAGCTGGCTAAGACGCTGGCGGACGACGCGTTTTTCAGTATCGGCGCCATGAGCGCGACGGACAACAGCATCGATGAGACAAAGGGCTATCAATATGCATCCAACTGGTACGCGACCGCACTGGAAATGTGCGAGCTGACCCATAACGAAGAAATGAAGGCGGAGGTATCGCACCGCAAGACGATCGTCGACGCCTATATCTCGCCGGGCGGTCTCGACCGCGAGGGCAATCCCACTACGGATTACGCAGAGACCTTCCGCTCGATGAAGAGCATCGTGGAAAACGACGAGATCGAAGCCTCCAACATCGCGGTCAAGATGCGCTGCTACAAGGTCATCACCTATCTGCTGAGCGAACATGACAACGACTTTTTCAACAGCGGAGAGGTCGACAGAAGCGATTATGACGCGCTGGTCGATACCATCGACGAAAAGCTGACCGAGATCGAAAACAGCGATCTGTATCAGAACAACACCGAAAGCAACAAAGGATATCTCAAGCAGATGATGACGGACGCCAAGCAGTATATCGAAAATATCCGTCACGGCTCCGACAGCGGCAGCGCCGCTTCACAGTAAAGGCGGTGGGACAATGGAAACTTATCAGATCATGCAAATCGGTTTTTATGTATGTCTCGCCTTGGCTGTTCTGTTCTTCATTATCAGCCTGCTGCTGTTCTTCCTGTTTGACGTCCGCGCAATCATCGCTGCCAAAAGCGGCAAGAAAAAGGCGAAATCCATCAAGGAGCTGGAGGCGGAGAACAGCGCTACCGGCAGACTGATGAGGAAGAAGCCTGCCGCTCGCACGACGGGTAACCTCGAAAAGAAAAAGCCCGTAATCAAAAAGGGTGTCGTGCAGACGCCCGCGGAGCTCGACGGCAGTTCCGCCACCGCGAAGATCAGGAAAAAGGGCAAGACCGCCGAGATCGGCAGGACAGCCGAACTCGGAAAGCAGCCCGCTCAGCCTGTTCCGGATACCTCGGGCGCAGAAGAGACCTCTGTGCTCGGAGCCGAGCGCGCCGAGACGTCGGTGCTGTACGACAGCCCGACCGTGCGCCTTGACTCCGCCGAGACGACGATATTGGTGCAGTCGGCGAGCATCCCCGAGGTAGAGGGTGTGCGCTTTGAGATCGTCAAAAAAATCGTGTGTGTCAGCACGCAGGAAAGAGCGTAGGAAGGCTCTCTGACGGACACGTGTGTCACGGGGGGCAAACGTACTAAGCCCCCTCTGACGGATACGCGTATCACGGGGCAGCCGAACGAAGCGTTTGATAGAGTATGATGTGCTATACCGGCAGGGGAGAGATAACGCGGCGTAGCAATTACATATCGCCTAATGACTCAAGCCGCCGCGGAAGTACCCTTACTCACGGTATCAGGTCCGACATTTCTCTTCTGCTTTAACGTTTCGTTATCTCTCCCTCCGTCACCGCCTTAGTCGGCGGCGACACCTCCCTCGTCAGAGGGAGGCTTGGAAACGCCCTGCTCCGTATATGGACGGAATCTAATGGATAGTTCCGGCGGGAACAAGCCCCCGCCCTGCATGAGGTGCATTTTATTGAAACATGCAATCAACTTAATAAAGCGGACGGTTCTCTTCCTGCTGCTCTCGTCGCTGTCGCTGCTGCTCGCGGCGTTCGGCGACTACCGCGGAAAGTGGTGGAACATCCTCGCCGCTGTCGGCGTGGGCGCGGGCTTCTGGATATTCCTGATACTCGGCTATATCAGCTTTTATCAGCTTTCCAAGCGGAGAAAGGAACAGGAGAAGGGCAGCCGTTCCCAAAAAGACAAACAAAGACCCGGTATCATCGTATTTTTCGCGAATCCGTACGCGAGGGCGGCGGATATCGCGATGGTAATATCGTTCATCGCAACGGTGGTATTTCAATTTGTTCCGTTCAGCGAGGTCGTCTCGCTGGGATCCATCGCGGCGTTTGTGTTTTCGGCACAGATGCACGGCATATTCAACGGAGTGAATTTTCAATATATATATAAGGGTGAAAAACACAACCGGAAAAGGAGTGTAGAATGATGAAGAAATCGATGAAAAATGCATGGTTTCTGAAGGTGCTGGCGCTGGTGCTGGCGCTCGGACTGCTGATCGGCGCGGCGCCTGCCGCGGCGCTGGACGGCGAGACGACCGCACAGGACGAGACCGTCGTATCCGAGACCCCCTCAGAGGAAGAGACCCCTGCGGAAGATGAAACGGTCATTCCCGACGAGCAGTCCGAAGGTGATGCTGAGGACGGCGAGGAAATCGACGGAGTCCCGATCGAAGCAGACAGCTCGACTGAAAAAGAGCCGGTCGCCTCGAAGGGTGATAAAGATTTAGCTGAAACGGCTGAGGCTCCCGCGGGCGTGACGATCGACGTCGATGAAGGCAGTTATGAAAGCTATAACGATTACTACTATACCGGCATCAAGAGCATCGAGATCTCCTTTACAAAGCCGGATGAGCTTACAGAGGAGCAGCTCAAAGTGGCATTTGATCAGAACCTTACCGAGACGGAGGATTATGATCGCGTTGACTGGTGGGATGATTACGGTAACTTAACCGCCTACAGAGATTTGTACATTGACGGCGATGATGTAGAGATCGAAATGGATATCGAAGAGTTTGTCGATTTCAGATACAACAGTGAAGGATTCTCTGACGGAAAAGCGGACGGTATCTATACACTGGTGTTCTCTTATGACATTGACGGTGATGGCAACCCCATACTGTACAGTCAGGACTTCATGATCGACAACGCCGCGCCCACTTTCAGTGAAGCGCAAGCCGATTCTAATGACGTATGGGTGACCGACGCAAATGTCAGCTATGCTGCTTCCGACGCCGGCTGCGGCGTCGCAAAAGTTCAGCTATACTATTTCAATAAAGGATATTATTACGTATGGGACTTTTCAAACAGTCCGGAAGGCAATTTTGCAATAAACAAGAGCGGGTCGTACGAATACGCTGTCAAAACGATCGACAACCTCGGGAACGAATCCCCCTACCTGTCTGTCGGCACGATCAAGGTCGATAAGGCGTCCCCCGCCGTCGGCGAGAACGTCGACTATGACAAGGCGGCTCCCGGCTCCGACGAATGGACGAACGAGGCGGTCGAGGCGACCTTCAGCGTGACCGCGGGCGATTCCGGCGTCAAGAGCGTGAAGATCAAGGATTCGTCCAAGACCGTTAAGGATAAGGGCGACGGCAAATACGCCGTGACCTTTGAGGACGACAAGGATATCACCGTCGTCGTGACCGCGAACAACGGCAAGACCGCCGAAAAGAAGATCGCCGCGCCGCAGGTCGATACGACAAAGCCTGACAAGGACAGCATCCGCAACGTCGGCGTCAAGCGCAGCGACGAGACCAAGCTGCTGAATCTGCTGACCTTCGGTTTGTATGATAACCAGGATATCACCCTGACAGTCTACGCCTCCGACTCCGGCTCCCCGATCGCCGAGATCAGCGCCGACAACGCCAAGGCGGTGAAGATGCGCGGCTTCAAGGTCACGGACGGCGTAGCGTCACAGGACTTTACGCTTTCTCCGGGCAGCACCGCCGAGGACAGCGACTTTACCAACCTGAAATTCACCTTAAAGGACGCCGCGGGCAACGAGAGCGAAGCCGCGATCGCCCTCAAGGATATCGTGAAGTTTACCGTTGACTCCGAGAGCACCGTCGAGAAGGCGGGCGCTGAGCTGGGCGAGCTGATCACCACGAATATCGCTCCCGATATCTCCGAGTTCACCATCACCTCCGACAAGAGCGGCGACAGCGTCTATCGCAGCGACGTTGAGATCAAGACGACTGTCACCGAGAACCTGACCGGTCTCAAGAGCGTGAAGGTTTACTTCGATAAAGCGGATAAATTTGATAAAGAGAACAACTATAAGCCCCGGGAGGGCGTGAAGGACGTTTCCTCCTGTGTGAGCGCGATCTCCTCCGAGACCAAGACCAAATCGGCGACCGTGGATTATACTGTCGATAACGACTCTGCTTCGGGCAGCTATGTGATCTATGTCGAGGCGAAGAACAACAGCGGCAACACGCTGGCGCACTATAAGCAGATTGTCATCGATAAGGACGAACCTAAGCTGGAGATCACCTCCAAGCCCGATGATTGGACGAACACAGAGGGCACAAAGATCGTCATCAGCGCCGCCGATCAGCCCGAAGGCGGCTCCGGCATCGAGAAGGTGACCGTCAACGGCACTGAGATCACTCCCGATGAGGACGGCGCCTATTCCTTCAATCCCGAAGCGGGCAAGGAGTATGAGATCGAGGCGATCGACCTTTTCGGCAACAAGACGACATTAGAAAAGGGCGGCATCAAGCTTACGCCCGAACAGGTCAAGTTCGACGATAAGGCGCCGACGATCAGCGCCTTTACCTACAGCAACGACAATAACGCCAAGTGGAGCGACAAGGTCACCGTGACCTTTACCGTTGATGACAAGCTCGACGGCAAGACGCTATCCGGCGTGAACAAGGATAGCTTCACCCTGACAAAAGCGGACGGCTCCGCGACTGCGGCTGAGATCAAGCCGGAGTATGACGATATTAACGACGTCTACAACTGCTCGTTCACCGCCGCCGACAACAACACCGCCTATACTATAAATGTAAAGGATAAGGCGGGCAATGCCGCCGAAGCCAAGACGACCGAGGTCATCAAGCGCGACGACAGCGAGCCCGTGATCGAGAAGATCGTTTTCGCCAATATCGCGAACGCGAAGAAGTTCGGCGTGTACGGCAAGGGAGACGTTCTCGCTACCGTGTACGTCAAGAGCGGTCATTCCGCGCCCGTGGACGATATCAAGCTCTATAACGACAAGACCGAGATCAGCTCCGACGCTGCGATCACCGAGGACGGCGAATACTTTATCAAGAGCTTTGCCGTTCCCGAGGCTGAAACGAACGGCAGCGCCTACAAGAAGCTGGGCGCGTACGCCAAATCCGCGGCGGGCGTGCATACCCGCAAGGATACCGAGGACGGCATCGTCGGCATCGCCGATATCAACGTCTATGTCGGCGACGCGCCGCTGGATAAATTGGCTGACTTCTTCGAGGCGGTCGCCAAGACCACCGGTCCCGCCGTTACCGCGGAATATACCTATCCCGCAACCTTCAACGGCGCGCTCGGCTATGAACATAAAGACGACGGCAGCGTGGATGCATTCGGCATCTTCACCTTTGAGATCGAGGACGAGATCGCTGGCGTGGACGACGACACCGTCAAGGTCTATTTCGATACCGCCGATAAATTTACTGTCGACGGGGAAGGCAAATATATCCCCAAGTCCGACGCCAAGGAAATGGCGGTGACATGGACTCCCGCCGAGAACGATCCCGATAAGAAGAACACTAAGACCACCGGAACCTTCGCGGAGACAGCGGCGACCGACAGCGGCTCCTATGTGCTGTGCGCCGTCGCGAAGAACCTCTCCGGCGTGGAAAAAATCACCTCCGAAAAGCTGGATATCGACAACAGCGCTCCCGTGATCGGCGATGTGACCTATCTGCCTGTCGACGGCAAGAACCCGTCCGAGAAATGGGTGAACAGCGATGTGACCGTAGAGTTTACCGTGACCGACAAGCCCGACGCTGTCAGCGGCGGCGTTGAGACCGTTACCGTCACCGGCGACGTCGACGGCGAGGATTATGCGGTCACAGACCTCGGCGGCGGCAAGTACAGCTTCACTACCGGCATCTCCCAGACCTATACCGTCAAGGCAAACGATAACTTCCATATCAAGGCGGACGATCTGACCACCGCAAGGGTGCTGGTCGATCAGGAGCCCGCGCACATCAGCGTGCCGGAGCTTATAAGCTATCAGAACAACTGGACAGCGGATGAAAAGACAATCACCTTCACCGTCGACGATCTGTCCGATTATGAGAAATACACCGATGACGCTGACAAACAGCTCTCCGGCATCGACACCATTGTCGTCACCGACGCGGACGGCAGCGAGTATCCGCTGAAGGAAACGGTGGATAAGACCGCTCAGAGCAGGACCTATTCCTTCATCGCGACCCGTTACAGCGACTATACCGTCACCGTGACCGATATCGCGGGCAACGTCAAGACCAGCGACGAGGACGAGGACACCAAGCTCAGCGAAGTTAAGGTCGACACGGAGGCTCCCGTGATCGACAACGTCAGCTTCAGCAAGGCGGATACCTCCGTTATCGACAGGATCCTGCACTTTTTGACCTTCGGCATCTACGCCGATAAGGACGTCAGCATCCAAATCAAGGGTACCGATCCCTTTGCTTCCTCCAAGATCAAGGACGTCAAGGTCGTCTTTACCGACGCCAAGACAGAAAAAACGACCGAAAAGACAGCGGCAAAGGAGATCACCGGAGGTGATCCGGATGCTTGTGAGATCGACGCGGCGATCGAGATCAATAACGGACTGATCAGCGACAGCCGGAACATCACGATCGAGATCACCGATATGGTCGACCATACCACCGGCGTGATCAGCCTGTCACAGCTTTACAGTGAGCACAAGGTGACCGTTCCCGACGGCTTTATGATCGCCGACAAGGATTTTGAGGTCATCATCCACGAGAACGCGCCTGTTATCACCGGTATTCAGCCGTATGCGAATTCCGGCGATACCAAGGAGTTTGTCCATGACGGCACCTACTGGTACAGCGATAATGATTTCTCGGTCGATTTCAGCGCGACCGACGATATCTCGAAGCTGCACGGTCTTACCGTGACGCTAAACGGCGACAGCAACGATATCACGACCGAATGCACCGAGACCGGCACCTCGACCGCTCTGAAGAAGACCTACACCGACTTTGAGATCGCAGCGGATCCCTCGACCCGTAATGATGAGATTGTCACTGAGAAGAACGGCACCGTGAGCATCCCCGCTCTCAGCGACCAGAGCATCCTGCGCTATGTCAGTCAGGTTTCGGCGGCGAATCAAATCAGCATCACCGCTCAGGGCAATAACGGCATCACCAACACCGTGTCAGCGCCCGATATCTTCATTGACGATATCGCACCCGAGATCACGAAGTTCGAATTCACCGGCGACGGCGTCTCCGAGCTGGAAGGCGATCCCGCCGATCTCTCCCATGTGGGCGATACGCTCGACGGCGTCACCGGCGACAACTACGTTTATTTCTTCAAGGATCAGGCCGAGGTCACGATCACCGCGACCGATACCCACAGCGGCATCAAGGGCAGCGGCGTGCGTCAGATCCATCTGATTACCATCGGCACAGCCGATGTGGACGGACCCGGTGTGAACTCCTATTATCACTCCGATGTTTCCGCCGACAACAACGGCGACCTGACGGCGAGCTTTACCATTCCCGCCGGCTTCCGCGGCAGCCTCTATGCCTACGCGACCGACCAGGTCGAGAACGACGGCAGATATTATAATCCTCACAACCTGATCGCGGAGAACTACGATCTGCACGCCGCCTCCAGCAGCACTGCGATCACGGTCGACAACACCAACTATGTGACGACCGACAACAACGGTCATCCGCTGTATAACGGCGACGTCCTCCTCACCCTGACGGTCGAGGACCGCTTCTCCGGCATCAAGACGGTCGACTACTCCTTCGACGGGATCGAGTCCTCCGCTCACTACAGCGGTACCGTTTCGATCGACAACGACGGCAATATCACTGACTCAAAGGATAGAAGCTGGACGGTCGAAGAGACCGACAAGAATCTGGTGACCCGCATCTCCATGCAGATCACGCTTGACGGCTTCGGTTCCTTTAACAGCAACGATATCATGCTCTCACTGTCCGGCTATGACCGCTCCGGCTACGCGATCGATGAGACGACCCGAACCGTCAGCATCGACACTACCAAGCCGGTCATCGAGGTCACCTACGATCCCGCCGCAGGCTCGGGCAACACCTACGGCACCGACGAATACGAGTACTTCAAGGTCAGCCGCACGATGAACGTGGTCGTTTATGAACGCAACTTCGATCCTGCGCTCTTCGACTACAGCGGCATCCTGAACAATTATGTCAGCGGCGACGTTCCGGCGCTGGCGGCCGGCGAGAACTGGAGCACGAGCTACAGCGACTATACTGATTCTTCCGCACACTACGCGTCCTTTACCTTCGCGAACGACGGCGACTATGCGATCACGCTCGACTGCACCGATGAAGCGACCAACAAGGCGGACACCTACACCGGCGAGAAGTTTACCATTGATAATATCGACCCGACCGTGGAGGTCAGCCTGAATCCCTCCGCTCCCGTCAACGGCAAGTATTATAATCAAAAGGTCACTGCAACTATCACCGTGCATGAGCACAACTTTGCCGAGGGAGATACCTATGTGACCTTTACGCCCACCAAGACCGATTATGATACCAGCTATGATACCTCGCCCGTAGCGCCTGCCCTCACCGGCTGGTCCGAGAGCGGCACCGATACCCACGTGACGACCGTGGAGTTCTCCACCGACGGTATCTATTCCTTCACCTTTGATTATCAGGATAAGGCGCTGCGTGCAGCACAGCAGTTCACCCAAAACGAGTTTGTCGTCGACAAGAACATCGACAAGCTGATCGAGTTCATCGACGTTGATAACGCGACGGCATACAACGGTGAGATCATCCCCAAGGTCAGATTCACCGATACCAACCTCGACACAGCGGATACTATGCTGACCCGCGTCAGTCTTGATATCAGCAGCCTGACCCAGAGCACGGACGAGGCGAAGATCGACCACACGATGACGCCTCTTACCGGATCTCAGCGTACGGACGCCTACGTCAACTTCCCCTCGGAGGTTGAAAACGACGGTATCTATGAGCTTGAGGCGACGGGCACCGACCTTGCGGGCAACACCAAGACCGAGACGATCCTCTTCTCCGTCAACCGCTTCGGCTCTACCTTCATGCTCACCAAGGCGAGCGGCGAGTGGGTCGGCAAGGGCTTTACCAATACCGCTGACGAGCTCGAGGTTATCGAGATCAACGTCAACGAGGTCACGGATCAGGCGGTATCCGTATCGCATAACTCCCAGACCCAAAAGCTTGCCAAAAAGTCGAACTTCGATTTCAGCTTTGTCGGCGGCGAAGAGAACTGGTACCGTTACAACTATGATATCTATCAAAACAACTTCGCCGAGGAAGGCAATTACTCTGTCACCGTATCCTCGACCGATACCTTCAACAAGTCCGTCAGCAACCGCACCGCGTACGTTGATGAGGAAAAAGGCATCGTCAAGAACTGCCCGATCGCATTCGTGGTCGACCAGACGGCGCCGAGCATCCTGATCGAGGGCGTCGAGTCCGATACGCCTTACGGTGATCCCGAGAAGACGGTCCAGATCATCTGCACCGATACCAACATCGATCCCGAATCGCTGGTAATCACGGACGAGAACGGCGCCAAGCTGCAGGAAGGCACGGATTATCAGGTAGAAGCGCTTGCGGGCGAGCTTGATATCGAGCTGCTCGTCGACAAGGCGGGCAAGCATTCGCTGAGTGTTTCCGTAGCCGATCTGGCTGAAAACAGCAGCGCCGACGCGGTCACCGACTTTGAGCTGAACGCGTCCATCTTCACCCTGTTCTTCCACAACACCGCGGCGGTCGTAGGCACCGCGATCGGTCTTGCGGCGCTGGTCGGACTGGCGATCTTCCTGATCCTGAAGAGGAGAAAGAAGCAGGAGCAGGGATAACAGAACAGGTATCAGATAACAGATAACAGTTAACAGATAACAGTTGTGGGAAACGCTGACGCGTTTTGAATTTGAATAACGACAAAGAAACAACGTGCACGACTCTTTGTGAGCTGTGCACGTTGTTTCGTTTGAGATGTCATTGCGAGGGCTCGACACGCACGTCGACCCGTGGCAATCCCACAAAGTGGCGTACCGCCTTTCTGTTACAACTGACGTATCTCAATCGGGTGCGGGTGTCCCGCCCTTCACTGTTATCTGTTATCTATTATCTGATATCTGTTAACTGTTATCTGTTCTCTACAGTCCCTCAACAGGATTGCCGCTGATCAGGTCGTTCGCGCCATTGATCAGGCTGTTGATGTAGGATTTACTCGCGGTGCCGATGACAGAGCCGTTCAGCTCCAGCACATAGCCGTTTTCACCGCCTGACAGGACGTTCAGGGTGTCGGGGGAGCGGTCGGCGGTGTAGCGCAGGGTTACGCTCATGACCGTGTCCGCGCCGGTCGAGTCTGACTGACCCTGATTTTTGACCGCGGTGATGTTCTGATAGAATACGTTGAAGTCGTCTTCCTTCAGGTCCTTGCCGTTATAGGTCGCGGTCGAGGTGTACGATTCCTGCTCATTGCCGTCGTCATCGGTAATGGTTTCCGATGTTGTGGTGACGTCGAGGGTGAAGGAGGTATCTCCCGCTGTGAAGTCGATGCTGTCGACAAATCTGAGCTTGGCGGGCAGTGGGTTTTCGGGCAGCAGGGCTTCGACGCTCGTTTTTGCCCAGCATACCGCGGCAAGCTGGATGGTATAGATCACGTTGGTGTCGGGATTATAGACGTTGACGATGCCGCTGCTGTCGGGCGCTGAGGCGTGCAGGGTGATATCCGTGTCGGGGTAGGACGCCTCGACGGTCGCATAAGGCTCGCTCAGCCCATAGGACGCCGTCTGAGCGGCGCTCGGGTTGACGCATACGACGGATTCGGCATACAGACCGCGGATGTTGCCCGCGATGTCGCCGGCTTCGATAGGATTTGCGATCATCCGCACGGGGGCGGTGACAATGTAGGAGGCGTCGATCGCCTCGTCGGTGTTGGGCTCCAGCGTGATCGGCTCGTTAAAATGCGTGCCGGATACGGTCAGCGTCGAAAACTGCGCGTTGTCGGAATCCTCGTTGACTGCGGTGATGTTCAGACTGATGAGGTCGTTGACGCTGTACAGGAAGTATTGCACATCATCGTTCGGTACCAGATACACCGTGTCGGAGGTGCCGAAGCCGAGGTAGGTGCCGGCTTCGCCCGCCGCCTCGCTGCCGACGCGGATCACGGCTGAAGTATCATCCGCGTAATGTGCCGTTACCGTGGCGCGGGGGCTGTCCAAGCCGTAATCGGCGAGCTTCGCGTTGACGGCGATGACGCGCGTTACATCGATCGTTGCGCAGTGAGAGGCGACCTCGTTGGCGGCGTCGGATTGCAGATCGTAGTCCTCAAAGCCCTTGAGCGTATAGACGGTCGCTTCGCCCTCGGGCGTATCGGCAAGGACGGTGAAGGATCCGTTTTGATTTTCGACGTCGACTCGGACCACGTCGGCGGTAGGGACGCTCAGCAGCGTGCCGCTGCCGTCCGCTTTCAGCTTGCCGTTTTCATCAAGCGCCGCGTCTGCCTCATGAATGCCGTCGGCGTTGACGTCAAGCGTCAGCTTAGCGGGCTGTGAGGTCGCGTCTTCTGAGTATCCCGGCTGACTGCGCAGGAATACCAACAGAGCGGCCAGAACGGCGATCACAACGACCGCGCCGAGGATGATGAACAGCGTTTTGCGGGACTTTTTCATGGTTTTTTTGGAGGGATTTTCAGCCTGTTCTCGGCTGAGAAAGCTCTCTAAGGGTGCGTCCTCTTTTTCATTAATAATATTATTGTTGGCAGCAGTTTTGTTTTCTTCAGCCGCTGCCGTTTCTTTTTTCAGTTCATCAGCCATTATCGATGCCTCCTTCTGATCCAGACGATCAATCCGGCGATCAGCACGGTGATCGGAATGACGAAGCGCACAAGGATTGACGGGAAGGTGATCGCGTCTATAGAGGAGACGCCCAGCTCGTTGGCGGAGGGATCCTTGCCTTCGATTACGATGCTGACGTCGTCGCGTGAGGACAGGACGTTGAACAGGTTGACGAAGTACGCCGCGTTGTTATAGGAGCTGATGGACAGGTAGTTGGAGGTAAGCGCGTCGTAGGAGCCGATCACGACGACGGAAGAATCCTTGCCGTCCTCGGTGCCGTCGCTGCGGATACCGATAGCGGCGCCGTTGAGCACCTGATATTCAGGATCGAAGCTGTCCAGATCCTCCTTCTGCAGATCCATGGGGAAGAGGAAGCTGTTCTCAGACGACTGCAGCAGGGGCTTCGCGATCGTATCATCGGTGACGGAGACGGGCATAGTCAGCATCATGACGACGGGGATGGAGCCGTTGCGCAGCTCGGAGGTGTAGGTCGTGTCCTCGCCGTAGTCAAATACAGAAAGCGTGTTATTGCCGCCGGGGATGAGGTAGCTTTCGTTGGTCTCGTAGATGTAGCCGTACTGCACCTCCATGCCGTAGTCGGCGAGCAATGCGTTGAGGTTCGGGAAATCGCTTACGGGATGTTGGTCGTTCGGGAAGTAGAACAGATGATGACCGTATTTGCCGTCGTTTTTCAGCCAGTCGGAGAGTGTGGTATAAATATCGTCGTCGATGTCGACGTCGGGATCGTAGATGATCACGAACTCACTGTCCTCTGCGATAGAGCCGTTGAGCAGGCTGACGGTCTCGATCTCATAAGCGTTGTTTTCGAGCAGGGTGGTGAAGGGGGTCATATCCTGCTCGCCCTGACCGCTGAGCACGGTGACCTTGGTTTTATCGGTGGTGGTGACGTTGAGGATAGCGGTCGTCAGCGCCTGTTCAACGTTCTGACCGTTGATCACGACGGTGCCGTAGTAGCTGTACTGCGTCTGATCAAAGGAGAACAGATCGGTCATGTCCACTGCGCGGTAATGCTCGCCGCAGACCACGAGAATCGCGTGGCTCTGCGTCCAGTCGATCTGCGGATAGGCGGTTGTAAAGGTAGGCTCGGCGGTGATATCGACATAGTGCAGCTCGACGTTATCGCTGCTGTTTTCCATCGCATGCAGCAGCTTGTTCGCCTGCACGCGGTATTTGTAGTTGTTGCTGTCGCCGCTTTCAAAGTCGGTCTCCTTTTGCAGGACGTAGATGGAAACCGGCTCGCTGACCTCTGTGAGGAAGTCTTTGGTCTCCTGCTGCAGCTGATAGGAGGCGTTTTCGGTGACGTCGATATACAGCGGGAATTTGTCGGTGACCGCCGACATCACGATGTTGAACAGAATGATTGCCGCGATGAACAGAACGGTCAACAGGACGGAGACCGCGCCTCTGCGGGTGCCGCGCGAGGTGAAAAAGCCTTTGATATTAAGCTTTTTCTTGGTGTCGGAGGGTTTCTTTTTGTCTTCCATATCGAACCTCCTCAGCTCCAGCGGCGCTTCTCAAACACTCTCACGCACAGGAACAGGAAGATCGCGATGACAGAGAGGAAGAAGATCACGCTGGTCAGATTGATGATGCCGTTGATGAAGTTGGTAAAGTGGGCGTCGAAGGAGATATTGTGCAGGAAGTTGGTGAACCACTCCGTGCTGATCAGGTTGGACAAAGAGTCGAGCATATAGATCAGCAGACCGACGCCGATGGAGATGACCGCGGCGATGACCTGGCTCTCGGTCAGCGCGGAGATGAACAGGTCGATGGCAATCAGCGCGCCGCCCATCAGCAGCATGCCGAGCATGGTGGTCAGAAAGACCGCCCAGTCGGGTGAATTGTAGCACGCGAGGATGAAGATGTAGATCAGGTATACCGCGTTGCAGATGCAGTACAGCAGGAACGCGCCGAGGAATTTGCCCAGCACCATTTGCGTCAGGCTGACGGGCGCGGTGAGCAGGGCTTGGTCGGTTTTTTGCTTTCGTTCCTCTGAGAAGGAACGCATCGTGATGATCGGGATCACCAGCACGACGATCATCAGCATGCTCAGGAACACGTAGCTCATCGAGGTGGTGTTAGAGAGCAGGCAGTACATATAGAAAAACAGTCCGGAGAAGAAGGTGAACACGGCGAGGACGATATAACCGATCGCCGAGTTGAAATAGGAGCTCAATTCACGTTTGATAATGGCTGTCATCAGTCCTCACCCCCTTGCGTCAGTTTCAAAAAGCTCTCTTCCAGCGTCAAGCCGCCCGCGCGCATCATCAGGATCGGGCAGCCCGCTTTCGAGAGCGCAAAAAAGATGCCGCGGCGCACATCACAGCCGCTTTCATATTCGACGGTATAGGTCTGTCCGGCGCCTTTGGATACGCGCTTGACACCCTCAACAGCGCCGATCGCGTCGCGCACGGCGCTGACGGAGCCGTCAACCTCCAGCATGAGCACGCCGCTGCCGCTGACGGCTTCAGAGAGCTCGTCGGTCTTGGCGTCGGCGACGATCTTGCCGTTGTTGATCATCACGATTCGGTCGCATACGGCGCTCACCTCGCTGAGTACGTGGGACGAAAAGATGATGGTATGCTTTTTGCCGAGGGATTTGATCAGCTTGCGGATGTCGATGATCTGCTTGGGATCCAGACCGACAGTGGGCTCGTCGAGGATCAGCACGGGCGGATTGCCCATCAGCGCTCCCGCCAAGCCGACGCGCTGGCGGTAGCCCTTACTGAGATTGCGGATGACGCGGTCGGCGACGTCCGAGATCTTGACGATCTCCATCACCTCAGCGACATGCTCCTTCTTGGGCAGGCGCACTTTTTTCAGGTCAAAGATGAATTCGAGCCAGCGGCGCACGGTCATATCCTGATACAGCGGGGGCTGCTCGGGCAGATAACCGATCTTCGCCTTCGCCGCTTTGGGGCTTTCGAGGATATCGACGCCGTCAATCAGCACGGTGCCCTCGGTCGCGCCGATGTACCCGGTGATGATGTTCATCGTGGTACTCTTGCCCGCGCCGTTGGGACCCAGCAGTCCGACGACCTCGCCGCTCTCGGCAGTAAAGCTGATGTGATCCACAGCCTTGACGCCGCCGTAGCGCTTCACAAGATTTTGTACTTCTATCATATGTTGATCTCCTTTGGTACCGGAGCATGGATGAACGGCTGTCTGAATACAAGCATTACATTTTGCCCGGCACCTGATATTAAACCATTCTACATTATAGCACAGGGCAAAAGATTAATCCAGTGAATTTATTGTTAATAATGCGGTTGTCGATCCAGATGTTGCTGTCATAAACGAGCTTTTAATCTTTATTCATCTCATGTATGTGCCCCATTTTATTGTCATTTGCACTCTTCATCATTATAACTATAGAAACGATTATTTGCAATACCGGATCATGTAAAACACACGCGAATCTAATTCTGAAATAGAAATGAAACACATATTACAAAGCAGTATGAATAAGACAAAAGAAACGTAAAGTAAGCACGCCCACGCCTAAGGCCGTCATTGCCGACGCGCCGATCGCGCGTACCTTACCGGACTGTACCAGCCTGTGCAGCGCCTCCATCGTTTCTTCGATCGGAGTGGAGTAGTCGAAGCGGTGGATCTGATACAGGTCGAGGTAGTCTGTCTGCAAACGCTTGAGCGTACCGTCGATTTCGCGGCTGATCGCGTCCCTGCCCAGCTTGCCGTCGTTGAAATAGACCTTTGACGCGAGCGCAATCTTGTTGCGCGGGATGCCGAGATTTTTCAGCGACTGACCGATGTATTCTTCACTCGTGCCGAAGGAGTAGCAGTTCGCCGTGTCGATAAAGTTGACGCCCAGCTCATAGGCGTGCGCGAGCATCTTTTGTGTCGCGTTCTGATCCAGCGTCCATTGATGGAACTTCTCAGACGCTTTTCCAAAGGACATACCGCCGACGCAGATCTTAGATACTGTAATATCGGTGTTGCCTAATTTTTTATATTGCAAGACTCATTCCTCCTGAGTGCCGATATAGTGTAGATGACAGCGTTTGCGGATCTCAGTTATGCGTGGATGTTGATACCGTTGAGGGCTTTGACGAACATCGGGTCGTCGTGGTTGACGATCTCGCTGTGGCCGAGATCCTTTGCGGCGACTGCCGCCATCTCGTCATCGGTCAGTTCGAAGTCCCAGATGTCGATGTTCTGCTGCATACGCTCGACCTTAACCGATTTTGGGATGATCGAAACACCGCGCTGGGCGTTCCAGCGGAGGACGACCTGCGCGTTCGACTTGCCGTACTTGTCGCCGATTGCCTTGATCTCGAGATCGGTGAAGATGCCGTGCTTGCCCTCTGCAAGCGGTCCCCATGCCTGCGGCGCGACGCCGTAAGCCTTCATGTTCTCGAGCGCCTTTTCCTGTGTGAAGAAGGGATGCAGCTCGACCTGATTGACGGCGGGGATGACCTCGACATTCTCGCAGAAATTCGCGAGGATCGCCGGGTAGAAGTTCGCCACGCCGATCGCTTTGGTCAATCCCTCCTTGTATGCCTTTGTGATGCCTCTGTAGGCGGCAAAGTAATCGCCCATCGGCTGGTGGAGCAGGACAAGATCGACATAGTCCATATCGAGCTTTTGGAGTGAGGTTTTGACCGCCTCATATGCAGTTTCCTCTTTTTTCTGATCCTGTACCCAGACCTTGGTGGTGATGAACAGCTCTTCTCTGGTCGCGATCCCGTCGGCGATCGCGCGGGCGACTGCCTTGCCGAGCGCTTCTTCGTTCATATACGCTGCAGCGGTATCGAGCAGGCGATAGCCGGTCTTGATCGCGTCATAGACGACTCTTTCGCACTCGGCGGGATCGGGGATCTGAAATACGCCGAAGCCCTCCAAGGGCATTTTTGTTCCGTTGTTTAATGTCATATACTCCATGATGATTCTCCTTTATCTAATATGATTATTGACATTCTTCTAAGATTTCCAGTAATTCATCGGCAGTCAGCTTTTTGGCGCAGCCGGGAGTGATGATGGTGGATTCGGCGATCGCCTTCCAGTCGGTATCGGTGATGTCCATCTCACTGAACTTGGTCGGAAGTCCGACCTCCTTGATAAACTCTTCAAGCTCGTAAATACCTTCGCAGGCAATAGCGTCATCGGTTTTACCGTTGGGATCTATACCCCATACGTTCACGGCAAACCTTACGAATTGAGCCGGAGTTTTCTTTATGATCTCATATACATTCGATAGATGTTCTTCATCAGATCAATAGCCGAGACCGCTCAGCCAGCTTTCGACCTCACTGTCGACGGTCGCCTTGTCTGTGCCGCCGGTGACGTTGCAGCCATCCTTAACAGTCGCGTTCGGCTCAAGGTCACGGATGTCGTCATAGGTGCCGCCGTCGCGGGAACCGGCGTGGGTGTTGAACGGGATGATGGTCTTGCCCGAGAAGTCGTAGGTCTCAAAGAAGGTATCCATCACCATCGGCATCTCATACCACCAGATCGGGTAGCCGATGAAAACAGTATCGTATTCTGTGGGATCGACAGAGAGGCTGAACGCGGGGCGGTCGCCGTTGTCGCGCTCATTCTTCGCCTGGTCCGCGACCTCATCATAGCCTGTGGGATAATCCTCCGTGGGGATGATCTGTGCGATCTCGCCGCCGACGGTGTCGTGGATCTTCTGCGCAATCAGCTCGGTTGCGGATACGCCGTCGATCATCGGGGTAGCGGATGAAACGGTATCGACATCGCTGTAGTTGTTCGCGCTGAAATAGACGACCAGAACCTTTTCGCCGTTCTCAGGGGCAGATGTGTCAGCCTGCTGTGCAGATTCAGTATCACCCTGCACTGAAGCATTAGTTTCAATGGTTTTCGTTTCTTCTGCTTTCTCGGCAGGTGTACTCTCCGATGAGCCGCATGCCGCAAGCGAGAGAACCATCAGTGCACAAAACAGGATTGCAATGATCTTTTTCATGGGATTATCCTCCGATTCATTTATTACTGATTATATTATAAATGCTGTTTTACCGTTTGTAAAATACTTATTATTTATTAAAATATAAGTATCAGTTATATGAATATAAATGTTTGCTATTTTACTTTTTGCCGGTTCTGTATTATAATGATAACAAAACAAGCGGATAAAGTTTTTATGATGAAAGTATTATTGGTCAACGGCAGTCCCAATAAAAACGGCTGTACCTATACTGCGCTCAGTGAAATACAAAAAACGCTGAAAGAAGAAGGCGTAGAATCGGAGATCTATTGGATCGGCAAGAAGCCGATTGGTGGATGTATCGCGTGCTTTCAGTGTGCGAGCAAGGGAAAGTGCGTATTCGACGACAAGGTCAACGAGTTCACCGCGCTCGCGCAGGAATACGACGGCTTTATCTTCGGCTCGCCGGTGTATTTTTCCGGCATGAACGGCAGCCTGATGAGCTTTATGGACAGGGTATTCTTCTCCTCGTCACGGCAGGCGCCGCATCCGTTCCGCTTCAAGCCTGCCGCGGCTGTCGTCAGTGCAAGACGCGCCGGTACGACTTCAACGCTCGACCAAATCAACAAATACTTCCTGCATCAGCAGATGCCGATCGTCACCTCACGCTACTGGAACATGGTGCACGGCAATACACCCGGCGAGGTCATGCAGGACGGGGAGGGCTTGCAGATCATGCGCGTCCTCGCCCGCAACATGGCGTGGATGCTGAAGCTCAAAGAAGCAGGCGAGAAAGCGGGCGTTCCCCTGCCGAAGCAGGAAGAACAGCGCATCGCTACCAATTTCATCAGATAAGCTGAAAGGATGCCGCTGAATTGTCGACATCCTTTTTCAATGGGCTTCATCTTTTTTCAACATTGTTTATCGTTGATCAAAGGACAACAGATTGTTATGCTGTTTTTGCTGATACCGAGCGAGGCAATACGGCTGTTGTCTACATAGGATAATGATGAAAGAAAAACCGCCATGCCGTCATCGATCCTGTTAGCCGTAAGATCACGCAGTACAGTTTTGTCGGATAGTTCAGCCGCTTTTTGCATATCCTCGCGGATAGGCTGTCATCAAAGACACGCCATCGCCCAATTCTTCACCTGTGATCTTGACGAGGGAGCGCTGCCGCCGTGAACGGCGAGGCTTGAGCCGAGCTTGGCGCCTTTACAAGATGTTTTCATCGTTTTCGGAACGCCGCCTAAGCCGGAGCCCTCGTGGGTCACGACATAGTGCACGGTCTTGCCCGTGAAGTCGAGCCTTTCGAGCTGTGCATACAGCGCCATCGGATAAATGCCCCACCAGTTCGGACCGACAATAAAGATGTTGTCGTAGTCGGAAATATTGTCCAGATATGCCTTCAGCTCGGGGCGCGCCTTTGCTCTGAGCTCGGCTTTCGCTTCTTCGATACAGACCATATAATCGGTATCATACGGTTTGACGGTATCGACCTCAAAGACATCCGCCCCGACAGCGTCCTTGATATATTCCGTGATCAGCTCGGCGTTGCCCTTGCTGAGATTCTTGACAGAGCCGTTGACATAATTCTGTCCGCGCCTGGAATAGTAAATGATCAAATTCTTCATAAAATCCTCCTAAATGAAAATGATTTGTTTCCCCGCCGCTGATGACTTTTCCGGAATAGTAAAACGTTTTTAAAGGCGGGATTGGGTGCAGCGACTCGCTGCCTCCTAATAAGTCGAAGCTGCGCTTCGTGTGATTTTCCATTGTCCGTCTGTCTTTTTCAGACTGCATTTCTGCTGTAAGTGCCAGTAGTGCTTTCCTCCACCGAATACTGCCGCCTGTACATAGGATTGCCCCGTGATGACTGCGCTGTCACCGTTTACTGTTACAGGCATGTTTTCATGAACTGCCGAATAATAGTTCAGCGTGCCGTCGAGTACGGCGTTGATAAACTCGCTTTTGTTCTGACACATTCCTGTCATATGCACGAGGACAAAGCTTTCGTCAAGGACGTCGTCGAGCCCTTGCTTATCTTTTGCGATCATCGCGGTGTACATTGCTTTGTAGCTGTTTTGGATCAGCACAGTCTCCTCCATCGGTATTCACCCCATACTTGCTCTGCATACCCGCATTACCTGAGCATGCATGTGATTCACCTTACCTTTTATTGCGGTTTCAGCGGACCGTAGAAGTAGCTTGCGGTCGCGCCGCCGTCGATCAGAAAATCGGAGCCGGTGATAAACGCTCCTCTGCTGTCCATGACGAGCTCGGCAAGGCTCGCGACCTCATCCGCAGTGCCCGGACGACCGGCGGGACATTTGGCAAACATATTCATATAGAAATCGCCGCGCGGTCCGTTAAACTCATCGATGGCAAGCGGAGTCACGATGATACCGGGTGAAATGGAGTTCACTCTCGCCTTTCGCTCGCCCCAGCGTACCGCCTCATACATCACGCGCTTGACGTTACAGCGCTTTGCCAGCTGGTAGGCATGGAGCGTGTCGCGGATGTTCTCGGGCTGTAATACTTCGAGACTGAGCAATTCCTCTGTCGGAGTGGTGGCGAGCTGCTCATCGATCTGGGCGCCGAGAGCGGGCATACGGTGACCCGACTGACTCGAGATCGTCACACCCGTGCCGCCCTCCTTGATGACCTTCCCAACTTCTTCTAATAATACGGCTGTACCGTATAAATCTACCTTTAAGATCGTTTCGATCGGAGCCTGTGAGGGTGATACGCCCGCCGCGTTGATCAGGTGGGCGATCTCGCCGTACTTCTGTGCTTCCGCAATCAAATTCAGAATAGATTCTCTCGATGATAGATCACACTCAACGAATACAGCGTCAAAGCCTGCTTCATTCATGATCTTTGTGATCGCCTCGCCGTTTGCGTGGCTTTTATCGCCGACGACGAGCTTTTTGCCCATCGAGATCCTGCGCGCGATCGCCATACCGATCTGTCCCGCGCCTGTTAAAATGACGACATCCTTCATCAAAAACACCTCTTTTATCTTTCTGATGAAAGTATAACAAAACCTCCGCTTTCAATCAATCTAAAAAGCAGAGGTTATTCATAAGTAAAACTTATTCTATTGCGTTTGTGAAACGCTGTTTCAGCATATCGGCGAATTCTTCGACGTAGAAGCCTGAGTTATCCTCTTTCCAGAAGGCGCAGTAATTACGGGTGAGTTGCTTACCGCTGCGATAGAGCGGAAGCCGATGAATACCAGAGCCGAAGTAATCGGATTTTCCGACGCCTTCGATCGGCATCACTCCCTGCCCCAGCACCACCATCATCCGCGCTCTTTGCAGATTTTCAGCAAAGAGAAAATCGCCCTGAAAGCCGACAACATCACGATAGTAGGTCTGCTCGGTATCCTCCTGCCCTTTGGAGGCGACGAGGATACACGGCGTGTTCTTGAGGTCGGCGATCTCGATCTCGCTGAGCTTCGACAAAGGATTGTTGGTTGACAGCTCGATGAAGCAGTTGGAACGGATCAGTTCAAAATTAACGTATTCATCCGAGAAGGCGCGGCGCTGATCGTTGAGCACCAGATCGACCTTTCCAAAGCGCAGTTCGTCGTATAATTCCTCGTGATTGCCCTCGATCACATTCACGCTGACGTCCGGATACTTTGCAGCAAACTGAGCAAGAGCGGAATGAAATTCATCGCCGCCGTAGCATTTCAGATAGCCGATGTTGAGAACTGCGTTGTCCTTGTGGGCGATACGCACTGTCTCGCGGCAGATACGCTCCAGCTCCGAGCTGAGCACCACCGTTTTTTTATAAAAATATTCGCCTGCAGGAGTGAGAGTAAATTTGCGGTTTTTGCGCTCAAAGAGCTTGACGCCGATCTCCTTCTCGAGCGATTGTATCTGCTGAGAGATCGCCGACTGCGAGATATAGCACGCCTCCGCCGCCTCAGTAAAGCTGCTCTTTTCCACTACTGCCTGAAAGTATTTGATCTGCCTGAGAAGCATGGCTCCACATCCTTTTACACCAGTATAAAGGAAATCCGCGGAAAAGTAAATACTGTTATAAGTTATTCTAATGATCCAGCTGCTTTGCTAACACAGCTGAGAGCGTTCAGGCTGCGCGGATAGCCGATATACGGCAGACATTGTGAGATGACCGCGATCAAAAACTGCTTATTATTTCCGATGCGTATATTCGCCGCTGCGTGCGAAGTAAGCTGCGGCTCACAGCCGCCCTGCGCCGCAAGGAAGCAGAAGGTGATCATCTCGCGCTGTTGATAGTCGAGCCCCATTCGTGTGTAATAGTCTCCGAAGCAGTTGTCGGCGAGCCACAGGTTGATATGTCTGCTTTCCTCGGGACCGGACTTCCAGAAGTCGCGCATACCCTCGCCGAAGATGTCCACCTGAGTCTGCGTACCCGCTTCACGCCGGTTCTCCGTGGTGGTCGTTGCCTGCCCTTCGAGCGGGAGCGATATCCCCTGCGCTTCCAAGACCTTGTTGACCGTCTTCAAAAACGGGAATACTCTGCCGATTCCGAGATAGGCTGTCGCCTGATAGACCGTTTCCTTGATCTCGACGGGAGTCACGCCGAAGTTCAGCGCGGCAGGAAGAAGCTTTTCAAATTCATCAACTCCCTGACAGCCGAGAAGCGTCGCAAGGATAGCGAGAAATCTCGTTTTATCGTCAAGCTGAACACCCTCCTGATTGATGACCTCGTCAAAGGCGAAATTATCGAACCGCTCGATGAACTCGGGGTCGGTACGCAAAAAATCCGACTGATATCCCGGGAACATCCTTTCATGATATTCCTTTGCACATTCTGTCATAGACATACAGCATTACCTCCGATCATATCATTGTATTGTCATTCTACCAAAACCGCAGAGGTCAATCAATTCTGTTTACAGGGGTCAACAATAAGTTTTACTAATAAAAATAAGCTGATTTATCAGTTGAAAGGTCGCCGAACATGGTATATAACACTGTTTGCGCCCGGTATCTTCCTTAAGAGGCTTTAAAATTTCCTATTGATTTCCGTGCGGATATATTGTAGAATATACAGGTACATCGGAAAAACATATTAAGAAAAGGAATGATATAGATGAAAAAGATGATCGCTTTGATCACGGCGCTTATGATGGTACTATCGCTGACCGCCTGCTTCGGTTCAAGCAGTACGGATTCGACCGCGGATGAGGCAAAGGCAGCAGATATCTCTGCTTATGATGATGATTTTGAAGGCTTGCTCTCGTATATCACCGACAACAACTCCGGCTGTATGGAGCAGGAGATTTACTACGGTATACTCGGAGCCGATAACGGCAAGCGCGTGATTTTTAACAACAATCCGTATGTCGAGATCTACGATTTCAGCAGCGTTGTCGACAGCGCTGCGACTGCGGACTCCGCCGATCCCGCAAAGGCGAAGGAGATCCTTGCGGATATCAAGGACGACGGCAAGTTCAAGCCGATGGCCGACGGCATCGAGATGACCGCCGTGATCACCGACAGCGGCAAATACGTGATCGCGTGGGACGCTTCCCGCGGATTCGACTATGAGAAGAAGGTCGCTACCGACGAAGTCAAAGCCAAATGGTAAGATCGGATAAATATTTTACGGGCTATCGCACTGCATCTACGATAGCCCGTTCTTCATGTATTGTTATGGTCAAAAATTTTTTTGTATGCGCGGAAGGAGCGCTTTTGGCTCAGGCGTTTGAGCTCTGAGAGCGCGGCATCGCGTTCTTTTTCGGCTTTTTGCCGTTTCGAGCGCTCGATCTCCAGCTGTCGGCGAAGCTGATCGCTGTCCTTTTTCAGCCTGCGGATATCTCCTTTTTTGCGGTCGTCGGAGATGAACAGCGCATAGTAGCGGCTTTCGGCGCGCTTGAGCTTGGTGCGCATGTCAATGGTATCCTCGTCGGCGGGGACGGTCATCTTCCGCAGGCGCTCGCAAACCGTGTCATGATCGTAGATCGCAGGTGCTTCTGTAGGGGCGAGGATGGCTGCGTAGGAATCGTACAAAAACCGATACAGCGTCATCAGTACTGCCGGGTCGGGATGATAATCCCGCTCTTTGAGCAAAGCTTCGGTCATCTGCACGGCTGTTTCGGCTGACCAGTCCTGCGGCGCGACCGCGCGCTGCGGATAACCGATCTTGCGGTACAGATCGGGGATCTTCGGATTCCAGATATAGTTGACGGACGGAACGCTCAGCGCGTAGGCGATGATCGAAGCGTGCATCCGGATGGCGATCACGGCGTCAAAGGAGGCGATCGCCTGCACGACCTCGCGTGAGGTCTCGGAGATGATCAGCTTTTCGCGCGGGATCTGATATTTCTTTTCAAAATGTCTGAGGGTATTGATATCCCATGTCGAGCCGTTGGTGAAGAAACGATAGTCGATCCCCCTCTGTTCCAGCATTTGAGAGAAGGCGCAGAGGTATTCCTCTTCCTTGGTCAGCGTCCAGTCGACGCCGTTGTCCTTAAAGAGACCGCCGCGCACGACGTTGATGCCGACAAGGGGGATGGAACGGCTTTTTTTGGAGGCGAGCGCGTCGGCGATATCCTGCGCGTAGACGGAACCGATCCATACGGCGGGATCGCAGACGGATTGGATGGTATAGGACTGCTCGCCCGCGTACCGGCGGAACAGGCTGTCGCTGTCGCGCACGGAAAAAGCGCGAATGCAGGGGTAGGACAGCATCACGTGCAGGCGGTCGTAGCTTTCATCGGCGGTTTCCATCTGGTTCATCCCCAGAGAGGAGAACATGACGGGGATACCGCGCTCATTCGCCAGCTGAAGAACGTGCTCGATATGGCTCGCCACGCCGAGATAGTTGATGCCGAACATCGCGCCCCCCGCAAACACGATCAGGTCCGCTGAGACGATCTGTTCATCGTCGGGCGCTTTCAAAGGCATGACGTCCAGCGTATAATCGCTGATACCCAGATTTTGCAGCGCGACCTTCGTCAGCTGTAAAAAACAGGTGCGTATCAGCATATCGCCGTAGTTATCGTCAAAAAAAGCTGCTGTCAATATCCTCATCCAATCACCGCCCCGTTCATAAAATATAGCTTATCCGTCATAAAAAGTCAATATCAGCACAGTAAAAAACACACAGCAGCTTACCGAAGCGGCTGTGTGTTTTTGATGTAGATCATGACTTAAAATAGGTGATGCAGTTCTGCGGGCAGGCTTCGACGCAGGCGCCGCAGTTCGTGCAGAGCGCGGGGGTGACAGTCGCGCAGAAGTTTTCGACCTTGACAGCGCCCTGATCGCAGGCTTTCTCACATTTTTTGCAGCCGATGCAGCCGACGTCGCAGAGCTTGCGGGTCACAGCGCCCTTATCGTGATTGGAACAGCGGTTGATCGCCATGTCCTTTTTGGGAACGATCTCGATGATGCCTCTGGGACACGCCTTGACGCACAAGGTGCAGGCGCGACACTTGGCGCCGTCGACATAGGCGACGCCGTTTTTGACGTGGATCGCGTCATAGGGGCAGACGGCTTCACAGTCGCCCAGACCCATACAGCCAAAGGAGCAGGCGGTGAGTCCCCCGCCGATCTTCAGCGCGGCGGAGCAGCTCATGATGCCGCTGTACTCCGCCTTGTAGGTGGTGTGGTCGAGGGAGCCCATGCATTTGACGACCGCGACCTTAGGCTCGATGCTGCCCGTGCTGACGCCGAGGATCTCGGAGATTGCCTTGGTGCAGCTGAGTCCGCCTGGGGCGCACAGTCCGACCTCTGCTTCACCCTTCGCGAGAGCGGCGGCGTAGCCGGAGCAGCCGGAATAGCCGCAGGCGCCGCAGTTGGCGCCGGGGAGCGCTTCGAGGATCTTTTCAGCCTTTTCATCCTTGGGCACCGCCATGATGATGGAGGCGAAGGAGAGGATCAGTCCGATCAGCAGTCCGATGCCGGCGACGACGCCGACAGCTATCAAAATACTACTCATATCCGACCTCCTTAGCTAAGCGGGATGAGCTTATCGACAAAGCCCGCGAACCCGAGGAAAGACAGCGACACCAGCGCGGCGGCGACCAGCGTGATCGGCAGACCCTTGAGCGATTTGGGAATATCGGCGCTCTCGAGACGCCCGCGTACGCCCGCGAACATGACCATCGCCACGAGGAAGCCGATACCGGCGCCGAAGGCGTTGACCAGCGCGTGACCGTAGGTGTAGGCGTAGGCGGTGGTGGAATCGACCTTCTGGAGCACCAGCATGGTCACGCCCAGCACGGCGCAGTTGGTGGTGATCAGCGGCAGGTAGATGCCCAGCGAGTTGTACAGCGCGGGGATATACTTGCGCAGGATGATCTCGACGAGCTGGACCAGACCCGCGATGATCAGGATGAACAGCACGGTCTGCAGATACTCCATGCCCATCGGAACGAGCAGGTACATGTAGATCGGGAAGGTGACGGCGGTCGCCAGCACCATGACGAAGGTGACGGCGACGGACATGCCCACGGCGGTGTTGAGCTTTTTGGAAACGCCTAAGAACGGGCAGATGCCGAGGAATTTAGAGAGAACGTAGTTCTCGGTGAGGATAGCCGCGAGGAATACGGCGACGAGTGATTTAATCAGCATTGGCGGCCGCCTCCTTTACGGTTTTTTCACAGGTTTTTGTCGAGCAGTTCTCGGATATCGGGCAGCCGTCGCAGGGCGAGGTCTTGACCTTCTTGCCCGCGCGGGAATTGAGCTTGTTGGCGAGCATGATCAGCATGCCGAACACAAAGAAGCCGCCGGGGGGCAGGATGAAGATCAGGATCTGAACCGGCATGAGCTGTACGCCGAACAGAGAGCCTGAGCCGAGGAACTCGCGGATGATACCCATGCATAAGAGCGCCGCCGTGAAGCCGACGCCCATCCCGAGTCCGTCGAGGATGGACGGGAGGACGGGGTTCTTGCCGGCGAACATTTCGGCACGTCCGAGGATGATGCAGTTGACGACGATCAGCGGCAGGTAGATGCCTAAGGAGTCGTTGATCGCGGGGGCAAACGCCTTGACCAGCATTTGCACGACGGATACGAAGCCAGCGATGATGGTGATGTAGGCGGGGATACGGACTTTATCGGGGATAAATTTGCGCAGGAGCGAGATAACGGCATTGGAGCAGACAAGAACCGCGGTCGCGGCGACGCCCATGCCGATCGCGTTAGAGGCGGAGGTGGTGACGGCGAGGGTGGGGCAGGTGCCGAGCACCAGACAGAGTACGGGATTCTCTTTGACGATGCCCTTGGTAAACTCTTTGATAAGACTTGTTTTAGCCATCATTCACCCTCCTTACCGTTTTCGTTATAGATCGCGACCGCTTCATTGACCGCCCTTGTGACCGCGCGGGAGCTGATGGTCGCCGAGGTGACGGCGTCTACGGTCTGGGCGTTGCCGGAGCTGTCGTCTTTGCTGACACCGATGTCTTCATTGACGTTCAGACCCTTATACTGGTCGCGAAAGCTCGCGTTTGAGGTGTTCTTGCCCAAACCCGGGGTCTCGTCGTCGTTGTAGAATACGTCTACGCCGATGATCTCACCGTCCTTAATACCGGTCATGACCTTGACCTGACCGCCGTACCCTTGGGTCGCGGTGGAAATCGCGTAGCCAACGGCGTTTCCCGAGTCGTCAAGACCCTTGTACATCACGTCGGGGATGACCTCTTCAAAGGTCGCGGCGTCGGGGCATACGTTCTGCATACTCTGGTTTTTGCTTTCCAGCTCGTTTGCGGCGATCTTCTCGGCGGTGACGTTGTTGGTCAGCGCGAGCGCCGCGGTGACGACAAGGCAGATGAGGAACAGCGAGATCGTGGGGATCAGGATCGCTTTGGGGGTTATTTTGAATCTCATTTTTGCTCCCCCTTCTTCTTTTTGATATAGCCCAGCGTGCGGGGCACGGTGGCGCGCTCGATCAGCGGCACCAGAATGTTCATCAGGAGGATCGAGAAGCTGACGCCCTCGGGCATATTGGAGAACTGACGGAGCATAATGGTAAAGAAGCCGCAGCCGACGGCGAAGATGACCTTGCCCCACTTGGTGACGGGTGAGGTGGTGTAGTCGGTCGCCATGAAGATCGCGCCGAGCAGGACGCCGCCCGACAACAGCTGATACAGCGGGTCGAGTCCGACGATCAGGCTCATGAGCGCCGCTGTCGCGAGATAGACGCAGGGGATGATCGGGGAGATCACCTTTCGGATAACAAGGTAAATGCCGCCCAAAATCAGGACGACGGCGCAGACCTCGCCGATGGAGCCGCCGCAGCGTCCGAGAAGAAGGTCGATGTAGGAGTAGGTACCGGCTTCGGCAACCAAAGGCGTTGCTGAGGTCGTCGCGTCGATGGCGGCCGCTGCGGGAGCGCCGAGAGCTGGCGCCCAGTGCATCATTGCAGAGGGGAAGGATACCAAAAGTACAATGCGCGCCGCTAATGCGGGATTGACAAAATTCATGCCGATGCCGCCGAACATCTGCTTGACCACGACGATCGCGATCAGACAGCCGAACATGGCGATCAGCGGGTTGATATCAACGGGGAGGTTCAGCGCGAGCAAAAGACCTGTCACGACCGCGGAAAGGTCGCCGATGGTGGCGTCGCGCTTCATGATCTTGCGGGAGACGTACTCGAGCAGGACGCAGGTGGCGACGCAGATCGCGATCAGCACCAGACTGCGCAGTCCGAAGATCACGCATGCCGCGATCGCTGCCGGACACAGCGCGATAATGACGTCGAGCATGATGCGGCGGGTACTGTTATTGCCTTTAAAATGCGGGGAGGAGGACACATGTAATTTTTGTTCCATTACTTTTTACCTCCTTTGCTCGCGGCGACCGCTTCGCGCTTTGCCTTTTGCAGCAGTGCCTTGCCCACGCGGATGTTCTGCACCAGATGGCGCTTGGCGGGACAGGTGAAGGAGCAGCAGCCGCATTCCATGCAGTTCATGGCGTTGTAGAGCTTCAGTCCGTCGATATCGCCGCGGTTCGCCGCGTTGGCGAGCTCCAGCGGCTGCAGGCGCATCGGACAGGCGTCAAGACACTTGCCGCAGCGGATGCACGCGGAGGGTTCGTTGAATTTTGCCTCTTTTTCGGAGAGAGCTAAGATCGCATTATTTTGTTTCAAAACATACAGCTCATCGTTCGGCAGGGAGATACCCATCATGGGACCGCCCATGATCAGCTTGTAGGGCTGTTCCTTGTAACCGCCGACGAAGTCGATGACCTCTTTGATCGGGGTGCCGATGGGGACGATGACGTTCACAGGGTTCTCGATACAGCCGCCGTCAACGGTTAAGCGGCGGGAGATCAGCGGGATACCCGTCTTGAGGTAACGCGCGATGAAGGCGATGGAGCCGACGTTCATGACAAGACACCCGGCGTCAGAGGGCAGACCGCCGACCGGCACCTCGCGTCCGGTGCACGCCTTGATCAGGATCTTCTCGGCGCCCTGCGGGTAAGTCGCCTTGATGGGCAGCACGCGGATCTCATCCTCGGGATCGACGGAACTGTCGGCGATCTCGCGCAGTGCTTTTATCGCGTCGGGCTTGTTGTTCTCGATACCGATGATCACGCGGTGGATGTTCAGGAATTCCTTGACCGTGATGATGCCGGAGATGACGTCCCAGCTGTTCTCGAGGATCTCGCGGTGGTCGGAGGTGATGTAGGGCTCGCACTCGGCGACGTTGATGATCAGGGTGTCGACGTGCTTGTCAGAGGGGATGTTGAGCTTGACCGCCGTAGGAAAGCCCGCGCCGCCTAAGCCCACCAGTCCACTGTCGCGGACGGCGGTGATCAGGTCGGAGAGGGAGTCCACCTGCGGGGGTTTGATATCGGGCGAAAGGCGCTGTTCACCGTCGCTCTCGATAAAGATGGCGTCCACCTTGCTGCCGTCGGGCATGGTGATCTTGTCGATTTTCTTGACCTTGCCGGAAACGCTTGCGTGGATCGGGGCGCTGACAAAGGCGTCGCTGCCCGCGATCTGCTGGCCGACGTCTACCGTGTCGCCGACCTTGACCATCGGCTTGCACGGCGCGCCGATATGCTGGGTCATCGGCAGGGCGACCAGAGCCGGCACAGGCAGCACGACACTCTCTTTGTGCGCGGTGTTCTTGTTGTGAGGAGCGTGCACGCCGCCTTTGGTGCGGTACGGCCGCTTGGGAAAGCTGAGCTCAGCCATGTTATTCCTCCTTCATCAAAAATATAAAGAAAAATTGCACAACTACAGTTCTTTTGCGTATAAAAACACGCTTAACATATATCATAACATTATATATGTCATTTTTCAAGGTGAAATCGCTGTTAAAAAAATAACACTTTGATGAGATAACAGAGAACAGATAATAGATAACAGTGGCGGGCGGGCGCTGCCCGCACCCGATTCTGTTTGGAAAAGGAAAGGAAGATAAAAGTGCAATTTGTATGGGCATTTTTGGTAGGCGGGGCGCTGTGCCTGATCGGGCAGGTGCTGATCGACCGCACCTCGCTGACGCCGGCGCGTATATTGACGGGCTTTGTTGTAGCAGGGGTCGTGCTGTCGGCGATCGGTCTGTACGGACCGTTGGTAGAGATCGCGGGAGAAGGCGCGGCGGTGCCGCTGTCGGGGTTTGGGCATCTGATGGCGCAGGGTGTACGCGACGCTGTCGACAAGGACGGCGCGATCGGGATCCTGACCGGCGCTTTGACCGCCTCGGCGGCGGGGATCGGCGCGGCGGTGGTGCTGTCGCTGACGGCAGGGCTGGTGAGCAAGCCGAAGGAAAAGTAGTAAACGGATAACAGAGAACGGAGAACGGTTAAGGGAAAGCCTGATGGCTTTTGATTTGCATAAAAAAGGGTACGCGTGCCCAAACTAAAAACGGAGGGCTGCTGCCCTCCGCTTTTAGTGCTTACTGTATTGAATAATCGAGGTATTCCTCAAGCTGTTCATCATCTTTTTTCTGCTTCTCTCTGACAACGAGGAAAGCAGTTACCGCCGCGGTAATCGCTGCCACCGCAGACACAATCCAGATGATCCATTTGTAATCAAATTTCTTGTCGTTGCAATTCTTACACATAACTGTGCCTCCGATTTTAGTTTTGTAAATATACTATAAGAAAATAATACCAGAAATTTTTGAAAAGTCAATATGTTGTATGTAAGTTTTATAAAAACTTCATAATTTGCGGCATATCTTGGGGTGTGATGATACTATTATCCGCCGCGCGGGCGGGATTATGCGCGATTGATCGGTATCATTCAGGATCGCTGAGCTCGGCGGTGTCATAGATCAGCGGCATGTTGTATTCGCGCTCATAGATCTCTTTCCACAGGGCGTAGTTCCTGTCGCGCATATCGGCGACGCTCTCGCGGTAGGAGAGCTTGGGGTCGGGACAGATCGGCTCGCCGATGTGGATGGTGTACTCCTGTACAAAAAAGCCGTCTTCGCCCATGATGTCGGAGTCCTGCATGGTGATGAAGCACGGCAGGACGGGGACGCTGTTGCGCACCGCAAAGCTGTAGGCGCCGTTTTTGAGGGGCTTGGGCTTGCGATAGTTCCACCACATACTCTGTTCGGGATAGACGAGGATGAAATCGCCCTTTTGCAGGAGCTTGTCGACGCCCTGCATGAACTTTTTCATCGTGCGCAGGTTAGAGGAGAGGGGCAGGGTGTTGCAGTTGCGCATCAAAAAGCCGTAGAAGCCCGGGAACGAGGTGTAGTTGCCCTCGCGGATCACGCGCCAGAAGGTGCGGTCGGGCTGCTGCGCCGCGTCGTATGCCAGCTGCATCGCGAAGCTGTCAAAGGCGTTGAAGTGGTTGCAGGTGATGATGGCGCCGCTGTTCAGATTGCGGAAATTCTCGATGCCCTTGATGTCCTTGATGATCATTTTTTTGTCGGCGATCAGCGAGTTGACATAGCGGCGGGCGGCGGCGAAGGCAAATTTGCTCTTCATCTTTTTGCGGATACCTCTGTCGCCGTATTCGATCTCGTCGGGCATGAGGGTGCGTGAGGGCGGATCGTCCTCTACGTCTTCGTCAAAGCGTCCCTCGCGCTCGAACTGCGCGATCTTTTCTAAGATAGCGACCCTGTCCTTATCGCGAACGGAGTTGTCGAGCTGCTTCTGATAATTATCGTCACGATCGGTCTCAAATTTAGCCAGTGCCAACAAGTTGTCCATAACCTCCGCATCCTTCATTTTATCTTCTTCAGTGAAATTCTCCAGCACAGCGCGGATCTCATCATATACATCCGTTTCGGCTGCATAGCGCCAGAAAATGTCGCCGCCGGTACAGTCGGGATAGTGCCAAGGCTTGCTGACCATGATGTAGTGGATGATCTTCGCTTCTTCGATCGGGTAGGGGAAGCTGCAGTACGCTTCGGTGTTCCAGCGCTGATCGAGCCACAGGATATGATCCTTGCAGATCAGGTTGAGGTAGTCCTCGTCCTGTGTGACGACGAACTGATACTCTGCCAGCCTGTCCGCAAAGCGACGGAGCACTTCTTTTTTGCGGAACATATCGGCGTTGATGAGCAGTACGCCCGCGTTGAAGAAGTTGTGGCGGGACACGCCGACGACCTTTTCGGCGTAGGTACCGTAATGGTCGGTCTGCACCATCGCCTGCTCGTGACAGGCGCCGATCCAGTTTTCGCCGAGCTCGGTGCGGTGCAGCTCACTGATATCGCCCTGAACGATGGTATCGCCGTCGATATAGATCACCTTGTCATACTCGGGAAACATATCTGCGATGAACATTCGGAAATAGGTGGTGTTGGAATAGTAATCGCGCACGGGGAGCACGTCGGTGACGGCGTGCAAGCGCTCGCTGACGTCGGTGAAGATGATATCGAAGTTGTTGCGCTTGAGCTTGAGCGCCTTTTGCTGCTGCTCGGGCGAGATGCCGGTGTGCAGGATATAGATGCTGTAGTGACAGTCGGGCGAGGCGTTTGCCATCATCGAGTGGATCGATACGACGGAATATTTGACGAAGCCTTCGTCACAGGCGTAAAAGATCGGGATCGTTTTTTTCTGTTCCATTACAGATCCTCCGTAGTTTTGATACTGATATACTCGTTGAGGATATCGTCGAATTCATAGTAGTGAAAGACGCTGTGTACCTTATCGACCTGCCATTGCTTGATGTTCTCGGTGTGGGGGTAGGGGGTGTAGAACAGGCGCTTGGAAAAGTGCCGCACCACTGTATGCGTGTGCAGGAATTTCTGGTCGTTGAAGCGCTGGGGGAGCAGCTTTTTCTTTGTGGTCGCGTGGATCAGCGCCGTCTGGTCGGCAAAGAGGAATTTTTTGCGTCTGAGCTCCTCACGGGCTTTTTCAAAGAGTTTGTTTTTGCGTGCCTCTTTCATATTGAAAAGGATGACGCCCGCATTGATATAATTGGGATAGAGCAGGTACTTGCCGTAGTGATCGCGCGCCGCGGCGTATTCATAACCTTCGACGTCGATATCGTACAGCAGATGCACGTCGCGCTGGAAGAGAATATCCGCGTCGAGATACAAAAGCTTGCCGTCCTGCGGAACGCCGTCGACGAGGTCGGCGAGCAGCCGCAGCAGGGTGTAAGGAGAGCAGTAGGCGCCCTCGTTGGGGCAAAAGGCGAATTCCCGCTCATACAGCGCCGTGACGTCGTGGACGGTCAGGGTGTTCTCGGGGTTATATTTTTTGACGGTCTTTTCCAGCAGGACGATGTGCGCCGCGGGCAGACCGATGTACTTTTCGCTCAGGCGGGGCAGCTCCATGGTGAAGATGTGAAAGGCGAAGGGCTCGGCGGAGCGGGTGCGCTTCATCAGGGATAAGGCGCAGGTGAGAAAGCCGTCGAAAACGCCGTCGTTTCCGCAAAAGAGTACATGTACCATATGGTTCCTCCGTTATTGAGTGGCTAGTGGTCAGTGATCAGTGGTTAGTGATCGGTAGTTAGTAGTCAGTTTTTCGGTGGCAAGTGACTGTTATCAAAGGCAACATCATGTTGCCTTGATGTATTTGATGACCTCGATGTTCGAGTATTTTGCGCGATCGCACATCCGTGTGTAGACCTCGTCGCGCAGCTTTTTGCGGCGTTCCTTGAGGGAGAGCGCCATGTCGGGATAGAAGGGTCCGTCGATATAGGTGGTCATGCGCGGGCTTTTGTGTCTGCCGCGCTTTTGATAGGTGTTGACAAAGCAGAACACCGGCGTGCCGTCCTTACAGGGATAGCCGAAGGAGCCGTCGGGGAAGGGTCGGATATGGGTGTAATACGGCCAGATGTGCGCTTCGGGGTAGATCACGACAGCATGACCGCGTTGGATGCGTGAGGCGATGCAGGCGTTGAAATTGCGGTAAGCGTCACGGGTGTCGGGCAGCGGGATTGCGCCCAGCGAAGGGTTGATGCGTCCGAGCACGGGCATGGATACGTTGTTGGGATGCACAATGAAGGATACGCGCTTAGGAAAGCAAAAGACGTTCGGGGTGAACGGATCGCCGATATCCTGTGTATGATTGCCGTAGAAAAAGACGCCTGTTTTGCGAAAAGGCTTGAGCTTTTCTCTGCCGACCGTGTGCTGGTGCAGGACGAGCTTGACGTACAGGAACGCGATCGGGGTCGCGACGATCCTGTACCAGAAGAAGCGGGTGAAGGCGCGGACAGGTCCGTGACGGTCATAGATGTAATCGCCGTCAATCTTCTTCGGTGTGATGACTGCCGTGGAGAATTCATCGTTCAGTTCATCCGTGTAGTAAATGACTCGGCGTTTGTCCACAGACAGCCTCCTTTGTTTTAGTGGCTAGTGATTAGTGGTTAGTGGCTGGTTGTTGGCGGATAGTGACTAGTGAATAGTGTTAAGTGGTCAGTGGTCAGTGCTGATGCGGGGCGGTTGATTACCGCCGCCGTGTCGAATTATATCAAAACAAGCGGCATATGAAAAGCTACTGATTCAGAGGGAGTATCTACATACAAATTATACGGTTCTACGCTGTGGTTTACGGCGGGTAGAGCCGCTCTACCGACAGTAGAGTGCACAGAGAAAACGCCGTCGTCATGCGATTTTTTGAGGGAAGAGCTTCTCTACCGGACCGTGATTGCGTTCTATGTGCAGACGTGCCGCGGAATACGGCGGAAATCTGCATCAGCTGCGTAAATCCTCATGATAATAATCATTATAACAAGTTGTGATTTTGAAATCAAGAGAGATCGCGAGCAGCCGGAGAGATAATCAAGATGTTATCGCGTAAGAAATGTGCAAGATTGACAGAACAGATGAGCGCGGCAGGGGAGAACGGAGGAAAAAACCACTTGAAATCCACGCGGAATCTGATAGAATATGAAATGCATCGATTGGCAAAACAATCTTCGACGTTTTATTTCTCTTCTTCCTCGGCAAGGCGGGGAAGATGTTTGGAGCGGATGAGAATGACCCAAAGCAGAAATGACCGCTTGGCGGCGGATTATCGCGATATGCTCAAGCTGCAGGAGCGCCCCTATCTTTCATGGATCGCCGTGAAGGGCGAGCCTCCCTGTGCGGAGGAATACCTGCTGACCGTGCGGATCAGGACCTATGCCCTGTCGGTTATTTCCGGCAAATACACCGTCGGCGTCATCGACCGCTGCACGATCCGAATAACGCTGTGGGATTCTTATCCCAACGTCGCGCCGCAGATCAGGATGCTCGGTTTCCCTCCCGTGTTTCATCCGGGCTGGTACTCAAAGGGCGTCTACTGCCCCTGTGAGCCGTGGCGTCCCGAAACGACGCTCATGGAGTATGTCATGCGGATGCTCAGAACCCTGCAGTATGATCCGGCGCTGATCGATGCGCAGTCGCCGGCGAACTACAAGGCGCTGGACTGGTATCTGAAAAATCGGGATAACCCGGTGTGGTTCCCGTCGGATCGCACCGCGCTGACTCAGAATGACGCGGAAACCGTCGCCGCGATGGAAAAAGCCGCGTTCGCCTTTGACGAGATCATCGGCATCTTATAGAAGCATCATAAACGAACAGCACCGCTTTCGGCGGTGCTGCTGCTTTATACTTTATAGAATAGATGATGATTTGACCCGCCGTTGATGAAGCGTCATAATCAATCAACTTATCAATAGGCGGAATAAGCGGCACGCCGCAAAGGGGGAACGGGGTGCAGCATCATGCTGCTTAGTTTCTGCGATCTCTGCGGGGACGGCGGTTTCTGTCGCCGCCGCCGCGGCGGGGTCTGCGTTCCTCGTCGGGATTGTTTTCGGGAGTCAGACCGTCCACCTCGATCAGCACATCTCTGCGGCTGAGGTTGAGGCGGCCCTTGTCGTCGATCTCCTGAACCTTGACGCGGATCACGTCGCCGACATTGACGACGTCGGTGACCTTGTCGACACGCTTGACGTCGAGCTGGCTGATGTGAACCAGACCCTCTTTGCCGGGAGCGATCTCAACGAACGCGCCGAAGTCCATCAGGCGGGTGACCTTGCCAAGATACATTGCGCCGGGCTCGGGATCGGTGGCGATGGTCTGGATGATCTCGATCGCGCGCTGGCACTTCTCGGCGTCAAGACCCGCGACGAATACCTGACCGATCTCGCCCTCTTCCTCAATGTCGATCTTACAGTCGCACTGCGCCTGGATCTCCTTGATGACCTTGCCGGACTTGCCGATGACCTCGGCGATCTTGTCGGCGGCGATGGTAGTGGTGAACATCTTGGGTGCGTACTTGCTGAGTTCGGGTCTGGGCTCTGCGATCGCCTTGAGCATGACCTCGTCGAGGATGTAGACGCGCGCCTTGTGGGTCTTTTCCAGCGCTTCCTTGACCATTTCGGGCAGCAGACCGCTGATCTTCAGATCCATCTGGATCGCGGTGATACCGTCATGCGTACCGGCGACCTTGAAATCCATGTCGCCGAAGAAGTCCTCTAACCCTTGGATATCGACCATGGTCATCCAGCGCTCGCCCTCGGTGATGAGGCCGCAGGAGATACCTGCGACAGGCGCCTTGATCGGAACGCCCGCGTCCATGAGCGCGAGGGTGGAGCCGCAGACGGAGCCCTGAGAGGTGGAACCGTTTGAGGATACGACCTCGGATACCAGTCTTAATGAATAGGGGAACTCTTCCAGCGAGGGGATGACGGGCAGCAGCGCGCGCTCAGCGAGGGCGCCGTGACCGATCTCGCGTCTGCCGGGACCTCTGGAAGGTCTGGTCTCGCCGACAGAGTAGGACGGGAAGTTGTAGTGGTGCATATAGCGCTTCTCGGTCTCTTCATCGATGCCGTCGAGCAGCTGCATGTCGCCGACGGTGCCGAGGGTCGCGATGGTCAGGACCTGAGTCTGACCTCTGGTGAACATACCTGAGCCGTGAACGCGGGGCAGGATGCCGACCTCGGAAGCGAGGGGGCGGATATCATCCATGCCTCTGCCGTCAACGCGCTTCTGCTCGTCTAAGAGCCAGCGGCGGACGATGAACTTCTGTGTCTTGTACAGACATTCGTCGATCTTCGCTTCACTCTCGGGATAGATCTCGTCGAATTTTGCGTGAACAGCCTCATAGATGGGCTTGAGCCTCTCGTCGCGGACGGTCTTGTCGTCAGTGTCAAGAGCCGCCTTGACGTCCTCTTCCGCAAAAGCCTTGATCGCCTCGAACATGTCGTGATCGGGCTCGTTAGAGGGATATTCGAATTTGGGCTTGCCGATCTCGGCGACGATGCCCTTGATGAACTCGATGATCTTCTGGTTGGCTTCATGACCTGCCATGATGGCATTGTACATGACTTCGTCGGAAACACAGTTCGCGCCGGCTTCGATCATCGCGATACGCTCACTGGTAGACGCGACGGTGGTAGCCATGTCGGATACCTTGCGCTGCTCGGCGTTGGGGTTGATGACGATCTCGCCGTCAACAAGACCGACGGAAACGCCGGAGATCGGACCGTTCCACGGGATGTCGGAGATGGAGATCGCGATCGAGGTACCGATCATCGCGGTGATCTCAGGAGCGCAGTCGGGATCAACGGACATGACGGTTGCGACGATAGAAACGTCGTTGCGCATATCCTTGGGGAACAGCGGGCGGATCGGGCGGTCAATGACGCGGGAGGTCAGGATCGCCTTCTCAGAGGGTCTGCCCTCGCGGCGCATATAGCTGCCGGGGATCTTGCCCACGGAGTAGAGCTTCTCTTCATAGTCGACGGAGAGAGGGAAGAAGTCGATGCCGTCGCGGGGCTTCGCCGAAGCGGTAGCCGCAACGTGTACGACGGTCTCGCCGTAGCGCACCAAGCAGGCGCCGTTGGCGAGCTGGGTCATTTTGCCGGTCTCAACGACCAGCGGTCTGCCCGCGAGCTCGGTCTCGAACACGCGGTACTTGTCAAATGTCATAGCCTTGTTAGCCATAGAGTTACCTCCTGTAAATATATTTTCACAGGATTTTTCATACTTAGGTTTAGCAATAAAACCAAGAATCTTTTTCAGAGAACAGATAATAGAGAACAGATAACAATTAAGGGAAACGCTGACGCGTTTTTATTTTGTAGTACGTTTGTAGTTATTTCGAATCGGGTGCGGGTGCCCCGCCCTTCACTGTTATCTTTTATCTGTTAACTGTTCTCTCTCCAAAATCCCTCGTTTTACCGCTAAAGTTAAGTGAAAAATCCTGTATTTGACGTTTTCTGCATTTCACAATCGGTTGAGATTGCCGCATCGTCCTCATCGGCTGTACTCGGTAGGCGTATCCGGTTGGTACGCCTTGACCTCGTTTCGCCGTTCGTCCTCTCCCCACCGCGCGGGGCGCGTCGGGGACCCCGAAAAAAGACGTTCACTCCTCGCAATGACAAATCCATATTAACGAAATGCAGGGCAAACGGGTCTCCCCGTCTGCCCTCATGCCGATTGGATTACTTACGGATACCCAGTCTCTGAATGATAGAACGGTATCTCTCGATATCTACCTTGATGAGGTAGTTGAGCAGCGCGCGGCGCTGACCGATCATCTTGAACAGACCGCGGCGGGAGTGATGGTCCTTCTTGTGGATTTTGAGGTGCTCGGTGAGGTCGTTGATCCTCTTGGTGAGCAGCGCGATCTGAACCTCGGGAGAACCTGTGTCACCCTCATGAGTGGCATACTCCTGCATGATAGCAATCTTTTCTTCCTTCAGCATTGTTTTCACCCTTTCTTTTAAATTTGCGCTCCGCATAGTACAGGGCAGGTGAAATCCTCGTCGAGGCGTATCCCCTGAACCATATCGGGCGTCAAGTGATATTCTACCACAATTATTCTCAAATGTAAAGAAAAATCGGATAGTGATTCTTCCTATTTTGGCGGAATAAATCTATCTTTTTTAGACATATTCCCCATCATCATCCGCACCTGCGCCTTTTCCTCTTTGCTCAGGGAACGGTACAGCGCGATCAGCCCGCGCTCCTCCTTAGAGAGCTGATAGATAGGACTGTCAGCGTTGCCGACATCCTTCAGACGGTCCGTCGGCTCCGCCGGATCGTCCTCCATAGGCAGCAGCTCTGTCGGAGGAATGTTGAAGATCGCGGCGAGCTTCACAAGGATTGTCAGGTTAGGCTCGCTTGCCGCTCCCTCATACTTCGCGTAGGTGGAGCGGTCAATATTCAGCGCGTCGGCTATCTGCTTCTGCGACAGCGCGCACGCTTCGCGATAATACCGCAGCCTTTGCGCTACATACTTCTTTTGTGACGTCATCTAAACACCTCCGGCACACAATCATCCGGCGCTGAACCTGTCCTGTCCGCCAGGAGCCGTACCTTCTGCACGGGAAGGGAACGACTAATCAGATAAACGATCCTCCGGCCGGTTTTTCGCAATATGCCGTCGACAGGAACCGGTTATCTTTCAGTGATCAAGAAGCACTGACCGACGGTATGACTGCTATCAGTATAACGTGAAAAAACGTCACTATCACTGAACTGTGAAATTTATTCACAGTCAGACGTTTGATATGCGCAGCGTTTATTGCTGTGGCGCGGCTGTGCTGTAATTATTCTGTCCGAATAGCAGACACTTTATGCTGTGTTTGCCGATACGCAGGGTTTGTCGGAAGTTGCTCAATCGCCCCGGCAGAGCAATCTGATCGGTTCGACAAACAGGTGAACGCTCATATTGAAACCGGATTTGAAAACAATGCGAAAATGCAGATCGAAAAAATGATGCGAAAAGCTCTTGAAAAATCCGTCAAAGTAGGTTATAATCATATAGCGCAGATCGCGGACGGTTAAAAGAAACAGCTCGGTGATTTGAAAACTACATCCGGATAGCTCAGATTTTTCAATGCGTTGTGTTTCATCCGCGGTGCACAAACAACAGAATATTCGCTAGAGTGGCGCAGTTGGTAGCGCAATTGATTCGTAATCAATAGGTCGTGGGTTCGAGTCCCATCTCTAGCTCCATCGGAGACGAATTTGAGAAACCTCTCAAATTCGTCTCTTTTTGCATTTAACCGCATAGACAAGCCGTTTCTGAGCCATTCTATCTTATAGTTATTTCCAGTAATTTGGAAAATACTCTAGGATAAAAAAGATTTTATCACCAAAAAATAATCAATTTGGCTATAGTTTTGGCTATAAAATTGTTGACTTTTCAGCCCTGCGGAGGTACTATTTAATTGAGGTGATGATCTATGAAAATTAAAGCCGTAAAGTTACCAAGTGGGAATTGGAATTGCAGAATCGGATATACTGACGCAGATGGAAAACGACAGAGAAAATCTTTTACTGCTCCGACTAAAGCAGAAGCGTTAGCTTTAGCAACAGATTTTAAACTGGAAAAGAAGTTAAAAAAGAATCCGATTAACAGAACGCTAAGAGAAGCAACAGAAGCATTTATAAATAGCAGAGAAAACCTTTTATCTCCCTCTACGCTTGCAGGGTATAAATCTATAAGCAAAAATGCGTTACAAGCCCTTATGGATAGAAGAATAGGAAGCATTACAGCAGAAGAGTATCAGCAAGCACTTAATGAATACGGCAGAGATAAACAGCCAAAGACTGTTAAATCAGTACACACTTTTTATCATCGAATACTGAAAGAATACGGTATTGATATAGCAGATAAAGCAACAATAAAGAAAAAGGTTGCAACCGAGATCGAGATACCGACAGATGAAGAAGTTGTAGAGATTCTGCAAAAGGTTAAAGGAACAAGATTAGAGCTTTTTGTCAATCTGATTGTTGCGCTGGGTTTAAGAAGAAGCGAAGCAATCGCTATTAGATGGAAAGATATTGATTTCAAAAACAATACGGTATATATTCATAATGCAAGAGTTAAGAATGCAGATGAAGAATTTGTAGAGAAGAAAACAAAGAATGCAACAAGCACTAGAACATTGGATTTACCGCCGCAGTTAGTTGAATTATTAAAGGATAAAAAAGGAAAGCCGAACGATTATGTTATTACCGAGAATCCGAAAACCTTATTCAGCGATTATAACAACAGAGTATCAAGAGGTGAATTCAAATACAGACCGCATTCTCTGCGCCATTACTACGCCAGCGTAATGCTCAAACAAGGCGTACCGAATAAATACGCTAAAGAGCGCATGGGACACGCTTCTGAATATATGCTGACAAGAGTTTACCAGCATATCGACAAACAGAAACAGGCTGAATATTCTGTAGTGTTAAACAGCTTCTATGATAACCTTGCAAAAGAAGCGGAAGAAACGCCGCAGGATGCCGCTACGGTAGAGTAATTAAGTAATAGAAAGAAGAAACGCACTTTGCTAGATGAAACAGCAAAGTGCGTTTTATAATATCTGTTCGTTTTCGGTAGGAGTATATTTCATAATCTGTTCTACTTTACAATCAAGTATTCTGCATAGATCATTGATTGTAGTAGTATTTAGCGGTTTGTTCTTTCGTAATTTGTCAATAGTAGAACTTGAAATATGGTACTTATTGATAAGTGTATAAGTTGATTCTTTTGATCTAGATAACGAATCCCAAAAAGGCTCATAAGTAATCATATTACTTCCCCCTTTGAGTATATTGTAATTTATAGCTTTTTTCTTGACTATAGTCGCTAAAAAGACTATAATCAAAGTAGCCATATTATTATACTTTAGGAGGTTGTTTATGACTGCAAAAGAAATAGTAAAAAATGTTATTCTACCAATAGGAATTATAGTTATTGCAATCATTGTAATAGCCACAAGTTGCAGTAAACTATCATCATCTAAAAAGTCGGATAGTGCGGTTTACTGTTGGTACTGTAGCAAAGTGATATACAACGATGGAAAAGCAATTCACTGTAAACGTGTAGCAGAAGGCAGATACACTTGTGATTATTGCGGAAAAGAAAACGTAATAGACTAAAGAAAAGGGGATAAAAAGATGAAAGCAATTAAGTGTGAAATGTGCGGAAGCGACAATTTGGTTAAGCAAAATGATTTGTATATCTGTCAGAGTTGCGGCACTAAATACAGCACAGAAGAAGCAAAAAAACTATTGGTTGAAATCAAGGTTGATAAATCTGATGAAACGGCTAAACTATATCAATTAGCAAGAATTGCAAAGAAAGATTTTGACGCAGTAAGTGCCGCAAAATACTATGAGCAGATTAAAGTATTATGTCCTGATGATTGGGAGGCGGCTTTTTTCAGCCTATATTTCAGATTGTATCAGTGTAGAATATTTCAAATTCAGAGTTCAGCAAACACTTTGAATAACAGCTTGTCAACAGTGTGCCAGTTAGTCCTCTTAATAAAGGACGACAATAAAAAAGTAATGGTTGACGCTGTACTTGAAATACTTGTTTATGTTCAAGCGTTTGCTAAGACGATGGACGAAAGCGCACTGAAACATTTAAATGAGTGCTGTACTATTAGAACTTCAACTGATGGTTTTCAAAATCTGATGATTGAGTATGGAGATAGGGCAATAGCAATAGCAAATATGTTACATACAGCGGCATTGTTAGCTAAAGGTTTCGTTGAACTAAATACGGGAGAACGGTTAAAATCACAGATTGTTTCCTGTGAAAAAACAGCGGCAAAGTTATTAACTAATATTCTTGGTTTTGTAGCTCCCCAGTATCGAAGTGAATATACTAATATGCTTCAAGAGTATAAGAAAGTGATAAGAGAATATGAGCCTAGTTATATCCTGCCATCTTCTGACCTATCTATCTTTAACAACGATATTAGAATAGTACTCAATAAAACTAACGGAAGAAACAGCTTAAGCGGCGAATCCTCAAATACATCTTCAACATCGAATTCAAGTGGCGGTTGTTATGTAGCAACTTGTGTTTATGGTTCATATGACTGTCCGCAAGTTTGGGCACTAAGAAGGTATCGAGATTATTATTTAGCACCTAAAAAATTTGGTAGATTGTTTATCCGCTTATACTATGCGATTAGTCCTACTCTTGTGAGGTGGTTTGGTAAAAAAGAATGGTTTAGAAGAATTTGGAAGAATAAACTTGATAAGAGGATTGAAATACTAAAGCAAAACGGAGTGAAAGATTCACCTTATCAAGATATTGAGTGGTAAAAATGCCGCTACGATAAAAGGATAAAGAAAGATAAAAAAGAGGAAGTAGCGGTTGATCTACTTCCTCTTTTCAATTATGCACATAAGCACATTATTTGTTTTTCATCTAACTGCATTATCTGAATCAGACGCCGGAATTCCCACAGCGTAAATCTGTCTATATCGTTGAGCTTGTTGTAAAGCGAGGATTGACTAATCTGTAGCTTTTCGGCAAGCTCACTTTTATTATATCCGCTTCTGTATAAGTATGCAGTAACCATTATCTTAAATTCAACAGTTCTTCTATCAACCTTTTTCTTTGCCATGATAATTCCTCCGTTTATTCGTTCTTTTCCGCTACGGTTATTATTCAATAGCGAGTAATTCATCAAGGAACGAGGGCTTTTCTTTCTTCTTATTGGAAAACAGTTCGGGTAGAAACTGACGAGCAAATTCAGTTCTGAAAGGTGCAAAATATTTTCTTCCTTTTGACTCCTTTTGCTTTTTTATTTCCGCTACGATCCACTCCCTAGCTTCTTGGTGTTCGGTGTAATACGTCTTTACGAAAGCCTTGTCAATGTCGATTACTTTGGTGATTTTTGTCTCTGTCATTTTAAAATTCCTTTCTTGATTAATTCATTTTTCAATTCAGTTCTGAAGGTGTTGTCCCCTCTCTTTACTGTGACTATAGTATAGCACTTTGTTGTATAAATTGCAAGTAAACCTTAGACTTACGAGGGTGCTATTTGTGCAAAATGACGAAAGAGCAAAATGATTGTATTATCGCTTTTTTGGCTTAAACAGTAGCTTTTTTAGATATATCTCTATAATTCTGTAGCGGCAGAGCGCCAGACCGCCGAAAACGCCCGTCCGAAAGTTTTTTATTGTGCAAGTTTACTGCTTATCCATTTGAAATTTTCAGAGCATTTAGTCAGACTCATTTTATTAGATTTTTTCCATAGAAAATCTACTTAGTAAATGAGGGCAGATAATAAAGATTTGCAACCTTTATGAATGTAGCTTTACTTCCTTGCTACGACTGCCCTACTACGCTTTATAGGAGGAAGAATGATTAACACACAGAGTTTTGTGCTGTATGAGAGCGTATACAAGCATATACAAACACTTCAAAAGAGAGTATCAACCGAAATAGCGTTGAAGTATGCTAACGCAGTAATGGAATTCGGTCTATATGGAGTAATACCGAATGAAGATGATGAAGTTTGGATATACGGATTTGAGCAAGCGATGACTTCTATCTATTCATCTAAAGAGAAATACAGCAAGGCAATAGACAACGGTAAAAAAGGTGGCGCGCCGAGAAAGTACAATCATGATCTAATTGTGAAGTTAAAAGGGCAAGGACTAACGAACAAGCAGATAGCAGAAGAAATAGGTTGCGCCGAAATCACGGTATCTAGAGCATTGAAAGAAGATCGAGAAAGAAAAGAGGACAAAGAAGAACAGGATAACATATCTAATCTAAACCTTAATGACAAGGATAAAGAAACAGTTACAATAAAAGTAAATGATAATAGCAAGAATAAAGACAATGAAAAGAATTCTTTTTTAAAAAAATCTTTTACTGCTTATTTATAAATATATCATAAATCAGAATCAGCCATTTTTGGCATCTGGGTACATATTTTTACAGAACAACAAAAGGGGATAATCCTATAACAAAGCCCCTACCATTAGGAGGAATCAATAATGAATAATGAAGTATTAGTAGGAAAAATTTTAAGAGCGTTTAAAAGCGTTGGTATGACGATCGCTGGATTTGCGAAAGCAGAAGGCTTCAATGTAAAGGTGTTGTATAATCTCAGCGGTAAAAGAAAAGCAAGTGATGAATTACTAAATCAGATCATCTTTTGTTTACAACAAAACTATCCCAAGCAGTATCAAAACATAATGAAGATTGTAGAGGTGACAGAGTAATGAACAGCGGCATTTTTGGCGGTTATACTCACCATGATAGATACGGTTTGACTTATAGCCCAAATTATGAATTTGAAAACAAGGTAAGAGAAGTAGTAAGAGAAGAAATAGACATATATATGACACAGTACAAAGACCGATTAGCACAGGATATTGAATCGGGCGTACTCAGCGCAATAAATTATGATGTGCAAACGATAGCAGATGTTTCGATAGGTGATGTTAATGATATGATAAGTTCTGAGAAGGTCAGCAGTTTTGTATCAGGCAAGATTGCAGAGGAAATAGGAAAGCGTATACATAACTTTAAATTGACAATAGTGTGAAAGTGGTTTAGCCGCAGAAAAGATAATAAGTATATGTATACGTTTATTTATAAGAATATATAGTTTTCTGTTCTTTTATCTATAAGTAGAATTATGAAGGGTGTCGTATGTAAAAGTATACAATAACGAACAGGATAAAAAGAAACAAATAATAGTTCGTAAAAGTTCTAAAAATATTTTACACACGTTCGTAAATATGTATTGACATTTGCGAACGCTGTGGTATAATAACAGTAGAATGAACATCCCCGGTGCAAGCACTAAAATGTCCACCGGACATTTTACCCGCGCACAGCGCGGGCGGGGTATCACTTCGCTTTGCTCTACGGATTACGATTGAATATGGAAAGTTGCTGATATTCACCGTAATCTTGTTTACCCTGTTCCTTGACGTACTGCGCTATTACATCTTCATTGGTATTCTTGCCTACCGTTGCGACAAAATAGCCGTCGGACCAGAGTTCTCCTCCCCAAAGTTGCTTCTTAACTTCGGGATGCTCGGCAAATATCATTCTCCCTGTTATGCTTTTTATCACTTTGATTATCTCGCTAGGGCTATGCGTTGGGGTTGACTGGATCAAAAAATGAACGTGGTTCTTATCTGTTCCAATTTCTAAAAATCTGATCCACTCATACCTTAGCTCTATTCCCTCACATATTTGCACGAGCGCTTTGTCCACCACGTCCGTGAATATTATCCGACGGTATTTTGCCGGGCAAACGAAATGGTAAACAAGATTACTCACATTGTGTGATAAATATACGTAACTACTCTCCCCCACTGTAATCCGTCCTTTCGAGTACATTATACTCGAAAGACTCTTTCGCTGCAAGCAGCGGGGAATTATACCCTAATTTGGTTATTAAA
>JAFRBX010000021.1 GCA_017404665.1 Ruminococcus sp.
GGGGTTCAGGCTCCCTTTCCTAAGGGAGCTGTCGCGAAGCGACTGAGGGTTCAGGCTCCCTTTCCTGAGGGAGCTGTCGCGAAGCGACTGAGGGGTCAGGCTCCCTTTCCTAAGGGAGCTGTCACGGAGTGACTGAGGGTTCAGGCTCCCTTTCCTGAGGGAGCTGTCACGGAGTGACTGAGGGTTCAGGCTCCCTTTCCTAAGGGAGCTGTCGCGGAGTGACTGAGGGTTCAGGCTCCCTTTCCTAAGGGAGCTGTCGCGAAGCGACTGAGGGTTGTATCTAACCCACCTGGACGGCAACCCTCCGCCCCTTGACACGCGTGTCAGGGGCACCTCCCTTAGGAAAGGGAGGCTCTCATGTGTGCTGCTCACCGGTCACCGGTCACTGGTCACTGGTCACTGGTCACTAACCACTGGTCACTAACCACCGGTCACTAACCCGTCCGCTCTGCTTACGCGTCCGGCTTCTGCCGAACCGCTTTCTGCAGCAACAAAGGAGGAAACCTTATGAAACAAAAATGTTCGTTTATCCTCAAGTCGAGTATCGCGCTGATACTCTGCTTCCTCATGCTCTTCGGCACGATGACGACCTCGCTCGCCGCTGTCGTTGAGAATGCCGACACCGGCGCAGAGGCAGATGTTGCTGAAACTGGTTGGAGTAACTTTACTGTTCGAGGCAGTTGGAATGGCTTTAATGATCAGTACAGCAGTTGGACATCTATGAATGGAACACTAATAGTTGATTTGACTAATTATGTTGGTCAAACTGTTGATTTCTATTATAAGTTGGATAGTGACTGTGTAGGTGCGTATAACGGCGGAAATAATAATGGTTCTGGAGCGTGGACTAATCAGAGCGGCTTCACTTTTGGTGACGCTACATCAAGTGCACAGTCTTACGATATCACGTCGGGCAACCGCTACAATGGTTGGGGTGTTCTTGACGCTACTTATGGTCATTTCCATTATCAGGTACGACGTGGTGTTTTAAAATTTGTTGCGCATCAATCTAATGATTATGTCACAATTAAAGATGAATGGCCCACTTATACACTTATGAATGGTACTTCTTCGGTTGGTTCTATGACACAAAATGGTTCTGACACCAGCGCTTATTGGACAAAGAGTGTTAACTTGACCTATGGAACTAATGCAAATTTATGGGTTAAAACGTCAATTAATAATTCAGAAAGAAGATACCTTAATAACGGAGGTACTATTTCACCTAGTTCGACGAACAATGATGTTTCTTGTGATATTTATGGTTATGATACAGGTAACACAGCAACAGATTATATTGCTGTAACGCCTGATGTAACCGGTTCTTATACTGTTTCATTTAGGCGTATTGCTTCTGGTGAAACGGGCGCTACCAACCACGGTACATTCACTGTGACTTATCCTACTCAGAGTGTATCTGTTTCAGCGGGTACCGGTGGTACTGTAGATAAAGAAAGCGTTTCTGTCAGACATACTAAAGGCGCATCTGTGACAGCTACAGCCAGCACAGGTTATACTTTCGACAGTTGGACGGCGACTTCGCCTGCTGCTGTGAGCTATAGCAATACAGCAACCACTACTGTTACAACGACAGCTACCGGAGGTTCAGTAGAGGCTTCTTTCACGCCTAAAACTTCAGCTTTGACATTTGATCTCAATGGAGGCTCCGGCACAGCTGCGACAGGGCTGATTGCGACGTATGACGCAGATATGCCTACCTATGATCAGAGCGCTCCCACTAAGACCGGCTATACGCTCGACGGTTGGTATACCGCTACTGTTACCAATGGTAATATCACGGCGTGGGGCACGAAGTATTATAATGCTGATTTGACGAGTGCGAGGACGTGGAATGTTAACACCACCTCCGGCACCACTCTGTACGCTAAGTGGACACTCAATAAATACAATGTCAAAAAGACCGAGACCGGCGGCACCGGTACCGTTACGATTGGTTCTACCACGGTCACGACTACGGACCAAGAGGTCGATTACGGTACGGATTATACCATCACGGTTACCGCTCCGTCCGGCAAGAATGTCAGCGCGATCACCGGCGCTACCGGCTTCACCGGTATCGGCACCGGTACGGCGACTTTGACCGGTTACACTCTATCGGATGATCTGAATCTTGAGATCACCTATGTTTCCGCTACCTCTCCCGGTATTACGGTAGAGGTGGATGAATCCTCCGGTAACATTGGCGATTCCTTTGTTGTTACCGCGACCAAGACCCATCCTTCCGGTTCTGCCGGCGCGATCACTTATTCCGTGACGAAGGATGGCTCTGCTGCTACAGCAGATACCGACTATACGGTATCTACATCCGGCACCAGCCCGATGACGATCACCATCGTTCCGTTGAAGGCAGGCGAATTTGAGGTTACAGCCGGTTACACCGATACCGGTAATCCCTCTAACTCAGCTAGGTTCACCGTCAACCCCCCGACGATCTCGGTTGGCAACAACAGTACCGTCAAGGTCGGCGGCACCTATACCGTTTCGGCTACTACGACGAATCCCTCCAATTCTTCTTCTCTGCCGAGCGGATGGACGATCACTTATACCAGAAAGAGCGGCTCTACCGCTTCGATCAGCGGTACGACTATCACTGCCGATAACTACGGTTCTGCTACTACCTTTACCGCTAGCTTGAAGTATAATAATGTTGAAAAGGCTTCCTGTGATTTCACCGTCACTCCCGTGACCCCCACAGTCAGCTTCAGCGATTACAGCAGTATCGGCATTGGCGAGACCTCCGCCAACGGTTCCGTCACCGCGACCAATTGCGAAAGCCTGACCAAGTCCTTCTCGATCACCTCCGGTTCCGATTACGCGACGATCGACGCCTCTTCCGGTACGGTCACCGGCGTGAAGCCCGGCACTGCTACCGTGACCGTATATTATAAGAAGGGCAGCACAACGATCATTTCCGATACCGCTACCGTCGAGGTCACCGCTCCCACCGTTACCATCACCTCTGCCGATACCGCTCTTGTGGACTCGACTACGAATTTTGCCGCCACTTCCTCCGGCGCGACCACGAATCCGTCCTATAGTTGGAGCATTACGAACGGTTCCGGCACAGGCGAGGTAGTAGGGAACGGTCAACAGCTGAAAGCGCTGACTCCCGGCACTCTGACCGTCAATGTTTCGGCAACATATAACGCAAGCTATACTGCTACCACGACTCAGACGTTCACTATTACCGCACCCACCGTATCGATGGCTGATCAGACCGTAGCAAAGGGCGACGCGGTAACCTTCTCCGCGACCACCTCGAACCCCTCCGGCTTGACGATCGCTTACTCGCTCAAGAGCGCTGTCACCGGCGTGAGCATCTCCGGCGCGACCGTATCGGTTGCAGATGACTGCTCCGCTTCTTCCGCGACTATCGTTGCCTCCGCGAAGAACTCCGCGGGTACTGAAGTCGCGACAGAAGAAGCGACCCTCACGATCGAGGATCCCACGCTGACGATCACAGATACCGCGAACGCGAGCACCAAGTACCTCACAGTAGGCACTAATTACGAGAAAGCGCTCACCAATAACTTCGGCGGCTCCTATACTGTTGATTCCTCTAACACAAGTGTTGCTACCGTATCCGAGTCTTCCGGCACCCTGACGGTCGTACCCGTCGCCAAGGGTACCGCGACTATCACCGTCACCGCTACTAAGGGCGGCAACGCGGCGCAGTCACCCTCTTCGCTGATCAACAAGCTCGCCCTCGCCGCCACCGGCGCCGAAGTCGGCGACAGCCTGATCGGCACCGGCATCACCGCATCTCAGACCTTTACCGTGAATGTCGCGGCAGCGGATACCGACGTAGTTGTTTACCTCAACGACTTTACCTATAATAACGGCGACGGTTGGGGCACTGCTTACATCCACGCTTGGGGTGATAGTGGTGATTTAGCTACAAGACAAGCTATGACGAAGATCGGTACAAATGAGTACGGTCGCAGTGTATACGCATATAAGTTCTCTGCTGCTGATTGGGCAAATGTAAAACATATCGTATTCTTACATTCCAACGCTGACAGCGCTTGGAATGATCAGTGGGAACACACCGAAGATAAGTTCAACGGTACTCACGCCGATACACGTGGTTTCTACTTGCAGTCAACTTCAAATGGTTCTGCACGTGAGTTAGGTACTTACACTCCTGCTATCAACGTACCTCAGGTTGTTATCGACGATGCATCTACTCCTCTCGGTGTTAATTACACCCTGACCGCAACAAAGGTTAACGAAGCAACTGTCGGCAAGTATAAGTGGGCTTCCGCTACTACTTCCGTAGCCACCGTTACCGCTGATACTAATACAACCGCATCTACTACTGTTACTCCTGTAGACGCGGGAACCTCAGAGATCACTGTACAGGCGTTCGCCGCCAACCCCACTAACTGGAACCTGACCTACAGTGACACCACCTTACCTTTCATCGGTTCCACCGACACCGCGACCATCACCGTCACCGCTGACCCGAGAACCGTCACCTTCGCCAACAAAGCTTCCAACAACGGCACCGATTATGATACCCTGACCGCTACCGGCGCGGGTACCGTCACCGCCGTTGACGGCGACAACAACGCTGTGACCTCCGGCTCCACCGTCGCTCACGGTACCAACGTCACCTTCACTGCTGCCGCAAACGCGGGCTACAAGCACGTCGGCTGGCGCATTGTAGTAGGGGAGACCACCACTACCTCTACCGATTCTACCCTGACCCAGCGCATTTCCGCCAATACCACCGTTTATGCGCTGTTCGACAAGGGTGTTAACGTCACCTTCAACGACAGCTCCACCTTCAGCTCTACCACGCTGAAGGTTGCTACCTTCACCTATGACGGCGCTGTTCCTGTGGCTCCCGCCGATCCGTCCCATGACGGCTACACCTTTACCGGTTGGTCGGCTGACGGCGGTACGACTACCTACACTACTGCGAATCTCCCCGTGCTGAGCAACCCCACTGCCGCGATCACCTATGTCGCCCAGTACACACACATCGACTATTCCGTCAGCGGTTCCGTTAAGGTCACCACAGACGGCACAACCTATACCACAAGCTCCGACGCGGGTACCCTCGCGATCACCAACACCGACGGCTCCGCAATCAGCGATCCTTCTCACCTCACCTATGACGACAAGGTCAAGATCGTCGCGACCGAGAAGCCCGGTTATACCTTCGTCGGCATCTACAGAGTCCGCACCGGCGGTACTGAGGAGCTGGTCACCACCGCCTCAGGCACCACAGAAGTTGACGGTCAGACCGTCGCTACCGCGACCTGCAACGAATACACGCTGAACACCGACAGCGAGCCCGCCTATGTTTTTGAGGCACGCTTCAAGAAGCAGCTCTACATCACGCTCTACAACTCTTATGAGTATAAGAACAACAAGTGGGTCTTTGTAGCTGCTCCGCCTAAGAAGGTTGAGATTTACGCTAACTCTTCCGCAACTACGGCTCTCCGTACCTACACCTATTCCTCCGGTACTGCTGAACAGCGCGGTGAGGAACATATCAAGACCGAGACCGGCACCTACTACGAGGGCAACAAGCTGCTCGTGTATCCCGGTGAGAAGATCGTCCTGACCTATGCGGGTCTGGCTTCGTCCGACTTCATCAAGGGCGCGTTCTATAACAATTCGCTCCGTTATACCGTTGAGACCGAGGGAGACAACTACTATGTCAACCGTTCTCATGAAAACCAGAACGGTACTCCGGACGGCGACGGTAACTATGAGCACGGTGACGATGACTTCGGTTCCGAAGACAGGCCGTACACCTTCACCACAGACACCACCCTCTATGCTTATTCTTCCTACTATACCAACTACTATGGACAGGATAAGTCGAATACCATTTTCACAAATCAGCCGAGCTACGCCGCGACGATCAACCAGAACAATCACACCATCACGATTGCGTCTGCTGCGAGCGATTATCTGAACGTCGATATCGAGCTGAGCAATAAGTATCAGATCCATATCAACGGCGATAACTGGGACGGTCTGACGATCGAGAATATGAACGACGAAGGCTACTACTATGAAAATGAGCCGTTTAACGCCGCTTTCAAGATCAGCCTCGACAACATCACCGACACTACCGGCACCTACAGCTGGAACGCTCTCGGCGCAGAAGTCTCGATGGATCCCGATCATCCCGAGCCGCCTTCCGGTTTAGCTGTTACCGCAAAGAAGTCTGACGGTTCCGACGCCTCCACTGTAGGCGAGATCAGCTACTTCCTCGTCAGCGGTAATATGACATCTGCGGATCTCTACATCACTCTGCCGCTCGTCAAGACTTACAAGATGCGTCTCGCGAATATCGTTGTAGCTGATGCTGCTCAGCACAGGACGATGATCACCGAGGGTAATTCTTCCACCGACACTACCAACTATGTCGGCAATATCACCGCTGTTCCGAAAAAAGGCGAAACTACGGGATCCGATATCTCCTCCGACGGCACCTATTATACATGGAACGCTCAGGACGGCAATTCCTCAAATACCCATAACCGTCCCGAGTATGTCAGAGCATTTACAGAAAGTAGCGAAAACAAAAAACTCAACGGCGGCGTCAACAGAGGCGGTTCCGATGTTGAGGATGGTTATTCGGTCACATATACCTATACTCCTACCGACAGCTTTGGTGTAGACTACAGCTTTGTCGGTTGGTTTGAGGGTTCATTTGACGGTACCGATAAATTTACCGTAGATTACAGCAAGAAGCTCTCCGGTAAGACCAGCTTCACCTACACGCCTACCAAGAACACAGTCATCATCGCGGTCGCTACTCGGGACCTCTACCTCGGCGGTAACTTCACCTCTGACGGAACATATACGACTACCTCTGCCAACCAGACTTGGTCATCCGGTCGTATCATGATGGAGTTCGACCCGACCTATGATAAGGGTGACGGTGACGCGACTCATAAGGGTCGCTACTACTATACGTTCGACACCGTGACAGCGAATACGGAGTATAAGTTCAGAGCGTATGACAAGGTTGCCGGTAACTCCGACACCGATAGCCTGAATGTATGGAACACATGGACCGGTACCGAATCTTACGGCGAGGATAACGACGACATTCTCTTTGCAAGAGAGAAGTACAGCGGCGGTTCTGTCGGCGGCTTCATGTACAAGACCAATACTGAATCCGCTACCATTGCGAATAATACAAAGACATCAACCAAGAACCACGATTCGCTCGGATATGCTGCTCCTGTTACCGTTTACTTCTATGCTTACGACGGCGGTATTACCGTCAAATCCACCTACCAGTGGTCGAGAGCCTACGTATCCGAGGGGCGCGGTATCGACGCGACTGCGGTAGAAGAAGGTGACTCGAATTCGGATAACACCACTTTCAACACCCCGACCGCGACTGTCAACAACAAGACCGTCAATAATCAGGATGTTGTTGTTACCACTGAGGCTTCCAAGTACGGCAACGGCGGAAAATATGAGAAAATCTATGAGTGCTTAGTCAAGGAGAAGGATGGTCAGATCGTTGTCAACGCGAAGCCGAATGACGCGAATCTAGAGCTTGACGCGTTCCTCGTCTATAACATTGAGACGAAGGCGAGCGAGGCGGTCAAGACCTTTACGACCTCCGGTTCCGGCGCTGACATCACTTACACCGGCAACATTACCATCCCCAACAACAGCAAGATCTACGTAGTCCCGATCTATAAGTTCACTCAGGCGTTTATCACGGCACAGAACCTTGAGACCCACATGGTTTACGTCCGCGCGGCTGAGATCGATAAGGACGACTGGGGCGGTTTGGTATCCATGTACTCATGGGGTACCGACGCTCGCTATGACAGCGGCAGATGGCCCGGTCAGCTGATGGTTCCGTCCGATGACGGTCAATCCTTCTACGCTCCCCTGACCTTTATGAAGAACGGTCTCGCAGGCGTAACCTTCAATAACTACGCTCAGGTATGGGGTAGCAATTACATTAACTTTGTTGGTACCTATAAGGATAACGGCGTCAGCGATGTGGATTACTCCAGCTACACCGGTACCTCTACGCATTATATCCATCAGGTATTCGACTATCGCGAGCCGATCTCCATCATCGACAATATCAACGAGAAGAACCCGAGCGTCTACGATAGTGAAGACATGGACATGGTCTTCGCCCTCAAGCCCGGTAATAAGACAGCCGCTACCGTCGGCAATGGCGCGTATAATGCATCGTTCAACTACGAGTACCTCTCCGACAGCTCGGGCAAGTACAGAGTAGACCTCAACGGCAACAAGATCTCTACTAACCCGACCGCTACCTACTATGTCGTATGTAACTATACTGAAAACTACGCATCCGGCGGTTCTGAGTCATATGACTTTAAGGAAGGTACCCGCGACGGTACATCCACCCACAACAGGTATTCCATCGATTGGAACGTCTACGATATCAACGGTACTAAGATCACAGGAGCTACTAAGCTCTCGGCTACCTACACCGACGTCTACAAGAGCGAGATGCTCACCGATATTGCGAAACTCCTGATCGATCAGGACTATCCGGTATCCGGTAAAGCGGTCAAGATCGCTTATGAGAACCCGAAGATCAGCTCCTCTGATAATACGGAGGCTGTCCGTTACTCCGGTCAGTGGTATGCCGATGGTATCAACACGCTGATCGAGGGTAATGTAAGAGTCGGTATCTACTCCGACGGCGCATGGCTGCCCTCTGACAGCAACGCTCCCGGCTACGCTACCGCGACTGTCAGCATCGCTGATGCCGATTCTACGATCGGTGAAGGTACCTCGACAGAAACCGGTTGCTCCGGCGCTTCACTCGCTAAGGTCACGAAGACCCACGCTACCAACGGTAAGGTCAGCTTTACTGTTAATACCACCAATAACTTCCTCGGATGGTATCGTGACGACGGCGAAGGCGGCTATGAGCCTGTCGGTTCGAACTATAAGAACCAGACTATCACCCCGACCTTCAACAACGACATTACCTACTACGCGTTCTACTCCGCTTCCGCTTCTTATCGCTTCAGATATAAGGGACGCTTTGACAGCCCCGCTGATAACAACCAGTGGCATTACTACACTGCGAAGGGTTCTGACCTGACTGACGCTGAGCTTGCTGCTAACGGTACACTGGATCCTGCAACCAGAAGCTATGATGTCCAATCAAAGTTAGCTAAGATCACAGATATCAGAGTATTCAATCATACACTGACCTACGAGTTGAACTCTGCTGATACCAGCTCACCGTATATGATCACATATACAGCCGGCGACACAGTGGATGAATATACTCTGACTGTCAAGGCTTATAACAGCAGCGGTTCTCTTGAAAAAATCGGCAGCGTGACAGGAACATGGAGCACCCCGCTGGATGTTACGACACATGCAGACCTCGGTAACGGTAATTCGCTCGTTACCAACAAACCTTCCGGTAAAAAGGATAAGGTCTTTATCGGTTGGAAAAAGTCAGGTACAGATGATAGTGCAATTATCTCTACACAGGCAAACTTTGGTTACAGTATCACACAGAATACCACGATCGAACCTGTATTCGGCGATGCAAGGATCACCGCTGAAACATGGTCAGCCGGCATTGATAAGAATGTTGTAACTCAGGAACTGACAAATGCCACCACCGGAAAGATCTACAACGATACGCTTGTCAACTTCCGCTACGCGAAGGCAACCGGCGAACAGTTTGACATAGAGAATAACAAATGCGGCGTTGTGATCCTGTTCCAGGATGAAGCCTCAAAGGATACTTACGGCAATGCTTTCACCACAATGACTGACGAAATAGCAGAAGGCTTCGCTAAGAAGATGATCGACAAGGAAATTCCTTCAGACAAGAATACGATTGCCGCGAAACTGAGCGCAACTACCTACGGTACAGCTTACGCGTACCGCATTGAAGCAACCAGCCTTTCCCGCCTGAACCGTGCAGACTTGTATATGAGCGTTGACTACGCCAAGTACAGCGGAGGTAACTACAAGGTCATCGCCTATACCAAGATCGGCGATGATTATACCTACAGCGCGGTAATTACCGACACTTTTACAATGGGACAGAGATTCCCTAAACCTTGATCTGACTAAGGAGGATTGATGAAAATGAAAAATTTATATGTATCCCCTGAGATCGAAATTGTCAGATATACCTTCAGGGACGTGATCCTGACCAGCCCCACCGAGGGCAGTATACCCGAGCAGGGCGGAGAATTTGATCCGGATAATCCCGGTTCGGAACTCCCCGAACTCTAAACGCTGTTACACAGATAAGTGAACGCAAATATGCCGCAGTGTAACAGCTGCGGCATATTATGCTTTATAGTCATTGCAGCTCAAAGCCTCCCTTTCCTAAGGAAGGTGCCGCGAAGCGGCGGAGGGTTGCGTTAGGCTGTGGCAATCTCAACCGATTATCGTTTGCTCGCATTATTGTGAAAGGATACCGCTTATGAAACGAATACTATCGATTATACTGTCGATCCTGCTGATTTTTGCTGTTTCTGCCGGCGCGTTTGCCGCTGACGTTGAAATCACCGAGACCGCCGACGGCGTCATCTTCATATTCGGAGACTGGGCATATCAGCCTGTCGGAAACTACGGTTATAAGATCAACGAATATCTCGGCAACGCGGCTGACGCCGAGCTGCCCTACAGCTTTGCGAAACAGTATGTCACCTCGATCGGCGACTACGCCTTTTATGCGAATACCTCTCTGAATTCTGTGAAGCTCACTGAGTTCGTAGAGAAGATCGACGACTATGCCTTTAACGGCTGCTCTAATCTTGATACGATTGCCTTCTATCCGTCGATCACCTCAATCGGCATGGGCTGCTTCTATGGATGCTCCGCTTTGACAAACGTCAATCTGGAGGATACCGCCGTGACCTATGTTTCGGACTATTGCTTCGCGGACACCGGTCTCACCGACGTGACGCTGCCCGATACCTGTACCGCGATCGGACCGTACGCGTTCTATAACTGCGCTTCGCTGTCGAAGATCGTGATCCCCGCGTCTGTCACCGAGATCGCCGATAACGCGTTCCTGAACTGCTCCCAGCTGACGATCTGCTGCTACAGAGATTCCGCTGCACATGCATATGCTGTGGAAAAGGGGATCCCGTATATCCTGATCGATGATATGGATTTAGAAATCTCTTTCCCCAGCCATTCGATCTCCCTCAACGGCGATATCGTCATCAACTACTATGTCGCTCTTCCGGACGAATATGTGACCTCCGGCAGAGCTGCTGTCGTGTTCTCATGGCTCGTTGACGGTCAGAAGAAGACGCGTACCGTCACCTTGACCCCGGACGACAAATACGATATCGGCTATAAGGCGTCATGTCCTGTAGCTGTCGCTGAAATGACCTACGACGTGACAGCATCCGTCATGATCGACGGCGTGCTGAAATGCCTGCCCGATAACTATTCTGTTCGCAGATATGCAAAGGAGATTTTGACCGACGCCGGATTCGCGGCAAGGTATACTGCCGCCGAGAACGATAGGGGAAACAACGGCGCCGAAAGGCTCGCTCAGCTTCGCACTCTCGTCAAGACGATGCTGGACTACGGCACAAAGGCGCAGATCCGCTTTGACCGCAACACCGGCAAGCTCGCGAACGGCGGTACGGATTACTTCACTTCAGATGAAACGATCCCGAGCAGAGCGGGCGATATGGATGCAGCCCTTTCCGAGTGCGGTCTGGAGTATGTCGGCACCTCGGTCGTCTACCTCTCACAGACCACGCTGCGTCATTATTATGCGATCGTCGATTCCTCCAAGTTTACAGCGGAGATCAAGAGCGGCGTCACCTTTGACGGCGAAGCTGTCGACTACGGCACCAGAGACGATCTGATCTACTTCGATAAGACGGATATCGCCGCGTCTAAGCTCGACACAGAGTATGTGCTGAGCATCAACGGACACGATTATCAGTATTCTGCATTGGATTATTCTGCGCTATCATACAGCTCAGACGAATCGCCCTATGACACGAGTATTTCAAAACAGCTCGCGGCGGCGGTTTATCGCTACAACTCAGCCGCGAATGTTTATTTCAACGACTGAGGAGGCTGCAGTGATGAAAAAGGATAAATACGAACGCACCGCGCTGGAGATCACCGAGTTTTTGAGAGAAGACGTCATAGCGACCTCAGGAGACTCGGGACAGGAGTCGTCGAGACGGCTGCAAGAGTATGAGGATACCATTTTGAGATCAACCAGATGATCAAACTATCATAAACACACATATTGCACAGCCGACAGAGCTTTCTTTGAGAGAGTTCTGTCGGCTGTTTTCTTTGCCGAAAAAAATTAATCATTTTGTCCAGTTTTTCTATTGATTTTTGTGAAAAACTCTTATATAATAAACTAAATAGGTGTATTGCGCCTTGTCGGCGTAACGGATAGCCGTTTTTTCAGTATTATGACCGATCGGCGCGCATGTCACCATACAAAATGAGTTGCCCTGCGTACCCTTTCGGCTGATTTCAGCCACAGCACAGGAAATGCGCGTGGTCAGAGCGTGTCGGTCAGGTGGACTCTTTCCTTTTCCATTGCAAATCGAATAACGAAACTGACGCGATCGCGACGCGTCATCTTTCAACGAATAATTCTTTGGAGGAATGATAGAATGAAACATATGAAACTTACGCACATTCTCCGCGCTCTCACCGCAATGGTGTTAGCTTTGATTCTCATGCTCGGCACCGTGACCACGACCCTTGCAGCAGTGGTGGATGATAATGCTGAAACAGGAGCAGTTTCCTTTTCTGTCAAGAAAGGCATGACCATCTATCTTGATATCACAAGGAACGTTAATAATGATGCGAATAATAATTTTTTAACAAACAGTCAAACGCCACGTTTTCGCTTCAACACGTCTGCAAGTGATACCGACGCTGTTGAATGTACTGTTGATAACGGTTTGGTGAAGCTGGCTAAGGACGGTAGCGGCTCTAATGTCGCAGGTCTCTACTATGCAGAAGTTCCCGCTGACGGCTATAACTATGTCAATGTCGACCGTTACAGCGGCGGATACAATGCTTCCGGTTGGAAACAAATCACCGGTGCACAGACAAATACACTGATATTTAAAACAGACTGGAGTTATGATGGTCTGCAATTACCATATAATGACGGCTCCGGCAACAAATCCGGCGGTTACGGTCATATCTACTTTGATAACACCACAACCAACTGGACGATCGACGCTACCAATAACCTGTATTTCGTCATCGGTCGTGATAATTATCAGGCGATGTATGAAATGAGTGCAGTCAATAACACTGACCAACTGTATTACCTCGCCTCAAATACGAATTGGAATGACTACACCTTCTTTGGATTTGCCGTAGCAACATCCGCTCACACAGGCAGCTATGGTCCTAACGACAGCTCAAACGGCGTTTTGAATGTTGCATCTGCCTATACGACCTTTGCCAGTATGTATGAGCTTGCAGGTCAGAACAAATCTTTTCTCGGCACCGGTTTGAACAGCGGCAATGTATCTGCGCTGGATATCCTATGGATCAGTGATAATCAGGTCGGAAGTTCTTCCGGCTCTCATGAGAATGAGTATCTTAATCGCGGTCAGAAGCTGACCGTGACCGGTCGCGGCTCCGCAACTATCAGCGGCTATAAGGCGACGGCAGTCGGTTCCTCCGGCGTAACTGCACAGAGCGCGACCACTGTCAGCAGTAACAGTGATTCTACTGTATACTACGCACGCAGCTCGACCGTGACCCTCAGCGGTATCACTCCGAACGCCGGATATGAACTGACTGGTTTGACCGTTAACGGCACAGATGTTCTCAGTGCATATAACAACGGCGGCGGCAGCTATACCTATACTGTCCCCGGCGGCGACGATAATGACAGCTCGGATATTCCGGTAAACGTTACCTTCACCAAGACCGGTGCAACAGATGTATTCCTTTTGGGCCTATGGGAAACCGGAAAGGCAACAAAAACGGTATGGGAAGCTAACAGCACCAATAACTCCGACAGATTGATGAACTATGCTTCTTCTTTGACTGTTGGTAATGAAACACTCACTAACGTCTATTATCTTGATATGGTGCTGACAGGGAATAAGACATATTCATCCTCGGAAAGTGAGACCGTTGATGGTACTGATATACAGAACGGCTTCAAAATCTATGATGCGGATCTCGACAATCCTTGGCTGAGCAATTCGGGTACCTATACATCCGGTCAGAGCTGGTGGAGCTTGTCCGATACATCCAACTGTGCACTTACAACGATCACACCTACAGGCAGCGCGACCTATCGCTTTGTATATGATCCCAACCATTCAATCGACAATACCACTAAGCCCTGCGTAAAGGTCTACTATCCCCAGATTGTTACTTATAACAATAACGAGTCTACCGCTGTTTCAGGTGGTACGACGAGCGCAGACACGACCTCTCAGCTGATCGTTACCTACGGCGGTACCGCTAAGAACATCACGCCCGTCCGTGATGGCTATGCTTTCGGCGGCTGGTATGATGACAGAGCCTGTACGACAGCGCATGACTTCACCGCGGCGGTTACCGGTGCTGTCACCGTATATGCGAAGTGGACGGTGAATACTGTCAACGTCAAGGTTCACGGTACCCAGAACGGCGTGGATATGAACGACGCTGTGACAAAGACCGTCAACGGTATCACGGGTACACAGATCAATGCGAATGCTGCCGCTTCCGGCTATGTATTCCGCGGCTGGGTCGTTTCCGGCTCGATGGCGTCCCACATCAAGCTGTATACCGATTCCGCATGCACCACTGTCTATACCGCGGGAACTGCTGTCAATCAGCTTTATGTTAAGACCGACGGCGCGAGCGGTATCACGGTCGACAACGCGATCATTACCGCTATCTATGTGACCAATAATACGGTCAAGGTTGATGATGGTAAAACTGCCAAATCTACCGCTGAAGAATACTACACATCGATCAGCGGTAAAACGACCAATTCGCAGAACTTTGACTTTGGTTCGGCGATCACGGTCGCATTTGATGACCTGCCCGCCGGCTTCGGTATCGAGAGCGTGACCTTTGCCGACGGCGAAAGTGTTGAATATACCAACTACGGTCACTATATCGCGTTCGATATGCCCGCGCATAATGTGACCATTACTGATATGACTGTCACACCCTTTACCTGTCGCATTACGGTCAAGAACTCTGATACCATTGATATCGACGGATTATCGTCTTCCGGCTACTACTCCACCGGCGCTGACGTTCATACCATCACGATCAAAGGCTCCGATGACTACTACGGCACCAGCGTTCTGAATTCGCTGACCGTTAAGTATATCGGCGGTACCGCGATCACGGTCAGTTCATCAAACACTACCGCTTCCACTACTTTCGACGGCTCGACGCTGAACGTTGTTTATGATGATGCTACTCACACCGCCACCATCACCGGCCATATCGGCGGCAACGTTGTTTTGACGCCCGAGTGTTCGACCCAGTATAACGTCAACATTACCTCTAAGGTCATGTCCGATGTCAGCTCGAAGTATATCACCTATAACAAGAAAACTACCACCGCCGACGGTACGGTTGAATCCGTTACAGTTGCCGACCTGAAGGCGTATATCAAGCTCAACAGCGCTCCGGGCAGTAAAGAAGCCGCTGAAGCAGCAGATGTGAAATGGCCTCTTGAATCCACTACCTACAACGGGAACACCTATTACCTGATCGAAGCTGACGAAGACGGCGACTATATCGGTAAGTTTGACGCCGACAGCAAGATCCTCTTAAAGACCGAGAATCTCAACAGCAACTATACCTTTATCGGCTGGTTCGGCGGTTCCTCTACCGGTCCCGAGCTGACTGCGGCGAAGTCTACCAACGTTGCCTATGAGTACACGCTCGGCGAATCGTCCTTCCTCTACGGTGTTGTTACCCGCGATATCTATATCGGCGGTCAGGGTCCGTCCGGCAATTCCGGATTTAATGTGTCTTGGAGCAATGCATCGAAGATGACCTATGACGAGAAGAATCAGGTCTACTATTATGAGACCGGTTCTCTTTGGAGCAGCGATAACAACGCAAATAATTATTATTTCAAGATTTTCGATCAAGCTTCTACAGGCAACAGCAGCGATAGCGGTACTTCCAATCAGGCGGTATGGTATAACGCGGCTAAGACGATCGCCTATAACCAAGATTATGGCGTCAGGTTGTCCGGACATACGTCTACGGGCACGAATGAAAAAGCGACTTTCCAGTTGTATCACAGTGACTCTGCCTATCAGAACATCGATTCCGATAAGGTTCGTATCTACTACAAGCCTTCGTCTCAGGAAGTCTATATCATTCCGGTATTTAATAGTAACTATCATGAAGTATATCTCAGCAACGGTCGTATCGACGGTATGACAAAGCTGGGGCTGACGCTGACCACACCGACTCAGGCGTTCACGACGCCGTCCTCCGGCACCTCTACCGGCACAACTGTTAACAACGGTCAGACCGAGAACTATACCTATTATAAATTCACCAATTCTACGACGGTTGATTTTAAAGTTACGATCGACGGAACGAGTGCCTCAGATGTCAAGGTTGCAGGCTTTGTTGTTTACAATATGGATAGTGGTTCTGCCTCTACTGTTACAGCGACAAAGAGCGGCAATGTATACAGCGGTTCGGCGACGATCAGCGCCAATACCTTCATCTGTCCTGTTTATGAGCTGACGGATTCCTATATCAGCTCCAACAGCATCCAGGCGTTCGAAGTGTTCGTTAACGCAGCTGACGTTGACACCGCCGTATGGGGCGACCTCGTATCTATGTACGTATTCGGCGGTTCCGGTCAGGCGCGCGACTACAACGGCGCGTGGCCCGGTCAGCTGATGCTCCCCGAAGGCAAGACCTTCTCCGGAACCATCTATAAGAAGTCCGGCGAGGACCTCAGCGGTATCGTATTTGAGAACTACAACTCATACGGCAGCTTTTTCGGCAAGTTCGGCAAGCGCTTCAACTATCCCGACTGGGCGCAGACCTACGACTACCTCGAGCCCATCACCCTGATGGGCGACGGTTCGAATGCTGATACCACGATGCTCTCCTTCTCCTTAAAACAGAATAACGACGGTTATCGCGGCGAGTATTATACTTCGAGATCCAAGAAGCAGGGCCCCTACTACCTCGATGTTTACAACGAGGAGAACAATGAAGCTAAACCCGGCGTCGTCTATTCCTATTATGATGAAGGACTCGGCGAGACCCAGACCCTTTTTGATAATTACACCTTCGAGTATCTGACCGATAAGGACGGCAAGAACCGTCTGAACCTCTATGGCGATTCGGTCGGCTCCGCTTCGGCAGGCTACTATGTCATTTGCGTCGGCGACACCGACTATCTGAATAATACCACACAAAACGGAAAAACCTATGATCCGGCGACATCCTACAACGGTGAATATTCGGTAGAGTGGTATGTTTATGATTCAGATGGTGTGTTCCTGCTGCATACCCTCTCCGATGCGCTGTACGGCAGAAATGACGCCAGCGAGAATTCCTATATCGTCGATAAGCTGCTCGCAAGCGGTCTGATCAAGAACCCGACGACCCTGAAAGAAAAGTCTGTCAAGATTTCTTACGAAGCGCCTAACAAGCGTGATGACGCGACCCGCTTCTCCGGTCAGTGGTACGCGAACTCCACCAACGAAAAGGTTACGGTTTATGCCGGCGTCGGCATGATCACAGACGGCGGCATGGTGATCGTCCCCGAGAACCCTCAGAGCAGCGCGAGCTACGGCTCCGCCGCGATCAGCTTCACTTCGGCTGCGGTCACGAACGGCGCGACACAGGGTACGGTAACCGGTCTGAACTGGGGTTCCCTGACGCTTTCCGACGCCTCCAAGGGCTCTACCACACTGACTGCGACCATCCCGTCGACCAGTACCTTCAAGGGTTGGTACAGCTACAACGAGACGACCGATTCTTACACCAAGGTCAGCGACGGTACTGCAAGCGGTACGACAAATACCTACAGCCCGAAGTTCGGTACTGAATCCCGCTTCTTTGCGATGTTCTCCGCACAGGCGACCTACTACTTCACCTATCCCGGCAGAAAAGGCACCGTGACATATTCCGTTAAAGCGTCGCTTGACCCAAAGTCAGGCGAGATGTCCAGCGGCGGCTATTTGGATCTGACCGACAGCGATAGAGTTGCAGACATCCAAGCGCAGCTAACTAACCTGAACAAGATCCACGTGTTTAACCATAACGTCACGTTTAATTTGAACGAAACTGCCAATATGGATAATTCCAGCCCTTATGAGATCACGGTGGAGGGAACCTCACAAGAAGCAACATATGCTCTGACAGTATACAGCTATAACAGTCAAGGTACGCTGGAACTGAAAGGAACCGTAACCGGCACATTCAGCACAGAACTGAATGTCACGACACACGCAAGCCTCGGTAACGGCACTCCTTTGACGGAAAATAAGCCTTCTGACAAACCTAACGGTGTGTTCCTCGGATGGAAGAAGTATGTACCCGGCTCGGGCGGCGGCGTTACCGGCGACTACCTCTCCACACAGGCTAATTTCGGCTACAGTATCTGCGAAAATCTCACGATCGCTCCTGTATTCGGTACAGCAGCAGAGCGGACAGCGATTGTCAGCGGTGGTACTTGGCGGGCAGGCATCGACAAAAACGTCGTTACGCAGGAGCTGACGAACGCCAGCACCGGTACGATCTATTGCGATACTCTCGCTAACTTCCGCAATACCGGCGCCACCGGCACACGGTTCGATACTTCTACTAATGAATGCGGTGTTGTTTACTTCTTCCAGACAGCTGAAGCAACAGCCAACTCCACAGCGTCAACTGCTTTTGGTAACATTAGCGAGGAGACGCTCCAAGGCTTAGTCAGCACGATGTCGAGTAGAGATTTGGGAACAGCTAAATTGAAAGAATCAACTTATAACTGCGGTGAAGCCTATGCCTATCGTGTGAAAGCGACGGAGCTTTCAGCCTTGAACCGTGCCGACTTCGTTTTGAACGCTGGCTACGGCAAATTCGTCGGCGCAAACTACAAGGTCATCGCCTACACCAAGATCGTCAGCGGCGAAAACGTTGCATACACCTACAGCACGATCGTATCCAACACCTTCACACATGGACAAAAATTCCCTGTACTGTCTAACACACCTTGATCTGAATAAGGAGGATTGATGAAAATGAAAAATGATTATGTATCCCCTGAGATTGAGATCGTAAGGTACACCTTCAGAGACGTGATTCTGACCAGCCCCACCGAGGGCAGTATACCCGAGCAGGGCGGAGAATTTGATCCCGATAATCCTGATTTGCCTGTGCTCCCCGATCTTTAAGCGTTGTTACACAGAAAAGTGATAGCAAAATATGCCGCAGCTCAGCTGCGGATACGGAAACGGCAGTCCTTATCGACTGCCGTTTCTTGGTAATCAACTTGATTTCAAACGAGCCGAATTGCCACTTGCAAAAAGCGTCATGATAGGCTATAATTCTCTTGGTGGTGCATCATATGAAGATAAAAAGTAATTTTATTCTGAAAAAGATAGCCGGCACTTATATGGTGGTTCCGATTCGTACCAGAGCGGTGGATTTTTCAGGTGTCATCAAGCTCTCCGAGAGCGGAGCGTTTCTTTGGAGCTTACTCGAAAAGGACGCTGAAAGAGACGACCTGATCGCGAGAATGCTCGAAGAATATGACGTGGATGAAGCGACAGCCGCAGCGGATATCGATCGGTTTATAGCTAAGCTCAGAGAGGCTGATTTGCTTGAGTGAGTTCATTTCTCCCGATGATTTTGTCGCGGTGATGCATGAGAGCTTTGAGAGAGGTCAGGATTTGATATTCACTCCCTCCGGCAGCAGCATGCTCCCGATGCTCGACGGAAAAACAGATAAGGTGACATTTTCTCCCAAAGTGGATAAGCTGAAAAAATATGACGTCGCGTTTTATGTGCGCCGTAAAACAAATCAGCTCGTATTGCACCGTGTGATCGGTTTTACGAAGAGCGGAGACTATATTTTTTGCGGCGACAACCAGTATTCTTATGAATACGATATATCGGATGAAGATGTGTTGGCGCTGATGACCTCTTTTACGCATCAAGGAAAAACATATCGGACGGATGCTTTGTCCTATCGCGTTTACATCCGTTTGATGATGATAAAAAAACACTTTCGCCGTTTCTCCGGAAAAGTGTATCATCGGATCACTGATCCGTTAAATCAATAAACTTCAAGGCAGCGCTGCGCGTGTTGCCGTTTTGTTCTACCACATGAATCACGGAGTATCATTATGGCTTTGTACCGAATTTCTGACTTGAATGTTGAGATCAAAACACATTCACCTTCGCTTGCCGATAACATCAAGCGTTATGAGGTGACCTATCAGGCTGACCCAAACGTCACTCTTGAGATGAGCGACGATCGGCTGCTCGAAATGATGGAGGAGTATGAGGGGATGACCGCCGACGCGGTAGAATCCCTCTTCATGGCGACTCTCTATTCGTGGGCTATTTTCGATTTCAACGGCTTTCCCATCCGTGCGGTCGGTGTAGAGAACGACGGCGAATGTACGTTATTTGCTGCGCCCGAAGACCCTACGGTGGATCTGATCACGGGGCTCCCGCAAAGCAAGGCGTTTGTCTACCGGTATCCCGGCATCCGTATGCAGGATGACGACTACTATGTATTCGATACCCCCTTCGGCGAATACGGTCATCTATCCGTAACCGGCAAAAAGCTGAAGCTCAAATCGATTGTTTTTGTCGATCGGCAGCGTTTTGATTCGCTAAGAGCGATCGAGGCAAAGGATTTTGTACCGCTGTTCATGCGCGCGGTATCGCAGAATGTCCGTCAGGAGCGCACCAAGCATACGCTGTTCATCTTAGAGCGCGTGATGCACCGCGTGAAGTTTTTCGGCGTCGGCGATATCAATGATCTTGATTTCATTTTAGAGAGAGTTTAATCATATCGGAGGGACTTGTGTCCAAACATCAAAAAGGAGCCTTGAGCTGGATCGTAAACAGCTCAAGGCCTCAGTTGATCAACATCATCATATTAGCGGTCGTTTACGGGGTCAACGCGTTTATCGGGGTGTACAACACCGTCTATGCGCGCGATCTGGTAGATGCTGCCGTCAGGGGCGTAAGCGGCGGTTCTTTCAGCGAAGTGATCCGCTATGGCTCGCTGTATCTGGGCGTAACGGTCGTGCAGATTGTTACGCTGATTTTGGCGCGCAACTACGGCTTCAAGGTCAGTGCGCGGCTTGATATGGCCATCAAGTCCAAGCTCTTCTACTCGATGATGACGAAGGAATATGCCGATATCTCAGCCTATCATTCGGGTGAACTGATGAACCGTCTGACCAATGACGTCGGCGTGGTGACCTCGGCAATTGTTTCCATTATCCCGAGTTTAGTATTCTTTATTGTAAAGATCATCGGCATCTTTTATGTGCTGGTGCGGATCGATATGATTTTCGCGCTGGTTTTTGTGGTCGGCGGCGCTCTGGTGTTTGTCGTGTCTACGCTATTCAAGCCAATGACCAAACGTTTGCATAAGGATGTACAGGCAAAGGAGGGCAAGGTCCGTTCGTTTATGCAGGAGGGCTTGGGCTCGCTGCTGATGATCAAGACCTTCGGCGCGCAGGAAAAGATGCAGGCTTCGGCGTATGAACTGCAGGAGGACTGCTACCGCGCCCAGCGCAAGCGCAATATCTTTTCGATCGTTACCGGCACCGGTATGACGGCGCTGTTTTCCTTTGCGTATGTATGGGGGCTCGGCTGGGGCGCTTATATGCTGTTTTACGGCGCGATCTCCTACGGCGTGCTCATGCAGATCACCTCGCTGATCGGTCAGATCCGAACGCCGATCCAGGGGATGGCGAACATTTTCCCGACTTATTTCAACGCGCTGGCGTCTGCGGAGAGAATTCTGGAAATCGAGAACATGCCTGCTGAGCAGGAGCTGCACAGCAACGTCGATACAGATGAATTGTACCGTGATATGGACGCGATTTGTTTTGACGATATCAGCTTCGCATTCGACCGCGATATTATTCTCGAAAACACTTCTTTGACGATCAAAAAAGGGGAGTTCGTGGCAATCGAGGGTATTTCCGGCATCGGCAAATCGACCTTGATGAAGCTGCTGCTCAGCGTGTATCAGCCGAAGAAGGGCAGGATCTATCTGCGTACCCCGAAGGAGGAATATAACGTCGATAAAAGCCTGCGAAAGCTATTTGCGTATGTACCGCAAGGCAATTTCCTGCTTTCCGGTACGCTGAGGGAGAACATCGCCTTTGTTGCACCCGACGCAACTCAGGACGATATCCTGAACGCGGCGCGGATCGCCTGTGCCGAGGAGTTCATCAAGGAGCTCCCGCAGGGGCTGGATACCGTGATCGCGGAGCATGGGGGAGGGCTGAGCGAAGGGCAGGTGCAGCGTGTCGCGATTGCGCGCGCGCTGTTGACCAAATCGCCGGTCATCCTGCTCGATGAAGCGACCTCCGCGCTGGATGAAGCAACAGAAAAACAGCTGCTTCATAACCTGCGTGAGCTTCAGGACAAGACCTGCGTCATCATTACGCACAAAAAAGCCGCCTTGGCGATATGCGACAAGACGGTAACGATAGCGGACAAGAAAATCATGATCAACGGTGATATCGGATGATGAGCTTGAATTATCCGATTTTGATGGTTCACGGTATGGGATACCGTGACGGCAAATGCATCGGCTATTGGGGCAGGATCCCAAAGGCGCTGGAGAATGAAGGCTGTCGGGTATTTTTCGGGAATCAGGACAGCAACGGTACGATCGAGAGCAACGGAGCGTTTTTGGCCGATCGGATTCGTGAGATCCTTCGGCAAAGCGACGCTGAGAAGCTGAACGTTATCGCCCATTCCAAAGGCGGCTTGGATATGCGCTATGCGATTTCCTCGCTGGGAATGGACAAATATATCGCTTCGCTGTCGACGATCAGCACGCCGCACAACGGCTCGTACACGATGGATAAGATCATGAAGCTGCCACGATTTGCTGTCAGATTTATAGCCGCCTGCTCCAATCTGAATCTGCGGATATTCGGGGATAAGCATCCCGACGCTTACCGTGTGTTTGAGTCCTTTACCACCGGTCACGCGGAACGCTTTAATCAGCAGAATCCCGATTCACCGGACGTTTACTATCAAAGCTACGCGTTTACCTTCTCTACGCCATTCAGCGATATGATCGAGTGGTTTCCTCATTTTGTGGTGAAATGCATTGAGGGAGAGAACGACGGATTGCTGACGCCGCGAGCGGTCGCGTGGGGCAACTTCAGAGGCGTATATACCGGTGCGACTCACCGCGGAATCTCGCATGTGGATGAGATCGATCTGCGGCGCAGGGCATTGACCAAAAAGCGCGGAGACGGTATCTCCGATATCGTCGATTTTTATCTCGAATTGGTTCGGGAATTACAAGAAAAAGGTTTTTAAATATAAAGCTACAGCCGATTCGTGACTGCGAATCGGCTGAATGATTATGTGTCTGTATTCTTTTCATTGATGCGGTAGCACAGCGTCATCAGGCTGTCGCTGAGGTGAACATTTTCCACTATGACGTCGTCGTAGACTTTTGCAATGTCATAGTGACTGAAGTTCCAGTAGCTGCGGATACCGCAGGAGTAGAGCTTATCAATCATCTTACTGACCGCGTCTTTCGGCATCGCGAGTACTGCGGTATCGACGTCGTTCTTCTTGACATAGTCCTCGATCGCGTCATCCGTCATCACCCTGACGCCACGCAGCATAGTGCCGATGAGCCGTTCGTCCTTTTCGAAGATCGCGGTCAGATGAAAGCCGAGCTGTTCAAAATTCAGATGCGTCGCGATCGCTCTGCCGAGGTTGCCCGCGCCGATCAGAATCATGTTATGCGTCCGATCGAGCCCGAGGATCCTGCCGATCTCTTCTCTGAGCCCCGCGACAGCATAGCCGTAGCCCTGCTGACCGAAGCCGCCGAAGCAGTTCAGATCCTGCCGGATCTGTGACGCCGTAGAGTTCATGACAGCGGCAAGCTTGTTGGAGGATATCTTTTCCACGCCTTGTGATTCCAGTTCTGAAAGGTATCGGTAGTAGCGGGGAAGTCTTCTGATGACTTGTATGGAAACGCCTTCTTTTGGCATATGAGATTACTCCTTACGCAATTTCAGTAAGCTTATCGTGGATAGCGTCGAGGAACGCCTCGGTGTTGACCTTCTGCTTGTTTTCGAGCGTGCTCAGCAGGTAAAGGTCGCCTGTCATGATACCGCTCTCGATGGTGTCGATGGTCGCTTTTTCAAGCTTGTCGGCAAAGCTGACCAGCTCCGGGATTTCGTCGAGCTCGCCGCGCTTTCTCAAAGCTCCCGACCACGCGAAAATGGTCGCAACCGAGTTGGTGGAGGTCTCCTCGCCCTTCAGATGCTTGTAGTAATGGCGCTGTACGGTGCCGTGCGCCGCTTCGTATTCATAGACGCCCGTGGGGGAGACCAGCACGCTGGTCATCATCGCGAGAGAGCCGAACGCGGTGGCGATCATATCGCTCATAACGTCGCCGTCATAGTTCTTGCACGCCCAGATGTAGCCGCCGCTGCTGCGGATGACGCGCGCGACAGCGTCGTCGATCAGGGTGTAGAAGTAAGTAATACCTGCGGCTTCAAATTTTTCTTTGTATTCTTCATCAAAAATCTTCTGGAAGATATCCTTGAAGGTGTGGTCGTATTTCTTAGAGATCGTGTCCTTGGTCGCGAACCAGATATCCAGCTTCTGGTCGAGCGCGTAGTTGAAGCAGGCTCTCGCGAAGGAGCTGATGGAGCTGTCAAGGTTGTGGATGCCCTGGATGATGCCGTCGCTCTTTTCAAAGTCGAAGATCAGCTGACGGGTCTCTTCGCCGTTTTCGTCGGTGACGCAAAGCTCCGCCCTGGAGCCCTTTTTCACGACCATTTCAGTGTTTTTGTATACGTCGCCGTAGGCGTGACGGGCGATGCAGATGGGCTTTGTCCATGTGGGGATATAGGGGGTGATGCCTTTGACGAGGATCGGCTGACGGAATACCGTGCCGTCTAAGATCGCACGGATCGTGCCGTTGGGGCTTTTCCACATTTCTTTGAGGTTGTACTCGTCCATGCGTGCGGCGTTCGGGGTGATGGTCGCGCATTTGACCGCTACGCCGTACTTTTTAGTCGCTTCAGCGGAATCAACGGTGATCTGGTCGTTGGTTTCGTTGCGCTTTTCGAGACCGAGATCATAGTATTCGCTCTTGAGATCGACAAAGGGGAGAATGAGTTTATCTTTCAGCATTTGCCAGATCACTCTGGTCATTTCGTCGCCGTCCATTTCGACGAGCGGCGTTTTCATTTGTATTTTAGCCATTGTTACCTCCGGTTATAGTATAAATCGTCATTGCGAGGGAGCGAACACGCGTGTTCAGCGACCGTGGCAATCTCCCTGTCGGAAAAGTCGTTTTATGTAATAGAAAGGAACTGTAATCCTTTGCGGGATTGCCACGCCCTAATGACAGTCATTTTTTATTTTGACATCGTGTAATTGAGCAGACCGCCCGCGAGGATGATATCCTTCTGACGCTCGGTCAAGGCACAGTTAGTCTTGATCTCAACATTCTTGCTCTTGTTGATGACGGTGATGCCGTCTCCTGCAGCGATCTGACCGCGGATATCCTCAATAAAGAGGTTATCGCCAAGGTCGATATTGTTATAGTCGTTCTCGTCAGCGAATTCCAGCGGGATGATGCCGGCGTTGATCAGATTCGCTCTGTGGATGCGGGCGAAGCTCTTGACCAGTACCGCCTTGACGCCCAGATACAGCGGCGCCAGCGCGGCGTGCTCGCGTGAACTGCCCTGACCGTAGTTGGAGCCGCCGACGATAATCGAAGAACCAAGCTCTTTCGCTCTCTTCGGGAACTCGGTATCGCAAACGGTGAAGCAGTATTCGGAGATCGCGGGGATATTGGAGCGCAGGGGCAGGATCTTCGCGCCCGCGGGCATGATGTGGTCGGTGGTGATGTTGTCCTCGACCTTTAAGGAGCAGGAAGCGCTGATATCCTCAGCTAAAGCGGTCGTTTTCGGGAATTCCTTGATGTTCGGACCGCGCAGGACCTCGATCTTGTCCATTTCGTCGACAGACGCGGGCTCGATGACCATGTTGTCGTTGATCAGGAAGTGCTCGGGCAGCTCGACCTTGTAGCCGTCTGCGTACTTTCTCGGGTCAGTCATTACGCCTGTCAGAGCGGAAACTGCCGCTACCTCGGGAGATACCAGATAGATCTCAGCGTCCTTTGTTCCGCTTCTGCCTAAGAAGTTGCGGTTGAAGGTGCGCAGGGAAACGCCCTTGCTGTTCGGGGACTGCCCCATGCCGATGCAGGGACCGCAGGCACTCTCTAGAATTCTCGCGCCCGCGTCGATCAGATCACTCAGCGCGCCGTTCTGCGCCAGCATATTGAGTACCTGCTTGGAGCCGGGAGCGATCGCCAGCGATACGCCGTCGGCGACCGTCTTGCCCTTTAAAATGTGCGCGACCTTCATCAGATCGGCGTAGCTCGAGTTGGTGCACGAGCCGATGCATACCTGATTGACAACCATGCCTTCTAATTCTGCTACGGTTTTAACCGCATCGGGGGAGTGAGGGCAGGCTGCCAAGGGGGTCAGCGCGGAGAGGTCGATGACGATGTGCTCGTCATATTCGGCGTCGTCGTCAGCCTTCAGCTCGGTATAAGCGTCCGCTCTGTCCTGCGCCTGCAGGAACGCGAGGGTGTTTTCGTCGGACGGGAAGATGGAGGTGGTGGCGCCCAGCTCTGCGCCCATGTTGGTGATGGTTGCTCTCTGCGGGACACTGAGTGTTTTGATGCCTTCACCGGTATATTCAATGATTTTACCCACGCCGCCCTTGACAGACATAATGCGCAGCACCTCAAGAATGATATCCTTCGCGGAGACATTCTCCTGCAGCTCTCCCTTGAGCTCGACGTTGACGATCTTCGGCATGGTGATGTAATACTCGCCGCCGCCCATCGCGACCGCTACGTCCAAGCCGCCCGCGCCGATCGCGAGCATGCCGATGCCGCCGCCTGTGGGAGTGTGGGAGTCGGAGCCGATCAGAGTCTTGCCCGGAATGCCGAAGCGCTCCAGGTGCACCTGATGACAGATGCCGTTGCCGGGACGGGAGAAGTAAATGCCGTGTTTTTTGCAGACGGTCTGGATGAAGCGGTGATCGTCCGCATTCTCAAAGCCGGTCTGGAGGGTGTTGTGATCGATGTAAGCGACAGAGCGCTCGGTGCGTACACGGTCGATGCCCATCGCCTCAAATTCCAGATATGCCATTGTGCCAGTGGCGTCTTGTGTCAAAGTCTGGTCGATGCGGATACCGATATCGGTTCCCTTTTCCATCTCACCGGTAACAAGGTGAGCCTTAATGATCTTTTCTGCTAACGTTAATCCCATAATGTACCTCCTGTAGAGTTGATGTATCTATGTGGTAAGGCAGGCTGAGGGTAGCGACCGTCAGTCAGCCGTTTTTTAGTGACAAGTGACCGGTGACGAGTGACCAGTGGAAAGTCCGCTCGCACCGCAGAGAATTATTGTCAATCTTTTCACATATACAATTATTATACTACGTTTCGGCGACAAAGTAAAGGGCGCGTGCGCCTTTTTTCTCATATGATGACGCTGATCTTCCTGTAACACCAAACTGCTTAAGTAAAGCACATAATATTCGACGATGTGATATCTTTTTCGGTGAATTTTCACATAGCAATTACCGCAGGATAATGATATAATATAGGTTGTAAAATAAGGAAGTGTGCGCTTGTACATTTAAAAGCAAGCGTTGATGAAAAAACCAAGGTGATTGTATGGCTAAAAGAGAAAACCTGCGCAATATCGCGATCATTGCGCATGTAGACCACGGTAAGACCACGCTGGTAGACCAGCTGCTGCGCCAGTCGGGTATTTTCCGCTCGAACGAGGTTGTCAACGAACGCGTCATGGACTCGAACGATCTCGAACGCGAGCGCGGCATCACGATCCTGTCCAAAAACACCTCCGTTATGTACGGAGATACCAAGATCAATATCGTCGATACGCCCGGACATGCCGATTTCGGCGGCGAGGTGGAGCGCATTCTGATGATGGTCGACGGCGTTCTGCTGCTCGTCGACGCCTTTGAGGGCTGTATGCCGCAGACGCGCTTTGTGCTGAAAAAGGCGCTGGGACTGGGCAAAAAGCCGCTGGTGGTAGTCAACAAGATCGACCGCGACGGCGCAAGACCCGAGGAGGTCATCGACGAGGTGCTCGACCTGTTTATCGAGCTCGGCGCTGATGACGATCAGCTCGAATTCCCTGTTGTCTACGCTTCGGCGCGCGAGGGTGTATCCTCGCTCGACCCGTACGCAATGACGCCGGATATGAAGTCGCTGTTTGAGGCGATCATCCGCGAAATCCCCGCGCCCGATGGCGAGGTCGACGCGCCGCTGCAGCTGCTGGTGTCCAATATCGAAGCGGACGAGTACGTCGGACGCATCGGCATCGGCAGAGTCGAGCGAGGCAGGGTGAAATCCGGTCAGCAGGCAGTGCTGTGCCATCAGGACGGTACCACCACCAACGTCAAGGTCAGCAAGCTCTATGAGTTCGACGGCTTGAAGCGTGTCGAATGTGAAGAAGCCGAGATGGGCGATATCGTATGCGTATCCGGTATCGCGGACATCAACATCGGCGAGACTATCTGCACTCCCGATAATATCGAACCGCTGCCGTTCGTCAAGATCGACGAGCCGACCGTTTCGATGAACTTTATCGTCAATAATTCTCCCTTCGCGGGCAGAGAGGGCAAGTATGTCACCTCCCGCAATATCCGCGACAGACTGTTCAAGGAAGTCGAAACGAATGTAGCGCTCCGCGTCGAGGAGACTGATTCCGCCGACACCTTCAAGGTCAGCGGCAGAGGAGAGCTGCATCTTTCCATTCTGATCGAGACCATGCGCCGCGAGGGCTATGAGTTTCAGGTCAGCCGTCCGCAGGTCATCACCAAGATGATCGACGGCGTGCTGCATGAGCCGATCGAATACCTGATGATCGAGGTGCCCGAGAACTATGTCGGCGCCGTGATGGAAAAGCTCGGCTCCCGCAAGGCGGAGCTGATCAACATGGGTGCGCGCGAGGGCGGCGCAACGCACATCGAGTTCCGCATCCCGTCCCGCGGACTGATGGGCTACCGTCCCGAGTTTTTGACCGATACCAACGGCAACGGCATCATGAACCACGTTTTCGACTCCTATGAGCCGTATAAGGGCGATATCGTGACCCGCCATCAGGGTTCTTTGATCGCGTTCGAGACCGGCGAAACCGTCACCTACGGTCTGTTTGCGGCACAGGAACGCGGCAGACTCTTCGTTGGTCCGGGCGTAGAGGTCTATGAAGGTATGATCGTCGGCGCCTGTCCGAAGAACGAGGACATCACCGTCAACGTCTGCAAGAAGAAGCATATTACGAACACCCGTGCGTCCGGCTCCGACGACGCTCTGAAGCTGATCCCGCCGTCGGTGCTTTCGCTGGAACAGTGCCTCGAGTTCATCGCCGACGACGAGCTGGTCGAGGTCACGCCTGTCAGCATCCGTATGCGCAAGCAGATCCTGAGCAAGGAGCTGCGCATGAAGCACCAGTTTCGTAATAAGTGATCAGTGATTAGTGGTCAGTGGTCAGTTGGGACGAGCATTGCTCGTCCGTATAAATGGTAAACTATATGGAATACATCATCCTCGATCTGGAATTCAACGGTACCTATTCGAAGCACCGTCACAAATTTGTGAACGAGATCATCGAATTCGGCGCTGTGAAATGCGACGAACAAATGAATATCATCGATACCTTCTCGGAATTGATCGCGCCGCAGATCGCCAAAAAGCTCAATCCGCATGTGACCGCGCTGACGCATATCACACTGGACGAGCTCAAGGAAAGCCGCAACACTTTCTCAAAGGTCGTATCTAAGTTCCGTAAGTTTCTGGGGGATGGGGTGCTGCTGACATGGAGCAACAGTGATATTTTAGTTCTAATGGAGAATTATCACTACTTTTTCGGCAACGATAAGCTATCCTTCCTAAAGTATTATGTGAACCTGCAAAAGTACTGTGAGAGAGCGCTCGGCTACAGCGACAAAGCACATCAGCTCGGTCTGTCCGCCTGCGCGGAAACGCTGGGGATCACCTTTGAGGACGACAGCCTGCACCGCGCCTATAACGACGCGGAGCTCAGCGCCCTGTGCTTCAAGGCGCTGTATGATTCTGAGCTGTTGAAACAATATCTGTATGTCTGCGACAATGATTTCTATCGCCGCGTGACCTTCAAGAACTACAACATCTGTGATCTGAAGGATCCCGGCATCGATAAGCGGGAGATGTACTTCAACTGTGAGGTCTGCGGCAGGCGCGCCCTGCGCCGTTCCAAATGGCGGCTGAAGAACCGTTCCTTCCGCGCGAACTTCCGCTGCCTGCGCTGTCATAAGGATTTTGAGGGACGCATCACCTTCAAGCAGTGCTACGATCATGTGAGCGTTACGAAGAAGATTGCCGAGCTGCCCCCGAAAAAGCCCAATCACACCGAACAGCATGGTAATGAACAGTAAATGCTTGTCTGTTAGAAAAAACAAGATCGGCTAGGTTACAGACTTCCTCCGGAATGATCATCAGGATTATTCCGGGGGAGGTTCTATTTTACGGTTTTACTGCTTCTACTGTTGAGCAAAACTTTTTTGTTGACTTTATTGCTTTTGTATAGTAGAATAAACATAACTCTATATGAGTTGAAGTGTGCTTTGTGACAGTGCTGTTATTCAAAGCATACGCGGAGTATATAAATACTTCGTTCAGGCTCCGGAAGTGAAGCGTGTTTTGTTTTGATACTGCTTGCTGTTTAGCTTGACAATAGTATTTCAAACTGTGGTTTTTCGGTCAAGGTGAAAGAATTTGTCTAAGATGAAAATATTATTCGCCATATTGCTTGTTGCTTTCGCTTTGTGCCTGTCAGCTTGCGGAAATAATAAAGATTCGGCTGCAGCGTCTTCAAAAGACAGTGTGAAACAGCTGGTCGCTTCTCAGATACAGGAAACATCCCCCTCTGCCGATGCACCTGAAAACGGCGCCGACGTTGATGTCCCGTCAGAGAGCAGCGTCGATAAGGGGCGGCAGTCAGTCGTTAGCGACAGTGCGGGAGAGCAAGAAAACGATCCTGTCGACTCCGGCACCCCGTTGAGAGAGCGCGCTTCTTCACAAAAAAGCGCTGATTCCGGGTTGCAAAACAGCGGTAACGCCGCAAGCCGAAGCGGTGACAGTCAGACTTATGAACAGGAAGCCGCCTCATCTGCGGCAGTTCCCCAAGGTCCCGGGGAGATCGATAACGCTGAGGTAAATATCAATGACCTTTAGACTGTGCAAAATAATCCCGGCGCTGCTGTGTGCCGCCGTGCTGTTCTCGGTCTGCTCTGTATGCGCCGCCGCTGGAAATCTGCCCGGTGACGCCGATGGGGACGGATCGGTCACGTTGACCGACGCGACCTGCGTCCAAAGAAAGCTTGCGGGGCTGCGTACGGACGGCAGCTTTTCCGAAACGGTAGCAGACGTCGACGGTAACGGCTTGGTCGAGATCGCGGATGCTACCTTGATTCAACGGTGGCTGGCGGGGATGGAACCGCCTTATCCGATTGGGCCGCAGCCCACACAGGCGCCCACCCAGATGCCGACGGATGAAGAAGGATGGGGGACTATCATTTTTCGCCCATGACACGGTCGGCGAACAATCATAGAATTTTAGGAGGATGTCAGATGAAATCTTTATATGAACGCACAAGCTTAGTGATAACTGCGTTTGAAACGGATGATGTAATCGTGACATCCGGTGAAACGAGCCATGAGACGCTGAAAATGGAAAGAGAGAACGCTTACGGATCTTTCGGCAGTTTTCAGAGTCCGCAAAATGCACCGGGCAGCTGGTTCTGAAATTGACATGCAAGGGCGGACGAAGTGTTTCGCCCTTTGTTTGTATGTTGGGGCGATAAAATGCGCGTGATATGCGCTTTCTTTTTGCGGGAGACCGCGTGATGCTAAGGGTGACGTGTTTGGTTTATCTATCCGGACGCTGTTTGTGATCTGCGCGAGCGCCGCAATGTTTACTATATCTCAGTTCTTTTGAGGTGGAAGTGTATGAAAAAAAGCTGACGCCGAAGTGGTTTGTCATCATGCTGACAGGTTTGCTGTTCTCAGCGTATGCCGCATATAATGTGTTTATTCTTATCAGAGACGTTCCCCGAGGGCTGTCCTCTGTGGGAATCCTGATCAGTGCGCTGGTAGCGGCGATGTTCTTCTTGCTGGCGGGCTACGCGCTGACGTTCGCTGTAAATGTGAAAAAGAAAAGAATCCTGTTCGTGGTTGTGCGCAGAGCAATGCTCATCATCGCGCTGTTCGTTTTATTTGCACTCAAGCTGCGTATGATAGATCGGGTCATCGCGTATCTGCAGCCGCCCGATCTGTATTCCGGCGTTGAGTTTAATACCGTTCTTTACGGCGTTTCTTACTTCCTGACGTTGACGGCTATGCTGATCTTGCTCGTCTATTGTCTCTTCATCCGCAGACGTTATTTGCTGTTTCCGAAGGCGTTTGTCAGGATGCCGGCGATCACTTTGATCTTGTTCCTGTGCAGTTTTGTTATGGATATGATCCTGCTCTATGGCTACGGGATCCCGCTGGAAGCGAGTATGCTGCGGACTGCGGTGATGCGTCCGATATTCTATCTCGGCTTTATCGGCTTATGTGTGTATTATCTGCTCCCGATGTTTCCGGTTTCATCTTCACTGCAGTCTGATTCAGATGAAGAAGCATCTTCACAGGATTCGGCAACTTGACACTCAATAACAAGCGTTTGTATCGGCGCTTCCGTTATCTCACGGAGGCGTCGATTTTTTGCGCTTGAGATATTTTGCGCAGAAGGGTATCGGTTAACATTTTATGAAAACAGAAGTGTTGCTTACAGTTCGTTTAATGATGCAGGATGAAAAATAGAACAAATATTCGAAAAATCCTTGATTTTCGGACTGATACCTGTTATAATATAATTATGAAAGCGGTGATGCTACGCTTTCTGTGGATGTATTGAGCGGTCAACGCTCAGATCGAATACGTTCTTTTTGTGCACAATTATGAAGTTTATCGAAAGGAAAAGTAAATGAATTATTGTGAATGGGCGGCCGAGTATCGGGAAAATGCCGGTCGCGTACGGAGAGTTATCGAGAAGAAAAAGGCTCTTTTGAATGACAAGAAGCTGACGAAGGATGAGCGAAAATCGATCAGCGACGCAATCAACGCCTACCGCGCGATCTACCGCGAGCTGTTGAAGACTGCCGATCATCTGAGTCAGCGGGGCGAGCGTTACCATGAGGCGTGAGCGGATGTTTCTGGATGACGAGAACAGCGATCTGATCGCGTACTCGTTATATCTGCACGGCTCCGATAACCGCCCCGAGCGCGAGAGGATGAAGCGAATCCTGACCCGCGCGATCAAGCACGAGTTGACCCAGCGTCAGCGAGACTGCGTGACTATGTATTATCTGGAAGGTATGAAGATGAAGGAGATCGCCGATGCGATGAACCTGTCAAAATCCACGGTCACTCGACATATACAGTCGGCAACGCGAAAGCTGCGCAAGGTCGCCTCGTACTACGAAAAGTAAAACCGAATACTAAAAGGAAAAGCGCCGCGTTTGCATACGGCGCTTTTCTTTATGTCGGCAATATAATCACTATAAAATAAGCATATGTGCAGACGCTGTAATGCTGTAATTATGATTGTTGCCGATTGTTTTTTTTATATTGCATTTTTTGGTTTGTTGTGGTATGATGACAATGCTACAACATTTTCATTTTAATAACCAAATTAGGGTATAATTCCCCGCTGCTTGCAGCGAAAGAGTCTTTCGAGTATAATGTACTCGAAAGGACGGATTACAGTGGGGGAGAGTAGTTACGTATATTTATCACACAATGTGAGTAATCTTGTTTACC
>JAFRBX010000022.1 GCA_017404665.1 Ruminococcus sp.
GCGACCCCTCTGTATCTTTCCTCGCCGGAGACGGCTTCTTCTGCGAAGACAGCCGACCCCTTTGTCCGCTTTGCGGACATTTCCCCTAGCAGGGGAATCTCCCCTTGTCCTGCGGACATTCCCCCAACGGGGGTACCTTACACAGGGGAGACTTTACGTTTCTTTTGACTTATTCATACTGCTTTGTAATATGTGTTTTATTTCTATTTCAGAATTAGATTCACGCGGAGAGCGGTCAAGTCTGACAACTCTCAGCGAGTGACGACGACAACAACGCTATGCGGAATTTAGCGCAATAGATGTTAAAGTGTTTTATTTGAAAATAGTATTATTAAGGATTATTAATATCCAAATGATACAACAGCAGAGAAGCGAAAATCAATATGCAGCCGATGATCTTCGGTACGCTGATACCTTCTCCCGCGGCAACGATTCCCAATACGCTTGCAGTGAGCGGATTGACGACCGTTATGATCGCGGCAGCCTCCGCCGATACATACTTCTGTCCCACAGGCTGAAAGGCAAAGCCGAAGCAGCTGCACAAGAGCGCCAGTATCAGCATCTGTATCCATTGACCGGAGCTTTGCGGAAGCGCGAAACCGCCGACAGGCAAAGCGATCAGAAAGCTCAGTACGCCCATCACACCGAGCTGGATGACCCCGATAGCGATAGGGTCGGCGTCCCGGCTGACCTTCTCGGTTGCCATGATGCACGCGGCATAGGTCAAAGCGGCACATATCGTAAGGATGATTCCCCATACGCCGCCGCTGAGCTGACTTTGTACGACGGATAAAAACCCGACGCCGACCACGGCGAGCACCGCGCACAGCATGGTTTTCTTTTTCGGCAGTCTTTTTGTCAGCACAGCGACATACAGCGGAACCAGAACGATCGCCATATTCTCGATCAGCGCACTGGTGCCCGAGTCGATCAGCCGCAGACCGTACATCTCGAAAACCATGCAGATCGTATAGAGAACACCGAGGATGAATCCGCCCTTCAGGCTTTGTTTACCGCAAGCACGCAGCCGCTTAAAGAATATGAGCGCTAATATCAGAAAAGCAAGCAAAAAGCGTACTGCCAGTACGCTCATCGGCGACATTGAATTCATCAGTTCCTTTGAAAAGAGGAACGATGTACCGCGCGCCGTAAATACAAAGACAAGCAGAATGCTCGCCTGTGTTTTCTTCATATATCTTCACCCTGTTTTTCATATCCCGACATATAAACAATTTCTTCAACTGACATCCGATTTTCACCGAGAAGGTCATATCCGCCCTCCGTTTATATATCGAATTGTTTTACTGAGATTATAGCAAATAAGTCTGATTTTGTCTATCACAAAACTCCGGACGGGATAGTGCCGTTCATAGTTAATCGCCCTGTTTCGAGATCATCAAGCAATCATAAAGAGCTTCTGTCACCATGACAAAAAGCCGGTCGGTCACGCAATTTATACTTGCTTAAAACCACCGCTTATGGTATTCTTTGTTTGAACATCCATGACCAAAATGAGGTGATCATTTGCAAAGGATCGCGCTGATACCCGCCTACTGTCCCGAGGACAGGATGCTTGACCTGCTCAAGGAGCTGGGCGGGCTGAATTTCTCTATCGTCGTCATCGATGACGGCAGCGGCGCAAAGTATAACGATATCTTTACGAAGGCGCAAGCCTATGCCGATGTACAGCGGTATTTGCATAACCGCGGCAAGGGCGAAGCGCTCAAATACGGGCTGCGGTATATCAAAGAGCATTTTCAGCCGCCGTATACCGTGACCACCGCCGACGCGGACGGTCAGCACCGCGTGGAGGACATCGACAAAGTCGCAAACGCGGCGCAGCAGCATCCCGGCGCCCTGATCCTCGGCAAACGAAACCTCGACAAAAGCACGCCGATCAAAAGCAGGATCGGCAACGGTATCTCGCGCGTGCTGTACCTGCTGACCACCGGCAGAAGGATCTATGAGACCCAGACGGGACTGCGGGCCTTTTCCGATACACTCCTCCCCCGCTTTCTGAAGCTTCCGGGGCATCGGTACGAGTTTGAGATCGATATGATTCTCGACGCCTCTGCTCTCGACATCATCGAAGTTGAAATACAGACCGTGTATTTTGACAACAATGCCGCCAGTCACTTCCGTCCGTTCGCGGACACCGTTTCGCTGGACAAAGAGTTCCTCCGCTATAAGCTCCCCTCGCTGATCGCGGGCGCAGCAGGCTATCTGCTGTTCGTCATTTTGGCGCTCGTTCTGCGGCCTTGGCTGCTGCCGTGCGTATGCGCGCGGGTATTCACTATTCTGCTGAAAGCCGTCCTGAACAGGGTCGTTCCGTTCACGGAAAAGCCTCCCGTCGGCAGATTCTTGATCACCTCAGTGATCATCCTGCTGTGTGATACCGCCGTGATGTGGGGGCTGACGGCGATCGGTGTGAACATCTTCCTTGCGAAACTGATCGCGAGTCTGTTGATGATCGGTGTCGGTATTTTGACAAGAATGATGTTCTTACTTACTGTTCGAGATAAAAGAAAGATGAAAAACTGATTAATTCAAAGGGGTTAAAAATGTGCTTGATTGGCTTTCTTGCGGAATATGTTACTGCCGTTTTTATGGATATCGGCGTCGCCTTGATCTCCTTACCCTTTGCGGGGATGGCAGCTCTCATCGGAAAGCACGAGGATAAACAAAAAGTGAAACTCCTGAAGCGGCATCCGCAAAACAACCATTTGTGGATTTACAAAGACGAGCTCAAACCCGGAATACCGGTTAAGCAAACGGGGTTTTCTTATACAGTTTACGATGCAGACGAACACGTGCGCTATACCGCCCGAAGCACCCAACTCGACAAACGCCTGACGATCAATCTGTTTGACACGGATATCAACCGGATCGCTGAAATTTCGGAACGCAGGTTCAAGCGTAAGAGATTCTCAGGCAATACAACTATCCTGTTCACTGCATACCTCGCCGGCAAGGGCAAAGAAGAACTCTGCTATTCCTCCATAAGAAGCCGTGAATCGCTGGATTATAATAACAACGAATATTCTGTTCATGTGAAGAAAAACGGTTGGTATACGGTAACAAATATTCATACCGGGAAAACCTCGGAAATCCTACGAATGTCCAGCTACACCTTTTTGGATTTTGACGATCCTTCACAGGAGCACATTCTGCTGACACTCGCCTTTGCTTTGGAGGCGAAGAGCTTGGCTTTTGAAAGAGAACACAGAAAAAAAGTCGCAAAATATGGGCCGTAAAATTATTATACGCCGTAACGATCGCGTAGAGTGATCGTTACGGCGTATTCATTTTATCGGCAGATCAATGATAAGGCACGCAGTCGAGCTGCAAATCATACTCGGAATAATCGTCGTAATACGTCATGTAGATATAATCGCCGACATAGACGCAGCGTTCCACCTCGAAGTAATCGGTGCTGACGCGGTCGATCTCGGTCAGCTTGCCGTCCTGCACCTTGAAGTTCAGCATACCTCCGTAGTATTCTTCGTCGTAGACGTATTCTCCCGTCGCGCTGTCATAGTGACCCCAGTCGGCGTAGTTCAGCGGGATGACGTAATCGCTGCGCTCGGGGTTATACACCAGCGCCTTCGGGTTGTACTGCACCGCGGAGCTGCAGTTTACATAGGATATGCTGTCGAGCACCTGCGGGTTTGCTTTGTCGCTGACGTCGAACAGCGCGAGCTTCAAGCCCTCCTGCACCTCCATCGTGGTGTAATCCTCGTTCTCGGTGTGGTAGCCAATGCCGAGCATAGTGTTATCGTCCACAGGCACCAGCATCGTCGAGAAGCCGCTGATCTTGACCTCGCCCAAAATCGCGGGAGCGGTCGGCTCGCTCAGGTCGATGACGAACAAGGGATCGGTCTGCTCATAGGTGATGACATACGCCGTGTCGCCCAGATAGCGCACCGCCTTGATGCTCTCGCCCTCGGCGAAGCCCGTCACGGAGCCGATCTGATTCAGATTTTCATCCAGCACAAACAGGTTGTTGGTATCCTCCCCGCCGGCATAGTCATAGGCCGCATAGTCATAGGTCGTGGTCGCGACGCGCAGATTGCCGTTATACTCGTCGAGCGCGTACTGATCATCGATCTGACCTTCCACCTCCGTGTAGGCGGTAAAGGCGATGCCGTCGGTCAGGTCGACCTTGAGGATGCGGGAGTTGATCTCATGGGATTCATCCGCACCGTAATCCCATCCCGAGTAGTACGAGTAGCCCCAGTCGGTGGTGTAGATATACATATGGTCTTCGTTGCAGTACAGATCGTCTACCGCGCCGAGAATCGCCTTGCTTTCGGTCTGCTCCGTATAGTCGAGCGTATCGTAGGCGCTGATGACCAGAAAGTCCTCGGAGTTGTTCTCAGGCGGCGAATAAATGCAATCTGCGGGAACGCTCTCGGGGTTGGCGCCGCTGCCGCAAACGGGGATGATCCTGTCGCCGTAGGGATAGTAGGAGCTGACCGTGTAGAGCCTATCGCCGATCATGCGGCTCGAACGGTAACCGCCGCTCTGGACCATACTGTCAAGCAGGGTGATGTGTTCGATATCGCTGATATCATACACGACCACGCGCGTCAGGGTCACATAGTCCTCCTCACTGTTGGCGGTGTCATCGCAGACCGCGATCAGGCGATCGCCCCTGAGATAGATCTCCTCGATGCTCTGCACCTTGTAATAATAGGCGTCGTAGTCAAAATCCGCATCGGCTTCGTCGGCGGTCGCCCCTTTGAGATCGCTGAATACGCGGATATCCGTCACCTTGCGGGAATTTTCTCCCTCGGCGGAAAACACCTTGATCCTGCTTTCGGACGGATAGCTGTTCTGCACGCAGTAGATATATCTGCCGTCGGTCTTGATGATATCGGCTTCATCCACGCCCTCAACCTGCTTGTAGGTCTCGCTGAAGGAGCCGTCTGCAAAGCCCGAAGAGCCTGTCGCGCTCCCCGAGCCCATCGAGCCCGTTGACGAACCCGCTGAGGAGTTCGAATCGGCAGCGGCATATTCCTCGATCGCGTAATCGCCGCCGTCCAACCTGTAATCGTCGGTGAAATAACCGAGGAAGCTGTCTGTGTTCTGCTTTTTGCGGATGCCGGCGATCTCTTTTTTCACCTGCTCGTGGGAGCTGAACTGCCGCAGCGACAGACCGCCGGGCAAATCGACGCTCCGTGTACTGCCGAAAACGCCCGTACTGTGCAGGATGATCCCTGTCGTCAGGGTCAGCACCAGCGCCGCCGCTGTCGCCGATATAGCGATCTTCCAACCCTTGTGTTTACGCTTCGGCTCCTGTGCCGCGCTGAGCTTGGGATAGACGCCCTCAAGCGTATCGGCTGCGTATTTTTCATCCATGTCGGCGGGCGCGTTCACGCCGCTGTTTTCTATTTTATCCCTGATAAAATCCAGATCGTTTTTCATCATGATCACTCCAAAAACTGTTTCATTTTTTTGAACGCCCGCATCAAACGCGAACGGACGGTCGAGGGCTTGAGCCCGGTCATCTCGGCGATCTCACGGCTGTTATAGCCGCCGACTGCAGATAAGAGAACAATATCTCTGTCGCAGGTGTTCAGGATGGAAAAAGCCTCTTTGAGCTCAGGCGACAGATGTTCAGCCGGAGCCTCCAGCCGATTAAGCTCAGCAGTATCGGCGCGATGGCGCATATCATTCTGCTGCGCGATATATCGGCAGCAGCAGCGGTACAGGATACGGAAGATCCACGGTCGGAAAGCAGAAGCGTTCCGCAAACCGAAGACGCCTTCGTATGCCGCAACGATGCACGCCGAGACCGCGTCGCGCGCGTCCTCCTCATTCCCCAGCCGAAAAAATGCATAACGGTACAGATCGTCACGATACAGCATATACAGCGCGGCAAACGCCTCTTTATCGCCGCCGGACGCTCTCTTGACCAGCAATTTTTCATCCATTTTGATCACCTCTTACGACGTCGTTCACTCATATAGTGCCGAAAACAGTTCAAAGTGTTGCAGTGAATCCGTAAATTTTGAAAATATTGTATCATATTCTTCCTGTGATTGCATTATTTGTGAAAGAAATGTAACTTCATCGTTTTTTCGACAGGATCTGCGGAAGCTTTTGTGTATCATATGACATGAAGATCCGAACACGGAAAGGAAGATCATCATGAAGATCAAGGAACTGACGATACGCAAAAACGCCGCTGCCGCTCTTGACGTCTCATGGAAGCTCAGCGGCGGCGGACAAACCTCATATGATCTGTTTCTGATACAAAACGGTTCGGTGATCGAGCGGGTCAGAACGCCCTCGCCCGTCACCTCATGCAGACTGCGCACCGTACCGGAGCCGATGACGGATTATGCCCTGCTGCTGACGGTCAGGAGCGGTGAACAGATCTCGACGGCACGGACGGGTTATTGCCCCACAAAGTCGATCCCGATGTATCAGAATATCATTTATTGATATGGACAAAGCCCCTCTAACGGACACGTGTGTCACGGAAACAAACGTATTAAGCCCCCTCTGACGAGGGGGCAGCCGAATGAAACGCATAATAGAGTATGAAGCGCAATACCGGCAGGGGAGAGATAACGAAACGTTATAATATTGTTGAATCGTTTGACTCAATACGTACGTAATGGCATTTCAGCGTCGGCTTGAGTCAGAAAAAGGCTCGGAACTATAATGCTGCATTATCTCTCCCCCAACCCCCGTGACACGCGTGTCCGTCAGAGGGGACGATATAAGCGCCACATTTCTTAAGTTGATGATATTGCTCTATAGTTAGCCTGACAGTAATAATCCGACCCGTGGTTTTGACGGGCATATTCCCGCCGGCTCTTTGTTAAAATCCTCGCGAACCCGTCAGGGTTCGTTGTGGTTTTGCCGCGATCGGA
>JAFRBX010000023.1 GCA_017404665.1 Ruminococcus sp.
CCGGCAGAATCGAATCATGTCAGATGATTTCTATTCGTTCCTGCCATGTCGACCCTCCCGGTGCTTCGCACCACCCTCCCTTACGCAGGGAGGGCTGTAACTGCTCCTTTAAAAGTTACTATAAGATTACTAAATTAGATTGACGTGGGCTGACGGAACATTCCTCTTGCTATGTCATAGCTTTTGTGATAAAATCAGTCCGGAGACATTTTCTGCTGAAAAACGGCGAAACCGCTCCCAAAATGACGTTTATTTCCATCTACATTTTTCATGCAATATCATCCTGTCTGAGCGGTATAATATGGATATACCAAATGAAAAGGGATGATAGGCATGACAGACGAAAAAGACGCGTGGAACTCGTTTTTCCGCAGCGGGAGCGTGCTGGATTATCTGCAGTATAAATCCATTGAGAACGCGAAGCACAGCGGCGAGCTGAAAGAGGATCTGAATGAAATTCAAGACCAAGGGACTGGTACTCAAAACACAGGACATCAGTGAACGTGACCGTCTGGTATGGGTCCTTACCGACAGTCACGGTATCCTGCGCGCCTTTGCGAAGGGCGCGAAGAACATCAAAAGCCCTAAGTGCGCCGGCACGGGGCTTTTGTCATACGCCTCTTTTTCGATCTTTGAGGGACGGGACAGCTACCATATCGATGAAGCCGACGCGATCGAGCAGTTCATCGGGCTCAGACAGGATATCGAAAGCATGTCGCTGGCGCAATATTTCTGCGAGCTGTGTCTGAATCTGTGTCCGACGGGGCAGGAGGCAGGGGATTATCTGCGGCTGATACTGAATTCGCTGTATTTCCTTTCGAACCGTAAGCGCCCCGCTTTGCAGATCAAGGTCTGCTTTGAGATGCGGCTGATCACGCTGTGCGGCTATATGCCGGATCTCGTGATGTGCGCCGGCTGCGGGGTGTATGAAGCGCCGCAGATGGTCTTTGTGCCGCATACGGGCAAGCTGTACTGCGCCGCGTGCGCGGACAGGCTCGGTGTACAGGGTGTTTTGCTGCCCGCCGCGGCGGTGACCGCCCTGCGGCATACCGTGTACGCCGACTTTGAAAAGCTCTTTTCCTTCGGCTTGAAGGACGAGCTGCTGGAACCGCTGTCGCTCGCGAGCGAGCGGTATGTGGCGTATATGACCCAAAAGGATTATCCGACCCTGCAGTTTTATAAAAGCATGCACAGCATATGAACTGCTGCTTTATCTGTACGTTACCCTCACTGAAAACCACATAAGGAAACTGATATGAACAGACATTTCAAAACCTTAGAACTGGACAAGATATTACATATGCTCGCTCAAGAGACCTCCATCGACGAGGCGGGCGAGCTGGCTGAAAAGATCGAGCCGCAATTCAGCATCGACAAGGTCGAACAGCTCCTGACGCAGACGGAGGACGCGCATATCCTGATCGGGCGCTTCGGCGCGCCTGCCTTCGGCGGCATCGGCAACGTCACCAATCCGCTGCGCCGCGCGGAAGCGGGCGGCTGCCTGAACACCGCGGAGCTGCTTTCTATCGCACGCGCACTGCGGGTAATCAAGGGTGTGCGCGACTGGCACGCGCACTGTGCGGGCGTCAGCACCTCGCTGGACGGCTATTTTCGTACTCTCTATACCAATCCCAACCTGAGCGACCGCATCACGACCTGCATCATCGGAGCGGATGAGATATCCGACGGCGCTTCACGCCAGCTCGGCGAGATCCGACGCAAAATGCGGATCGCCGCGTCGAAGGCGCGTGAGGTGCTGGACAAGATCATTCACTCCTCCACCTACCAGAAATATCTGCAGGAGGCGATCATCACCCAGCGCGACGGGCGCTATGTCGTGCCGGTCAAGCAGGAGTTCCGTAATCAGGTAGCGGGTCTGGTACACGACACCTCGTCGTCGGGCTCGACGGTGTTCATCGAGCCGATGGGCGTCGTCAACGCCAACAACGATATCCGCGTCCTCAAGGGAGAGGAAGAGCAGGAGATCGAGCGCATCCTGTTCGAGCTCAGCGAGCTGTGCGCAGGCTGCGCATCCGAGATTATCGACAGCTACCATACCTTAGTGGAGCTGAATCTGATTTTTGCCAAGGCGCATCTGGCGTATAAGATGAAGGCGGTGCGCCCTGTGATGAACGACAGCGGTATTATCGAGCTGAAGGCGGCGCGTCATCCGCTGATCCCGAAAGACAGGGTCGTGCCGACGGATATCCGCTTAGGCGGGGACTTTGATACGCTGGTGATCACGGGACCGAACACGGGCGGCAAGACCGTGTGTCTGAAAACGCTGGGACTCTTAACGCTGATGGCGATGTGCGGCATGATGGTGCCCGCGTCGGACAACTCCCGCCTTTCGGTTTTTCGCCGCGTGCTGGTGGATATCGGCGACGAGCAGAGCATCGAGCAGAGCCTGTCCACCTTCTCGGCGCATATCACAAATATTATCGGCATTTTGAAGCTGTGCAACCGCTCCACCCTCGCCGTGATCGACGAGCTGGGCGCCGGTACCGACCCCGTCGAGGGTGCGGCGCTGGCGGTCGCGATCCTCGAAAAGCTGCGCGAGCGCGGCGCGAAGATCGCTGCCACCACCCACTATTCGGAGCTCAAGGAATACGCACTGAAAACCGAGGGCGTCGAAAACGGCTGCTGTGAATTTGACGTCACCACCCTGCGCCCGACCTATAAGCTGCTGATCGGCGTGCCCGGCAAGAGCAATGCGTTCGCAATCAGCAAGCGGCTCGGCATGGAGGACGATGTGATCGAACGCGCCCGTCTGCTGACCTCGTCCGAGAGCCGTCAGTTTGAGAACGTCGTCGAAAGTCTGGAGATCAGCCGCAAAGAGCTGTCGGACGAGCTGGAAAGAGCCAGAGAAGCTACCCTCTCCGCACAGCAAAAGCAGGAAGAAGCACAAAAAGAGCTCGAACGCGCCAAAGCCGACGCCAAGCGTGAGGTTGACGTCGCTAAGCAGAAGGCGCAGGAGCTTGCCGCCAAGACAAGGGCGCAGGCGTACGCGATCATTGACGAGCTGGAGCAGGCAAAGAAGGAAAAGAAATATGAAGCGGAGCAAAAATCGAAGTTCAAGGCGGGCATGAAGGCGCTCGAGGAGACCGCCGATCCGGTCAAGGAAAGCGAGAAGAGCGATTACAAGCTTCCGCGCGCCTTGCAGGTCGGCGATAACGTGCTGATCTTTGATATTGACAAAAAGGCTGTCGTCCTCGAAAAGCCCGAAAAGGACAGCGTCATGGTGCAGGCGGGCATCATCAAGACCCGCGTCAAGCTCAGCAACCTGCGCCTGCTGGAGGAGGACAAGGTCAGCGTGCCGAAGCGGCGCGAACGCACCGTGACCAAGGAGCTGAAATCGCTCGCCAAAACCGAGATCGACGTCCGCGGACAGACCGCCGAAGAAGCGGTGATGAGCGTGGACAGTGCGATCGACAGCTGTGTACTGACCAACGTTCACGTGCTGACTGTTATCCACGGCAAGGGTACGGGCGTCCTGCGCGCGCGCATCCAGCAGTTTTTACGTCATCACAAAGCGGTGAAGAGCTTCCGTCTCGGCACTTTCGGAGAGGGCGAAAGCGGAGTGACGATCGTGGAATTGAAGTAAAGAGATACATAAGGGGAAGAAATGAAAAGGGTACTGGTATTATTGATGACGGCGATGCTGGCGCTTGCCGGCTGCGCGAAAAATGTCGAAGCAACGCCCGATGCGGCGTCGCCCGACGGCGCGACAGCGGATGAAGCGACTTCGGATGAAGCGCTGTTTGATCCCTTGGAGTATATGCTGTCGCTTCAGGTTGAAACCGAGCCGCCCACAGAGCCGCCGACCTTAGAGGAGCTGGTTCAGGCGCGGTATGATGAGATTCTGAACGGAAAGCTCAAGGATGATTATGCTTCTCTGGACAACGTAAAGCCGTATGATCAGATCGGCACCGGTATGCAGGCGGCATGCGAGTCGCTCGCGCTGACCGCCGCGATCAACCACTTCGGCTATGATCTGGACGCCGATGACGTTGTGGATGATTATCTGGTGTACAGCGACAATTATGTCACCGGCTACTGCGGCAATCCCCGCCGTTTTTATGACGGCTCGGGCGTTTATCCGCCGGGGCTGATCACAACCGCGTGGAATTTCATCGAGGAAAACGACGCGCCGATCTACCCCTTTGACACGACCGGGCTGAGTCTTGAGGAATTGTTCAAGTTCGTCGACGCAGGCTGTCCCGTGCTGATCTGGACGACTTACGACGAAATCAGTCCCCGCATCGAGCAGTACCGTGAGTATGAGGGTATCAAATATCCTTGGTACGAAAACGAGCACTGCGTCTGCCTGTACGGCTACCACCTCGGCGATAACGAGGTCAAGGTCGCCAACTCGTGGAAAACCTACGAGGATTGGAAGGGCAGAGATAATTTTGAACGGATCTACGACGAGTGCGGTCAGTTCTCGATGGTACTGATGGGAACGTCGGGATTAAGATAACAGTGAAAAGGCTCCCTTTGGTAAAGGGAGCTCCCGTCCTGAGGCGGGTAAGGGATTGTATAATTGATCGAGCACAGCGAGGTACATTCGCTGTTATCTGTTCTCTTTTCTCTGTTATCTGAACAAAAGGAGGTGATGAATTGAATCCGAAGTTAAAAGACTTGCGCGCCAAGGCGATGGCGCTGCCGCTGCAGCCGGGCGTCTATATCATGAAAAACAAGCACGGTGAGATCATCTATATCGGCAAGGCGAAAAAGCTCAAGAACCGCGTCAGCCAGTATTTCGGCTCTCAAAACAACCATACCGAAAAGGTCCGCCGCATGGTGGACAACGTTGACGACTTCGAATACATTATCACCGACAGCGAGTTTGAGTGCCTGATTCTGGAGTGCTCGCTGATCAAGCAGCACACCCCGAAGTATAATATATTGCTCAAGGACGATAAGGGCTACAGCTATATCCGTGTTTCCGATGAGCCGTGGCGGCGGCTGAGCTATGTTCTGCAAAAGGCTGATGACGGCGCGCGGTATATCGGACCGTACAAGTCGAGCTACTATGTCAAATCCTCTGTTGAAGAGGCGAACAAGATCTTCGGTCTGCCGACCTGCAGCCGCCGTTTCCCCGAGGATTTCGGACGCTATCGTCCCTGCCTGAACTTCCATATCAAGCAGTGCTGCGCGCCCTGTACGGGACGCGTGAAGCTCAAAGACTATAACGAGCGGGTCGAGTCGGCGCTGGCGTATCTCTCGGGAGACAGCTCCGAGACGCTGCGCGTTCTGCAGGAGCGCATGACCGTCGCCGCCGAGGCGCTGGATTTTGAGCGTGCTGCCAGATACCGCGACCAGATCGCCGCGATGAAAAAGCTGCGCGACAAACAGAAGGTGGTCAACATCAATCTCGACGAGCTGGACGTCATCGCCGTCGCCATGCAGGGCGGCAAGGGCTGCGCGACCGTGCTGCGCTTTGCCGATTCGCGCCTGTATGATACCGAGAGCTTCATCATCGACGATGTGGACGATCCGGTGGATTTTCGCTCTCAGTTCATCCTGCGTTACTATACGCTGAGGAACGAGATCCCCTCCCATATCGCGCTCGACGGCGAGATCGAGGACAGCGGGGACGTTGAACGCTGGCTGACGGAGAAAAAGGGCAAACGCGTCTATTTGAATATTCCTCAAAGGGGTACGCAGAAAAATCTGGTCGACATGTGCCTGAAAAACGCGTTTGAAGCGCTCGGACAGCTCCGCGGCGTGACGGGCAGACAGCTCAGCGTACTGGACGAGCTTAAAAACCTTTTGGGGCTCGACAAGCTCCCCGAATACATCGAGAGCTATGATATCTCTAATCTCGCGGGTTCGGACAACGTAGCGGGCATGGTGGTGTTTGAGAACGCCCGCCCGCTGAAGAGCGCCTACCGCAAGTTCAAGATCAAATCCTTTTCGGGACAGGACGACTTCGGATCGATGGCGGAGGTGCTGACCCGCCGTCTTGACGAGTATAAAAAGGCACAGGAGGACGGCATTGCTGACGGTTTCGGCAGACTGCCGGATCTGATCCTGCTCGACGGCGGCAAGGGACAGGTCGGCGCGGTGCTGCCCGTGGTGGAGGCGTCGGGACTCCCGATCCCCGTGTTCGGCATGGTCAAGGATGATCATCACCGCACCCGCGCGATCGTCAGCGAGTCGGGCGAGATCGCCATCCGCCCCAACCGCGCGGTGTTCACCTTTATCACCAACATTCAGGACGAGGTGCATCGCTATGCGATCGGCTTTAACCGCCAGCAGCGCAAACGCGTTTTAGGCTCGACTTTGGAAGAGATCCCCGGGATCGGGAAGAAGCGCGCGAAGGAGCTGATGCGCTTCTTCCGCACCATCAAAAATATCAGCAGCGCCACGGTCGAGGAGCTCGAACAGGCGCCCGGGATGACGCATCCCGCCGCCGTGAGTGTATATAATTATTTTCATGATAAAAGTGACCGGTGGCAAGTGACCAGTGACCAGTAAGGGTCGGTTATCTCTAATACTTATACGTTTCAAAACTGATCACTGGGCACTAATCACTTGTCACTAAACCGGAGGTAAACAATGCGTGTGATCACAGGCTCTGCCCGCGGCAGAGTATTGGAAACCTTAAAGGGCGGCGACATCGTGCGCCCGACCACCGACAAGGTCAAGGAGGCGGTGTTTTCGTCCATCCAGTTCGAGATCGAGGGACGCGATTTCATCGACGTCTTTGCCGGCTGCGGTCAGATGGGGATCGAGGCGCTCTCACGCGGGGCGAAAAGCGCTCTTTTTCTGGACGCTTCGAAGAAATCGATTGCGGTCATCGAACGCAATCTAAAGGTTACAAACCTGCAACCTTTGGCGACCGTCGTGTGTGCGGATTCGATTGCTTATCTGAAAAATACCGTCCGAGAATTCGACGTCGCCTTTCTTGATCCCCCCTATAACAAGGGGATTTTACAAGAAATCATGCCAATTATTGCACAAAGAATGAAAAAAACAGGAGTTATTATTTGTGAAAGTGCATTAAATGATAAAATATTACAAAAATATTACAAATTTACTCTTGACAGGGAAAGAACCTATGGTAAAATAAGGGTAAGCACATATCGTCATGAAGATTTTGTCGGCACGGATATGTGACTGAAAATAAGGTTAGGATTCATCTATGCACAACACCGTGATCTGCCCCGGCAGCTTTGACCCCGTTACCCTCGGACACATCGACATCATCACCCGCGCGAGCAGGATGTTTGACAACGTGATCGTCGGCGTATTCGTCAACGGCGAGAAGCATCCCGCGTTCACTTTTGAAGAGAGGATCGATTTTCTGCAGCGGACGGTGGGGGATATCCCGAACGTCAGGGTGATCGGGTGCGACGGTCTGCTGGCGCAGTGCGCCAAGGACCTCGGCGCTACCGCAGTTGTAAGGGGACTGCGTGCGGTATCTGACTTCGAATACGAATTTCAGATGGCGCTGACCAACCGTAAGCTGAATCCCGATCTGGACACCGTCTTTTTGGCGAGCGACGCGAGCTTCACGTATCTGAGCTCCTCCATCGTCAAGAATGTAGCGGTCCACGGCGGCGATATTTCCAATTTTGTTCCCGCCGCGATTCATGACGAAATTTTCCACAGACTAAACACGAAAGGAAATAAGTAAAATGAGAGTAGACGAACTGATTCAGGAGTTACAGGACCTTGTAGGCGACGCTAAGACCATGCCCCTTTCCGGCGGAAAGGTTATCATCGAAGCGGATAAAATTTATGACATCCTCGACGAGATTCAGGATACCCTGCCCGCCGAGGTAAGACAGGCGAAGAACATCGTAGCCGACCGCAGCCAGATCATTTCCGAAGCAAAGAAGGAAGCCGATGATATCATCCGCGCCGCAGAAGAGCGCAAGAAGCAGCTGATCGACCAGAGCGAGATCATGCGCGAGGCGAAGGCGGAGGCAGCCGAGCTGCTCAACGACGTGAAGGCAAAGGCGAGCGAGATGCGCAAGGCAGCCAACGACTACGTCGAGAACGTCATGAAGCGCACCGACGACGCGATTACCGCCCAGCTGACCGAGCTGCGCAAGGCGCGCCAGAACCTGCGCATCACCAAGAAATCATAAGATGTATCAATAAATCAACGCCCCGAGGAGAGTGAACCTCGGGGCGTTTTATGGTGTGACATATGTTCGGGATTATGCCTCCGCCAAGCCGTCGGCGACGCCCATCATAACGATACCGATGACGACGGCGATGATACAGGCGTACTGACCCGCCTTGAGCTTCTCTTTGAGGAAAATGCGGGAGAGGATTGCCGACACGATGCAGTAGGACGCGATCATCGGCGCGGCGACGACAGGATTATCCGCCAGCGCGTAGACATAGAAGATCTGACCGAACTGTTCAAAGACCGCTGCCGGGAAACGGGTCTTCCACTCTGCTTTCGCAAAGGGATTGTAGGCTTTCTTTTCCCTGATCCACAGGAAAATCCAGCATCCGACGCCGGCGAGGAAGAAGGTCAGACCGTACAGGATCAGCACGTCGATCTCGCCCAGCCCCAAGCCGGTATCCTCGTTGAGGATGATGCCGTCGGCGGCGGTGCCGATGGTGTCGAAAACGCAGTACAGGATCGGGAACAGCAGCGCCAGCGCGCCGTACCGGTACTTGCGCTCTTCCTTAGGCAGATCGAGCGCACCCTCGGCTTTGGCGAGTTTTTGCTCGACGATTCCCAGCGCGATGACGCCTGCGACGATGAATACGGTGCCGATGACCTGCAGCATGGTGAACTCTTCCCAGAAGCTGCCGATCGCGCCGGTGACCGTGAAGAAGATGAACATGCTGATCGCCGACAGCGCGCCCGAAGCGTTCTGCACCGGCGATACGATGGATACCTCCAGATAGCGCATGCCGGCGTATCCGATGATCATCGAGATGATGTAGCCCAGCGACGCGGGCAGATACTTGACGGCGCTGGAGAAGATGCTCGCCTCAGGGGTAAAAAGCGTTTCGGCGGTGATCGCGTCGGGAATATCCGCTCCGCTGTTTTTCAGCAGTGACAGCACTGTGAACAGCAGGGAGAAGACGCCCATCATCAGACCGACCCACACTGCGGTTTTGAGGTGTGAGTAGCGATCGCCGTCAACGTTGCTCTTTTTGTAGAAGAGGTCGGCAAGACCCCATCCGAACATACAAATGAGTGTAAAAACAAACCAAGACATTTTTGTTCTACCTTTCCAAATTATAGTTGTCATTCCGAGGAGCAAATCTTATATGCGACGTGGGAATCCCCTTCCTTTTGCAGCCGGTCGTAATGACAGGGGGATTGCCGCAGCCCCTTTGGGGCTTCGCAATGACAGCGAGAGAATTACCGTTCTGCGTTCGACAGCATCAGCTTGATGCGGTTTTCCTGATTGATCGCAGTGGCTCCGGGGTCATAGTCGATCGCGACGATATTCACGCCCGGGTTGCGCTCCTTGATCGGCTTCATCATGCCCTTGCCCGCGATGTGATTGGGCAGACAGCCGAAGGGCTGGGTACAGATGATGTTGCCGACGCCCTCGCTGATGAGCTCCAGCATCTCTGCGGTGAGCAGCCATCCCTCGCCCATCTTCGCGCCTTGGTTGATATAACCCTTGACGCGCTTTTGCGTTTCATCAAAATCCGCCATCGGCATGAAGCTTGGATAGTATTCCTGCATCATTTTGCGGATGTACCGCTGCTTTTTCAGCAGGAAACGGTACAGAAACTTCGAGCCGAACGCCTTGAAGGGGCGGATGCGGTACAGGTCGTAGTCGACCAGTCCGTTGTACACGCAGTACAGACAGAAGTCGACAAAGCCCGGCACGACGGGTTCCACGCCCTCCTTGAGCAGGAATTGTTCGAGGTTATTGTTGCCCAAAGGCGAGAACTTGACGTATATCTCGCCGACGATGCCGACCTTGACCTTGTCGCGCGGCGTGTCGCCGAGGATTTTGTTGAAGTCGTCCGCGATCAGGCGGTAATTCTCTTTGACATGACTGTAGCGCATGGTAGAGCTGTGGGCGCTCTCGTCCAGCAGACGGTTGACCCACTTTTTGACCATGCGGTCGGTCTCTCCCTTATTCTTTTCGTATGGGCGGCATTGGTTCGCCATCAGCATCATCAGGTCGCCGTAAAAAGCGCAGTAAAACATGCGGTACAGCATCGGAAGGGTGATCTGAAAGCCCGGATGCTTTTCCAACATATTGAAGTTCAGCGAAATCACGGGGATGTGACCGTAGCCCGCCTTTTTCAGCGCCTTGCGCAGCAGATAGATATAGTTAGAGGCGCGGCAGCCGCCGCCCGTCTGGGTGATCAGCAGCGCGACCTTATCCTTGTCGTAGCGGCCGGACTCGACCGCATTGATCAGCTGACCGATGACTAAAAGCGCGGGATAGCAGGTATCGTTGTGGACATACCGCAGCCCCGACTCCTTGATGTTGCCGTCAACGTTTTCGAGGAAGTCGATCTTGTAGCCGTAACGCACCAGAACGTTCGAGATCAGCTTAAAGTGGATGGGCAGCATCGTCGGCACGAGGATGGTGTAATCGCGCCGCATCTCTTTGGTGAATTGAACATATTCCGCTTTGGCGACAGCCATCCTACCGCCCCCTTTCTTCCAGAGCGCCGATCAGACTGCGCAAGCGGATCCTTACGGCGCCGAGGTTGGTGATCTCGTCGATCTTGATCTGCGTATACAATTTGCCGCCGCGCTCAAGGATAGAGCGCACCTCGTCGGTGGTGACCGCGTCCACACCGCAGCCGAAGGATACCAGTTGAACGAGCTCGGCGTCGTCATGCTCGCAGGCATATTGTGCCGCCGCGTACAGGCGGCTGTGGTAGGTCCACTGGTTGAGCACACCGAGTGTCGGCGGCTGTATATCGGCGGTGACGCTGTCCTCGCTTACGACGACAAAGCCCAGCGACGTCGCCAGCTTGTCGATGCCGTGACAGATCTCGGGGTCGATGTGGTAGGGTCTGCCCGCGAGGATCATGATGCGCTTGCCTTTTTCACGCGCGAATTGCACAGCGCGCGCGCCTTCATCATATATGCGCTGCATATGCGCCTTATATGCGGCGACGCCCGCTTTTACGGCGCGGGTGACGTCAGCCTTTTTGATGCCGTTAAAGCGCTTTGACAGGATCAGCGTCAGCTCGCGGCTGAGCTCACGCTCGTTATTGATGTTCAGATAGGGACAAAGGAACTGTGTATCCTTTAAGGAGTCCATATTGCCGTGCAGCAGCTCGGAGTAGTAAGCGACGACGGGACAGTTATAGTAGTTGTCGCCCTTATCCTCGTTGATGTTGTAGGTCAGGCAGGGATAGAAGATTGCGTCCACGCCCTCTTCGAGCAGCGTTTCGATATGTCCGTGCATGAGCTTGGCGGGATAGCACACGGTATCGGACGGGATGGAGAACTGACCCTTCTGGTACAGCTTGCGGGTCGAAAATCCCGAGCCGATCACCTCAAAGCCGAGGCGGGTGAAGATCGTGTGCCATAACGGATAGAGCTCATACATTCCCAGCGCCATCGGCAGTCCGATCTTACCTCGATTTTTCTTTGAGTCATTCCGAGAAATCGGCGCAGCCGACGACGTGGGAATCCCCTTGTTATTACTGCCGTTTGCAGAGGAAGCCTGCTCCTCTTTGTGAGATTGCCGCGGCTCTTGCGAGCCTCGCAATGACACTTTGTTGTAGCTCTCGATCAGCTGGCGCTTGAATTCATACAGGTTCGGGAGCTTTTCATCGTCTTTGAGTTTGATGCCCGCGCCCTTTTCGCATTGGTTGCCTGAGATCAGGCGTTCTTTATCGTTGAAGATGTTGACCGTCAGACGGCAGTTGTTGGTGCAGCCCTTGCAAACGGCTGATCGGCTCTCGTGCTTTAAATGTTTCACTTCGTCGGCGTTCAGGAGGGTCGACTGTTCGGGACAGTGCTCCTTGGCGTACAGCGCCGCGCCGAACGCGCCCATCAGCCCTGCGATGTTGGGACGGACGACCTCTCTGCCGATCTCTTTTTCAAAGCAGCGGAGCACCGCGTCGTTCATGAAGGTACCGCCCTGTACGACGATCCGCTGACCCAGCTCGTCGGGCGAGGCGGCGCGGATGACCTTGTAGATCGCGTTCTTGACAACCGACAGCGACAGCCCCGCCGAGATATCCTGTACCGAAGCGCCGTCCTTCTGCGCCTGCTTGACGGAGGAGTTCATGAACACCGTGCAGCGGGTGCCGAGATCGACGGGCGCCATGGAGAACAATCCCTGACGGGCGAATTCCTCCACCGTATAGCCCATCGACTTCGCGAAAGTCTCGATGAACGACCCGCAGCCCGAGGAGCAAGCCTCGTTGAGCATGATGCTGTCGATAGAATCGCTGCGGATCTTGAAGCACTTGATGTCCTGACCGCCGATGTCGAGGATGAAGTCGACATCCTTGTCAAAGTATTTGGCGGCGGTATAGTGCGCCATGGTCTCGACCAGACCGAAATCGATATGAAAAGCGCGCTTTATCAGCTCCTCGCCGTAGCCGGTGACGGCGCAGGCGCGGATGTTCAGCCGGTCGCCGAATTCGTCGTAGATTTTCGACAGCTGCTCGCGCACGATGGATACGGGATTGCCCTTGTTGGAGCTGTAGTAGGTGTAGATGATGTCGCAGTTCTCGGTGATGACCGTGAGCTTTGTCGTGGTGGAGCCGCAGTCGATACCGATATACGCGTTTCCCTCATAGCTGCCGGCGTATTCGGTCTTGACGCTGTTCTGTGTATGGCGTTTGATAAACGCCTGATATTCATTTTTATCCTTGAAAAGCGGAGGCAGGGTCGATACCCGCTCCTTATGCTTCATGCTGTCTTTCAGCCGCTTGACAAGCTCTTCATAGCCGATCAGCTCGCTGTCCTCAGAGTACAGCGCAGCGCCGATGGCGACCGCGTACAGCGCGTACGGCGGGAAAACGGCGTTTTCCTCACGGAGCTTTAAGGTGTCGACAAAGCGTTCCCTCAGCCCTCTGCAGTAGTACAGGGGACCGCCGAGGAACATGACCTTGCCCTCGATCCTGCGCCCCTGCGCCAGACCGCCGACGGTCTGATTGACGACCGCCTGATAGATCGAGGCGGCGATATCGGCTTTGGTCGCGCCCTGATTGATCAGCGGCTGGATATCCGTCTTTGCGAATACACCGCAGCGCGAGGCGATGGGATAGAGATTTTTGTGACGCAGACTCAGCTCGTCCATCTCGCTGTTATCGACATTCAGCAGCGTCGCCATTTGGTCGATAAACGCGCCGGTGCCGCCCGCGCAGGAGCCGTTCATGCGCTGGTCGAGACCGCCTGAGAAAAAGATGATCTTCGCGTCTTCACCGCCCAGTTCGATCACCGCATCGGTATCGGGCTCCATACAGCGCACGCACTCGGCGGTAGCGTAGACCTCCTGCACAAAGCTCAAGCGCGCGGCGTTCGCCATGCCCAAGCCCGCGGAGCCGGAAACAGCGACAGTAAAGCTGCGTCCGTCGAGCAGCTCTTTGATCGCCTCGATCATCTCGAGCGTCTTTTGACGCACCTGCGAGAAGTGGCGCTCATAGCGGCTGTACACGAGCTTACCGTCGTCGATCAGCATGAGCTTCGCGGTGGTAGAGCCGATGTCGATGCCCAGCAGCAGCCTGTCCTTTGTTCTGTTTTTCGGATCGTTTATGTACATATCTTCCTCTGTTGGTTTGTCGTCATCAGATCATATTTGTCGGGCTTTACCCTTGTAACGACAAACGAAATGTCGAGATTTGCAGAAAAATAGAAATACCCAAACTATTTTACCATCTTTTCAAACAAATGCAACAGATGACGGGAAAATTCCTTGTCATAAATCTTACCATATACCATGAAAAAACTGTACATTTTTTCTAGGAGTCTTGCTATTTTGCGCGTTATGTATTATGATAATGCTGTTACCGATATCACTCACACCGAGTTATCTTAACAGGAGGTAAAAATGAAAAAGATTATCGCTTTACTGCTTGCTTGTCTGTGCGCTGCAACTGTCCTGAGCGCATGCAGCATTTTTCCGTTTATTCCCTCTCATAATCCGACGCAGCCTGTCGCTTCTGCGCCCGTATCGGCGGATGCTACCGACGCCCCCGCGGCGACTGACGCTCCCGCGACAGAAGCGCCCGCTGAAGAAACTGTCGGTACGCTCGACAGCTATGTGAAGACCGCCAAAAAAGCCTCCTTTACCTTCAGCGAGGGCAATACCAAGACCTATCAGATCCCTGAGATCCTGCTTGACAGCGCTGACGCTGCTGCTGCCAACGCCGAGATCATGGATCGCTTCGGCGAGGACGTCAGGGAATATACCGACTATTCTCCCGTTGTCTCGCTGGATTATGAGGCGTATCTCAACGATGTATATCTCAGCGTGATCGTAAAGGGAACCTTTGACGGCGGCAACAGCTACGGTCTGTGCTATACCTTTAACGTGACGAACGGCAACGAGCTGAACAGTTCTACGCTTTGCTCCGCGACCGGACGCGATTACAATACCGCGCTGAGCGCGCTGACGGCGAACCTGACAGAAGTTTACGATGAAAAGTACGGCACGATGCCCGGCAATGACTCCGAGCGTGCCAAGACGCTGGACAGCGCCAACATCGAAGCCGCCAGAATGTATCTGGACGGTACGGGCAAGCTGATGGCAATGGTAGACGTATACGCCGCTGTCGGCGGCGGTCACTGGATCTATTCCGTTTCCGCGGAATAATCTATACACTGTATCAAAAAACGGAGATTGCGGTTTAATGAATGGCCGCGATCCCTTTCCTTTTGCAGTAAATCTCTGCAAAAAAGTCAGACAAAAATTGAAAAAGCCCTTTACTTCATCCGATAATACTGGTATTATAGTGATAATGAATAACTTTTATTAACATAATAGGGGGTATTGTCATGAGAATGACCAAGATAATCTGTACGATGGGTCCTGCCTGCGACGATGTTGACATCCTTTGCAGGATGATCGATGCGGGCATGAACGTAGCGCGCTTTAACATGTCTCACGGCGAATATGACGCGATGACCAAGCGCTTCAATCTTGTCAAGAAGGCAATCGAAAAAAGCGGCAAGACGGTCGCGCTGCTGCTGGATACCAAGGGTCCCGAGATCCGTGTCGGCACCTTTGAGGACGGCTCGGTAGAGCTCGTGGCGGGTCAGGAATACCGCCTGTATTCGACCGAGGGCCACGGCGACGACGAGGGCGTCACCCTCTCGTATCCGAAGCTGATCGATACCTTCCGCCGCGACAACACCAGCATCGGCAGAGTGATCCTCTTTGACGATGGCAAGATTTCCGCCCGCGTGGAATCTGTAGAGGCTGACTGCATCGTCACCCGCATCGTCACCGGCGGCAAGCTTTCAAACCGCAAGAGCATCAACATTCCCGGCTACACCATCAATATGCCTTATATCAGCCAGCGCGACCGCGCCGATATCGAGTTCGGTCTGAAGATGGGCGTCAACGTGATCGCGGCGTCCTTCGTCCGCTCGGCCGACGACGTCATCAAGCTGCGCGACTATATCGACAGCCTCGGTTATGAGGACGTTGAGATCATCTCAAAGATTGAGAACCAGAGCGGCGTGGATGATATCGACCGCATCATCGAGGTCTCGAACGGCGTAATGGTCGCCCGCGGCGATATGGGTGTGGAGATCCCGTTCATCAAGCTGCCCGAGATCCAGAAGATGATCATCCGCAAGTGTGTGCTGGCAGGCAAATATGTCATCACCGCGACCCAGATGCTCGACAGCATGACCACCAACATCCGCCCGACCCGTGCGGAGATTTCCGACGTTGCCAACGCCGTTTATGACGGCACCTCTGCCGTGATGCTCTCCGGCGAGAGCGCGGCGGGTCTGTATCCGGTTGAGAGCGTCGAGGCGCTCAACGATATCTGTACCGAAGCCGAAAAGCATGAGAACCTGATGCTCCTGCGCGGCGCCTCGGCGACACAGACGGATCTGAGCGCGTTCCGCGAGAACATCTGCGAGGCGGCTAAGACCGTCGCGGAGAATATCGGCGCCAAGGCGATCATCGCCGAGAGCAAGACCGGCGCTGTGGCGCGCGCGATGGCGCGCTGCCGCCCGAGCTGTCCGATCGTCGCGGTCGTCACCGGCGAGCAGGTCTGCCGCAAGCTGTGCCTGAGCTGGGGTGTTGTCCCGATGCTCGGTGAGGAAAAGCAGACCTCTGACGAGATCACGCTTCAGGCAGTCGAAAAGGCGCTGGAGAGCGGTATCGTCGAAAAGGGCGACACCGTGGTCATCATCAGCTCCAACAAGACCGTGCCTACCTCCGGTACCGACACGCTGAATATCCGTATCGTATAACGAATATTATCTGGCTAAAACATCAAACAAAGGGCGGGACATGTTCAACCGTGTCCCGCTGTCCATTTTTCAAGAAATGAAGGTGTTATGATGAAAAAACGTTTATTGGCATTGTTTTCGATCCTTCTCGTCATCAGCCTGCTGAGCACGGTGACGGCATTTGCCGGAGCTGTGCCCGATGCGTCGATAGAAGAAGCTGTCGGAAGGATTGACATCGCGGACGTCGGTTCAGCACCCGAAAGCGGCAGCTACATCTTAACAGATGACGGCGAGACGGTTCTGGAGGTCAAACACGTCGAAGAACCCGGTTTGACAGCTGCGCTGAACGACACGACGGCAAACGGTTATTATACCGCTGAGTTTATGCTGCCCGAGACCAATTATCGTGTGTTCCTGACCGGTCTCACGCAGAACAATGTCAGCGAGATCCAACAGGCGATCATCGAAGCTTACACCGAGGGCGAGGATTTCGATTTGAAAAACCTCGGCTTCATCGACGCGGAAAAGACATGGCCGGATGACGGCGACGAGAATCTGTGCTGGGCGGCATCCACCTCCAACCTCCTGACCTATACCGGCTGGGCGTCGCAGGCGGGCTTTGACAGTACCGACGATGTGTTTGAAGCATTTATCAACGCCTTTACCGACGCCGGCGGCAATATCCACTATGGTACGGGCTGGTTCTTCAACGGAGTCAGCGCGCCCGGCGGCGCGCAGCCGACCGCGGGTACCGGCAGGTATCTGCCGCAGTACAATTATGAGGATATGACCGAACAATATGATCTTTATGAAGACTGCGCCGTGGGTTTGAGCACTGTTTATGACAAGCTCCGCGACGGCTATGGCGTTTCGCTGAGCGTGGATATCTACGGCAGCGAGGGCTATGAGGGCGGTCACGCAATCACCTGCTGGGGCTTTGTGACCGATATCCGCTATCCGGAGGACAACAAGAATTATTATCGGAATGTCATCATCACCGACTCCGATTCGCATAAATATTGGGTCAAAGAGGGCATGGATCGCCGCGACGCGGACGACGTCATGAGTCTGTTCGCGCTCACTCCCGTAGAGCAGGAGGGGATCGATACCTATCAGTTTCAAATCACCGATCAGCAGATCGGAATCATCACCGAGGCGTATACGCTGCTGCCCTACAGCGCTGACGTCCCCTATGAAACGGACATGACCGCTTCGATGGATCTCAGTGCCGACTACGATCTGATGATCTCTCCGCTCTATCTCTCGACGGTTCAGAATGCGATGGAGACCGTTACGGTATTCACTCCCGACGATACGATCTATAACCAGCCGCGTATCTACAACAACTCTGAGCTGACCTTCCCCGGCAGCTATTCCATGAAGGTAACGGTCACGGACGCGCAGGGAAACGTCAAGTACACGAAGAATTATTCTTACGCAAGCTATAATCTGCAGCCGGGCTATGATCTGGGCTTCGGAGGCTACGCGATCGGCAAGCTCCCTGTCGGTGACTATACCATCACCGCTGAGTTTAACCCGAACCGCACGGTGAAGGAAGCGTACTACTTCAACAATACCACGAGCATCGCTTTCAAGGTCAGAGAACGATATCTGATCGGCGACACCGACGGCAGCGGCACGGTCGACAGTATCGACGCGGCTGCGATACAGCGGATACTGGCTAAGCTTCCCGCAGAAGTTACGGATAGCAGCAACCTCACGCAGCGCGGCGATATCAGCCGGAACGGTGCGCTTGATCTGATGGACGTGACCTTTTTACAGCGATATCTCGCTAACATGACCGTTAACTATCCCGTCAACGTTTCCCGTTTTTATGATTGATGATGGAGTATACCCTGATCAAATCGAAGCGCAAGACCATCTCGCTGGAGATAAAGTCGGACGGTCAGCTGATCGTCCGCGCTCCCAACCGCACCACAAGGCGCGAGGCGGACGCTTTCGTCAAAAAGCATGAAGAGTGGATCGCGAAAAAGCGTCGGCTGATTACTGCGCGCAGAGAACAGGCGCGATCCGTGCCGATGCTGACCGACACGGAGCTCAAAGCGCTTGCAGACAAGGCGAAGGCGGTCATCCCCGCGCGGGCCGCGTATTACGCCGACCGGATGGGCGTACGTTACGGCAGAATCACTCTTCGCTGTCAGAAGACACGGTGGGGGAGCTGTTCGACAAAGAAGAATCTGAACTTCAATATCCTCCTGATGCTCACCCCTATCGAGGTGATCGACAGCGTCGTGGTGCACGAGCTGTGTCATCTGTTCGAAATGAACCACAGCGCGCGCTTTTACGAACGGGTCTATGCCGCCTATCCCGAATATGATAAATGGAACCGCTGGCTCAAGGAGCACGGCTCGGAGCTGCTCGCGAGAGCGGGGCTAAGATAAGTAAGAAGAAATAGAATTATAAATATAAGATAAAAAAGCACTTCTGCCGATCAATGACAGAAGCGCTTTTATCGTTGTGCGTATTATTTCTGATACGTGATGGTGAAGCCGTCGGCGTAATACCAGCTCAGGTGATTGCCGTCGGCGTCCATCGCGCGGGCGGTGTAGGTATAGGCGGTGCCGCTCTTGGCTGCGGTATGGACGTAGGAGGTGCTCTTGGTATCGGTCAGCTTTGTCCAGCTGCCGGAGCTGTTTTTATAGTATATCCGATACTGTGCCGCGCCTGACACGGCGTTCCATTTGATACTCACGCCGTTCCCGACGCTGCTCAGCGTCAGCACCGGCGCGGCGTAATACTTGATGCTCTTGCCCGCGCGGAAATAGCTTGTATAAGCGGAGCCGTCCTCGGTGATGCAGCGCACGGTATATCTGTAGTTATGGTTGGAACTGACGTCGGTATCGATAAAGGAGGTATCCGCAGTATCGGTCAGCCTTGTCCAGCCCTTGGAGCCGTAGTAGAAGACGCGGTATTTCTTGGCGCCGCCGACTTCATCCCAACTGATTTTGACGCCGTCTGCCGCGTTGGACAGACTGAACTGCGGCGCGCGGATGAACTGGATCTTGAAGCCGTCGGCATAATACCAGCTCAGGTGATTGCCGTTCGAATCCATCGCGCGGATGGTGTAGGTATAATTGGTGCCGGAGGCGACGTCCGTATCGACTGCGGAGGTAGAGGAGGTGTCGATAAGCTTTGTCCAGCCGTTTCTGCCCTTGTAGTAGACGCGGTATTTGGACGCGCCCGCAACAGCGTCCCATTGGATAGATACGCCGTCCTCGGCGTTACTGAGCTTCAGGATCGGGGCGGCATAGTATTTGATGCTCTTTCCGGCGCGGAAATAACCGGTATAAGCGGAGCCGTCGGCACTGATGCAGCGTACGGTGTATGTGTAATTGTGATTGGAGCTGACGTCGGTATCGATGAAGGAGGTCTCCGCAGTGTCGGCGAGCCTTGTCCAGCCTCTGGAGCCGTAGTAGAAGACGCGGTATTTTTCGGCGCCGTCTACAGCGTTCCAGCTGATTTTCACACCGTCGGCAGCGTTGGACAGACTGAACGACGGCGCTTGGATGAATTGGATCTTGAAGCCGTCCTCGTAGTACCAGCTCAGATGATTGCCGTTTGCATCCATGGTGCGTATGGTGTAGGTGTAGGTATAGCCGGATTTGACGTCCGTATCAAGCGCCGAGGTAGAGGTTGTGTCGGTGAGCTTGGTCCAGCCCTTGCTGCCTCTATAGTAAACGCGGTATTTGGCAGCGCCTTCTACAGCGTCCCAGCTGATGGATATCCCGTCCGCGGCATTGGAGAGCCTGAGTTTGGGCGCGGCATAATAGACCGCTGATTTGCCGCTGCGGTTATAGTCGCTGATAAAGCGCTGTCCGTCCGAGGACAGGCAGCGGACGGTGTAGTTGTAGCGGGTGCCGTTCTCGACGTTCGTATCGAGATAAGAGGTCTCGGCCGTGTCGGCATACTTAGACCAGTACGCGCCGTTCTGGCGATACAGGCGGTATAGCGACGCGCCGGGGATAGGCTCCCATTTGATTCTGATGCCGTCCGCGGCGGTAGAAACGACGGGCTGCGGCGTATCGAGCGCGGCCTCGATGACGGATTCGGCGTATGCAAAGCGGGTATCCTGCAGCGTGTAACGGCTGTCGACAACAGTTCTGTCCGCGATGTCGTCTGCATATCTCACCTTAGCGGCAAGAGTGCAGCTGCCGGCTTTTTTGACCGTGAACAACAGGGACAAAACGGTTTTCTGTGTCTGGAAGGAAAAGCCTCCCGCGCTGACGAAATTCATCACATAGCCGGTTACCCCGGTCGTGCCCGGAGTGTCAAAGCGCTGTACGACCGAAGCGTCGCCGGTGGCGGGAGCGATCTTGCTCAAGTGGGTCGCGATCTCGCTCTGCGTGTAGCCGCTGAGTATGGAAAAATCGACAGGCAGCTCGATCTGCGCCGTTGCGAGGTTCTTTCCGGTGTATGTGAAGGCGACGTTGTATTCGATAATGTCGCCCACCTTTGCGTTAAAGGTTGTATCGCCCACTGTGATGACGGCGGTATTCTCATCGGCAGAGGCGCCGATCACGCCGAGACAGCATACCGAAAGGATCAGAGCAAGCGCCAGCAAGACGCCGACGATTCGTTTTTTCATAGTATTCCTCCTGTCAAAGGATGATAAATCACGTTCATTATATACTATCGGGTCGGCAAATACAAGAAGATAATGTGAACAAATTCTTAAATAAGCAGTGCAGCGGCATAGTTGCAGGAGCAGTCGCCCCGATAATTGTAATCAAATTGTTTTATATTATTAATATCCGCTTAACAAGACAATGTTATACTGTTCCACATCGCTGAGTGTGCCGTCGTAGCTTTGATCGGGACTGTACCACGGCTGTGATTCATAATAGGCGCGGATCGAGGGCGTGCGGAAGACGTAGCCGTGGCGGGCAAAGATCTCATTGATCGCGTCCTGCGCGAAGCTGTCTGAAACCGGACTGCCGCTCATGCTGCTCAGTCGGGCGGCGATTTCATCCGCCGTCAGATAACGAGCGGAGGATTCTGCAAAGACAAAGCTGCCGCCGCTGACGGGAGCCGGGGCTGTCGTTTCATCTGCGCTGTCGTCCGCCGGCTTTTCGGTGGGCGTCGGGGCGGGCTGTGTCGGCGCCTCTGTCATGGGCGGCAGTGTCGCGGCGAAGGTGGGCGCCGGGGCGGCGCCTACGGTGACGGTACAGGATGCTTCCACATCATTATCGCTTTTACAGGTGATGGTCACGATGCCCTCCGATACGCCCGTGACATAGCCGTCTTTATCGACCGCGGCGATGCTGTTATCGCTGCTTTCCCAGCTCAGATCGGTTTTTGTCGCGTCGGCAGGCGCGTAGGAGGCGCTCAGCTGGATGGTCTTTCCCGTTTCGATACGGGCGCTTTTCACATCCAGCGTGATCACGTTGATCAGCTTGTCGGCGACTGTTACGTTACATGAAGCTGTTTCGCCGTTCTCCAGCGAGGCGGTGATGATTGCCGTGCCCGCGGATTTAGCGATGACCGTACCGCCGTTGACGGCGGCGACGGAGCTGTCGGAGCTGGACCAGTTAATCTTAACGGCGTCGCCGGCGTCCAGCCGGGCGCTGTCCCCGATGGTCATGTCAAGCTCGGTCGGGTCGAGCGTGAGCGGCTTGCCGCATGCCGCCAAAAATGCGGCTGCAGTCAGGATGAGAAGCAAAAAAGTGAAAAAGCGTTTCATAAATACCTCCGGATCAGTGGCAAGTGATCGGTGGTCACCGGTCAACAGGGTGGTGTTCAGGGCTTTTGCTGATGATATGCCGTGCCCTTTGCGAACGCTTCACGTTCGGCGCATAGCTCGTGATACAGCTCGTAAGAGGTGAAGCCGACGTTGGTTTCGGTCTGCACGGCTTTTAAGGGGATGACGAGCTTATTGCGGCGCAGCTGATCCAGAAACAGGCTGAGCATACCGCCCCCGAGTCCTGCCATATACAGTATTTCGCCGTCGAAGTCCTCACCGTTCTTTTTTGAGGCGTCCTGCGACAAGCCCAGCAGATAGCCGAGAGTATAGCCGTATTCGCTTTTCTCGATACTGCGCGCGGCGATGTTCATTTTACGGCACAGCATTTTCAGCTTTGCGTCCTTTTGGGAACCCAGGTTGTATATCAGGATCTCGCTCATATTATCCCTTCTTTTTCCTTTATGGTCCTGATTGTACCACAAATCGCAGGTGATTGCAATGATTCGCTTGTTATTTCCTTGTATTGACATTGTCGTCGGACAATATTATAATTATAATAGATTATTATATACAATTTTATATACTGTTTTGAATAATCGGAAGAAGGTGTTTTGATGAATAAAAAGAGTTACAGAGTTTTATCGCTGCTGCTGGCGCTGCTCACGGCATTTTCCGTTATGACGGCGGCCTCCGCTGCTGAGATCGATGAGGCGGATATGCCGGTTGAAGCGGGCGCAGCACTTGATGAAAACTCTCTCTCGCAGGTGGGTGTGACACCGGTCATCACCTCGATCGTATCGAGAGAAGACGGTGTTGTGATCAGCTGGGAGGCGATCGGCACCGTCAGCAAATACCGTGTCGACAGGTATTACAGCGACGGTCGCGGCTGGCAGGAGATTGCCGAAACCAAAGAGCTTTCCTATGTGGATACCGAGGTCACCTCCGGCAACACCTATCGATACCGCTTGGTCGGGCTTAACGCCGCGGGCAGCGTTATGACCTCTACCGCGACACAGTCGGTGACATACAGCGCGCCTGTGCACATTACCTCGCTTGAGGTTGTCAACGGCGGTGTACTCGTATCATGGAACATCGCTGCCGACGTCAGCAAGGTAGCCGTCTATCGACTGAACAACGGCTCGTGGATGCGGATTACTACCGCTTCGGGCAGCTCCTATCTCGATAAAAACGTGTCGTCTGGCGTCACATACCGCTACACGATCAGAGGGCTGAACGCGTCCGGCGGCTTTATCGACGAGCATTATGACGCGAACGGCTCCTCAGTCCGATATCTGTCCACACCCTCCCTGCGCGCGGAAAATGCCGCCGGCGGGGTTCGGATCAGCTGGGACAAGGTCGAAGGCGCCGAACAATACCGTGTTTTCTACCGCGGCAGTAAGGGATGGACGCGTCTGGTCACGACTTCGGAGACCTCTGTTCTCGACGACGACGTTCGTTCCAACTATACCTATACCTATACCGTTCGGTGCGTTTCCGGGGACGGCGAAACCTACACCAGCTATTATGATACCGCGGGTAAGACGGTGAAGTATATCGCAGCTCCCAAGCTCCTTTCCGCCGACGCTTCTTCCGACGGTATCCGTATCACATGGGAGAAATCGGACGGCGCGGCGCAGTACCGTGTCTTTTTCCGCAACAGCAGCGGCGGCTGGTCGCGGCTTGCCGCTACGACCGGCACCTCTGTACTGGATAAGGATGTGCGCGCCGGTTCGAGCTATACCTATACCGTGCGCTGTATGGACAGCGCGGAAAACTACATCAGCTCCTTCTATCCCGACGGTATCAAGGGCACTTTCGCGACCGCTCCCGTTTTCAGCGTCTCCAACGGCGCCGATGGCGTAGATATCAAGTGGAACGCTGTAACGGGCGCCGAGAAATACCGTGTTTATTACTACGGCTCCAAGGGATGGACAAAGCTCACCGATACTGCCGAGACCTCTATTATCGATACCGATGTCGAGTCCGGCAAGACCTATACCTATACCGTGCGCTGTATCAGTGCGGACGGCAAGAGCTTTGCCAGCGGTTATCTTTCGGGCAAAAAGGTCAAATATTATGCCGCGCCGAAGATTACCGCGCTGACCAACACTGTTGACGGCGTTCAGATCAAATGGGACGCAGTCCCCGGCGCCGAGAAATATCGCGTGTATTATTACGGCAGAAACGGATGGACAAGGATGACCGACACCGCGTCTACCTCCTATGTCGACCAGATCGTCTCCTCCGGCTCCGTGTACACTTACACTGTGCGCTGTGTCAATGAGGCAGGCAGCGCTTTCATGAGCTATTTCAAGCCCGGTGTGAAGCAGCAGTTCATTGCCGCGCCGGAATTCGAACTGACCCGCAACGATCAGTCGATCACCGTCAGCTGGAAGGCGATCGGCGGAGCGGAGCTCTATCGTGTATACTCCCTCTCAGAGAACGTATGGAAACGGATCGCCGACGTTACGGGTACCTCTTATGAGGATACCAACGCCCTTTTGGGTGCGGTCAACACCTATACCGTGCGCTGTCTGAACGCTGACGCGACGGCGTTCACCTCGGCTTACCGTGCGGGCAAAAGCATGAAGCTCGTGGAGACGCCCCGCATTTCTTCTGTCGAAAGCACGACAAAGGGTGTGGAGCTGAGCTGGCAGGCTTGTGCGGGCGCAGAAAAATACCGTGTGTATGTGAGAGGCGACAACGGCTGGACAAAGATAGGCGAAACGACCGAGAACGCCTTTATACATGACGCGGAATCAGGCAGGGACTATACCTACACCGTACGCTGCGTCAACGCGGACGGCACGGCGTTCGAATCCGAGTTTGACAGAACCGGCAAATCGATCCACTATATTGCCTCACCGAAGAATATCAAGGTTGAGAGCGCAGGCAACGCTGTTAAAATCAGCTGGACTCCCTCCGCCGGCGCCGAAAAGTACCGCGTATATTATTACGGCAGCAAGGGATGGACAAGACTGACCGAAACAACGGACAGCTCCGTGATCGACGAAGACGTCAAATCCGGATACACCTATCGCTATACCGTACGCTGTATCAGCGCCGACGGCAAGAGCTTCACCTCCGACTGCGAGATTCCCGGAGTTTCCTACAAGTTTACCGCAGTTCCTGTGCTCAAAGCGCCGGACTACACAAAGAACGGCGTTATGGTCTCTTGGAACAGCTCCAAGGGCGCCGAGAAGTACCGTGTGTATCGCTACGGCAGCTCCGGCTGGGAAAAGATCGGTGAAACGGCTGAGACCTCTTTTGAGGATACAACCGCAGAATCCGGTACGGACTGCCGCTATACCGTGCGCTGTATCACGGCTGACGGCACCGGCTTCACCTCTGACTGTGAGACGCCGGGCGTCACAATCTACTACATCGCCGCGCCGCAGCTGATCGCCGCCGATACCGACGCGTTCAGCGCTACCATTATGTGGAGCAAGCCAGCGGGCGCTGAAAAATACCGTGTGTATAAGAAGGTCAGCGGAACGTGGAAACGTTTGTTGGATACGACCGCCAACACCTATACCGATAATGACGTTACCCTCGGCAGTACCTATATCTATACCGTCAGAGTCATCAACAATGAGGGCAACCGCTTTTACAGCGGCTTCGATCCCGAAAGCTTCACCGTGACGGTGAAAGCCGGCGAGCCGATCAATCAGAACGGCGAGTTCGTGTACTACGACCAGGGGGATTATACCTATCCCTACGGTGACGACACCATCGCTTACTCCGGCTGCGGACCCACCTGCTTTGCGATGGTCGCCTCTACCCTCACGGGCAGGACGATTACGCCGGTCGACGCGGTGACATGGTGCGGCAACAGCTATTATGTCGATAACGTCGGCACTCGCTGGGATTATTTTGCGGCGGCTTCCAAGCGCTTCGGTGTCACCATGGAGAAGCAGCTCGACAAAACACAGACCGACGCGGTCGTCACGGCACTCAGGCAGGGCAAGTATGTCATCAGCGCCCAAAGCGCGGGACGCTTCACCCGCAGCGGACACTTCATCGTGCTCGCGGGGCTGACATCTGACGGCAAGATCATCGTTTATGATCCCAACGGCGGCAATCATTATGTCGGCACCGCCTTCGCGCTTTCCGAGATCACGGCGTCAGGCACCCAGTACTGGATCTTTGATAAATAATGTGATAAAACAAATGACCGCCGAGGCATCATGCTTCGGCGGTCTAGTTATTAGTGGTAAGTGGTTAGTGATTAGTAGTCAGTGATCAGTAGTCAGTGATCAGTACATCCCGATGAATTCCTTGATCGCTTGGATCGAGCGCTCGGCGGCGATGAAGCGGAACTCCATGAAATCCACAAATTCGTTATTATTGAAGTCGTCCGAGATACTGCGCAGGATCGCGAACGGCACCCCGTTGCGGTAGCACACGCAGCCTACGGCCGCGCCCTCCATCTCGCAGGCGAGGGCAGAGAACATGTCCGCGATGCGCTGACGGCGCTCATGCGCGGCGACGAAGGTATCGCCTGAGGCGATGCGTCCGCGGAACACGCCGATTTCGGGAATGGTTTTGCACGCGGCAAAAAGCCTGTCGGCGGTATCCTTGTCGGCGGGAATCTCAATGCGCTTTTCGTCATTGAACCATATCTCACCGGGAGGATCGCCCATCTCGGTGCCGTCCATATCGTGCTGGACGCAGTCGTCCGACACCACGATATCGCCGATATGGATGTCGCCCGAGAGCGAGCCCGCGATACCGCTGTTGATGATCACGTCGGGGCGATACAGGTCGATCATGATCTGGGTGCTCATGGCGGCGTTGACCTTGCCGATCCCGCATTCACAGCAGACGACCTCTTTGCCGCCGATTTCACCCTTATGATAGGTGATCTTTGCGACGGTTGTTTCTTCCTTGTTTTCCATCGTGTTGACAATGCCCTCGACCTCGATCGCGAGAGCGCAGATAAATCCGATCATTGTAATCTCCTTTCAGAGAACAGATAATAGAGAATAGATAACAGTGAATGTTTCTCGCTGCGCTCGATCAATGATACTATTTAGGAATCAAAAACGCGAAGCGTTTCCCACAACTGTTATCTGATATCTGTTATCTGTTATCTAAGTATTAATCTCATTCTAAGTTTCCCGTCAGCAGCATCACTGCGCACAGCGCCGCGATCGGGGCTGTCTGGGCGCGCAGGATGCGCCTGCCCAGTGTGGCGACCTGTACGCCGTGATCCTGCAGGAAGTCGATCTCCTCCTGCTCAAAGCCGCCCTCCGCGCCGGTGATCAGGGCTACGGCTTTCGGCTTGCCGCCGATGAGCTCGGTGAGCTTTCTGCCGCCGCATTCGTAAAAGACGACGGATGTGTCCGCGTCCGCAGCAGCCTTCGGGATGTCGCGCAGGCTGATGCAGGGGTTCACACGCGGGATGACGCCGCGCCGCGACTGGGAGGCGGCGTTGTCGGCGATCTTCTGCCAGCGGGCGAACTTTTTTTGCATGCTTTTTTCATCGGGACGAGAGATGCACCGCGCGCTGAGAAAGGGCGTGATCTCATACGCGCCCAGCTCGACTGCCTTTTGCACCACGTCGTCGATCTTGTCGCCTTTCATCAAAGCGATGTACAGGCTGACGCGCACGTCCGGCTCCTGCTCACACTCGATCGAGCGCATGATCCGCACTGCGACCTCGGTAGGCGCGCCGTTTCCGGTGATACCGGTGATCTCACACTCATGCCGCCGTCCGTCGGGGGTGCAGAGGGTCAGCTCTTCGCCGATCTTCATCCGCAGCGAACGGGCGATATGCGACGCGTCCTCGCCCGTGATCGTATAGTATTCGGTTGTGATCGTGCCGTTTGCGAAAAACCAAGCCATGCTTTTCCTCCATTTGTAAACAAATTCTAACAAATTTTAGGATGAATTGCAATAGGGAAGAGAAGGGATTATAATAGTACGTGTAATGAAACGACATGATGACAGCGATTTTATACGGAGGTAACTATGAAAACATCTGAACTTTTGGAGCGTTTCGCTCAGGAAAATATCAATATGGAAGATCTGCCCCGACTGCTTGTGGACGCTTTGAGCAAGAAAAAGAAGCGTATCGCCACCGCCGAGAGCTGTACCGGCGGCATGGTATCCGCGGCGATCACCTCGGTCTCCGGCGCCTCCGGGGTATTCGACTGCGGCGTATGCTCCTATGCGAATTTTATCAAGCATAAGGTGATCGGCGTGCGGGAAGAAACGCTCGGTACCTACGGCGCGGTATCGGACCGCACCGCCGCCGAGATGGCGCGCGGCGTGAGACTGCTGTCCGGTGCGGATATCGGCGTATCCACCACCGGCATCGCGGGGCCCTTAGGCGGCACGCAATACAAACCCGTGGGGCTCGTCTACATCGGCGTCAGCACCGAAATGGGATTGAAGACCGAAAAAATGCTCCTCGGTGAGAACAGCGCTGACCGCGAGCAGATCAGAAGACTCGCCGTTGCCGCCGCGCTGTACTTCGCGCTCAAGGAAACAGAGAAGCTGTGATACGCCAATAACCGCCCGACTGTCCGCACAATAGCCGGGCGGCTGTTCTTTTGACCTTGTTATCTTGAAGCTGCTTTTATCGGCTTTTTCGGCGATTCTCAAATATTGAGAGCGTTTTCAGCGCATGCGGCGTTTACTTTTTCGGCGGTTGATGTATAATTGTGACAGTAACCACAAAGGAGAATCGCTATGCACATCTTATGCGAAAATATCCGCACTTTACGAAAGGAGCGCGGCATGACCCAAAAGGAGCTCTCGGAAAAGCTCGGCATCTCCGACAAGACCGTTTCGCGCTGGGAGAGCGGCGTGCAGCTGCCCGAGGCTTCACTGATCCCCGCGCTTGCCGAGGTGCTGAACGTCAGTATCGACACGCTGTATGGGATCGGAGCTCCCGCCGCCGATGAAGCCAAAGCCGCCGGAACGGATGAGAAGAAAAACATCATCAGCTTCAAGATATGGATGGTTGCGGGCACGCTGTTCAGCCTACTCGGATCACTGTTGTACCGCTATTTCGGCAGTACCGTTTTTCTCAGCCCGAACATCATCGATGTTGATTATTACAACACTGCCAAGGGCGCTACAGCGGATATCTTCGCCTTTGTCGGGATCGTCGCGATCTTCGCGGGGATATTCGCGGTCGTCATCACCAAGGTACGGTTCGCGATGCTCTATAAGCCACAGATGCCCGATTCCGTATTCGCCGAGAATGTGCGCTATACCGGCGCGGCAATTGTCGTCTACTCGATCATCTTCATGAAAACCGCCCCCGAGATCCTTTCGTTCGGTTACGTTGTCCCGCGTGAGGTGTATGGTTATATCCTAGTCGCCGCGCTTTCAGGAGTATTATTATGGTATCGATATCAGCTGAAAAAGCGGGGGATCCCCTCAACAAAACCGACGACAGTGACCGCTCTCGCGATCGGCGGCGTCGGTGTGATCGCAGCGATCGCGGCGCTGATTTGGCGGGACGCTCTGACTTTCGCCGTCGCGATGGGTGATGAGGTCAGCTACTATTCTTGGGGGTCGAATACCTCTGTGGGCGTCACTATCGACGCGATCCTGCTGACAGTATCCGACTGGCTGATCCTCGCGATGCCGATCCTGCTGTACATCGATCTGATGATCCGACTGAGAAAAATCCGATAAAGCAAAGGAGCACGGCGTAAAAGTCGTGCTCCTTCTGTATACGGGAGTTATTGCTTTGTCAGCCGCCTTTTTCGGTACAGTACGGCGGTCATATATACGAACAGCGTGGGGATCAGCAGTACGGCGAACATCTTGAGCGATGAGGTCATCATGAACTTTGTCAGCTGTGCTGTGCCGACTGCGCCGATCAGATTCCACGTATATGCCGATAAGAACAAAACGGTTTCCAACCCCGCGATCACATATATCGGGATAGGGCTGTGAGCTTTTTTCGAGAGAAAGAATATCAGTACCAGTATGATGAACGCAATATCCATTGTTAAATAAATCGTCAACCCGATACCGGTGTTCTCGTTATTCAAATGATTCTGCCAATTAATGAAATAAAGCGCCAGTTCGTTGAGCATATCTACGCCCACGATCATTGCGGCGATCAGTGCCGCGACACGGGGCGTCACGGTATCACGAACGGATTTTATCGCTCCGTAAAGCAGCGTTCCCGTGATCACTGTCAATACAGCTATCGTAAGATAATACGTCGTTGTCTCCCATTCCGTCAAAAAGCGATGCTCTATCAGCATAAAGCCGGTTTGCCACAACAGCTGTAGCAGATTCGTGGTGAACGCAGCGGCAAACAGGGCAGTTTGCACCCGTTTGTGTACGGGATATTCGAGCACGGGATTCACCTCGGGATAGGTGTGCATATCGTCGTTGTTCAGCAACTTGTCCAATGAGGTATCAAGTGATGCGGCAAGCCGCTTCGCCGTCAGCAGGTCGGGATAGCGTGAGCCGTTCTCCCAACGCGACACCGCCTGTCGGGTCACGTACAGTTTATCTGCGAGCGTCTGCTGGGTGATACCCATTCTTTCTCTTGCTTTTCTGATGTTCTCTCCGAACTCAGCCATGACTATCGTCCTTTCGTTTTGGATTGACTTCATGATATCACAGGGTTTTTGCAAAAGGAAAGCACCACCAGTCAAAAGTCATGTTGACAGAGCGGTGCGTTCAGGTTATAAGCTGTTTTTGCGGTTAATGTTTTGCAATCTTTGTTACGACATTGTATGAATTCTTTACATTCGCACGTTTATTTGATATGATGTGTCTGCAAGGAACTGTCCATAAACGGTAGGCGGTCATCCCTCTTTTTCGGAGGGCATTGTCCCTCCAATACATTGTAGGGGAGGGATCGTTATGCAGTACGTTACATACAGCGACCTATGGGCGCTCGGTATGCTAATCGTCGGTATCATTACTCTCGTTTTCACGATTCTAATGTTTACGCATAAAAAATAACCGCCCATCTGCTCAAAGGCGGCTATTTTCTAAATAACACCTTGGGCTGACCGTCTGTCGGGCAGCTCCTTGTATCTTTATTATAGCATAACAATTGGTCTTGTCAAGTAGTCTGTCATTAGTGACAGGCTTTTATTTTATGCCGTATAATCGCTTGGCATTTTCGGTGGTGACGTCGATCAGCTCCTGCGGGTCGATGCCGCGGAGCTCGGCAATTTTCTGCGCGGTGTAGGCGATCTTGGTGCTGTCGTTGCGCTTGCCGCGGAAGGGGACGGGGGAGAGGTAAGGCGCGTCGGTCTCGAGCAGCAGCCGATCAAGCGGCACCGCCTGCGTCACCTCCACGGGTACGCGGGCGTTCTTGAAGGTGACCGTACCGCCGAGCGAGATGCTCAGTCCGAGCTTTATCACCTCTTTGAGCATTTCGACAGAGCCAGAATAGCAGTGCATCAGTCCCTTGGGCTTGTACTTTCGCACCAGAGCCATCACGTCGCCGTGCGCCTCGCGGTCATGGATGACGACGGGTATGTCCAGCTCGCAAGCGAGTTTCAATTGTTCCTCAAAGACGCGATTCTGAACATCCCGCGGGATGTCCCAGTGGTAGTCCAGTCCGATCTCACCGAGCGCTACGACCCGCGGGTGCTGTAAAAGGGTCGTGAGCTGATCGAGATAATCATCGGGCAGACCCTTCAGATTTTCGGGATGGATCCCTGCGCAGGCGTATAGAAAGGGGTATTGCTCTGCGTATCCGACGGCGGTTTTTGCCGTTTCAATATCGACTGCCGCGTTCACGATATAGGATACGCCGTTTTGCGGCATGGATAAAAGAAGCACGCCTCTGTCTTCTTCGAACCAACGATCGTCATAGTGCGCGTGCGCGTCAAAGATGTTGTGTAAAGTCATGAGAAACCTTTCATAAAGAGAACGTAGGGGGAGGGGGCTTGCTCCTCCCGCGGCAGGGCATTGGATAACACCGTGCGTCAGTCAAGGAGATCCTGTTTTCCGTAGGGATGGTCATTGACCATCCGCAGAATGACGGGCGTTTCACATATCGAAAGCCGCAGATAGGAATCAAACGCTTCTGCCACACGGACGAGCAATGCTCGTCCCTACGGTATATGTTTCATCTGCTCCGCACTTGAATTGATGGATAGGGAACGTTTGGGCGGGAGCAACAATGCACTGTGCGCCCCCGCCCTACGATTTGTATTATACCAGTGATCCGCCCGGGAGGATGCTGTCGTCGATGGTGACGACCTTCAGCCCGTCGCCGCTCTCAGCACTGAGGATCATGCCGCGGCTCTCGATGCCCATCATCTTGCGGGGCGCGAGGTTGGCGACATAAGCGATGTTTTTGCCCACGAGTTCCTCTGGATCGTAGTACTCCGCAATGCCCGAGAGGATGATGCGCTCGCCCTCGCCGTCGTCCAGCGTGAATTTCAGCAGTTTTTTCGACTTTTTCACCTTTTCACACGCGAGAACCTTCGCTACCCTCAGCTCGACCTTTTCGAAGTCATCGAAGGCGATCTCGGGCTTGTGCGCGGGCAGCTCGAAGACACTTGCGTCTTTTTCTTGCTCTTTCTCAGGCTCGTTATTCTTGATGATCGCGTTGAGCTCCTCGATTTCCTTGTCTACGTCGATGCGCGGGAAGATCGCCTCACCGCGGTGAACAGTCACGTCGAGCGGCAGTACGCCGAACTTGTCGGCATTTTCATACACAGCAAATTCCACTGCGCCAATCTGTTCATACACCTTAGGCATAGTAGTCGGCATAAAGGCAGACAGCAGGGTGGACGCGATACGGATACTCTCAAGCAGATTGTACAGCACAGTTGCAAGCCGCGCTTTCTTAGTCTCATCCTTACCTAAAATCCACGGGGTGGTCTCGTCGATATATTTGTTCGCGCGGGATACGAGCTTGAATATCTCTTCGAGAGCGAGGTTGAGCTGTGTGTTCTCAACATAGTTGTCGACTTTCTCTTTCAAAGCAGTCGCGACAGCCTTCAGATCGTCGTCAAAGTCACCGTTCTCACGTTCGGTCGGCAGGGTCCCGCCGAAGTACTTGTCGATCATCGCGACGGTACGGGAAACGAGGTTGCCCAGCCCGTTGGCGAGGTCGGTGTTGATGCGGCTGATCATGATCTCGTTCGAGAAGGAGCTGTCCGCGCCCAGCGCCATTTCGCGCATGATGTGGTAGCGGATCGCGTCTACTCCGTAGCGCTCGCCGAGGATGAACGGGTCAACCACGTTGCCCAGCGATTTTGACATCTTCTGACCGTTGAAGGTGATCCAGCCGTGCACGGCGAGGTGCTTCGGCAGCGGCTGTTCGAGCGCCATCAGCATCGCGGGCCAAATGATCGCGTGGAAGCGCATGATATCCTTGGCGACCATGTGGACGTCCGCGGGCCAGAATTTGTCATAGTCGTGATAAGCGCCGTTTTCGTAGCCCAGAGCGGTGATATAGTTCGACAGCGCGTCGATCCAGACATAGACGACGTGCTTGGTGTCAAAGGTCACGGGAATGCCCCATGTAAAGGAAGTGCGCGAGACGCACAGATCCTCTAAGCCGTATGTTTTGTTGCCGTTTCCATCGACTGAGGGCTGTAAAAAGTTGTTGACAAGCTCCGTCGCGCGGGTGCTCGGACGCAGGTAGTCGGTTTCGGTCAGGAGCTTTTCGATGCGCTCGGCAAAGGGCGCCATCTTGAAGAAGTACGCTTCCTCCTTGGCTTCGATGACCTCGCGCCCGCAGTCGGGGCATTTGCCGTCCACCAGCTGAGATTCTGTCCAGAAGCTCTCGCAGGGGGTGCAGTACTTGCCCGCATACTCGCCCTTGTAGATGTAGCCGCGGTCGTACAGCTCCTTGAAGATCTTCTGCACGCTCTCGACATGGTAATCGTCGGTGGTGCGGATGTAGCGGTCATAGTCGATGTTCATGTACTGCCACAGCTTTTTGAAGACCGCGACGATCTCATCGACATACTGCTTGGGGGTGACGCCCTTTTCCTTTGCTTTCTCTTCTATCTTCTGACCGTGCTCATCCGTACCGGTCAGGAACATCACGTCATAGCCCTGCATCCTTTTGTAGCGCGCGATAGAGTCGCACGCGACGGTGGTATAGGTATGCCCGATGTGGGGGTTGCCCGAAGGATAATAGATCGGGGTCGTGATGTAAAACGTTTTTCTGTCACATTCTTTGCACATTTGTGTTCACTCCTGTTGATTATTTTCCATACACAATGAGTATATACCATATTCGCGGAAAATGCAATCCCGCAATTTGTGCGATCTTCACTCTCCGAAAAGCGTCGTTACCTAAAAAGCAAATAAAAGCACACGTGCTCGTGTCATTGACAATGCAGGGCAGTTTTGGTATAATCAAAACCGCAATCCGGGGCGCTTGTCGGCGTCTCGATACCGGAGGAGATCTATGACTTCTGCCAAAAAATCATTCAGCCTATATGCGATCAGCGAAGCCCGCAATGTGCTGTTCGGTATCGCGACATTGTGGATCGGGCTGTTCCACGCGAACAACCTGACGCTGGCGACATACACCGATAATTGGTATATCAGCAGCGCGTTCCGCTTTTTCCGCAGCAGCGGCAACGCAGGCGTGGATATATTTCTGTTTTTGTCGGGCATCGGACTGTACTTTTCGTTCGCGAAGGACAGCCGCGTAGGCAGCTTTCTGAAAAAGCGCATGATGCGCGTGCTGCCGACGGCGCTTTTGATCGCGGTGATCTATTTTTCGCTGCGCTATGTCCACGGGCGCGAGGAGCCGATCCTGTGGGAGTATCTGTGCCGCATCTCGTTTTTGGAGTTTTTCATCACCGGCGAGCGTGTGTTCTGGTTCATCTCGCTGATATTGGTGCTGTATCTGCTCTTCCCGCCGATCTACAAGGCAATTGAAAAATTTCGCATCAAGGGTATGCTGGGGCTGGTTGCGCTGACGCTGCTCGTCACCTTCCTGCTGCGCGCGCTTCTGCCCGATATCTATGCAAATCTCGAGATCGCGCTGTGCCGCATCCCTGTTTTCATCATCGGCGTATGGGCGGGCAGGTTTGTCATGGAGAAGAAGGAGATCGACAGGCGCTGGCTGTGGCTGTTCCTCGGCGCTGCGCTCGTGATGCTCGCCGTGATGTATAAGTATACTTCCATTATGAAGCTCCTTGTCCCCGGCTACAACAAGGACATGGAGAGCATGTATATCTGGCTGTACCGCTTTGCCGGCACCGGACTGGGCGTGTCGCTGACGGTGCTGCTCAGCTTTGTCTGTACCGAGCTGCGCCATAGGGGGATGGCGAACATCCTGCGCAATTTCTTCGAATTTGTCGGTGTATATTCGATGGAATATTACATGATCTTTTTGAACCTTAACCACTACCTTGAACGCGTCTACAAGCTCAAGACCGAGCAGGAGATCATGCTGTACCTCGGCAGCTTTGTCATTTCGCTGGCGCTGTGCGTGCTGGCGCGCAAGGCGTGCGACTTCTTTATGGCGCAGATGCAGAAAAAGCCCGCGAACCTGCAGGAGCTCAAAGAGGCGAGGAAGAAAAAGAGAACAGATAAAAGATAACAGTGAAGGGAGGGCTTCACCCTCACCTGATTTGTAATAGTATTATGGAAAAGCTTCACATAAAACAGCAACGTGCACAGCTCAAAAAGAGTTGTGCACGTTGTTTCTGTCTGTTGTTATTTCAACCCAAAAGCCGTCAGGCTTTCCCATAACTGTTCTCTATTCTCTGTTATCTGTTATCTCAACTTATCGATATCCGCCTGCTGCTGGAATTGCATGATCTCGTCGTAGATACGCTGACAGTTGTTGTGGTCGTCATAGTGATAGAAATCGTCGACCCGTGCGATGTACTGGGGCTTCATTTTGCAGCCGTTCTCCATGTACTCACAAAGGGTGTCCACCAGCTGCGCCGAGGTGGTGCAGATCTCGCCGAAGCCCATCGTGTCATAGAAGAAGCCGCCGTCGTCATAGTGCGCAGGCAGCTCGTCCGGATGGAAGTAGACGAGAGGCTTTTTCATGTAGGCAAAGTCGAACTGCACGCCGGAGTAGTCGGTGACCATCAGGCTCGATTCGGTGAGGATCTTCTCGTAGCTCATATCGCCTACGGAGGAGATGACCTCCACATACGGGTCGGGGGTGTAATCGTCCACCTGCGCCGACAGGATCGGATGCAGCAGATACTTGATTTGGTAGCCGGTGCGCTTGGCGGTCTCGATCAGCTTCTGATCGTTGATCAGATCGTTATAAATGCGGTAGTAGACCGTGTTCTTGAAGTCGGGGTTGTACGAGCGCTGTTCGCCCTCGCTGGTGGTGACGGGCATCGCGTTGTACATGCGCCATGTCGGGGTGATGAGGATCTGCTTCTGATCGTTGCTGATCAGCCCGTCATAGCGTCCGATACCGGTCATTTTGAGGATGCCGGTGCCGTCATAGCCGTAGGCGTGGCTGTTCAGGTTCTTTTCCTCATACTTGGATGCGATGAAGTACATGCGTGTGTTGTCGATGATGCGCTGCTGCGCCATCGCGCATTTCTGCACCGATAAGCCATGCTGCAGACACATGGTCGGGAAGTTGCACAGGTCGCGGATAAAACGGGATTTATCCAGACTGTAGCCGTTGAACGGGAAGGTCTGGGAGTTGGTGATCAGGGCGACGTCCGCGTTGAGGAACGCCATTTTGTGCTTAAGGGAGCCGGTCTTGACGGGGTGCAGACCGTCTTTTTTCATCTGTCTGTAGTCGGAGGTGTTCTTGTCGATGATGTAGTAGCGGGTCACGCCGTCCTTCTTGCCTTTGCAAAAGCGGTAAAGGTACTCGCAGCTGTCGCCGCCCTTGTACAGCTTGTCATACATCAGCCAGATGCGCTTGTGCTTATAGAACGGCCGCGTCAGCCAGTACTGCACGCGGGTGATAAAGGTGCGCTTGCTCTCTAAGAACACGCGCGGCAGATAGAGGAGTTCACGTTTGAAGGTTTTGCCCGCGGAGGCGCGCTCGATCACCAGATCACGGTTGCCCTCGATGGTCGCCATATATTTGTTGAAGCGCCAGTAGCCGCCCGCGGGGGCAGCGGCGAACTTTGCCCAGTGGTGCAGATAGGAGTACTGCAGCGGCACACGGGTGTTCTTGTACTGCGCAAAGAAGCTCAGCTTTTGCTTTGCTCTGCTGTCGTCGATCGGCAGCTCCAGACGGAAGGTGAATTTTTTGTAGGCGCTGATACCGAAGTACTTTGTCAGCGAATAGCGGTCGTTGTCAACAAGGTCGATGCGCTTGCCGTTCCACACGGCATACAGTTCGATCTTGGTCAGATCAAACACTTGACGGAAGGAGCCGTCTAAGAGCAGCTTGCCGTCGGAATAATCCAGCACGTGCAGACCCACGCGCTGACCCTGCATGCGCGCCACGACTACGTCATTGACGTCCAGTGCGACGTCCTCGTTGCCCTCGCTCAGGTGCTGGGGCATGGTATACAGCGTTTTGTCGTATTTGAGCATGTAGAACATCTCGGCGGCTTCCTCGCTGTAGCCGAGCGCCTTGTATTTGCCCGCGTTAAGGACGATGGCGTCGTCCAGCAGATCGAGCACCCTTCTGCAGCTGTCAAGGAAGCTATTGAGCTCCTCGGCGTTCATGTTGCGCTTGTTTCGGTTGTTCATGTTGGCTAAGAACCGCGCCGATACCGCGTACATCAGGTAGAATTGGATGTAGTAGGGCAGAGTTCCGTCCTTCTGACGGAAGCGTTCGGCAAGCGGCAGGAGGAAGCTCTCGACGCTCTCTTGGTACCATTCGATCCGATTGGACGGTACAAAGTACGCGGAGTCATCGCTCAGCGGCATAAAGGTGTTGAAGTTCGCGTCCCCCATCGCGTAATAGGTGGGATGATCCTTTTGCAGGCGCAGCATCACGTCATGAAAGAACTCATATTTCAACTTTGGGTCGGCGGGGTACTGTCTGAGCACCTCGCTTTTGATGATGTTGCCGTCGAGCTCCATCTGCAGCAGGTTCGGATACACGCGGATATCCGCGACGGCGTTCAGATCCTTGACGGGGACGTTGGTGCGGCTAATATATTTGTAGCGGGTATAAACGGGATTGATGCAAAAACGAACGGGCGCCGCGAAGACATAAGGCTTCTTCTCACCGACCGCTTTGAGCGCGTTGACAAAGTAGTGGCTTCCGAAGACGTCGCCCGGACGCGCGACGATCGCATAATCGGAGCTCAGATTTTCGAGCGCGAGATTATATGCCTCGGCTTCGGTCTGCGCTTCGGGCTTTGAGAGAATACGGACGTTCCCGTAGGAGGCCAGCTTTTCCTTTGCACTCTGATCGGGCGTGATATCCGCCACCAGCAGCTCTATGCCAGCTGTATTCACCTTTTTCTGATTCTTGAGCGAATCGGCGGTTTTCAGGATCAGATCCGAGGTTTCGAGATATGGTACGATCACAGAGACAGACATATTCTTTCCCCTTTCGCGAGAGCGGTCGCTCTTTTTCAACTATATATGATACCATATCTATGCGCTCGTTGTCAACAAATCTACAAGCGGTAGTAGTTACAGTGTTGAAACACTCTCTTGTGTCGGTAGGGACGTTTACTGTAGGGGAAGGGCTCCCGGCTCGCACAGTCAGCGGCGTCTACACTCGCTCCGCTGAGAAAGGAATGTGATTTTGTTTTCTGTTCCTCGTGAATATACCTATATTTATGCGTTTTTCTATGCGATAATTTGGCTTGATAAATCACTAAAACTCCGCTATAATAATATACGGATTTTGTCAGGGATGACAGAATTTGCAAAATAATGCAATAATATGCAAAATTTCCTTGACAATTATGCAATATCATGTATAATAAGTGCATAAATTTCAATATATAACGCATATTCATTCGGAGGTATTACCATGCAGGCAATCAACAAGGAAAACATCAAGAAAGTCGTAATAGCTTATTCGGGCGGTTTGGACACATCCATCATCATCCCGTGGCTGAAGGAAAACTATAACAACTGCGAGGTCATCGCGGTATCCGGCAACGTCGGTCAGGCCGACGAGCTGGAGGGCTTGGAGGAGAAGGCGATCAAGACGGGAGCTTCTAAGCTCTATGTCCTCGATCAGACAGAGGAATATGTCGACGATTTCATCATTCCCACCATGAAGGCGGGCGCTGTCTATGAAGATTATCTCTTAGGCACCTCTACCGCGCGTCCCTGCATCGCCAAGGGTCTTGTCGAGGTCGCCTTGAAGGAAGGCGCCGACGCCATCTGCCACGGCTGCACCGGCAAGGGCAACGATCAGGTGCGTTTTGAGCTGGCGATCAAGCATTTCGCGCCCAACATGCCCATCATCGCCCCGTGGCGTATCTGGGATATCAAGTCCCGTGAGGAAGAGATCGAGTATGCCGAGGCGCACAACATCCCCCTCAAGATCAACCGCGAGACCAACTACAGTAAGGACAAGAACCTCTGGCATTTAAGCCACGAGGGTCTCGACCTCGAGGATACCAACAACGAGCCGACATATGAGAAGCCCGGTTTCCTCGAGATGAGCGTTTCCCCGATTGACGCACCCGATGAGCCGACTTATGTGACCCTCGAATTTGAAAAAGGTATCCCCGTCGCGCTGGACGGCGAGAAGATGTCCGCCAAGAATATCATCCTCAAATTAAACGAGCTGGGCGGCAAGAACGGCATCGGTCTCTTGGATATCGTCGAGAACCGCTTGGTCGGCATGAAGTGCCGCGGCGTATATGAGACCCCCGGCGGCACCATCCTCTACAAAGCGCATGAAACGCTCGAGTCCATCTGCCTCGACAAAATGACCATGCACGAGAAGCAGCGCCTGTCCATCACCTTCGCCGAGCTCGTCTACAACGGTCAGTGGTTCACTCCTTTGCGCGAAGCGCTCTCCGCGTTTGTCGACAAGACGCAGGAGAAGGTCACCGGCTACGTGAAGCTCAAGCTCTATAAGGGCAACATCATCAAGGCGGGCGTCGACAGCCCCTACAGCCTTTACAGCGAGGAGATCGCGACCTTCGGCGAGTCAGACTACGACCAGACCGATTCTGCGGGCTTCATCAACCTCTACGGTCTGCCGATCAAGGTTCAGGCGGTCGTGGACGCGAAGAATAACTAATCGTTTGCTGTGACGTATATAAGCCTTCCCCTTAAGGGGAAGGCTGGAATTACTACAACGTATCAATGGGTCGGGGGAAGCTCCGACCCACACGGCGTATATAGCGGTTGAGCCACAGCCCCGTTGGGGCTTCGCAACGACATTTTAAGGTTAGGATGAATAACAATGGCAAAAATGTGGGCGGGACGCACCGCCGGAGACACCAGCAAATTAGCTGACGAATTCAACAGCTCCATTGGCTTTGACAGCCGCATGTACAAGGAGGATATCACGGGTTCCATCGCTCATGCCCAGATGCTTGCAAAGCAGGGCATCATCGAGCGCTGGGAGGCGGACGCGATCTGTGACGAGCTGCTGCGGATCCTCGATGATATTTCCTCCGGCAAGCTGGCGATCGATCCCAAAGCCGAGGACATCCATATGTTCGTTGAGGAGGTGCTTACCTCCCGTGTCGGTGACGTCGGCAAAAAGCTGCATACCGCGCGCTCCCGCAACGATCAGGTCGCGCTTGATCTCAGGATGTACCTGATGAACCGCGTTGACGAGCTGACGACCGATACAAAGCGCCTGATCGCCGCCTTGACCGATAAGGCGGAGGAGTATAAAGAGGCGATCATGCCCGGTTACACCCATCTGCAAAGAGCCCAGCCGATCATGTTCGGACATCATCTGCTGGCGTACGCCATGATGCTCCTTCGCGACGTCGACCGCATGACCGACTGCAAGCGCCGCATGAATATCTCTCCGATCGGCTGCTGCGCCCTCGCGGGCACTACCTATGACACCGACCGTACCTTTGAAGCGGAGCAGCTCGGCTTTAACGGTATCGCGATGAACTCGCTCGACGGCGTGTCCGACCGCGACTTCGTGATCGAATTATTATCCGACCTGTCCATCCTGATGATGCATCTGTCCCGTCTGAGTGAAGAGATCATCCTGTGGTCATCTTGGGAATTCGGCTTTGTGGAGCTCTCCGACGCTTACACCACCGGCTCCTCCATCATGCCCCAGAAGAAGAACTCCGATATGGCGGAGCTCGTGCGCGGAAAGACCGGCAGGGTGTATGGCGATTTGATGGCGGCGCTAACCATGCTCAAAGGTCTGCCGCTCGCTTACAACAAGGATATGCAGGAGGACAAGGAGGGCGTTTTCGACGCTGTCGACACCGCTTCGATGTCCGTACAGATATTTGTCGGCATGATTTCCACGATGAAGGTCAAGACCGAGAACATGAAGAAGGCGGCGCAGCGCGGCTTTATCAACGCGACCGACCTCGCCGATTACCTGACCAAGAAGGGCATGCCCTTCCGCACGGCGTACAAGATTTCCGGCTCCATCGTCGCCTACTGTATCGCGAACGGCGAGGTGCTCGAGACCCTGCCGCTGGAGAAATACAAAGAATACTCCGACCTCTTTGAAGCGGATCTGTATGAGGATATCGATCTGTTTACCTGCGTCAACAAGCGCAACTCCGTCGGCGGTACCTCGGTGCAGTCGATCGAGAAGCAGATCGAGTTTGTGAGGGAACGCTTGTAGGGACGTTCCTCGCCGGAGACGGCACCCCTCTGTCCTTCGGACGCCTCCCCCACGGGGCAATGTCGTCAACTTAAGGTGAAAATGCTCATACAGCCCTCACAGCGTTTGCGGAGGGTGCCCGTAAGGGCGGGAGGGTCGACATGGTAGAAACGAATCAATATCATCTATGTCTTTCGTTTCAGCCGGGGCGAC
>JAFRBX010000024.1 GCA_017404665.1 Ruminococcus sp.
CCGGCAGAATCGAATCATGTCAGATGATTTCTATTCGTTCCTGCCATGTCGACCCTCCCGGTGCTTCGCACCACCCTCCCTTACGCAGGGAGGGCTGTAACTGCTCCTTTAAAAGTTACTATAAGATTACTAAATTAGATTCACGTGCTGACAAATGCTGATTTTTCTTGACACAAAGGGATTATTCATGTAAAATATTTTGGGTTAATTCTATCATATAATATAGGATCATCATGATCGTTCCTATCAATGAGGGGGAAGATATATGGATATTTTTGAAAAGTGCGAACGCTTCACACTTGCCGACGAGTACCGTGAAATGGGCATCTATCCCTACTTCCACGCGCTGGAGACCCGACAGGACGTCGAGGTCATCATGGAGGGAAAGCGCCGGATCATGCTCGGCTCCAATAACTATCTCGGTCTTACCACCGAGCCCTCAGTCGTGGAGGCGGGACTCAAAGCGCTGGAAAAATACGGCTCCGGCTGTTCCGGCTCGCGCTTCCTCAACGGCACGCTGAACATGCATCTGGAATTAGAGGCTGAGCTCGCTGAATTCGTTCATAAGGATGAGGCGGTCACCTTCTCCACCGGCTTCCAGTCAAATCTGGGCATCATCAGCGCCATCGTCGGACGCAATGATTATGTCGTCTGCGACCGTGAGAACCACGCCTCGATCTATGACGGCTGCAAATTAAGCTACGGCAAGATGCTGCGCTACAAGCACAACGATATGGAGGACCTCGAAAAGATCCTGCAGAGCATCCCCGAAACAGCAGGCGTCCTGATCGTCACCGACGGCGTCTTTTCGATGGGCGGCGATATCGCCAAGCTCCCCGAGATCTGCGCGCTGGCTGAAAAATACGGCGCGCGCGTGATGGTCGACGACGCCCACGGCTTAGGCGTCATCGGCGAAGGCGGCAGAGGTACCGCAAGCTACTTCGGGCTCGAGGACAAGGTGGACATTATCATGGGCACCTTCAGTAAATCCCTCGCTTCCTTAGGCGGCTACATGGCGGCTTCGCACAAGGTGTGCGACTTTGTGCGCCACAACTCCCGCCCGTTTATTTTCTCTGCATCCATCCCGCCGGCATGCTGCGCGGTCGCTCTGGCGTCGCTGCGACACCTTAAGGCGCACCCCGAGCTGCCCGAACGGCTCAACGCCCTGTCCGCTCACGCGAGAGACGCCCTGCGCAAAGCGGGCTTGAAGATCCGCGAGAGCGCCACTCCCATTGTTCCCATCTACACCTATTCGATGGACAACACCCTGTTGAAGGCAAAGCAGGTCTATGAGGCGGGCGTATATGTCAACCCCGTTCTGCCGCCTGCCACCGCGCCCAACGAGTGCCTGCTGCGCACCAGCTACATGGCGACACTGACCGAGGACCTGATCGACGAGGCGGTCGACATCATCGCAAAGGTACTGCTCGAAAAATGAGCGATCAAATAAAAGTTGCCGTCGTCACCGGCGGCAGCAGCGGCATCGGCAGAGCCGCGGCGAAGAGCCTTTCGCAAAAAGGCTGCCGCGTCTATGAGCTGTCACGCCGTGATCATCCACCCGGGGGCGTCAGCCATTTGACCGCCGACGTCACCGATGATAAGCAGGTCAAAGCGGCGATCGGCGAGATCATCAGCCGCGAAGGGCGCATCGATATCCTGATCAACAACGCGGGCTTCGGCATTTCGGGAGCCGCTGAAATGACGGACAGCAGGGACGCGCACGCCCAGCTGGAGCTGAACCTGTTCGGCACGGACAACGTCACACGCGCCGTGCTGCCGCATATGCGCAGCCAAAAGAGCGGACGTATTCTGTGCGTCAGCTCGATCGCGGGTATTTTGCCGATCCCGTTCCAGCTGTGGTACAGCGTCAGCAAATCGGCGATAGCCTCTTATGTTCTGGCGCTGCAAAACGAGGTCAGACCCTACGGGATCACCGTATGCGCGGTGTTGCCCGGCGACATCGCGACCGGCTTCACCGACGCGCGGAAGAAAAACGACTGCGGCGGCAGCGATTACGGCAGCCGCGTCCGACGCTCCGTTGCCGTTATGGAAAAGGACGAGCGCACGGGCATGAGCCCCGAAAAAGCAGGCGCCTATATCGCCAAGCTCGCGATGAAAAAGCGGTCGCAGCCGCTCAAAGCGATCGGCTTTTCCTACAAGGCGGTCGCCGTGCTGGCAAAGCTCCTGCCGCGGCGGCTTTCCAATTATGTCATAGGCAGAATCTACGCGAAATAGACTTGTACGGTTTTTCATTCACAGAGAGACAGCAGCAATTATACCGGAGGATAATTATGTTTAGAAGAAGCTTATCCCTATTACTTGCTCTCATAGTGGCTGCCGCGGTTTTTGCGGTAACGCCCGCGGCGGCGGCTCAGGCGGAAGACGAATATGTCGCTGCCGCCGGAATCGAGCCAGAGCAAACCGGGGAGAATGAAACGGAAATCATGACGTCGGCTGATGAACAAAGCGTTGATCATTCCGACAACGCTCCGACGCGCGAGGGTCAGCTCGCGATAAACGGCGGATATCTGAATTACAGCCTTGATCCTGAAGCCGGGACCGTAATAATCATCGGCGGCGCACAGCTTTCGGGCGATCTGGCTATCCCCTCCGAGATCGACGGGTATCCTGTTACCGCGATTGCGGATGCCGCGCTGACGGGTCAGAATGCACTATCCTCCGTGACGGTTCCCGACTCCGTAAAGAGCATCGGCGCAACGGCTCTCGGTTATGACCTGAACGGCGAAAAGCTCAGCGGTTTCACTGTCAAAGCCAAAGAGACCGGCGCTGCCGCCGATTACGCTGATGAAAACGGTTTTGCATTCATTGATATCGACGCCGACAAATACCCTCATATCACCTCCTTTGAAAACACGGAAACGGGCGTTAAAATCAAGTGGGATGCTTTTGCGGGTGCGGAATTCTATCGCGTTTACTATAAGAATAATAACGGCGGATGGACGCGCCTGACGTCGACCGCACAGCGCGAGTATGTGGATACCTCCGCAAAACCCGGCGAGACCCGCACCTATACCGTTCGCGCGCTGAAAGGTTCCGAGACCTTCATTTCCGAATACAGCCGCAGAGGCTGGAGCAGCATGTTCATCGAGGCGCCGACCGTAACGCTGAGCAGCCATGAAGACGGCGTGATGATCAGCTGGAAGCCCTGTGCCGGCGCCGAACGCTACCGTATTTACTATTACGGCAAAAAGGGATGGACCAGGATGGTTGAGACCGACGAAGCA
>JAFRBX010000025.1 GCA_017404665.1 Ruminococcus sp.
TCCCCGGTGCAAGCACTAAAGTGTCCACCGGACACTTTACCCTCGCTTTGCTCGGGCGGGGTATTAGCCTAAGCGGATAAATCCGCCCCTTCGGGCACCTTCGCTGCAAGCAGCGGGGAATTATACCCAAATTAGGTTATTAAAGCGCTGAATTTTTTGCAGTCTCTGTTACATAACACTGCAAATTACACCGATTCATTCTGTGAAAAGTGACGAATTTCCTGAATTATATGATTTTTGACAAAAAAATCTTGCAAAAATTATCCCATTGTAATATAATGCTAACTGTGCAGTTTTTCTTTTGGGCATACCCTGAAGAATGATAATTCTTTTTTAGCACTAAGGAGGAATATTTATGTCTTATGTTGATGAAGTCATCGCAAAAGTAAAGGAAAAGAACGCTTCCGAGCCTGAATTCCTTCAGACTGTCGAAGAGGTTCTCACTTCCATCCGTCCCCTCGTAGACGCAAACGAGGAAAAGTACCGCAAGCTGGCTCTCCTCGAGCGTATCGTTGAGCCCGAGAGACAGATCAAGTTCCGTGTACCGTGGGTTGACGATAACGGTCAGGTCCAGGTCAACATCGGCTATCGTGTACAGTTCAACTCTGCTATCGGTCCGTACAAGGGCGGTCTCAGATTCCATCCGTCCGTATACATCGGCATCATCAAGTTCCTCGGCTTTGAGCAGATCTTCAAGAACAGTCTGACCGGTCTGCCCATCGGCGGCGGCAAGGGCGGCTCCGACTTTGATCCCAACGGCAAGTCCGACATGGAAATCATGCGCTTCTGCCAGAGCTTTGCTACCGAGCTGTTCCGTCACATTGGTCCCGACACCGACGTTCCCGCAGGCGATATCGGCGTAGGCGGCCGCGAGATCGGCTACATCATGGGTCAGTACAAGCGCATCCGCGACGCTTACGACGGCACTCTGACCGGCAAGGGAACCGAGAACGGCGGTCTGGCAGGTCGTGCCGAGGCTACCGGTTACGGCGTAGTATTCTATGCGCGTGAGATGCTCAAGCACTTCGGCGAAGATCTCGCAGGCAAGACTGTCGCTCTGTCCGGCTTCGGCAACGTGACTTGGGGCACCGCTCTCAAGCTCAATCAGCTCGGCGCGAAAGTCATCACCATCTCCGGTCCTGACGGCTACATCCTCGACGAGGACGGCATCAGCGGCGAGAAGGTCGATTATCTGCTTGAGCTCCGCGGCTCCGGCAAGAACATCTGCGCTCCCTATGCAGACAAGTTCCCGGGCGCAAAATTCTTCCCGGGCGAGAAGCCATGGGGCGTCAAGGCTGACCTGTACATCCCCTGCGCTACGCAGAACGAGATCCGCATCGACGACGCGAAGAAGATGGTCGAGAACGGCTGCAGATTCCTGTGCGAAGCCGCTAACATGCCCACCACCAACGAGGCGATCGAGTACCTCAAGGCTAACAACGTTGTTGTCGGTCCCTCCAAGGCAGCTAACGCCGGCGGCGTAGCCTGCTCCTGCATCGAGATGAGCCAGAACGCCGGTCATACCGTCTTCACCGAGGGCGACGTCTTCGCTCAGCTTGAGAACATCATGGTCAACATCTTCAAGCAGAGCGTTGCCGCCTGTGAGAAGTACAATCTGGGCGACGACCTCATCGCGGGCGCTAACATCGCCGGCTTTGAGCGCGTAGCGAACGCGATGCTCCTGCAGGGTATCGTCTGATAACAGCATCATATTTTCCTCATAAAGAGGACGAAATGCGTGTCGGTTTCGGCACGCATTTCTTTTTGCCGTGCGATGATTGAAAAATACCGGTTTTCATTGACATGAGCGGTGCTTTTATGTTAACATGTTAAAGTATAATGATGTACGAAAGCGCAAATCATCAAGTGTATTATGAATTATTCAGAAACCAAAAGAATGATCCGATCAGAAAGGATTCCAATATGGCTGAAAATCGCGACAATCGCAAAAGACTGTCATCCGACGAAAAAAAAGGCGGCTTGGACGCCCTCTCCCCCAAAAAGATCAAGGTTCCCGATAAAGTGAATGTGCCCGAAACACCCGATCAATCGGCTGATACCGGCGCCTCGGGTGAGGCTTCCACGAAGCCTGCCAGACCGTCCGTGAGTGACGAGGAAATCGATCAGATTATTTCCGAGACCCAGCAGCTGCGTCAGGAAATGGCAAAGGAGGTTTTCGGCGACGACGTCATGAATAACGCCGAACGCCCCAAAAACACATGGCAAAGCAAATCCTCAACTGGTAAAAAGGACGATTCCGACGACCGCAAGCACACCAGAAAAGAATATGACGAGCGCAAGGACGAGCATACCGAAAAGAAAAGCCCCAAAAAGCTCATTATATTTCTCCTTGTATTCCTGATCGTCGGCGCCGCAGCGTTCGCGCTGATCCACTTTGTCGTTATGCCGGCTCTCGCGAAACCCGAACCGGAGCCGACTGAAGCCCCTCCCGCTCCTACAGCTGCGGCAGTCACACCGGCAACTGCAGACGAAGCGGAGCCGACTGTCGTCCCTACAGAAACAGAATTTGAGTACGCAGCGGACGCTGCGATCAAAAGTATGTCGCGCCGCGAAAAGATATGTCAATTGTTCATGGTCACCCCCGAGGTGCTGACCGATGTCGATCTCGTCACCGAAGCAGGCAACACAACAAAGAACTCTCTGGAGAATTTCCCGGTAGGCGGTATCCTTTTCTCTCCCCGCAACTTCTCCGGCGATGAGCAGGCAAAGAAGCTGATCGCCGATACCCAGTCCTATTCCGCTATCCCGCTCTTCGTCGCTGAAGATGACGACGGAACCGTCACCAGACAGGAAAATGTCGGTGCAGGTTCTGAGGGCGACCCGCAGGGCAATCCTCAGGGCGGACCTCAAAGCGGACCCGGCGGCGGACCTGAGAGCGGTCCCCAAGGCGGACCCGGCGGCGGTCCGGAGGGCGGACCTCAGGGCGGACCGAATCAGCAGTCACAGGATGTAGAGCTGACGCCCGAAAGCGCCTATGATAACGCCCTTTCCGTATCGCAGGCAAAGCGCGAGGTCGGCTTCAACCTCGATCTCTCCCTCGTGGCAGACGTTTCGGAAGCGATCGAAGGCGGCGAAGACGCGCTGACAGTCGACGATATCTGCGAACTGATCAAATCAGCCGTCAAGGGCTACAGCGAGGGCGGCGTCATTCCCTCCGTCAAGTATTTCCCCGGTCAGCAGACCAATGAGGAAAGCGACGACGAAAGCATCCCGCATCTGACCCGTTCCTTATCTTCTATCGAAGAAAATGACCTTCTCCCCTTCCGCTCCGGCATCTCCGAGGGCGTCAAAGCGATCATGGTCGACCATGTGATCGTCGACGAACTAGACGGCGACAAGCCCGCTACCCTCAGTAGCAAGGTTGTCCCGCAGCTCCTGCGCGAAAAGCTCGGTTTCAGCGGCGTCGCTATCTCAGACAATATGTCGGCTGAAATCATCACCGACAAATACAGCCGCAGCGAGATCGTCAAAGGAATTTTTGCGGCGGATATCGACGTGATCCTCAATCCCGACAGCATAAGCAAGTATATCACAGCGATTGAGGACGCGCTGGATAACGGCGATATTACCGAGGAGCAGCTCGACCTGAAGGTCAGGCGCATCCTCGCCCTCAAATACGAGAGCGGCGTTGTCCCGGAAGCGGATGAATGACGCGATTTTCAGGCACTTATGAACAGCAGCAATTCTGTATATTCTTCCCTTTTTATCATCATTATCTATCTGCTCTTGCTCTTACCGCCGCTGATTCTTGAATATATCGCGAATTGGTGCATCCTGTGCAAAGCGGGAGAAAAGGGATGGAAAGCGCTGATTCCCTTTTACGGCAAGTACATCAAGTTCAAGCTGGCATGGGATAAGAACGTTTATTGGTTCCTTCTGATCTTTCAAGCACTGAGCGTCGTGTCATATATCATGATGCGGCAGCCTGAAAACCTTACCGATTCCCCTGTCTGGTTCATTCTCTTTGTCTTGACCTATCTGGTCGGCACGGTTTTCACCGTTTTTCTGCAGATCCATCTTGCCAAAGCGTTTGGACACAATGGGAAGTTCACTTTGGGACTGATATTCATCAACATCGTATTCATCTGTATCCTCGGCTTCGGTAAATCGGAATACATCGGCGTCCAACCCCTTAGAAATTCAAAGACGCCTGAAACTGGATACTCCGAGACACAAGATCAATAAACAGTTTTTAACCGGCTGTCCGATTTTCGGGCAGCCGGTTTTGTATTGAATCAAGGCATATAGCCCCTCCGTCTCCGGACAATGTCATTAAGCCAAAGACGGAGTAAAAACGAAAGCACAGCAACAGTAAGAGCACATCGGAGACGGTGTGCTCTTTTTTAGGCAAAAACGCACGACAAATAGGCGAACGAAAGTCCGCCGAAAAAACAGTATACAAAAA
>JAFRBX010000026.1 GCA_017404665.1 Ruminococcus sp.
TCTCTTATCCTTGTTCTTCTTTCGAGCTTCTCTTATGGTTTCTAAATCATGTGCTGTAAATGTATAACTCATCGTTTCATCACCGTATACATTATACCACATCGATTTCAGTTTTTGAAGCGTTTTATTGAATAATAGTATTATGCCGCGGCAATCCCACAAAGCAGCAAACCGCCTTGCCTGTTACAACCGACATATATCGATCGGGTGCGGGTGTCCCGCCCTTCACTATTCTCTATTATCTGTTATCTATATTCTATTCCACCGTCACCGTCCTCGTGACCCTTGTCTTAAGGCTGAAGCTGTCGGTCACGGTGTAGGTCAGATAGTATACGCCGGGCTTGTCGGTCAGCACCTCGCCCGCCACCTTGACGCGGTTCGTGATGTCGTTGCCGCAGATGTCGGCGGCGGTGACACCCATCTTCGCGTCAAAGTGATCTCCCTTTTTGAGTTCGGTGTCCTCTGTGCCCGAAAGCGTCGGCGATTTGCCCAGATAGGGGTTGCCCTCGGTATCGTCGGTGGGGTCCCACTTTGCGTCAGTCGGAATCTTGACGGTCGCGGGCTTGCCCAGCGGGTCGGATTTTTTATCCGCGTCGATGACGTGAACGGGGGTATCGACGTCGCAATTCTTCATGATCCAGTAAACGTCGGACACCATCATGCGCACACAGCCCTGTGACGCGGGCTCGCCGAGCTTGTTGAACTCGGCGGCGTCCAGCGCATCGTGCTTTGCCGTCTCATAGGGGATGCTGTGGAACAGGTACGGTCCCGAAAAGCCCGAGACGAACATGCCGTAGACGTCGCCGTACAGCGGATGCCACGGTTCCTGGAAATAGATGGAAAAATCGCCCGTGATGGTGATATCGCCGCCGGAGGTGCCGCAGGAGCAGACCATTGCCCTGACCGGCACGGTATAATCGCCGTTATCGTCCTTGGTATACACGGTGACGGTGTTGGTGCGGCGGTTGACGGTGATGCTGTAGATATCCCGCCTGCCCGTCGCGACGTTCTTCGCTAATATTTCTTCATTCGCCTTGATGGCGGTTGTGACCTCGTCGGGTCGCTCCGGCTCGGGGTTTTCGGCAACAGTGAACGAGCACACCGCCGTAAAATTCCTTGATGAAGCGGTGACCTCAGCCGTGCCGACAGCCAGCGCGTCGGCATGACCCGCCGCGTCCACGCGCACGATGTCGGGGTCGGAGGAAACGAACGAGACCTCCTTGATATCGACCGCGGAGGGCATGGTCAGCATGCAGATATCGCCGACCTTGACGTCCATCAGGACAGGCTCGCCGTCGCGCAGCTCCAGATTCACTGCGCCGTTGTCCTCGTGCTTGTTCTTCAGGTCGATGATACGCCAGACTGTCAGGGCAACAGCCGCCGCCAGCACGACGCAGAGCGCCGAGATTGCGATGATTCTTTTGGTGTTTCCTGTGCGATCATAACGGTATTTGGTGCCGTATCGCATAACTTTCATCGGTTTCATGTCCATGATTATACACGATTTCTCACAATATATCAAGTTACAGTTTTTTGTAAGCGAAATCACGCACACAAATGATTGCAAAACCGACCCTGCCGTGCTACAATATCCCTATGAAAGATTTTTGTATTTACGCGAAGAAATGCAATTCCTGCCAGCTGTGCAACTTAAGCTATGCGGAGCAATTGCACTATAAAGAGAATATCTGCCGCCGCTTTCCGGGCAAGCTGTGTCCTGTCGAGCCCATCACCCCCTCGCCCAAGACCGAGGGCTACCGCAATAAAGCCCAGTTCGTCTTCAGGCGTGAGGGCAAGCGCATTGTCAGCGGTCTGTACAAATCGACGACGCGCAGCGTGATGCCCGCTGACAGATGCGCCGTTTGCTCGGACAACGCGAACGCGATCATAGCGGCGCTCTGCAAGCTTTTTCAAAGCTTCAAGGTCATGCCCTACGACCCCTACACGGGCAGAGGCTGGCTCAAAAGCGTCGTGATCCGCGAGGCTGCCGCCGCGGGAGAAAGCATGGCGGTCATCAACGGTGCGGACGCGGTCTTTCCCGCCAAGCGCACCTTTGCCGCCGCCCTGCAAAAGGCGTGTCCGACGCTCACCACCGCTGTGTGTACCGTTAATCGCGATCCAACAAAGCTGTTTACGGGCAAACAGAGCGAGATTCTGTTCGGGAAGGGCTTCATCACCGACGTGCTGTGCGGCGAACGCTTCATTCTCTCCCCCGCCTCGTTCTACCAGATCAACCATGACCAGACCGAACGGCTGTACGCGAAAGCCGTCGAATTGGCAGGACTCAGCGGCAGTGAAATCGTCCTCGACGCCTACTGCGGCGTCGGCACGATCGGGATCATCGCTTCTCGCAGGGCAGGCTTTGTTCACGCGGTTGAGCTCAACCCCGCCGCCGTCGCCGACGCGAAGCGCAGCGCGAAGCTGAACGGCATCGAAAACATCCGCTTCACCGCCGCCGACAGCAGGGACTTCGCCAAAACGCTGGCGAAGAACGGCGCGCATATCGACGCCGCCTTCATCGACCCGCCCCGCGCGGGCTGTACCGCGTCGTTCCTCAACGCGCTCTCGAAGCTGAAACCCGACCGCATCGTCTACATCTCCTGCAATCCCGAAACACAGGCGCGGGATATGCGGCTCCTCATAAGAATGGGCTACACGGCGCAGGTGTGCTGTCCTTTCGACATGTTCCCGCATACCAATCATACAGAGAGTGTTGTCCTTTTACGTCGGAATAATAACGAGGACAGCGAAATATTCCAACCTAAAGAAACAACATCTGAAACCATCGTTTTATTATCTGATTGAATGTCAAATCTGCACCTTCTTTTTCTCATCGATTTGAAAGGAACTGTTATGTCTTTCATTGTACGACTTTATCATCTGTCGCAAAAATCACGAAAGCTCATCATCAGCATCTGGTTGTCTTATCTTGCCGGTATAGGAGTGGAATATATTTCCGATGCATCCGACCTGAATGACCTGTTATTCCGGTTCATAGATTTTTCTAAGCTGTCGGTCATTATTCTTTGGGTCGGTTTTATTCTCATCATAGCAGCATGTATATTCAGTCTATTGTTCAAGAAACTGTTCTATTCTCAGCTTCCGTCGAAGCAGTTCTATTCCTTAATGAACCGATATACCTGCCGAACTTTAGCCGAAGCGGAAACGTCCGGCTATGCATGGGGCTACAATAAAAACGTTGTAACACCTCAGAATCCGAGAGGATGGAACTCTGAAAGCGTTTTTATCGATCTTGCCGGCAGCGTGATTGATACAGAGTACGCTTTTCCCGTTAAAGACAAGATTATGGACGGATATGACGCGGCTGCTTTCGATCGATATTACAAAAACGATCCGACAATCGCACTTATTCGTTCACGCGGCGACGACATGGAGCGTTTTGCGGTCAGCCACTATGAGCTGAACTCGAATAAGAAAAACAAAAGGTTGGAGATAAGGCTGCAAAAAACGCGCTGGTCACAGCTGCAGTTTTCTTGGGGCTACCTGAGATTATTAGACACCCGGAACAACCCGGTTTCACATCGTAATCTCAAAGAAATAGAAGCAACCTACGTCAGTGCGCTCAATCGCAGCAGACTGCTGATAAACAGCTTCTGCCTACATTTGATTCTTGTCGCAAAAAACGGAAACGCAGTTTTGTCACGAATCAGCAATGTCAAATCGAATGATTATCCGCAGACATGGGCAGCAACAATAGGAGAACAGCTCGAAAAAGAGGATTTCTTTGATGAGGCGACAGGAAGGGCAAAGCATCATTTTGTTTTGAACTGGGTCAAGCGTGCGCTGAAAGAAGAATTTGATATTGATGAAAACGAATATAATGAATTCGGGCAGAGCGGGCAGAGCGAGCTTGAAACATATGTTGATATGGCGTCGTTAAGAGTATTAAGTCTTGATTTTGAAGGCGATATCTATAATTTTGCACTTACTTGTATTATCAAATTAAAAATCGACGCTTCTCAGCTGCTTTCCGTCAAAGGGATCAGGATCGACCGTAATGAGAACACCCTGCAGATTGAGGAATGCTCGCCCGCCGACGCCAGACGAATTCTGTTAAACTACCCGGGAAACATTCACGACTATCATCCGTCCACCTATTTGAGACTGTTGATGTATCATTTGTATACGGAAGGCACTGCAGGTACATATAACGCGCTGATAAGGGCTGAAAAAAATAAAAAATTTCACTGAAGGCTGAACGACAAGGAGTTTCAGCATACAGATCACGGTCATCTGCATCGCAGAGAAAAAAGCTTCATCTATCGGCTCAGTCAGACCGCGGAAATAACGGTTCATTTTTCGTGCACCGCAGACTGAAAATTTCTCAGCACAAAAACCGTAATAAATTGCAAAAACGTCGCCCCGGGAATTGTATTCCCGCGTCCGATATGTTATACTGTAACTACAATATTAAAAAGGGGGCTGATTCTATGAAAATCGCTATGGCAAACGACCACGCCGGTACATCTATGAAGTATGAGATCAAGGCATATCTGGAAGCGCAGGGACACACGGTAACAGACTTCGGCACCTATGACGAAGGCTCCTGCGACCTTTCGGACTTTGTCCTTCCCGCCGCTTTGGCGGTCGCGAAGGGCGAGTGTGACAGAGGCATCTTTGTCGACGGAGTCGGCTACGGCAGCGCCATGATTGCCAACAAAGTGAGCGGCATCTACGCCTGCGTCTGTCAGGATCCTTTCTGCGCCCAACTGGCGCGCGAGCACAACAACTCCAACGTCCTGTGTCTGGGCGCGAAGATTATCGGCGGCATGATTGCGATGGAGATCGTCAAAACCTTTATGAAAACGCAGCCGCTGACCGCCGATAAGTACGTGCGCCGTGTGAAAAAGGTACAAAAGATCAACGACGAGCACTGCGTGCCGGTCAAGTAATCACCTAATCACTGTATGTAAATCTAATCTAAATTAACAGTAAGTAAAAAAATACGCGAGGTTTGCCGCCTCGCGTGTTCTTTTATTCTTTACGGTTTACTGATCAAAACGCTTCACCGATCTTGTACGGGGTGCTGATATTCGCCAGATAGCACTGGATATAGGTAACGTCGAGTATCGTCAGATAATCGTCGCTGTCCACATCCGCATGGGAGAGCGTCACCAAGGAATACGGAACATCCATACCGGCGCCGACACGCTGTATCAAAGCCGTGTCAATGGAATCGACAACACCGCTGCCGTCGGCGTCGCCGAGAATCAGCACCGGAGCGGCAGGCTCCGCCGTCAGCTGTTTTGCAGCTCCGTCGCCTTCGACCGTAACGGGATATTGCTTCGTCACGCCGTTGTCGGACTTAACCGTAATCGTCGCCTTGCCTTCTCCGACGCCGTAGATCATACCGGTGTCGAAGGCGAGCACAACGCTTTCATCGGAGCTCGAATAGGTGAACGAAGTCAGCGCGTTGGTGGGGCGCACATCGGGCGTGATTTTGAAGCTCCTGCCCACACCCAGCGTCGCGCCCTTGCGCGGGGTCTCATAGTACCACGGGATATGGAAGCTTGTCAGCGAAGCGCCCGACGTGTAGTTCGACTTGACGGTGCTGCCGCCGTAGGAGTTGGAGCCGGAGCAATTCACAGTCGTGTTGCTCTCCACCAGCGACGCCTTGCTGTTGGAGGTGATCCAGATGCCGTTCTGACTGCAGTCGCGGATGCGGTTCCACTTCACCTCGCTCGCGGTGGAGTTATCCGCCATGAACAAGCCGATGTTCTTCGTGCCGACGATATCGTTATCATAGATATTGGTGAATTTCATCGTATACGCGCCGATGCCGTACTTGCCGCAGTATTCGATGCGGTTGTACTTCACCGTGCCGACGCTGCCGCCGTTGGTGCCGTCGAGCTGGATACCGTTGACCTCGGCGCCGAGAATATAATTATAGCTGACGTCGGACGCCGTCACATTGCTGCGCAGGACGATGCCGTAGTAATTGTCTTTGTGAACGGTATTCTTCGTGCAGATGATGCTGTTGTCGATGATCTTGACGCCGCGTGCATCCTCGACACGGATGCCGTTGCCGCGAACATCAATGTAGTTGTCGTGGATCTTCACGCCGTCGATATAGTAGTCGCCCGCGGGCAGTCCGCCGCTCTCGTCGTTGCCGTCAACAGGCATTTTCGACGTCAGCTTTTCACCCAGCACCGCGATGCCCTGACTGGAGTAGGATGCGTATTTATCATCGGTCGAGCCGATGTTGATCAGGACGTTCTCGTGGATCTCGATGTTAGCCTTCGGCGGCGTTTGGTAGCTGTCGGACGCATGGCTCTGCGTGCCGCCCTTTGCCGCGAGCTTGCTTGAAAGATAGGTACATCCGCCGGGCTCCGCATAGATCGTGATGCCGCGCGGCGCGTTCACGATCACGTTGCCGTAGATATCAACGTTTGTCCAGTTCATGCCCTGTATCGCGATACTGCTCATATCGGTAAAGCTGTTATTGCGGATAGTGATCTTGTCATGCGGACGGTTGTGCACCGCCGTGTGCGAGCCGATCGCGCGGGGCATGTTCTCAAACGCGCAGTACTCGATCAGCACGTTGCTGACAGGCAGATCCTCACACCTGCCGTTGGTGATATGGAACGGATGGAGTACGTCGAGCTGGATCGCCTCATAGCCGTAGTTACCGGGCGTGAGGAGCTGATCCTTGAAGGTGCAGCCGCGGATCGTCAGCCCGTCTACGCCCGCGAACTCGGTCATATGCCCTTCCTTTTCGTTGAGCAGGGTAACGCCGATCATCGAAAAATTCTTCGTATGAAATGCCTTGATGATCGTATTCTCGCCCATATTGCCGTCAAAGGTGCCGCCGAGCACACGGACATTCTCATAGGCATAGCCGGTCACACCGGTGTTCTCGCCGTCCTCGTCGCCGACGCGCAGCATATTGCCCGCTCCGGCTCCCGCACGCTTCAGGGTGACGCCGGAAAGCGCGAGCGTCGTGTTGCTGTAGACGCGCAGCACATAGCTCAGATCATAGCTGCCCTCGGGCGCGACCACTGTATACGGATCATCAGCAGTCGCGTTGTCCCGCGCCTCATACAATGCGGACTGTACCGCCGCATAAAAGCCGCGGCTTGAAACCGCTGCTTCACTGACATAGATGAAGCCGGGCTCCGCCTGATCAGGGGTCGCTGCTTCATCCTCTGTAGCCGCCGCTCCCGCGTACACCGCCGCCGAGAACAGCAGTGACAGCACAAGCAACAGCGACAAACAGCTTTTCATCCATAATTTCATCGAATCGCCTCTTTTCCGTTTTGATAATAATTTACAACAATTGCAGATAAAAGTCAACCAAATCAGGTACAGAGAAATCTTTACATTCTTGTAAGAGAGATTGTAAAAGCAGTTATTCTGTGATAAACTGTGAAGGGTATTATCGGCTTGCTAAGCGAAACCGTATCATGAGGAAGTGAACAACATGAGAAAAACCAGCAAATGTGTATCCGTCCTGCTGGCTGTGCTCACCGTCCTGACTGTGATGCTCTCCGGAATCGTTCCGGGAACACTCCGTACTCAGGCGGCAGGCTTCAACGGCTACAACTACGGCGGCGGGACGCTGTACGGATACCAAACCATCCTGGAGGCTTACGGCATCAAATATGAAGTATACATGAAGTGGCTTGACGACCACGACCGCGACAGTCCCAACCCTGATTATTATCTGGGCACCCGATATGTCGGTCAGGACCACCGCAACCCGCACGGCGACTGTCAGGGCGCATACGGCGCTTATGACTCTCCCGGCTCGGAGGGGATGAACTGTACCGGTTTTGTATGGCATGTACTGTATAAGTCCGCTGTCCATTCCGGCGCTTCCAGAGCACAGATCAACCGTCTCGGCGTGATGGGCGGCGTGCTCTCATCCTGGAGCACCTACGGCGTTTATCGCATCTGGTTCAACTCGCTTGAGGACGCCTATGATTCCGGCGTGTTGGAAAAGGGCGACGTGATGTGGATCTATGGCTCCTCCGATAACCATAACGCCATCTTTTACGGCGACAGTCCCGAGGATTTCATCTACTGGGATTCTGCAGGTGCGCGCAACCGCTACTGCGCGGTACATTCCATCGGCGCGTGTCGCGGACTATGGGTGTGCAAAGCGACCAAGCCGAAACAGATCGAGCTCAAGATCGACACGCCTGCCGCCGGCAACGGCGTCAAGTTCGGCACCAAATACATGATATTCGACAGCAAAGAGAAGGCGCAGGCATGCATCGATGATCCCGGCACCGACGCGAACTGGGAGGACCGCATCGGCACCATCGTGCTCGACAGCAGCGGTCACGGCTGCTTCCGCCAGCAGAGCGCTCCCTCAGCAAAGGAGCTGTGGAGCGGCGATACGCCGAACACCGCTCACAGCTATTTCAAATCCGGTGCCCGCAGAGTCGACTGTTCCAAGACCTACTACGCGGTACAGTGGAGCCACGGAGACGGCATCTGTGAGGATCATCAGATTCACGAGTTCAAGGACTCCGGCATCCGTACACCGACCGGCTACCGCGTCTATCGCTTCTTCGCGCCGATCGTCGTGGACGATCCCGTCATCACCGGGACCAAGAGCATCAGCGACGGCGTGCGCATCACATGGGGTTCTGTCGGTCAGGGCGTGCGCTATCGCATCTACTATAAGAACAGCAAGGGCAGCTGGACGCGTATGGCCGAGACAACCTCCGCCTCCTATATCGATAAAGACGTCAAGAACGGCTCCACCTACACCTATACCGTCCGCTGTGTCGATGACTACGGCAGCTTTATCAGCGGTTTTGACGCAAACGGTTGGGAGCACACCTACAACTGTCTCGACACGCCTGAGATCACCTCCCTCGAAAGCACCCCAGAAGGCGTCAGGATCACATGGAACGCGGTTGAAAACACCATCGACGACTCCGACGTTCAGTACCGCGTCTACTACAAAAACAGCAAGGGCGGCTGGACGCGCATGACCCAGACCGTCGATACCTCTTACGTCGACGACGCCGTCGGCGCGGGCAAGAGCTACACCTATACCGTTCGCTGTGTCGATCAGGCAGGCGACTTTGTCAGCAAATACGATACCGCGGGCAAGACCTGCACCTATGCAGGGACTGCAGCTCCCGAGCTCATCGAAGCGACCGGTGAAGCGGCAGGCGTCCGCGTCAGATGGAACCCCGTCGAGGGCGTCGCCAAATACCGCGTCTACTACAAAAACAGCATGGGCGAGTGGAAGAGTATGGGCGAAACCGCCGATACCGAGTTTCTCGACGAGGACGTCGCCCCCGGCAAAACCTACACCTATACGGTGCGCTGTCTGAACAGCAAGGGCTATTCCGTCAGTCCCATGAACACAACCGGCATCCAAGGCGCTTTTATCGGCGTTGAAATCCCGCAGCTAATATCCGCAGAAAACGCTCCCGAGGGAATCCTGCTGAAATGGAAGCCTGTAGAGGGCGCGGTGCAATACCGCATCTATTATAAAAACAAAAACGGCAACTGGGTCAATATGGCTCAGACAGCCGATACCGAGTATCTTGATGAAGACGTCAAGCTCAACCAGAGCTTTTGGTACACCGTCCGCTGTGTCAACAACATGGGGCGCTTCATGAGCGACTTTGACAAAACAGGTATGAAGGGCGCCTATACCGGCGTCGAGACGCCGCAGATCACGGAGTTTGAGAGCACTTCTGAGGGCGTCGTCATCCGCTGGAATGCTGTCGAAGGCGCCGCCGCGTACCGCGTGTTCTATAAAGGCAACAGCGGCTGGACACGCCTTGCCCTCGTCACAGGCACCGAGGTGCCGGATACCGACGTCAAAGCCGGCAAGAGCTACACCTATACCGTCCGCTGCGTCGGCAGTAAAGAACAGTACATCAGCGACTATGACCACAGCGGCAGCAAGATCCTGTATACCCCGCCCGCACCCACTACCGAACCCGAAGTTGTACAATAGTAATCGGTTAATCCAGCCACAGCCCCTTGAACACGCGTGTTCAAGGGGCTTCGCAAGGACTATTGAAAATCAAGCAGGAGCTTCATCAGCCGAAGCTCCTGCTTTTTACGCAAAACCGTCAGACGGCGATGTTGTCTTATGTTTATTAACCCATTCACGATATGTGCATAGAATGATAACAAGAGAAGTACGCAGGAACCTTGCGTATCTTAATTATCACGGGGATAAGGATATCCAAACCCCCTGAAAAGGAATAGATCACCAATGAATTCAGATGTGTTTATCGGGTTGATGATACCCTTTATCGGCACCGCCTTGGGCGCGGCGGCGGTATTCTGCATGAAAAAAGAGCCCTCAGCGGGCACGTCGCGGGCGCTGACGGGCTTTGCGGGCGGTGTGATGATCGCGGCGTCCGTCTGGAGCCTGATCCTCCCCGCGATTGAACAGTCACGCGCGTTGGGGCGGCTGGCGTTTCTGCCGGCGTTCTCCGGCTTCTGGGTGGGCGTTATCCTTCTCGCGTCACTCGACCGCCTGATCCCGAAGCTGCAAAACGGGACGAAAAAGCATCAAAGCAAGCTCGCCCGCACGACGCTGATGGCGTCCGCGGTGACCCTGCATAACATCCCCGAAGGGATGGCGGTCGGCGTGGTTTACGCGGGATGGCTGACGGGGACCGACAGCGTTACCCTCAGCGGCGCATTTGCGCTGGCAACGGGGATCGCAATCCAGAATCTTCCCGAGGGAGCGATCATCTCAATGCCGCTGCACGCGCAGGGCAAGAGCAGATGGAAAGCCTTTTTCTGCGGCGTGCTGTCCGGCGCGGTGGAGCCGCTGTTCGGCGCGCTGACCGTGCTGTGCGCGGCGGCAGTCGTACCCGCCATGCCCTACCTGCTGTCGTTCGCGGCGGGCGCAATGGTCTATGTCGTGGTACAGGAGCTGATCCCCGAGATGACGCAGGGCAGCGATTCGCACCTCGGCGTGATGTGCTTCACGCTGGGCTTCACCCTGATGATGGCGCCCGACGTCGCGCTGGGATAGAAAGCAGAGAACAGAGAATAGATAACAGATAATAGTGAAGGGAGGGCTGTGCCCTTACTCATTTGTTGTAAATATCTTTGCTTGCTAAAGCTTTAGAAAAACAAATAACGTGCACCGCTCAAAAAAGAGTCGTGCACGTTATTTTATATGCCGTTATATCAATCTAAAACGCGTCAGCGTTTCCAACAATTGTTATCTTTTATCTGATATCTACTATCTATTCTCCGAATTTACAGTCGTACCAAAGCAGGAACACATAGACAGCGTAAACGCGGTTCCACAGAACAGCCTCACCGCCTGTAAAGCGCTCCCACATATCCTTGATCACGTCCTGATCAAAGAATTTTCGTGACGTCGCCCCGAAGAGCTTTTCTTTCACAGCTGCGTTGTAACGTTCGTCTGAGAGCCACTTTCGCACCGGCACAGGGAAACCGACCTTCTTGCGAAAGGCGGATTCATACGGCAGAACGCTGCTCGCCGCTTGGCGGAACACATACTTGTTCTGTTCCTCGCGGAACTGATATTCAGAGGGGATACGGCTCGCGACCCGAAACAGCCTGAGATCGGAGAACGGCGTATGCAGCTCGATCCCGCAGGCGGTAGAGGTGCGGTCGGTGTTCAGATAGATATCGCCCTCAAGCCAGAAGGAGATATCCATCGTCAGCTTGGAGTCGAGCTGATCCTGCTTTTTCGCTTCGTCCCACATCTTTCGAAGCGGATCGGCGGGATCAACGGCGCTGTCGAAATCGCGCATCAGGCTCTTAACCACATCCTGCGACATGATATGCGAACAGGTCAGGTAGACCCAGTCGCTCGGGATGACACGCTTATGAGCGTTGTAGCCGCCGAAGAACTCATCGATGCCCTCGCCCGAGTAGACGACGTCGGCATGCTCCTTGACCGCCTGACAGCCCAGCGAGAACGCTACGGCGGAGGCGTCGCCCAAAGGCTGCCCCAGCTTATCGATGACCTCGGGGATGCGGTCAAAATACTCCTCTGGGGTGATGGTCTTAACGCGGAAGCCCTTACCCAGCACGGCGGCAGTATCGCGCGCCAGATGCGCCTCGTTGAAGTCCTCCTCGGCATAGCCGACGGTGTTCGCGCACTGCGCGTCGGAGGCGGCGAGCAGATAGGACGAGTCCACGCCGCCCGACAGGAACGATTCCTTGTACGGCAGCTCAGCGTCCTCACGCTCCTCGTTCAATATCTCAGTGACAACAGCCTTGATCTCGTCGGCGAATTCATCGATGGATTTATCCTTCTCGGGCGTGAACAGCGGCTTGAAGTAGCAGTGTACATCTGCCTTTATGCCGTCCCACTTGAGATAGTGACCGGGCATGAGCTTGTATACGCCCTGATAAAAGGTCTCCTCGCCGATGGGGTAGCCGTAGAACAGATACTGCTGCAGCATGCGCTTGTTCAGCTTCTTCTCAAAGCGGCTGTCGGATACGATCGCGTCGATATCGCCCGAGCACAGCAATTCGCCGCCGACAAGAGCATAGAACATCTGCTTCTGACCGACCTGATCGCGGAATACATAGAGCTTCTGCGCCGCTTCATCGAATACTGCGAACGCGAAAGCGCCGTACAGGTGATCGACGATCCCTGTACCCCACTTTTTGAAGCCCTCTGACAAAATCTGTTTCTCCCGCTCCTCGCGGGAAAGCGGCAGCGCGATACCGAGCTCATCGCATAAACGCTTATAGTTGCGGATATATCCGCTGAAATATTTGATCTGAACCGTGTTTTCCATATCATCCCTCCGTGTCGGATTTTGTCAAAATTATAACACTATGAAAAGCCGCCGTCAATACTTTACAAAGGTTCGCCCTCACGCTATAATGGTGTCATACATTTCCCGAAAGGAGCAAGCATATGGATTACAGAAAATTTGACGATAAGCTCTATGTACGCCTTGACAAGGGCGACGAGATCATCACCGCGCTGACAGCGGTCTGTGAAAAAGAAAAGCTCAGCGTCGCACAGATACAGGGCATCGGCGGGTGCGAGAGCGTCACGGTCGGCGTATTCGACGCCGACAAAAAGTGTTACAACGAAACGACCGTCGAAGGACTTTTGGAGATGACCTCGCTCGACGGCAGCCTCACGTCATATGAGGGCAAGCCCTACCTGCATCTGCACGCGGCTTTCGCCTACTGCGAGGACGGCGAGATTCGCCCTCTCTCCGGACACTTGCTGAAAGCAGTCATCGGGCTGACGGGCGAGATCGTCGTTACCCCCGCAAAGGGGCAGATCGGCAGGAAATACATCGAAGAGCTTGGCATCCGCATCTGGGACTTTGAATAATTGACGCGAGCAGACGGGCACAGGATGACTGTGTCCGTTTTTGATCACAAAGAAAGCGCTGTGTATGATCGGAAAGAGAAAGGCACGCGTGCCCGGAAAGGGAACGGCACACGCGCCTCCGTCTTTTTGCACGGATTTGTTCATGCTTTGTCCATTTTTTATTCACGAAATGTCCGTAGACAGAAAAGACATTTTTTGCTATAATTTTTATCATTAATAAGTATGCTTCAAAAAAGATTTGCAATTATCGCATCTGACATCAGTCCGATGATACAAGAGGTAATTCATGAAACGATTACTGATCATTTTTTTATGCGCCGTACTGACGCTGAGCTCCCTGAGCTTTTCAGCGGGAGCGGCGGATAGCGCAATCGTCGATACGGCGGCGCCAACTGATCTTGCCTCAGCCTCCGCCGATGCGGACATCGCGTCAAGCGGCGCGACCGCCGACGAGATCGCGCCGACCGGCTGGTCGCTGCTGACCGAAGCGCAGTTTCAGAGCAAGCTCTCCTCCCTGCGCTCCAAATATCCCGACGGCACTATCTGGGAGGGGTATTACTATGAAAACGGCTCTATCAAAGCATCCACCTGCTGGGCATACGCCGCCCAAATGCTGTATGAGGTGTTCGGCGCGCGGTTTTACGCCGACAGCGTGATGGACTACAAATACTATAACGCGTATGAGGTAAACGCAGGCGACTGGGTCCGTATCGATTGGGATTCGCACTCGATTTTTATCACGAAAGTCACCGGCGACGGTATCTACTATACCGACGGCAACGGCACCGGCGTCTATAATCAGGTGCGCTGGGACGGCTATTATTCATGGTCGACGTTCTACAGCCGTTTCGCCTACGGTATCAAGCTGCCCGGCAACAAGCTGACCGGCGAGGAAATCGATCATACCGTCGCCTACAGCGGCAACGGCGGCAGCGGAAGCATGACGTCGCAGATCGTGAAGCCGAGCGGCGGCTTCACCCTGCAAAGCAGCAGCTTCACCCGCAGCGGATACAGCTTTGCGGGATACACCTGCAAGCGCTCCTATGATAACAAATGGTACACCTCCGACGCCGGCTGGCAGACGCAGGACGAGATCTACAACAACGGCTACCACTACAAATTCTATCCGCAGGGAAACTCCTATACCCTCGGCACGCCGTGGATCGGCGGCATCAACGTATCCACCACCTTTACCTTCTATGCCCAGTGGCTGCCCGATCAGGCTACGCTGGAATTCGCCGCCAACTACAGCGGCTACAACTACATTCTCGGCTCCGATCTGGGCTCAGGCTACAGCGATTACATTTACTCCCGCGATCCCTCCGCCTACACTGTTTCGGTCGACGATACCGAAAAGCTGAACAACGCGAGCTCCCTGAAGATCACCGGCTCCAAAGCGGGCTCTTCGGCATCGGATCTGGCGATCGTCACCTCCACCAACAAGGGCTACGGCAACGGCTACAGCCAAGCGGGTTCCGTCGGTGACGAAAAGACCTATACCCTCCACTTCTACGCCAAGGCGAGCGTGGACGGCGCGAAGATGTATTTCCGCTGGGGCTTCACCACCAACTACGTCACAGTCGAATTGTCGAAGAACTGGCAGACCTACACCGTCAATCTGCCGAAAAACCGCTTCTGCGGCTATGCGCTGCACCCTTACTTTGATAAAGCGGGCACCTTCTACCTGAACTCGCTCGCGCTCGGCGACGAGACCTTTACGTCGAACGTCGCACCCGAAACGGGCACATGGGCAGCCGCCGACCGCAAGGTCACCCGAGGCGAAGCGCCCGACAGTCTTCCGACTCCGGTACGCGAGGGCTATACCTTCCTCGGCTGGTACACCGCCGCCGAAGGAGGCGAGAGGATCACGACACAGACGCCGATCAACGAGAGCACTCTGCGCGTTTATGCCCACTGGATGAAAAATATCTCCGATACCCCTGTACAGACCGTCAGTTGGGGCGGTCATGTCTACGAGCTCTATGACAACGCTGTCATGTGGGATGCGGCTAAGTCGCTCTGTGCCGCTAAGGGCGGTCATCTGATCACCATCGGCAGCGAGAGCGAAAACAGCATCGCCTATGAAATGATCCGCGGCAGACAGGGCTACTGCTGGATCGGTCTGACCTGTACTCAAGGCACCACCGACTGGAAATGGGTCGACGGCACGGCTTACACCTACAAAAACTGGTATAACAGCTCATACGGCACAAAGGATTCCGGCGAGTATTACGGTCTGCTTTATCCGAGTGATTTCGGCACGAAGAATTACGCTTCAACATGGGACAAATGCAAAGGCAGCGATTACTTTTGTTCATACTACGGCTATTACAATTCTTTTTATATCTGCGAGTATGACAAATCGCTGCTGTGCGGCGACGCGGACGGCGACGGCACGGTCACAGCGGTGGACGCAACGAATGTGCAGAGATACCTATCCTCATTGAACGCACACGCTGATGAAGAAACCCTGATGAACGCGGATATTGACAAGAACGGACGGCTCGAGATCATCGACATCACCTATATCCAGCGCCATCTGGCAGGGATGTCTATCCCGTATACGATCGGCTATTGACACACACCGAACGCTGTGCTAATATAATAGCGTCAGGGAAACCTGACAAACAGAATACATCTTCGGGGTAGGGTGAGATTCCCGACCGGCAGTATAGTCTGCGAGCGCTGTCAAAGGCGCATGATACGGTGCGATTCCGTAACCGACGGTAACATACGCGTTATGATCATACGCGTATGAAGTCCGGATGAGAGAAGATATGATTGCATCAGCATGCTCCGTAGGTACCCGAACCTGCGGAGCCTTTGTTTTGCAAAATCCAAATCATGTCTTGCGGAAAACCGCAAAGGAGAAATGATGACAAACACAAAAAACAACAACCGGCTCAAATCTCTGCTGTCAATAGCGATGCTGACCGCGCTGGCTGTCGCCGCGGATATGTTCCTGCGGATACCGGGGATCGGCGGCTTCCTCACCTATGAGCCGAAGGACGTGATCCTCACCATCGGCGCCTTCATCTTCGGTCCCATTGCCGGACTGATCATGTCGCTGCTGGTGTGCCTGATCGAGATGATCACCGTCAGCACCACGGGACCCATCGGTCTGCTGATGAACTTCCTCGCGTCGGGCGTATTCGTCGGCGTAAGCTCCGTGATCTACTGGCGCAGAAAAACTCTGCCCAGAGCTATCATCGGTCTGATTGCGGGCTCGCTGTCGATGCTTCTGATCATGCTGCTGTGGAATTACATCATGACGCCGCTCTATATGGGCGTTCCGCGTGAAGCGGTATTGGAGCTGTTCGTGCCGCTGCTGATCCCATTCAACCTTCTGAAGGCAGGGCTGAACTCCGCACTGATCCTCTTCCTCTACAAAGGCGTTGTCACTGCGCTGCGCAAATCGCGCCTGATACCCGCCAGAGAGAGCAACGACGGAGAGAAAAGGAAAGCAAACACGATCCTTATGGTCAGTATCTCAGCGGTGCTGGTCATTACACTGATACTGGTGATGCTGATCTTCGCCGGAAAGCTGTAAAGAAATGTCACAAGGCTGTCGTTTTCGAAAATGACAGCCTTTTTCATCGTCTTTCATCTGTCTGCGTAAATCTGTATTAATAATGCTTTTAAAATGATTGATGAGCAGGGCGTCTACTCGGCTCCCTCTGACGAGGGAGCTGTCACGGCATTTTGCCGTGACTGAGGGAGAGATAACGCAGCGTGATAAAAACATTGAAAAACCTGACTCGATCCCTTACGCAATGATACTGCCTCTTCGGCTTGAGTCAGAATTCGGTTAGTAACTGTCATGCTGCGTTATCTCTCCCCCGCGATTCGAACAACTGCCCCTTTCAAAGTATCTACTCGCTTGCCCCCTCATCAGAGGGGCTGAATGTGTAGCGTACATATCCACGTGACATACATGTCCGTCAGAGGGGGCGCTGATAAAGCGATGTTCCTTTCATTATCACGTTCTAATACCGATGTTGTAATTCAACAAATGAATTAGAGTCGCCTGTCCAATTATCCGCTCCCCCTTGCACATTTCTGCACTTTATACTATAATAGGAACCGGAAAAGAGGGATTCGATGAGCAAGGCGCTGAAGCATTTCAAAACCATCACCCGCCACCGCCATCAGGTGATCAAAAATTGCTTTCGGGCGGGCATCCCGTGGCAGGGTCTCAAACACGATCTGTCGAAGTATTCGTGGACAGAGTTCAGCGAGGGGGCGCGCTACTGGCAGGGCACGCGCAGCCCCAACGACCGCGAGCGCGAGATCAAGGGCTACAGCGAGGCGTGGATGCACCACAAGGGCCGCAACCGCCACCACTTCGAATACTGGACAGACTACTCCCCCGTCGATCGCAGGATCAAGCCCGTCGAGATGCCCGTGCGCTATGTCGTGGAAATGTTCTGCGACCGCGTCGCGGCGTGCAAGATCTATCAGGGCAAGGCGTATACCGACAAAAGCCCGCTGGAATACTTCATCAGGGGCAAGGAGCGCAAGGGCCGCGTTTTCCGCGGCGAGATGGTACATCCCGCGACCTGCGACCTGATCGAATCCTACCTCACGTATCTTGCCGAAAACGGAGAGCAAAAGGCGTTCGCTTACCTCAAAACAGTCGTCAAGCAGGATCGGAAGGACAGAAAAGCGCGAAAGAAGGAATGGAAAAATGCTGACAAAAACTGATGACGCCGAAGGGATGAAGCGTTCCATGGACGTGCAGCGCGTCGCGCTGAAGATGAAGCAGCATCACCGCGGCGATATGGAAAAGACCCAGCATTTTGTGCGCGTCTACACACTGGCGAAATCCATCGGCGAGCTGGAAAACCTGAACGTAGAGGAACAGTACAGCTTAGAGCTCGCGGCAGTCGTCCACAACGTCGAGGGCGACCGCGTCCCCGCGGTGCGCGATATCCTGCTCGGATGCGATATCGCCGAGGATATTGCGATGAAGGTCTGTCACATGGTCGAGAATATCGAAAACTACGAGCACATCAGAACACTTGAGCACCAGATCCTGATCGAGGCAAAGCTGATCGTCGACTTCAAGGAGCACAACACCCCCGAAAAGGAGATCATCCGCAAGGCGGAGGATATCTTCATCACCAACACGGGAAAGCTGTTCTTGAAAAGGGCATTCCGTTTATAGAGAACAGATAACAGATAAAAGATAATAGATAATAGTTACGGGAAAGCCTGACGGCTTTTTGATTGAGATAACAACTGCGAAAAAATGAGCTCGCGACTCTTTATAGAGTTGCGAGCATTATTATTCGGGTGCGGGTGTCCCGCCCCTCACTGTTATCTATTATCTGTTCTCTAATCTTTCAAATACTCTTCCACAATAAACCGCGGGCGCTGTTTGGTCTCCAGATAGATCTTGCCGATGTACTCGCCGATGATGCCGATCGCCATCATCTGCAGACCGCCGATCGCCCAGATGGACACCATCAGCGACGCCCAGCCGGTATCCGTCGCGCCCATAAAGTAGCGCACGACAGAATAGATCAGCATCACGATGCTGACGAGGAAGATGAATAGCCCCAAACGGGTGATGAGCTTGATGGGCTTGGTCGACAGCGAGGTGATACCCTCCCACGCCAGCGCGAGCATCTTCTTGAGCGGATATTTGCTTTCACCCGCGAGACGCTCACTGCGCTCATAGGTAGCGATATCGCTCTTGAAGCCGACCATCGGCACCAGTCCGCGCAGGAAAAGGTTCGTTTCATGAAACTCTGAGAACGCCTGCAGCGCTCTTCTGCTCATCAGGCGGAAATCGGCATGGTTGAAGATGACCTTCGCGCCCATTTGTTCGAGCACCTTGTAATACGCCTCGGCGGTGAAACGCTTGAAGAAGGTGTCGGTCGCGCGCTTGCTGCGCACGCCGTAGACCACATCGCAGCCCTCATGGTACTTTTCGACCATCTCGTCAAAGACCTCGATATCGTCCTGCAGGTCGGCGTCGATGGAGATCACCGCGTCCGCCTCATCCTTTAAGGTCATCAGCCCGCACATCAGGGCGTTCTGGTGACCGCGATTGCGGCTGAGCTTGATCCCGCTGAAGATGCTGTCGCTGTCATGCAGGCGGGTGATCAGCTCCCATGTTTTATCGCGGCTGCCGTCGTCGATGAACACGATGCGGCTGTCGTAAGAAATCAGCCCCCTGTCCATCATCGCGCTGAGCTTGACGCGCAGCTTTTCGGCACTGTCGGGCAGCACCTCTTCCTCATTGTAGCAAGGAACCGCAATATATAATTTCGTCATAGATTACTCCTTAGCCAGTTTTTCGACGATTTGATCGGAAACCATCGGCAGATAGAATTTCGCGTAGCCGATCGCCGTGGGATGGATCGAATCGGGCGCGTTGCCTTTTTCGTTGTCAAAATACGAATACCGTCCGCGGGTATAATTGTCCTCGGTATTCATATCGGTATCGCTATACAGGTCGACGGAGTCAGCGCCCCATTTTTCGGCGATGGCAAGCGCTCTTTCGCCGTAAATCCGCTCTTTTTCATCGGAGCCGAGATCCATATTATGCGCACGCACGTAGATCACGGGCACATCCTTCCAGTTAGCGGCGATAGACCACATGGTCTTTTCAAAGCCGCCGGTAAAGGTCGCGATCGGCGTCGCGGACATATCAAAGCCTTCGGTGAATTCCCCGAGGGGTACAAGGTTCATATCGTTGGTGGCGCCGTTGATCAGAATGATATCGGGCTTGACGCCGTCCGCCAGCGCCGGCTTTATCTGATTGATGATCTGCGCGCGTCCCGTGCGGTCGCCCATCGCCGCGCCGGGCACAGAGTAATCCGCCGCCGTCATGCCGTACTTTTCGGCGATCATATCGGCGATGCCCTCGTCGCCGTTGCCGCTGCCGTGCATGATGCTGTCGCCGAACGATAAGATCATCTTACCCTTGAGCAGCCTGTAGCGGTTCACCTGTTCGAGCAGGCTTTCATACTCGTCGGCGGTGATCTCCCGATCAGGGTGCAGCATCGCGTTGAGATCAGGCAGAAAGTAGCCGTAATACGCCATCGTCGCCAGCTCGCTCTGCATCGCGGTGATGTCTGCGATGCGTCCCGGACTGCGCTGCTTATATCCCAGCGCCTTCACCGTCGTCTGCGCGACAAACAGGCGCGTCAAGGGCGCGTACATATCATCCTCGGTATAATCGGAGAGGATACCGAGACTCTTCGCGGTCTCAAATACCGTGTTCGGATTGCTGCTGTCGCTCAGTGCGGCTTTTCCCGATGCGCTGATGACGTCATAAAGCCAGCGGCAGCGGTTGTGCGTCGTGCTGTACATCTGCTGATACAGCATTTTTTCGCCGGCGGTGTCGGGAGTTGCGGGAGCGCCCTCCTGCATCGTCCGCGGCTTGGCGGAAACGTTTTTTGCGATGGCGCTGACGATCGAAGTGCCGACAAGGATCGCCGCCAGCGTGACGATGATCAGCGCGGATATCCATACTTTCTTTCCCAGTTTCTGTCTCATTAATCTGAATCCTTTTATTCTCTGTTCTGATACTAAGTATCAACCCTATTATTTCCTGTTCATAGTCTTTAATTCTCTATCGGAATAATAATCTCAAAAGCCTTCGGTACAACGGTGATGACGGGGTCCTTCATGACAAACATCTCGCCGTCGATACCAATCTTGATATCGCCGTGGTTATCCAGCTTGAGCTCACGGCATTTTTGATGTAATATAAATTGCTTTCCCTTTGGATGGTCGATATGTTCGCCGCGGTTGAACGGCCCCAGCATCCATGTAAAGTAGCTGATCGGCACGGTGGGGATCGCCATAAAGTCGATCAGTCCGTCGTCGAGCTCGGCATATGGCGTCGCCTTGATGCCGCCGCCGTAGAACTTGCCCTTGGCGGCTACGGCGAGCATCTGGCTCTTGAAGCCCTGTGCGATGGGGATCTTTTTCCCGTCGGCATAGGGGGTGAAATGATGCTTTCTCTTGGTCAGCAGGCACTGCACGATAGCGAGCTTGTACGCAAAGGGACCCGACATCAGCGGGAGTCGCTTGTTCTTCTGCGCGCGGTCGGCGACCTCGCAGTCATAGCCGACGGAGACGACGTTCAGCGCGTATCGATCCTCACATTTAAGAAGATCGACCGTGACAGTCTTGCCGCGCGTCATTTTTGTAAAATCCAAAAAGTCCTCTTTGGGGGCAGGCAGGGAACGGACATAATCGTTGCCGGTGCCGACGGGAACCACGCCCAGCGCGACGTTGTCGAAGCCCAGCAGACCGTGCAGCGCTTCATTCGCCGTGCCGTCGCCGCCGCAGGCGTATACCCTCAGCGGCTCGCCCTTTTCGGCATAGCGGCGCGCGATGTTCTCGGCGTCGCCCTTGCCCTGTGTATATTCGATGACTGCGTTATCCAGCTTCAAAGCATCGATTTTTTCTTTCAGCTCAGGGGTCGAATCCTTTGTGCCTGCAAAGGAGTTGAGAATAAACAGATGGGTCATTGCAATCCTCCGTTTTCAGATCATGTTTCGGCTATGACGGCGTCCAGCTCGCGCTTAAGTCTTGCGACCGGAAGCCCCACCACATTGAAGAAATCACCCTCGATGCGCTTTACCAGCACAGAGCCTTTGCCCTGTATACCGTAAGCACCCGCCTTGTCGAACGGCTCGCCCGTGGCGATATAGTCGGCGATCTCCTTCTCGCTCAGCGGGTAAAACTCCACACGGGTCGCCTCACTGAACGAACGCGTCTTTCCGTTCATGATCACAGCACAGCCGGTGATCACGGTATGCGTCTTACCGGACAGCGCCGAGAGCATCCGCTCAGCGTCTGCAGCGTCGCGCGGCTTGCCGAGCACCTCGCCTTCGAGGATCACCACCGTATCAGCTCCGATCACAATGTCATCGGGATGCTTCTCGGCGACAGCCCGCGCCTTGACGCCTGCCAGATAAGCAGGTGCTTCCTCAGGCATCACGCCCGCGGGCAATACTTCATCGACCTCGGACACGACAACCGTAAAGTCCGGGGTGATGTTGCCGATCAATTCCTGTCTGCGCGGTGATTTTGACGCTAAAATGATCGTTCTCATGGCTCTCCCGCTTCTTTCGATATAGCGTAAAAAACATTAACATTGTTATCATAGCACAAACTATGAAAAAAATAAACAAAAAAATACAAAAAAATTGGTAATCCTTGTGATCGCACAAGCAAAAACAATCCCCTCAAATTGAGGGGGCATAACCGCGGATTATTCATACAGCTCTTTCACGCTGTCAAGATACGCGTTGAAGCCGTTTTTCGCTGATTTCGGCGATACGATCCGCACCTTATCACCGAAGGAAAACAGCCAGCCGTAGAACTGCGGCGAGAGCATGACCTCCGTGCTGACGGTAAAGGTACCGTCGGCATGCGGCTGAAGAAAGACCTTATCCGAAAAGCGGTCGACCACAACGCCGATCAGGCTGTCGTCAAAGCGAAGCTTGACGCTGACTGTCTCGCCGCCGTACATGCCGAACACCTGCTTAGTGTACACCGCAAGGTCAAATTTATCTACCGCCTTGGTGCTGTCGGCGCGTTCCTCCTCCACGGAGATCGCCTCCATCTTATCCACACGAAAATGCTTGAGGGTATCCGCGTCCTTATCGTAAGCAATCAGATAGTAATTTTCATCGTCCCATGTCAGCGCTTTGGGCGTCAGCAGATAGCGCATGCCGCCGCGACGGCGCTCCTTCACGATCTTTTTCGCGCCAGTGCGCGATACCGCCCACTGTGTATAATAAAATCCGATCTTCTTCTTTGTGTTGATCGCGCGGTTGATGCTGTCGATATTGCGGTATATCTCCTCGTTGCTGTTCTTGACGCGGTTCGCGACGATCACCTGACGGTGCAGCTGCTTCGCCTGATTCTCCGAGGTGAGGGTCTCGATCTTGCGGATCAGCTCACGGCTCTTTTTGACGGTGATGAACTTGGAGCTCTGCACCGCGTCAATCAGCAGCTTGATCTCTTCAAGCGTAAATTCCCGCGATACCAGACTGAACAGCGAGATCTTGCCGACCTTGGTCTTGACAATATCCAGCCCGAAATCTCTGAGGCTCTCGATATCGCTGTAGATGCTTTTACGCTCTGCCGCGATGCCGTACTCGTCAAGATATTCGATGATATCGGCGACCGTGACGCCGTAATCGTCGTCGGTCTTTTCCATAAAATACTTCATGATGTATAACAGCTTCTGTTTTTGCTTCGGATTCTTGGGCATATTCATTTTCCTTTCTATGCATCAAACAATTCTATCAATTCAAACGCGAAACGTTCCCCTGAATCGTTATCCGTTTTCCAACAGGAACTGCGTCAATCCGACCACAGCCGGCATCGTCGCCAGCGAGAACAGCGCCGACGCGGATACAATACCTGCAGAAAGCTCGGTATCTCTGTCGTACTTAGCCGACATCATCGTGGTGAACGCCGCCACCGGCGCGCTGACCGCGATCACCGTCGCTGTAGTCACCGTCGCGTCGATGTGCAGCAGTACCATCACGCCCATCACCGCGAGCGGCAGCACGATCAAGCGCAGCGCCATCGCGACATACGCGTCCGTATCCCGCAGCACACGCTTGAGATTTGCGTGCATCAGATGATAACCGATCACCAACATCGGCACCGGCGTATTCAGCGCGGCAAGCAGACTGACAGGCTCAGCGAGAACGGCTGGGAGCTTTATCGAAAAGACAAACAGGATCACGCCGACCGCCGTTCCGATGATGCCGGGGTTGAGCACCGCCTTCAGCGCGAGACGTCCCCCAGTCCTGCCGCTCATCGAGATCAGCCCGTACGTCCACATAAAAATGTTGAACATCGCGACGAACGCCGCGCCGTAAAAGACGCCGTCATCGCCTAGCACCGCCTTCTGCAGCGGCAGCGCCATAAAACCGCAATTGGAAAACACCACAGCGAACTTCAGCACCACCCCGCGGGCGATATCCTTCTTCCGATACAACAGCTCAGCCAAAAGGACAGAAAACAACAGCGACAGGAACACCGCCGCCAAAGAAATCAGCAAGCCGCTGAGCATCCGCGGCTGATAGTCCCGCTGAAAGGCGCTGACGATCACGCAGGGCGTCACAGCATACAGCACCACGTCCGTCATCGAACGCGCGCCTTGATCGGTGATTATCCCGAGCTTTGTCAGCAGCGCGCCGACCGCAATCAGAACAAACAGCACCAGCACCTGTGTGCCGACGTCCGTGAACGATTCTATCATGCTTTTCTCTCCCCCGATCACTTTTTCAGCAGGATGACCTGCCGAAAGTCTCCGAAAACAGAGTCCATGTTTTTGTACTCAATCATTATAACAGCCGCGAGCTGTGATTGCAACCTCCTATGTAGTAAAAAGAAATAACTTTTGCGGGCAGAAAATAGTCAAAATGTCCAAGTCCCGTATATTACCCTGTGAAACTGTACAAAATATACGTGGAAATTTGTTGATATCGCAAGGCAAAAAACCGCCATTCCACGATTTCAAGCAAAAATCATCCGTCAACAATACCTACAAACCTCCCCTGTATCTGACTGCATTTGTATAAACAAACAAATTTTTCATTATCATTTGACAAGCGGATAAACGGAATATATAATACAACCTGTAAGCACGCAAAACCACTGCTTAATATAATAAATCATAATATAATGAAAGAAGGATTTTATCATGGCAACTAAGAAGACCGCCGCTAAGGCTGAAACCAAGACCACAGCTAAGAAGACCGCTGCTAAGAAGGCTGAGACCGCTCCCAAGGCTGAGACCAAAGTCGAGACCAAGGCTGCTGCTCCCAAGGCTGAGGCTAAGGCTGCCGCTCCCAAGGCTGCTGCTAAGAAGCCCGCTGCCAAGAAGGCTGATCCCAAGTTCGATCTCTACATCCAGTTCGGCGGCGCTACCGTTTCCGTTAAGGACATCGAGAAGAACGTCAAGAAGGTCGTCAAGGGCAAGAAGGCTTACACTGTATACGTGAAGCCCGAAGAGAGCAAGGCCTACATCGTAGCTGACGGCGAGACCACCGGCATGGATGTGTTCTTTGTAGCTGACTAATAAAATATCTGTAACAACATCGGCGAGGAGCTCAGCTCCCCGCCTTTTGTTTGCTCAGATATCCGACAAATCAGCACATTCTTTACAGCTCACCGCCGCCGGATGAACATTCTGTAAAAACTTCTGAAAACTATGGAATTTTTCAAATCAATGTGTTATAATAATTTCACTCAAAAAACAGGAGGAAAAAAATGAAGACTTTTACAAGAGTATTTGCCGTTATCATGATAGCAGCGATTCTGGCAACCTTGATGGCAGCCTGCGGCAAACAAGGCGAACAAAAAAATTATATCGACAATAACCTCGTAGGCACATGGACGCAGACCGACGAGACCGACGGCAACTGGACCTGGACGTTCAACGACGACGGCACCTGCAAGCTGGTTGGCGACGACGGCTTTGAGAGCGACGGCACATATCAGATCCCCGAAGAAGACGTCGGCAAGATCGAGATCACGCTGGAGAAGTGGGAAAAGTCGACCTTGTTCACCTACACAGCGACTACAAAGGTTCTTGACCTCGAGTCCTTTGACCTGAGCTACTACTGCCAGAAGCAATAAGCCTCAGGCACAACTTTTAAACACTATTGCATGATAAAAGCCCGACTTTCCGTCGGGCTTTTATTCTTGAAAATCACAGATCAAAATGATCGCGGGTGACATATTTTCCGCTGTGCTCCAGCACGATCTCGCCGCCGCGATATACGAGCTTTCCGCGCAGATAGACCTGCTCGACGCCGCCTACGGTTTTGACGCCCTCAAAGGGGGTGTAGCCGCATCGGCTGTGACAGCGGTCGGCGGTGATTTTGCCGTGACCTCTCGGCTCAAAGATGACCAGATCCGCGTCACTCCCCGCCTTGATCACACCCTTCTTCGGATACATTCCGTACAAACGGGCAGGGTTCTCGCTGAGGTAGGCGCACATCTGCTGCAGAGAGATGCGGTGCTTTTTTACACCGTAGGTATACAGCAGGATCGCGCGGGTCTCCACACCGGGCATGCCGTTCGGGATTTTGGTAAAGTCGCTCTCCCCCGCCCTTTTCTGCTCCACGGTAAAGGAGCAGTGATCGGTGCTGACGGTATCCGCGTTGTTGGTCTTCAGCGCGTCCCACAGAGCCTTGTTGTCCTCACGTTTTCTCAGCGGCGGTGAGCATACATACTCTGAGGCGGTATCAAACGGCGCGTCGTACACGCTGTCGTCCAGCAGCAGATACTGCGGACAGGTCTCGGCGTATACCTCTACCCCTTCGTCTCTCGCGTGCAGAACCTCCTGATATCCCAGACGCGTGCTCAAATGCACCACGATGCACGGCGCGTCGGCAGCCTTGGCGATGGCAAGAAAGCGGTTAACCGCCTCCGCCTCAGTAAAGTCGGGACGGGTAAGCGGATGATGCTTCGGCTGCGTTTCTCCGCGGGCGAGCGCTTCTTCCCTGAGCTTGCCGATAATACCGGAGTTCTCGCAGTGGCATCCCACGATGCCGCCGTATTTTTTGAGCTCCTTCATCAGCTCATAGATTGCGCGGTCGTTCAGCTCCATCGCGTCATAAATCATATAGACCTTAAAGGACGTCACTCCCTGCTCGAACATGGCGGGGAGCTCGTTTTTGATATCCTCGCGCCAATCGGAGATCGCCATATGAAAAGCATAGTCGCAGCTCGATTTGCCGAACGCCTTTATATGCCAGTTGTTCAAGGCGTCCGAGAGGGTCTCTCCCTTGTTCTGGGTCGCGAAATCCACCACCGTCGTCACGCCGCCGGCGATCGCGCTTTTGGTGCCGGAGTCAAAATCATCGGCAGTTACGGTATCGCTGACCTCCAGATCAAAATGGGTATGCGCGTCGATAAAGCCGGGAAAAATCAGCTTCCCACCGACGTCGACCGTCTGCGCTTCCGCGGAAAGATTTCTGCCGACCGCGACGATCTTTTCACCGTTGATCAATATATCGGCACGCTTGACGCCCCGTGGAGAGACGATCGAACCGCCTTTTAGTAATATCTTGCTCATTGGAATCACTTCTTTTTTTGTAGTGCAATTGATGATAAGGGAGGAGCAGACATGCGTGTCACACCCCTCCCCTACCGATACTCAAAAATATTATCTATACAAATCAATATCCTTTATGACGGTCATGATCAGCACCTCGACGTCCTTCGGCAGATCGTTGGGCTGATCGAGATCGATGTCCTCTACTGCGTCCAATCTCACACGCACCGTATGGTCATCAAGAATCAGGAAGCCCTTCTGGCTGCTGACGTCAAAGCTCTCTGCGTCCTCGAAGAAGGTAAATTTGTCGAGGTACGGAGCCGAGTCATAAGGACAGAAGCTTTTGCAGTTTCCGCACTCGTTGCACAGGCGATCGAGGTGCAGTATCTCACGCCTGCCGTCCGGCATTTCCACTACCGCGTTCGCACGGTTGGGGCATACGCTGACACAGTTCTCACACACGGTATTACAGCTCAGGCATCCGGAGATTTTCGCGGTTAGCGTTACTGGATCGATGGTGCGCTTGCTCTCAATCGCCTCTTCAGGCGTCTGATATGCTTCAAGCGGGATATCCATAATATGCTTCTCACCGATAATATCGTCGGCAGCCTTCTGCGCGTCGGCGATACACTCGACTACGGTGGAAGGACCGCGCAGGCTGTCGCCGATATTGTACACCTTCATGCCGTCGTACTCAGACACAAACGGTACTCTGCCGCTCGCGTCGGGCTTGATACCGTTCTGCGTGAACAGCGAGGTATCCGTAGCCTCTCCGATCGCCGCAATCACGGTGTCGGCGGGTACTTCGACCGTTTCGTCGGTCATAACGGGACTTCGTCTGCCGCTCGCGTCCGGATCGCCCAGTTTCATCACGGTACAGATCAGCTTGCCGTCTTTATGCTCGACGGGAGAGAGCAGCTCGAGGAACTCAACGCCGTCGCTCATAGCTTCCTTGTATTCTTCTACATCGGCGGGCATATATTTTTTGGTCCTTCTGTATACGATTCTGACCTTATACACACCGGGAACACGTTTCGCAGCGCGCGCGGCGTCCATCGCGGTATTGCCGCCGCCGATGATGACAACGTTCGAACCGAGGAACGCCTTGTTCTGCTTGAAATCACGCAGGAAATCCAGCACGTTGATGACGGTGCCTTTCACATGCGGATCGCGCGCCTTGTACGCGCCGACGCCGCAGACTGCAGCCTCATATCCGGCATCCTTCAGTTCCTTGAACGACGGAGCGGGCGTATTGAGCTTGATGTTCGCGCCCATCTTCTCGATCAGGGAAACGTCCCATTTGACAAAATATCCAGAAACACGGAAGTCAGGGATGATGTTGCGCACCACGCCGCCCGCTTTGTTGGATTTTTCAAAGACGTCGACCTGATAACCCGCGCGGGCGAGGAAATACGCCGCCGACAAGCCCGCCGCTCCGGCGCCGATCACGGCGATCTTCTTACCGTTGGGAGCGGCGTCGGGCTTGAGCTCGGGAAGCAGCTCATCGTAACCCTCGCAGGCAGCGATATACTTGATGCCCCTGATATCCATCGGCTTGAGATAGTAATAGTAGCGGGTACACATGCTCATACAGCGGTGATTGCAGATCAGACCCGTGGTGAACGGCAGCGGGTTTTTCTGCAGGATGACCGCGAGCGCCTCTTTGTGCTTCTCCTGATCCGCAAGACGAATGTACTCGGGGATATCCTGGCGTATCGGACAGCCTCCCTGACAGGGCGCCATATAGCAGTCGAACAGCGGCACAGACTCGCCGCACTTGCGTGACGGCAGGGGCTTGATCGGCTTGGTATACATTTCATGCGTCTGTAAGCAGTCGCGGAGCTTGGTGATGATATCGATATCCGTACCCTTGAAGGACTCATACGGACACAGGCGCAGCCAATACGCCATCGGCGCCAGTCGGGAGTAGCCGCCGGGCTTCAACAGACTTGTCGCTACCGTGATCGGCCAGATACCTGCCTTGAACAGATAATTGACCGCAGACGCCGATACGCCGCCGGAGAACGAGATACGCAGCTTGCCGTCGAACGCTTCTGAGAAACGGCGCGCCATCTCGATGGTCAGATGGAACAGCGCGCGTCCGCTCATGTACATTTCCTCGGCAGGCAGCTCGCCGCGCCTTACCTCAACGGGGAAGGTGTTAGAGAGCTTGACGCCGAATTCCAGTCCCTTGCTTTCGGCAAGCGCCTTCAAACGCCGGAACATCGCCACGGCGTCGTCAAACTGCAGATCCTCCTTGAAGTGATGATCGTCAAAGGCAACGTAGTCGAAGCCTGTCTTGTCGAGGATTGCGCGCGCGTACTCATAGCCTAAGATCGTCGGGTTGCACTTGACAAAGGTGTTCAAGCCCTTTTCCTCGATCAGATAGGTCGCGATGCGCTCGATCTCATCGGGCGGACAGCCATGCAGCGTAGAGAGCGTCACACTGCGGCAGATGCGCGGCGAAATACTGTCGATCAGTTCGGTATATTCCGGATAAAATTCTTTTAAAGCATTTTTTGCTTCTGTAAATATCGGGCGGTCGGACGCATCCTTCAAGCCCTCAATAAAGCGGTCGATCTTCTTCGATTTGATTCCCTCAAGGTCATAACCGACGCTCATATTGAACACAAAGCCGTCCGGATCGCCCAGCTCAAAGGCTTTCGCGATCACCTTGAGCACACACCATGCCTTGACATATTCCTCGAATGCCTGCTCGACGGTCAGCTCGGTGGACCACTCGCAGTTGTAACCCTCATCCTCCGCATTGATACACGGACGGGCGATACATTTCGCCAGCTCCTCGCCGTCCATCACCTGAACGGTTTTCAGCTCAAAGAAGCGTGCGCCGCCGATGTAGGCGGAAATGATATTCTGCGCCATCTGTGTATGCGGACCCGCGGCAGGACCCAAGGGAACCTCCAGCTTCTCGCCGAAGATCTCGAGGTATTTATCATCGTCCCCGAGATTCTCTGTCGCCTCGTCGCCGAGACTGCCGGCATATTTCCTGCTCCACTCTTTGATGCGGGAAATGCGAAAGCCCTCATTGACATTGAAAGCTCTTTGACGTCTGTCATATTCTGTTTTCATTCTGCCGAGCAGTTCCCGTATGCTCAGCGGTATCATTTTTTCACTCATGATAATTCCCTCTTATCAAAAACGCTGTCATTGCGAAGCCCGTTTACGGGCTTCGCAATCCCCTTGACACTAATTATGTTTGCTGTATCACAATATTCATTCCCTGCTTGTGGGATTCCCACGCCATTGACTGTCGGTCAACTCCTCGGAATGACGTCAAAAAACGCTTTATCTGTTCACTCTGTCCCACAGCTTCTCCGCTGTCGCTTTGATCTGTGCGCTGAGCTTTTCTTCATCAATATCGACAAACTGTCTGTCCTTGTACAGCAGCCTGCCGTTCGCTATGACGGTACGGCACTGTCTGCCGTTCATGCCGAAGATCATATGACCGTCAAGATTCTCTCCCGACAGCGGCGTAAAGGGCAGATAATCCATCACGATGATGTCTGCGGCGGCGCCCTCTTTGATCACGCCGAGCGGGAGGTCAAAATACTTTGCCGCGATCTTCGCGTTATTTTGAAAGAGCATGGTAGTGACCTCGTTCCATCCGACATTCGGCATCCCCGCGTTATGGCGCTGGATCGTCAAGGCCACCTTCAGGCTCTCGAGCATATCGTGGGTATAGGCGTCAGTGCCCAGCCCCAGCATAATGCCCTTTGAGAACATCTTCAAAACGGGTGAGCAGCCCACCGCGTTGCCCATATTGCTTTCTGGATTGTTGACGACCATTGTATGTGTCGCAGTGATCGTGTCCATCTCAGGCTCGGTCAGGTGGATGCAGTGACCCAAAATCGTTTTCTCCCCGAGTATCCCCCATTTGACCAGTCGATCGACCGGCAGCATATGAAAATTATCACGGCTGTCCTCAACGTCGTTGAGACCCTCGCAAATGTGGATGTGATAACCCGTCCTGCCGTCGTTTGCCTTTACGCATTTTTCAAACGTTTTATCAGAGATCGTAAACAGCGCGTGCATGCCGAACATCGCGTTCAGCATGGGATCCTTTTTCTCCTGACAGTATTGGATGAAGTCGGCATTCTCTTGGATCGCCTGATCGCATTTTGCCTCGCCGTCGCGGTCGGAGACCTCATAGCACAGGCAGGAACGCACGCCCATCTCTTTCGCGGCGTCGGCGATTGCAAACAGAGAGCCCGGTATCTCTTTGTAGCTGGCATGGTGGTCGAAAACAGTCGTCACACCGTTGCGGATGCACTCCAGATAGGTCGCGTAAGCGCTGGCTTTGGTATCCTCCAAGGTCAGCTCGCGATCCAGCTTCCACCACATGCCGTCGAGGATCTCATAAAAGTTGGTGGGATTATAGCCATTGATGGACAGACCGCGCGCCAATCCCGAGTAGATATGAGTATGGGTGTTAATAAATGCAGGCATGATCAACTGACCGCGGGCGTCAACGAATTCAGCCTGCGGATACTTTCGCCTCAGCTCGGCGGCTTCTCCGACAGCGATAATACGCCCACCTTCGGTCACAACGGCGCCGTCCTCAATAAAGGGGCGCTGCAAATCACGCGTGAACAGCCTGCCGTTCGCGATCAAAAACATAATAATCCCTCCTGTTCCATGCATGACCAGATGCATTGGTCAAGTTCAATTTCTGATCAGAACCCTCGTGTTCTGCTTTTCAGACAGAATTCAAAAGAAAGAAAAGCTAATAAAGGTTCTACTATTCCATCTATATATTATCACAAATATATAACATTTGCAATACTGACAGCACAAAATGTTTATAGAATTTGCGCTTTTTAGACAAAAATCCATCAAAAGTGTGACGGCTAAACACCGAGAGACAACGCGCTCACCTTACCATAATTCTTCATTTCATATTTCTCGTTTTATATTGCATTAGTCCGCCGATTGCGTTACAATATGTAGTAATACTATGAGTAATGGAGGCATTCCATGGATACAAGAGCAATCGACCTCTCTCTGCTGGACGGCGTTTTAGAAGAATACGCGTCTGTCAAGGGCAGCCTGATCACCATTTTGCAGCATACACAGGAAATATACGGCTACCTGCCGAAGGAGGCTATAAAGCTGATCGCGGAGCGCACGGGCATCGCCGAATCAGAGATCATGGGCGTCGGCACCTTCTACACCCAGTTCCGCTTTGAGCCCGTGGGCAAGTACCTCATTATGCTGTGCCAGGGCACGGCGTGCCATGTCAACTCGTCGGAGCTCATTTTGCAGACCATAAAAGATGAACTGCACATCGACGACGGGCAGACCACCGAGGACGGCTTGTTCTCGCTCAAATGCGTGGCGTGTCTGGGCTGCTGCTCGCTCTCGCCCGTCATGATGATCAACGAGGATACCTACGGCTCGCTGACTCCCGACAAGACAAAGAAGATACTCAAAGAATTAAGGGAGGCGGCAGTATGAGAATTGTGATAGGTCAAGGCTCCTGCGGTATCGCCGCAGGCGCTGAGAAGGTCAGGCAAGCTCTTCTGAAAGAAAATATCAATGCGAGCATTGCCGGATGTATCGGCATGTGCTATTTAGAGCCGATCGTGGATATCTATGATGAAGATAGACTTACTCGACTGGTCAAGGTCAGCGAGTCCGACGCTCCTGCGATCGCGGAATACATACGCACAGGTAATAGAGAAAAAATAGACAACTTAGTTGTCACAGATGAGGACAGCGAGTTCCTGAATAAGCAGACGCGAATCGCTTTAAGAAATTGCGGTATCATCAACCCCGAAAAGATCGAAGAATACATCGACAAAGACGGCTACAAGGCACTGAAAAAATGCCTGACCGAGCTTTCTCCCGAAGAAGTCATAGATATTATTAAAACCTCAGGATTAGCAGGACGCGGCGGCGCGGGTTTCCCGACGTGGTTCAAGTGGAACGCCGCGAGGAATAGCGAGGGTGAGGAAAAGTACCTGATCTGCAACGCCGACGAGGGCGACCCCGGCGCGTTCATGGATAGAGCCGTCATTGAGAGCGATCCCCACAACCTGATCGAGGGTATGCTGATTGGCGCTTACGCTATCGGCGCAAAGCACGCGGTCGTCTACGTCAGAGCGGAATATCCGCTGGCGATCAAGAGACTGAAAAACGCTCTGGAACAGGCGCGTGAAAAGGGCATCATCGGCAACAATATTTTTGGTTCCGACTTCTCCTGCGACTTCATGATCAAGGCGGGAGCGGGCGCGTTCGTCTGCGGTGAAGAGACTGCCCTGATCGAATCCTTAGAGAGTCACAGAGGTATGCCGCGTCTGAAGCCCCCGTTCCCCGCGCAGTCGGGATTCTGGAGAAAGCCCAGTAACATCAACAACGTTGAGACCTTCGCCAACGTCGCGTGGATCATCAACAACGGCGGCGAAGCATTCGCCGCCATGGGTACCGAGGGCAGTAAAGGCACTAAGGTATTCGCTGTCACAGGTAAAGTTAAAAGAAGCGGTCTCGTTGAGATCCCGATGGGTAAAACCCTGCGCGACGTTATCTTTGACATCGGCGGCGGCATGAAGACAGATAAGCCGTTCAAGGCTGTCCAGATGGGCGGTCCCTCCGGCGGATGTATCCCCGCCGATCTGATCGACACCGTCATCGACTACAAAGCCCTCGGCGCGACAGGCGCGATCATGGGCTCGGGCGGTATGGTCGTCATGGATGAATCTACCTGCATGGTCGGCATGGCAAAATTCTTCCTCGACTTCACCGCCAAAGAGAGCTGCGGCAAATGCGTGCATTGCAGGATCGGTACCAAGCGCATGCTTGAGATGTTAGAGCACATCACCAAGGGCGAGGGCAAGGACGGAGACATCGAGCTGTTAGAGGAATTATGCTATGCCATCAA
>JAFRBX010000027.1 GCA_017404665.1 Ruminococcus sp.
AATCCCATATGCTTGTTTTTGTTTTTGCTATGTATCATTGTCCGGGACCTCCTTTTCCCAGACTAAATTCTACCGCATTTCCTTTCCCACATTAAATTCCACTTCCAAATTCCACTGTGGAATTTACTTTGGGAATTTACTAATTTTACAATATTTTTTTGCATTTTCAAAAAACACTTGCATTTATTGGATGTTTGTGATAAACTATTAAGGCATTTGAATCCGTCTGTCCTAGGACGGGGTTCAGATCTGAACAAATCGTTCAAATTTGAAGCGGACAGTCCTCTGCACGGTGACAGCATCGGGGTATGAATGTCTGAAAAAAATCAGGAGGAAATTATGGACGCATTAAAGAAAATCGCAGAAGGCTCTGTCAAAGAGACTACCCCCGCTTTTCACATCGGTGACACCGTAAGGGTCTCCGTCAATATCCGCGAGGGCGAGAGAGAAAGAATCCAGATGTTTGAGGGCACCGTGATCGCGCGCCGCGGTTCCGGCGTTGCCGAGACCTTCACCGTTCGCCGCCTTTCCTACGGCGTAGGCGTAGAGAGAGTGTTCCCGCTCCACAGCCCGAACGTCGTAGACGTCAAGGTTGTTCGCCGCGGTAAGGTTCGCCGCAGCAAGCTCTACTATCTGCGCGACAGAGTCGGTAAGGCTGCTAAGGTCAAGGAAGAAATTCGTAAATAATTCTTGAATTATGACGAAGGGGGCTTTACAGCCCCCTTTTTCCGTGGTATCATTACAATGGTTCAGGATGTTATTGCACGGCATACAAATCGTTCTTGCGAGGCGTTTGTGCCGCAATCTTAACCGAAGAAAAGACGCACGCGTCCAATCTCAACCGATAATAATTGGAGATGTTCTCTTTGAAATACGACGAACAAAAACTGGATATGCTGTTTGGTGACGACGCGGACAGCGCCGAGGACGAGGCGCCCTACGGCTCGCGAATCAAGCTGAACCAAAACGAGATCGTCGCGACGATCTTCGATTGGCTGGGCAGTCTGTTCATGGCGCTGGTGATCGTACTGCTGATCATGACGTTCGGCTTCCGCATTATCGACGTCGACGGCAAAAGCATGGAGCCTACGCTGATCAACAGTGATAAGGTCGTCATAACAAACCTGTTCTATACGCCGCACAACGGCGATATCGTCATCATCAGCCACGCACAGGAGTACGCAAAGCCGCTGGTTAAGCGTGTGATTGCGACCGCCGGTCAGGAACTCAGACTCGACTATGCCGAAAACGCGGTCTATGTGGACGGCGAAAAGCTCGATGAGCCGTATATACAGGGCGTGACCGTTCAAGGGGATATCCCCGAGGAGGAGCTCAACGGCGTCGTCCCCGAGGGCAAGGTCTTTGTGATGGGCGATAACCGCAGCATCTCGCTGGACAGCCGCTATCGTCAGATCGGCTTTATCGACGTCGACCTGATCATCGGCAAGGCGCAGCTGGACGTCATCCCGCATACCTACGATGAAAACGGTATCGTCAAGCTGGATATGGGCGGTATCCGTTACGTATATAACTGATTATCAACACATAAGCCTGCTTCACACGGAGCAGGCTTTCTTTCAAATCGTCATTGCGAACCCCAAAGGCTCCCTTTCCTAAGGGAGCTGTCACCGGACGCCTGCGTCACGGTGACTGAGGGTTTCCGGGGTGTGGCAATCTCAATCGTTGAAAAGACGCACGCTTTTGATTTCAACAGCTTCACAAGGTGAAAAAATGAAAAAAACGAACAATAATCAATATGGCAAGAATGCCCGAAAGCCGCGTGTCGGACGCTCCGGCGCGCGCATGAACGCGGCGAATGACCGCAGTCAAAAGAATGCGGGAAAACCGAGACCCGTAAGGGAGAACAAGCCCGTCAAAGCAAGCAGATCGAGGCAGCAAAGCGCCGCGGCGTCCTCTGAGCATACGCAGGTGATCCAGTGGTACCCCGGTCATATGACCAAGACCCGCCGCCGCATCGAAAAGGACTTAAAGCTCGTGGACGCGGTCGCGGAGATCATTGACGCGCGCATCCCGGTCTCCTCGCGCAATCCGGATATCGCCGGACTCACCGCGGGCAAGCCTCGCATCGTTCTGCTCAACAAGTGCGATATGGCGGATCCCCGCGCGACGGCGAAATGGGTCAGTTATCTCAGCCGCGAGAATGTCCGCGCGATCCCCGTCGACTGCAAAAGCGGCAGGGGAGTGGACAGGTTCGTTCCCGCGCTGAAAGAGCTGCTTTCCTCCCGTATCGAGCGTTATCAAGCGAAGGGGATGGTCAACCCCACGATGCGCGTGATGATCGTCGGCATCCCCAACGTCGGCAAATCAACCTTTATCAACCGCATCGCCAAAAAGGTCAAGGCGGTGTCGGCTGACCGTCCCGGCGTGACGCGCGGCAACCAGTGGTTCACCGTCGCAAAGGGCTTTGAGATGCTTGACACCCCCGGCGTACTGTGGCCGAAGTTTGACGATCAGACGGTTGGCGAGCACCTTGCCTTTACCGGCGCGATCAAAAGCGAGGTCATGGATACCGAGCTGCTGGCGGTCAGGCTGCTGGAGCTGCTGCGTGAACTGAAAACGCCCGAATTCATCGAGCGATACAAGCTCAGCGAAGAGGATTTATCTCTCCCGGGATATGAGATACTCTCGAAGATCGCCCGCAACCGCGGGATGCTGATCGCGGGCGGCGAAGCGGACGCCGAGCGCGCCGCTTATACCCTGCTGGATGAATTCCGCGCGGCGAAGCTCGGCAGGATCACGCTGGAAGAACCGTAGGAATTCGTTTCTGTCTGTATTATAGGGACGAGCATTGCTCGTCCGCAGAATGGCGGACGTTTCAATTATCGGGAGCGTCAGAGAGGAAACAAGCGTTCCAACCATACGGACGACCAATGGTCGTCCCTTCGGGAGAAATGCAGCGAATACGGAGGATCATATGGACTGGTTAACTTATGAAAACGAAGCCCGCGAAAAAGGCTATCGCCATATCTGCGGCGTCGATGAAGCGGGACGCGGACCCTTGGCGGGACCCGTCTGCGCCGCCGCTGTTATCCTGCCCGAGGGATGTATCATCGAGGGTGTGAACGACTCTAAAAAGCTGACGGAGAAGAAGCGTGAGGCTTTGTTCGACGTCATTATCGAGACGGCTGTTTCCTGCTCGATCGCCTTCGGCACGGTCGAGGAGATCGAGCGCGATAATATCCTTCAGACGACCATGAATACTATGCGCCGCGCCGTCGAGGGGCTTTCCGTCAAGGCGGATTACGCGATGATCGACGGCAACCGCCTGCCGCCGCTGGATATCCCCGCTGAATTCATCGTAGGGGGCGACGCGAAGTCGATGTCCATCGCCGCCGCGTCGATACTGGCGAAGGTCAGCAGGGATAGGCTGATGCTGGAATACGCGAATAAATACCCGCAGTATGCCTTTGAAAAGCACAAGGGCTACGGCACTAAGCTGCATGTCGAGCGGATATTGGAGTACGGCGAATGTCCGATCCACCGCCCGAGCTTTTTGAAGAAAATATATGCGAAGTATCAATAGCCTCCCTTTCCTAAGGGAGGTGGGCTCGCCGTAAGGCGAGGTCGGAGGGTTGCCGGTTCATTATTATTACCATTATCGAATGTTTTGCAACCTCCAGTCACCGTCCGTGAGCGTCCGATGACAGCCCCCTTAGGAAAGGGGACCTTATCTTCTTGAAATGCTAACGATGTGATAAAGATGAAACCCTTGACCAACCAACGATTCGGCGCGCTGGGCGAAAAGCTCGCCGCCGATTATTTGAAGAAAAACAACTATAAAATTCTGAAGAGGAATTATAAAAACAAGCTCGGAGAGATCGATATCATCGCCGTCGAGCAAAACGGAGCGGGGGAGGAGATCGCCTTCATCGAGGTCAAGACACGCTCTGCCGACCCGTATCTGGGCGGACAGTACGCTGTGGATAAGCGCAAGCGTTTCCATCTCATGCGGGCGGCGTCGTATTATCTCAGCACGTCGGGATGCACCCTGCAGCCGCGCTTCGATATCGTCGAGGTTGAGATGGAGCGCTCCACAGGTAAGCTCAAAAGCCTGAATCATATCAAAAACGCGTTCTGGCAGACAGAGGATTACGCACGTTTCTGATACGGTAAATACCAGCATATCTGTTGTCGTTATCCGTGCTCCCTTCTCAAAAGGGGGCTTTCCTTTTGCGTTTTTGCTATAAAACGCATGATTAATCCTGCTTTTTTGTACCTTTGACTATTGCGAAAAACCGCTCATTATGTTATTATATAAAAACATAATGGGTTAGGAGGGTCTTTATGCATTACAACTCTACTCAGGATAAAAGCAAGGCTGTTCTGTCCGCTCAGGCGATCGCGCAGGGCATTTCTCAGGACGGCGGTTTGTTTGTGCCCGAGAGCTTTCCTCAGATCTCCGAAGGGGAATTGAAAAGCATGCTTTTGATGTCCTATCGGGACAGGGCGAAGCTGATCATGGCAAAATACCTGACCGACTTCACGGCTGAGGAGATTGCCGACTGCGTCGACAGCGCCTACACGGTCGAAAAATTCGGCTCTGATCATCCCGCTCCCATTGCGACGGTCACCTTTAACGGCGCCCAGCTGAATCTGCTGGAGCTGTGGCACGGTCCGACCTGTGCCTTCAAGGATATGGCGCTGCAGATCCTGCCGCATTTTCTGACAAAGTCGCTCAAAAAGGCGGGCGGCGGCAGGGACGCGGTCATTCTGGTAGCGACCTCCGGCGACACCGGCAAGGCGGCGCTCGAGGGCTTCAGGGACGTCGATCACACCAAGATCATCGTCTTTTATCCGCAAAACGGCGTGTCGGCGATGCAGAAGCACCAGATGACTACGCAGGAGGGCGAGAACGTCTATGTCTGCGCGATCCGCGGCAACTTTGACGACGCCCAGACAGCGGTCAAGAAGATCTTTACCGATCCCGCTACACAGGAGATCTTAGCACAGCACAATATGATGTTCAGCTCGGCGAACTCCATCAACTGGGGACGCCTGCTGCCGCAGATCGTCTACTATGTGTCGGCGTACTGCGATATGGTGAATATGGGCCGCGTCGCGTTCGGCGACAAGATCAACATCACCGTGCCGACCGGCAACTTCGGCAACATCCTCGCCGCGTACTACGCTTATGAGATGGGTCTGCCCGTTAAGCGCTTCATCTGCGCGTCCAACTCTAACAACGTGCTCACCGATTTCATCCGTACCGGCGTTTACAATAAAAACCGCGATTTCTACACCACCGTGTCTCCCTCGATGGATATTCTGGTCAGCTCGAACCTCGAACGCCTGCTCTACTGCCTATCGGGCAATAACGACGCCGAGACCAAGGGCTATATGGATCTTCTCAAGACCGAGGGGATGTATACGGTATCCGCTAAGATCAAGGATAAGCTGCAGTCGATGTTCCGGGGCGGCTACGCCGACGAGGACGCGACCATGCGCACCATCCACGATCTGTACGAGCAGCAGGGTTATCTGTGCGACACCCACACCGCCGTGGCGGTCAGCGTGTGCGACGCGTACATCCGCGAGACCGGCGACAAGACCCCTGTGGTGATCGCCTCCACCGCCAGCCCCTACAAATTCAGCAGGGCGGTGCTCACCGCGCTCGATGCGGGCAAGCTGCCCGAAAGCGAGTTCGACATGGTGGAACGCCTGCATGATTTCACCGGGGCTGAGGTACCCGCTCCGCTCGCGTCCCTGCGCGGCAAAAAGGCGCGTTTTGCGGACGTCACGGACAAGGAAGATATGCAGGGCGCTGTGCTCGGCGCGCTGGGGATCGATAAGTGAGCCTGTTTGCGATTGCCGATCTGCATCTGTCGCTCGGCACGGATAAGCCGATGGATGTGTTCCACGGCTGGACGGATTATGTCGAACGCCTGAAAGCGAATTGGGAGCGTCTGGTGACCGACGGCGATACGGTCGTCATCGCGGGCGATATCTCATGGGCGATGAAGCTCGAGGACTGCGACGCGGATTTTTCGTTCATCAACGCACTGCCGGGTCAGAAAATACTGCTCAAGGGCAATCATGACTACTGGTGGCAGACGAAGAAAAAGCTCGACGATTATCTCGCCGACAGGGGCTTTGACTCGATCCGCATCCTGTTCAACAACGCCTATCAGATCGAAGGCAGGACCGTCTGCGGCACCCGCGGCTGGTACTACGACAAAGAGGGCGAGCACGATATCAAGGTGATCAACCGCGAGATCGGTCGGCTGAAGCTGTCCTATGCCGAAGCGAAAAGATTATGCGACGCATCGCCCCCAATCGTCTTTCTGCACTATCCGCCCGTGTACGGCGATATCGAGTGCGAGGAGATCATGACGGCGCTGCTGGAGCTGGGCGTGAAGGAATGTTATTACGGACACCTCCACGGTGAGCGTACCCATAAAAACGCGGTCATCGGAGAGTATAAGGGGATCACCTTTCACCTGATCGCTGCCGATTATACGCGGTTCGTACCGGTGCCGGTACGGTAAATACAAATTGTCATTGCGAGGGCTTTAGCCCGTGGCAATCTCAACCGAATACAAATGTCATTGCGAGGGCATTAGCCCGCGGCAATCTCATCTGCATATACTGTCAATTCAAAGTCAAAAAAGTCATATGAAAATTCTTAGGAGGAAAATAAAATGGCATTAAAATCTTGCAATAAGACTGAGACAAACACTTTTGAGTTAGAAGTAACTGTCGACGGCGCCGTATTCATGGACGCTGTCAACAAGGTTTTCAAAAAGCAGGTCAAGAGGATCCAGGTCCCCGGCTTCCGCAAGGGCAAGGCGCCCCGCGCGATCATCGAGAAGATCTACGGCGAAGAGATCTTCTATGACGACGCGATGCAGGACTGCTATCCCGAGGCGCTGGACGACGCCTGCAGAGAAGCTGAGCTGAAGGTCGTGACCGTCACCGCTCTGGAGGCGACCGAGGTCAGTAAGGACGGCTTCACCTTCAAGGCGACCGTGATCGTAGAGCCCGAGATCGAGATCAGCGATTATGACGGCATCGAGGTCGAGCGCCTCTCTACCGAGGTCACCGAAGAGATGATCGACGAAGAGATCGACCGCGTGCGCGACCGCAACAGCCGCATGGTCACCGTCGAGGACCGTCCCGCTGAGAACGGCGACACCGTCGTCATCGACTTTGAGGGCTTCTGCGACGGCGAGGCTTTTGAAGGCGGCAAGGCGGAGGAATATAACCTCGAGCTGGGTTCCGGCAACTTCATCCCCGGCTTTGAGGAGCAGCTCGTCGGTCACAGCACCGGCGACGAGTTCACCATCGACGTCAAGTTCCCCGAGGAGTATCAGGCGGAGAATCTCAAGGGCAAGGACGCTCAGTTCAAGATCAAGCTCCATGAGATCAAGAAGAAGGAGCTGCCCGAGGTCGACGATGATTTTGTCAAGGATGTTTCCGAGAAGGACACCGTAGCGGAGTACCGCGAGGAAATCAAGGAGCAGATCCAAAAGCGTCTCGAGGGCGAGTCCGAGCGCGACTTTGACGACAAGCTGACCAACGCGGTTATCGAGAAGGTCGAGGGCGAGATCCCCGAGCAGATGATCGACAAAGAGGCACAGAACATGCTGCAGGAGATGGATATGCGTCTGCGTCAGCAGGGCATGGACCTCGACACCTATATGAAGTATACCGGCATGGACGCCGATTCTGTCCGTGAAATGTACAGACCTGAGGCAGAAAGACGCATCAAGATGCGCTTAGCGCTCGAAAAGATCGCTGAGCTCGAGAAGATCGAGCCCACCGACGAAGAGGTCGAGGAAGAGTACGCGAAGATGGCTGAGATCTATAAGATGGACGTCGAAAAGGTCAAGGAGATCATTCCCGTCGACGGCATCAAGGAGGACCTGCGCGTACAGCTCGCGATGAAGCACATCAAGGATAACGCTGTTATCAAATAAGAGTCTTTACTGTTGTCATTGCGAAGCCCGAAGCCTCCGCAGGAGGTGCCTCGAAGAGGCAGG